>NZ_JBIBGK010000025.1:0-116394 GCF_042956445.1 Streptomyces sp. NPDC008238 | reverse complement strand
TCGCCCCAGACCGTACGGCCCGGAGACGGGGTATCAACATATCTGGCGTTGACTTTTGGCACGCTGTTGAGTTCTCAAGGAACGGAAGCTTCCTTCAAGACCGTTTCACCGGCCCCTCCGGGCTTTCCCTTCGTTGTCACCAGCTTATCAGACTCTTTCGGGCCCGATTCCCGCCGGCGGGGATCTCCTGCTTTTCCTGCTTTTGCGTTCCGGCCTTTCGGCTTTCCCGCTCCCCGACTTTAGCAGATGCTTTCCGTCGGATTTACCGGCCGCTGAGAGGACGCACGTCTCCGTGGCGTTCTCGTCGCGGGGTCGACCCAAGGTACTGGAGGGCCCCGGCCGGAGCAAATCCGGGGTGGCGTGCGGTGCCGCGGTGTGCCGCGGTCCGAGGGGGTGGCAGACTGAGTGGTCTGGACCACTTGCTGGGAGGCTTCATCATGACGACTGTCTCGTCGCCCCTGACCGGGCGCGTCATCGGTCTGGCCGCGGTGCCGGACCCCGTGTTCTCGGGCGCCATGGTGGGGCCCGGCACGGCGATCGATCCCGTGCGCGAGCCGTCGGTGGCGGTGTCCCCGGTGGACGGCGTGGTCGTGTCCCTGCACGCGCACGCGTTCGTCGTGGTGGACGCGGACGGGCACGGGGTGCTGACCCACCTCGGCATCGACACCGTGCAGCTCAACGGCGAGGGCTTCGAGGTGCTCGTCAACAAGGGCGACACCGTGGCGCGCGGCCAGGAGATGGTGCGCTGGGACCCCGCGGCGGTCGAGGCCGCCGGCAAGTCGCCCGTGTGCCCGGTGGTGGCGCTGGAGGCGGCGGCCGAGGCGCTGACCGGCCTCGTCCAGGACGGAGAGGTGACCACCGGGGCCACGCTCTTCTCCTGGACGTAGCCTTTTCGGCAAGGCCACTCCTGACGCAAACACACAGGCAACGCGGTCGCGAGCGTCCGCGACAACCGGAGACGGGTGAGATGGAGACAACGCTGCGAGGCGTCGGTGTCAGCCACGGCGTGGCGATCGGCGAGGTACGGCACATGGGAACCGCGGTTCTCGAGCCCCCGGCCAAGCAGATTCCGGCCGACGAGGCGCCGCGCGAGCAGGCCCGGGCGCGACAGGCGGTCGACGCGGTGGCCAACGACCTCATCGCGCGCGGCAACCTGGCGGGTGGCGAGGCGCAGGCGGTGCTGGAGGCCCAGGCACTGATGGCGCAGGACCCCGAGCTGATGGCCGACGTGGAGCGCCGCATCGCGGTGGGCAGTTCGGCGGAGCGCGCGGTGTACGACGCCTTCGCCTCCTACCGGGCGCTGCTCGCCAACGCGGGCGAGTACCTGGCGGGGCGGGTCGCCGACCTGGACGACGTCCGCAACCGGATCGTGGCGCGGCTGCTCGGGGTGCCGATGCCGGGCGTCCCGGACAGCGACGAGCCGTATGTGCTGATCGCGCGGGACCTGGCGCCGGCGGACACCGCTCTGCTCGACCCCTCGCTGGTGCTCGGTTTCGTGACCGAGGAGGGCGGCCCGACCAGCCACAGCGCGATCCTCGCGCGTGCACTGGGGGTGCCCGCGGTGGTGGCGCTGCCGGGTGCCACGGAGCTCGCGGAGGGCACGGTCATCGCTGTGGACGGCAGCACCGGCGACATCTACGTCGACCCGGGCAAGGACCGTCGGGCCGAGCTGGCGAAGGCCGCGGAGGAGCGCAGGGCGGCGCTCGCCGCGACCTCCGGCCCCGGTGCGACCTCGGACGGGCACAAGGTGCCGCTGCTGGCGAACGTCGGCGGGCCCGCGGACGTCGAGGCCGCCGTGAAGGCGGGCGCGGAGGGTGTGGGCCTGTTCCGCACGGAGTTCCTTTTCCTTGACGACTCGAAGAACGCGCCGTCGGAGGAGAAGCAGGTCGAGGCGTACCGGCGGGTGCTGGAGGCGTTCCCCGAGGGCCGGGTCGTGGTCCGGGTGCTGGACGCGGGGGCCGACAAGCCGCTGGAGTTCCTGACGCCGGCGGACGAGCCGAACCCGGCGCTGGGCGTGCGGGGTCTGCGGACGCTGCTCGCGCACCCCGATGTGCTGCACACCCAGCTGCGGGCGCTCGCCCTGGCCGCCGAGGGCCTGCCGGTGTACCTCGAGGTCATGGCGCCCATGGTGGCGGACCGCGTCGACGCCAAGGCGTTCGCGGACGCGTGCCGGGAGGCGGGGCTGCACGCGAAGTTCGGCGCGATGGTGGAGATCCCGTCGGCGGCGCTGCGGGCGCGTTCGATCCTGCAGGAGGTCGAGTTCCTGTCGCTGGGGACGAACGACCTGGCGCAGTACACCTTCGCGGCGGACCGCCAGGTGGGTTCGGTGTCGCGGCTGCAGGATCCGTGGCAGCCGGCGCTGCTGGACCTGGTGGCCGCGGCGGCCGACGCCGCGCGGGCCGAGGGCAAGAGCTGCGGTGTGTGCGGTGAGGCGGCCTCCGATCCGCTGCTGGCGTGCGTGCTGACGGGTCTGGGCGTGACCAGCCTGTCGATGGGCTCGGCGTCGATCCCCTACGTGCGGGCGACGCTGGCGAAGTACACGCTGGCGCAGTGCGAGCGTGCGGCGGCGGCCGCGCGGGCGACCGACACGGCCGACGAGGCGCGGCGCGCGGCGCAGGCGGTGCTGTCCGGGGAGTGATCGCTTCCCGTCTCCCGAGGGGCGTCCCACCGGTGGTGGGGCGCCCCTCCGCGTTCCGGGCCGGGTCGTGCACGGCCGTACCGCGCGCCGTGCTCAGTCGTCGTCATCCGGTGGTGGGAGGACGAATCCCGGGCGGTGGACGACGCCGGGCTCCGGGGGCACGGGGTCGCCGGACTCGGCGTCGGTGCAGTAGGCGTTGAAGACCTGTGCCTCGGTGAGGGGCTGCAGCCAGCCGTCGCGCAGGGTCCAGCCGCGGACCTCGTCCGGACGCTCCGGCGGGGGCTGTCCGGTGCCCGCGCCGCTGCGCAGGACGACGCCACCGGGGCTGTCCTCGGCGATCCCGGCGGCGAGGACGGTGCAGCAGACCAGGGCCTCGGCCTCGACGAGGTGGACCATGCCCTGCTCGTCGCAGCGGGCGTGCAGGGCGGCGAGGAGCGTGGTGCCGTCGGCGGGGACGCTGCACACGAGGTGGTGGTGGCCCGGCCCGGCGGCCTCCAGCAGGCGCATCAGTGCCTGGGAGGCGCGTTCGAAGGACGCGCGGGCGAGGTCGTCGCCGCAGCCCTCGCAGTCCCCGGCGCCGGCCAGGATGCCGGAGGCCCGTTCCCAGGTGGCCTGGCGTCCGGCCTCGTACTCGAGCTCGGTGACGAGGAGTTCCAGGGGTTGCCCGGTGTAGGGGACGGTGGGTCCGGACGTGGTGACGTCGGCCGCGTAGCGGGTGCGGGAGCGCGAACTGTCGGGTTCGTGGCCGGTGTCGGCGCAGTACTCGGCGTACTCGGCCGGGTCGAAGGGGCCGACGCGCACGTGGATGCCGCGGGAGGAGAGCGAGCGCAGCAGGCCCTCGACCTGCCGCAGGTAGCCCGGGTGGTCGTCGAAGGTGAAACTGCGGTAGCCGCGCATGGCGGCGAAGTCGGCGGGGTCGGTGAGGACGGCGACGGTGGTCGGGGACTCGCGGCGCAGGGTGCGGCGGCCGCTCCTCGCGGCGCGGCGGGCGGGGCGGGTGCTCTGCTTGCGGTGCTTGGTGTGTGCCATGACGGCTCCCCCTCGGTACGGCGGTCAACTGTCACCCACCGTAATCGCCGCCACTGACAGTGACCGTAGCGTCCGGAGCGGTGGGGGTACGCGGGGCCGCGGGTGCGGGACGTTCCAGGGCGTCCAGTCGGTCCAGGCGGCGGCGTACGAGGGTGCGCTGACCGACGGACACGGCGGCGAGCCCGGCCCCGAGGCCCAGCCAGCCGAGCGGCCCCGCGGCCATGACGGCGGAGGTGAGCAGGACCGGTCCCGCCGCACGCTGGGCCGACTGCGCGAGTCCGTGGACGCCGAGGTACGCGCCCTGGGAGCGGCCGGGGGCGAGTGCGAGGGACAGTTCCCAGGAGATCGCGGCGTGGACGATCTCGGCGGCGGTGAACGCCGTGGCGGCGACGACGAGGGCGACGACGGCGATGGCCGCCGAGTCCGTGGCCGAGACGGCCATGGCGCCTCCCGCGACGAGGAAGGCGACGCCGAGCAGCGGCAGTGAGGCGGCGGCCCTGCGCGGCTGTTCGCCGAGCCGGCTGAGGCGGACCTGGAAGAGCACGACGAGCACGTTGTTGAGCACGAAGAGCAGGGCGACGAGGCTGTGCGGCGCGGCGGTCGCGGTGGCGATCCACAGCGGCAGGCCGACGTTGAGCGCCGTGTCGTCGAGGAACAGCAGGGTCTCGGTCGCCGTGTACGCGAGGTAGCCGCGGTCGCGCCAGGGGCTGGCGGCCGGGGCCTTACTCAGGGCCGGTCCGCCGTCGCCGGCGGTGCCCGCGCCGGCCACCACGCGTGCGGCGGACGGGGGTTCGGCGCAGCGCAGGACGAGCAGGGCGGCGCCGGCGAAGGACAGGGCGTCCCCGATGAGCATGGCGCGGTAGGCGGTGTCGGTGCCGACGGCCAGGGCGACGGCGGCGGCGAGGCCGCCGATGCCGAAGCCGATGTTCACGACGGTGCGCTGGAGGGCCTGGTAGCGGACGCGGTCCGGGCCGGCGACGCGGGCGGCGTAGAGCTTGGTGAGGACGGAGGCGGCGCGGTCGCCGAGGCTGCCGAGCGCGGCGATCGGGAGCAGCAGCCAGAAGGTGCCGGTGAGCAGGATGCCGACGGCGGCCGCGGCGCGCAGGGCGTGGACGGCGGGGAGCAGCCGGGTGAGCGGGACGTGGTCGGCGACGCGGCCCGCGACGGGGGTGCCCGCGACCCCGACGGCTCCGGCGACGCCGAGCAGGAGGCCGATCTCGTGCGGGGCGAGTCCGGCGACGTAGGTGTAGTAGAGCGCCGAAGTGCCGTACCAGAGGCCGGATCCTGCCTTGTCGGTGAGGCTGACCCAGAGCATGCGGCGGCCGTCGGGGCCGCCCGGTACGAGGTCCTCGATGTCGCTGCGGCTGCGAGGGAATCGCATGTACTGCCCCCTTGACCCGAAGTTTGTATCGATACATACTTATGAATGTGGCAGCACAATATGCGATCAGTGGTACGACCGCCAAGGGCATCGCCGCGTCCGTCGAACGGGGCGTGGCCGAAGGGGCGTTGTCCCCCGGGGCCGCGCTCCCGCCGGTGCGGGCGCTGGCCGAGCGTCTGGGGATCAGCCCCGGCACGGTGGCGACCGCCTACAAGGAGCTGCGGCGGCGCGGGATCGTCGTCACCCGCGGGCGGGGCGGCACCGTCGTCGCGGAGGCGCCGGCGGTGGCGTCCAGGAGGCCGCCGAAGGTGCCCGCGGGACTGCGGGACCTGGCGGGCGGCCATCCGGACCCGGCGTTCCTCCCGGAGCTGCCACGGTCGGTGCGCGTGACGCCCGGGGCGCGCTCGCACCGGTCGGCGCCGCGCCTTCCCGAACTGGAGGCGCTGACCCGGGCCTGGTTCGACCGCGACGGGGTGCCGGCGCGGGACGTGACCTTCGCGCACGGCGCCCTCGACTGCGTGGGTCGGCTGCTCTCCGTCGAACTGCGGCCGGGCGACGCCGTGGCGATGGAGGACCCGGGCTACCACCACCTGCTCGACCTGGTGCCCGCGCTGGGGCTGCGGATGGTGCCCGTCGCGGTGGACGACGAGGGCATGCGGCCCGACGCGCTGCGCGACGCGCTGCGGGCCGGGGCCCGTGCGGTGGTGTGCAGTCCGCGCTCCCAGAACCCGTACGGCGGGTGCTTCTCGCCCGAGCGACGGGACGCGCTGGTCGAGGTGCTGCGGGAGGCGCCCGACGTGCTCGTCGTGGAGAACGACCACGCCGCGGAGATCGCCGGTGTGCCGCTGAACAGCCTGACGTCGGGGGGTGCGCTGCCGCGCTGGGCGCAGGTGCGCACCGTCACCAAGTACCTGGGCACGGACCTGCGGTGGGCGGCCCTGGCCTGCGACCCGACGACGCTGGCGCGGCACGACGGGCGGCTGCTGCTCACCTCGGGGTGGGTCAGTCATGTGCTGCAGGGGATGGCCGCGCGGCTGATGACGGACGCGGCGGCGCGGCTGCTGGTGGACGCCGCGCGGGACGCGTACACGGAGCGGCGGGAGGCGCTCGTCGCGGAGCTCGGTGCGCACGGCATCGCCGCGCACGGGGCCAGCGGGCTGAACGTGTGGGTACCGGTGCGGGACGAGGCGGCGGTGGTGAACGGCCTGCGCTCGCGCGGGTGGTGGGTGGCGGCGGGGGCGAGGTTCCGGCTCGCGGCGGGGCCCGGGGTGCGGATCACGACCGCCGGGCTGCGGCCCGCCGAGGCGGAAGCCCTGGCCGCCGACTTCGCGGGCGTCCTCGGCGAGTTCGGCGCCACGTACGGGGGGTGAGGCAGGGCCCGCGCCACCCCCCGCGGGCGGTCAGCCTCGGGTGCGGGCCAGATCCTCGTAGAACCGCAGCAGCCGCACGTCGTCGACGGAGCCGGGGTTGACGGCCTTGTCCATCGGCGTGCCCTGCAGCAGCTTCTTCACCGGGACCTCGATGCGCTTGCCGGTGAGGGTGTGCGGGATGCCGGGGACCGGGATGATCTCGTCCGGGACGTGGCGCGGCGAGAGCTGTTCGCGGATCGTGCGCTTGACCTTGTCGCGCAGGGCGTCGTCGAGGACCGCGCCCTCGGCGAGCTGCACGAACAGCGGCATCCAGTAGCCGCCGTCGGCCTGCTCGACACCGATGACCAGCGACTCGCGGATCTCCGGGAGCCGTTCGACGGCCTCGTAGATGTCGGCGGAGCCCATGCGGACGCCCTGCCGGTTGAGGGTGGAGTCGGAACGGCCGTGGATGACGACGGTGCCGCGCGAGGTCAGGGTGATCCAGTCGCCGTGCCGCCAGACGCCGGGGAACATCTCGAAGTAGCTGTCGCGGTAGCGGCTGCCGTCGGGGTCGTTCCAGAAGTGGATCGGCATCGACGGCATGGGGTTGGTGACGACCAGTTCGCCGACCTCGTCGGTGACCGGCTTGCCGTACGGGTCCCAGGCCTGCAGGTCGGTGCCGAGGCAGGGGGCCTGGAGCTCGCCGATGTACACCGGGAGGGTCGGGACGCCGCCCGCGAAGCAGCTGCACACGTCGGTGCCGCCGCTGACGGAGGCGATCCAGAGGTCCTCCTTGACCTCGTCGTGGATCCAGCGGAAGCCGTCCGGCGGGAGGGGGGAGCCGGTGGTGGCCACGCAGGTGACCGCCGACAGGTCGTGGTCGCGGCCGGGCTGGACGCCGGCCTTGCGGCAGGCGATGACGTATGCGGCGGAGGTGCCGAAGACGGTGGTGCCGGTGCGTTCGGCCACGCCCCACTGGGCGCCGGTGTCGGGGAAGCCGGGGCTGCCGTCGTAGAGGACGATCGTGGAGCCCGCGAGCAGGCCGCCGACGAGGAAGTTCCACATCATCCAGCCGGTGGAGGTGTACCAGAAGAAACGGTCCCCGGGCCCGAGGTCGAGGTGCAGGCCGGTCTGCTTGAGGTGCTCCAGCAGGATGCCGCCCTGGGACTGGACGATGGCCTTGGGCAGGCCCGTCGTACCGGAGGAGTAGAGCACCCACAGCGGGTGGTCGAAGGGGACCTGCTCGTACACCGGCTCGGGGTCGCCGGAGACCAGGGACTCCCACTCCAGGGCGCCCTCGGGGGCGGGCGTGCCCAGCAGCGGGATGTGCACGACGGCCCGCAGCGAGGGCAGTTCGGCGCGCAGCTCGGCGACGACGCCGGTGCGGTCGTGCTCCTTGCCGCCGTAGCGGTAGCCGTCGACGGTGAACAGGACGACGGGCTCGACCTGCTGGAAGCGGTCCAGCACGCTGCGCGCGCCGAAGTCCGGGGCGCAGGACGTCCACACGCCGCCCACGGCGGCGGTGGCCAGCAGGGCGACCACGGCCTGGGGGACGTTGGGGAGGTAGCCGCTGACCCGGTCGCCGGGGCGGACGCCGAGGACGCGCAGCTCGTGGGCGAGGGAGGCGACCTGGCGGCGCAGTTCGCCCCAGCCGATGGCACCGATCTCGTGGCGTTCGTCGAGGTGGAGGAGGGCGGGCTCACCGGCCCTCGCCGCGTCGCCGGCGGGACGCAGGGCGTGCTCGGCGTAGTTGAGGGTGGCCCCGGGGAACCACTGCGCGCCGGGCATGGAGGCGTCGGCGAGGACGGTCTCGTACGGCGTGGAGAAGCGCACGTCGAACCACTCGACGACGGACCGCCAGAAGGTCTCGCTCTCGCGCACCGACCACGCGTGCAGCGCCTGGTAGCCGGCGACGGGGTCGGCGGGGTCGGGCGCGGGCGCCCCGTGGTGCTCGGCCGCCCAGGCCTGGAAGCGGGTCACCTGGGCACCGGATACCCGGTCCGGGCCGGGCTGCCAGAGGGGCTGCTCGGTCACCGGGTCGGCGGTGGGCTCAGGTGTGGTGCTCATGGGGCGGCTCCCGGACGGTACGCGACGCTGCGTGATGTGCGGCTGGACCCCGGCCGGGCGGAATGTCCCCGGTCGCGGCTGGGCAGGACGATGCCACGTGATCGTCTCCGGCGCCAGGGCACCCCCCACACA
Organism: Streptomyces sp. NPDC008238; assembly: GCF_042956445.1. Classification (NCBI taxonomy): domain Bacteria; kingdom Bacillati; phylum Actinomycetota; class Actinomycetes; order Kitasatosporales; family Streptomycetaceae; genus Streptomyces; species Streptomyces sp. NPDC008238. The sequence goes on along the minus strand of NZ_JBIBGK010000025.1, from coordinate 107,798 downwards.
TTCGGGGGTGCGAGCATGTGCCCGGCCGCCAGGTGGAAGGTGGCCGGCCGGCGGCGGGGCGGGCGGGAACGGTGAAAGGGTGGGGCTTATGGATGCTCGGGACCTGGTGCGACAGGTACGGCAGGTCGGATCGGCGAACGGGCTGAGGGCGGTGCGCGCGGCATGGCGCCGGCAGCGCACGGACGCGCGGGACCTCCCGCGGCGGGGACCGGAGCGGGCGCGGGTGCCGGGTCCCGCCGAGGGCGCGGACCCGCTGCCGGGCGGCGGGCTGGTGCGCTTCGCCCGCTCGACCCTGCGGGTGCGGGTCGCGGCGGGCGGCGCGGTGTTCTGCGGCTGGGACGGTGCCGAGCCCGAGCCCTCGTACGCGCTGGACGGCGGCTGCCCCGACGCCGACACACGGGCCGTCATCGAGCCCGACAAGGACGGCTGGCGGGTGGTGTCGGAGCGGATCAGGGTGCTGGTCTCCCGGCACGGCGCGGTGGAGTTCCGCACCCCTGGGGGCGTGCTGCTGCGGCGCGACCTGCCGCCGCGCTGGTGGGACCCGGTGAACCGGGCGGAGGGCACGGAACCGCGCTGGGTGCAGCGCTCGGAGACGGCGGCGGACGCGGCCGTGTTCGGGCTCGGCGGGCGGGCCTCGGGGCCGCGGCTGGGCGAGGGCACCTACCGGCTGTGGAACACCGACCCCGGCGGCGCCTTCGAGCCGGAGACCGATCCCCTCTACATCACCATGCCGCTGCAGCTGGTCGTCGCCGACGCGGGCAGCCACCTGGTCTTCCACGACAACACCTGGGACGGCCGGGTGACCCTGCGCGAGGGCGAGGAGGGCGCGGGCTCCGGCCACGACCGCCCGGGCGGCTGCGAGACGCGGATGGACGGCGGCCCGTTGCGCTACTGGGTGATCCCCGGCACACCCGCACGGATCCTGTCCTCCTGGACGGCGCTGACCGGCCGGCCGGCCCTGCCGCCGCGCTGGGCGCTGGGGTACCAGCACTCCCGCTGGGGCTTCGGCACGGCGGCGGAGGTGCGGCGGGTCGCGGCGGGCTACCGGGAGCGCGAACTGCCGCTGTCGGCGCTGCACCTGGACATCGACCACTACGACGGCCACCGGGTCTTCACCGTCGACCGGGAACGCTTCCCCGACCTGCCCGCGCTCGCCGAGGAGCTGCGGGGGCAGGGGGTGCGCCTGGTGTCGATCGTCGACCCGGCGGTGAAGCTGGAACCGGGCAATCCCGTCCACGACAGCGGGGCGGCCGCCGACGCCTTCGTACGGGACGCGCAGGGGCGCACGGTGCACGGGGTGGTGTGGCCGGGCGACGCGGTCTTCCCCGACTTCACCGACCCGCGGGTGCGCAAGTGGTGGGGCGGCCTCTACGCCGAACGCCTCACGCAGGGCTTCGCCGGGGTGTGGCACGACATGAACGAGCCGGTCTCCTTCGCGACGTTCGGGGACACCACCCTCCCCCGCTCCGCCCGGCACGCCCTGGAGGGCCGCGGCGGCGACCACCGCGAGGCGCACAACGTGTACGCGCTGGCCATGGCCCGGGCCGGCCACGAGGCGCTGCGCGAACTGCGGCCCGGCTCCCGGCCGTTCCTGTTCTCCCGCTCCGGCTGGGCGGGCATGCAGCGGTACGGCGGCACGTGGTCGGGCGACGTGTCGACCGGCTGGCCCGGGCTGCGCTCCTCGCTGGCACTGGTGCTGGGGCTGGGCCTGTGCGGGGTGCCCTACTCGGGTCCGGACGTCGGCGGCTTCACCGGGAGCCCGTCGCCGGAGCTGTACCTGCGCTGGTTCCAGATGGCCGCGTACTTCCCGTTCTTCCGCACGCACTCGGCGATCGACGCCGGGCACCGCGAGCCGTGGGAGTTCGGGCCGCAGGTGCTGGCGGCGGCCGGCGCGGCGATGCGCGGGCGCGAGCGGCTCATGCCGTACCTGTACACGCTGGCGCACATCGCGCGGAGTTCGGGCGCGCCCTATGTGCGGCCGCTGTGGTGGGGCGATCCGGAGGACCGCAAGCTCCGTGCCTGCTCGGACGCCTTCCTGCTGGGCGACGCGCTGCTGGTGGCGCCGGTGATGGAGCGGGGCGCGACGGAACGGGCGGTGCGGCTGCCCCGGGGCCTGTGGTACGACACCGCGACCGGGGAGGCGTACCAGGGGCCCGGGCAGGTGCTGTTGCCCGCGCCCTTGGAGCGCGTCCCGGTGCTGGCGAGGGCCGGCGCCGTGGTGCCGGTGGCGGAGGAGGACGGCACGGTGGCCCTGGAGGTGTGGGCGCCGCCGCCCGGGCGCGGCGGGGGCGGCACCTTGGTGACGGACGCCGGGGACGGCTGGGCGGACCCGCGCGTGGAGCGCTTCACCTCACGAGTGGTGGACGGTGAGGTGGTCGTCGTGCGCGAGGAGGGTGGCGACGTGGGGTACCGGGTGCGGGTGCGCGGTACCGCCGTCCGGTAGGCCGGTTCAGTAGCGGCGGCTCAGTAGCGGCGGGTTCAGTGGCGCCGGTTCATTAGCGGCGGTTCAGTAGCGGCCGCCGAACCAGTTGCGGGCCGCCTCGGTGTGCAGCGGGAACGCCAGTTCCGCGGGGGCGAGGAGGATCTCCCGGCCGTCGGTCTCGTCGGTGGCGACGGCGGACGGGAGCTCCTCGGCGGCGCGCTCCGGCAGGAGGCCGAAGACCAGCAGGTGCCCGGTGTCGCCGCTGAGGGCGTCCGCGAGCCGTACGTCGGCGGCGGCGGCCTTGATGCCGGTCTCCTCGTCGAGTTCGCGGACCACGGCCTCCTGCCACGTCTCGCCGAGGTCCACGAAGCCGCCGGGAAGGGCGAGCAGTCCGCGCCGCGGCTCGATGGACCGGCGGATGACGGTCAGGCCGGTGCCGTCACCGGTGCGGACCGGGAGCAGCGCGATGGCGACGGGGAGCGGATTGCGGTACGCGACGCCACCGCAGGCGGCGCAGGTGCGCGGCCATCCCGCGCCGGGGGCGAACTCCGTACCGCAGTAGGAGCAGTGGCTGTCCTTCTGACGAGTGGTCACGCGCGGACTGTAGCGGACGGTGCGCGGGGAGCCGGCCGGGCCGGCACGGGCCGCCCGGGCACGAGGGTCGTGCGGAGCCCTGTCCGTCGCGGCGGGTGAGGGGGCACACTGGCGTCCGTGACACCCGAATCCCTCGGAAAAGGCGCCAATCTGCCGGTTCCCGTGCCCGCCGTCCGGGCCGTGCTCGACTGGACCGCGGGTCCCGGCGTGCCCGACGTCGACGCTTCGGCGCTGCTGCTGACCGGCGACGGACGGGTCCGTTCGGACGCCGACTTCGTCTTCTACAACCAGCCCGCGCACGCCTCCGGCGCCGTGCGGCACGCCGGCAAGCAGGCGGCGGGCCCCGGGCAGGCCTCGGACGCGCTCGACGTCGACCTGGCCCGGGTCGAGCCGGCGGTCGAGCGGATCGTGCTGTGCGCCTCGGCGGACGGCGGCACCTTCGGGCAGGTTCCGGGGTTGCGGCTGCGGTTGCTGGACGCCCGCAACGGGGCCGAGATCGCGCGGTTCGACATGCAGGCGACCACGGAGACGGCGTTCCTGGGCGGCGAGCTGTACCGGCGCAACGGGGTCTGGAAGTTCCGCGCCGTCGGGCAGGGCTGGAACTCCGGACTGGCCGGGCTGGCCACGGACTTCGGGATCACCGTCGACGTGCCGCAGCCGCCGCCCGCGGCACCGGTCGCACCTCAGGCTCCGCCCGTCCAGCCCCGACCCCAGTACCCGCGGCCCGCGTTGCCCGTGACGGTGCCCCCGCCGCCGTTCCCGTTCCCGGCGGCGGCTCCCCAGCCCCAGGCCCAGCCGCAGCCGCAGCCCCAGCCGGCCCCACGGCTCACCAAGGGCGAGGAGCAACTGCCTCCCGACATGCGCCAACGGCTGAGCCTGCGCAAGGAGCAGGTCGCCGTCAGCCTGCGCAAACACGGGGCGGCGGGCGTCGTGGCGCGCGTGATCCTCGTCCTGGACGCCTCGGGCTCGATGAGCGGCCTGTACGCCCGCGGGGTCGTCGCCGACGTGGTCGAGCGCATGGCGGCGGTCGCGGCGCAACTGGACGACGACGGCGACATGCAGGCATGGACCTTCGCCTCGCACCCGGCGCGCCTGCCGGACCTGCGGATCGCGGAACTCCCGCTGTGGCTGCAGCTGCACGTCCGGGTCGGGGAGCTGAGCCTGTTCGGCCGCCCGAAGAAGCCCCGGCACGGACTAGCGCCGGGGCAGGTCGACATGCGGTTCGTCGGCATCCAGAACGAGGAGCAGAAGGTCATCGCCGAGGTCCGGGGGTTCGTGCGGGCGTACCCGACGGCGGTGCCGACGCTCGTGCTGTTCTTCTCCGACGGGGGCGTCTACCGCAACGCCCAGATCGAGCAGCAGTTGCGGGAGGCGGTGGAGGAACCGGTGTTCTGGCAGTTCGTCGGTCTGGGCCGGGCCAACTACGGGGTGCTGGAGCGCTTCGACACCCTGCCGGGCCGGCGCGTGGACAACGTCGGGTTCTTCGCCGTGGACGACATCGCCACCGTGCCGGACGCGGAGCTCTACGACCGGCTCCTCTCGGAGTTCCCCTCCTGGATCACGGCCGCGCGGCAGGCCGGGATCCTGCGCTGAACCTCCCGCTTGTCGGCGGCCGTCGGGCCGTGGGACTCCAGCACGACCGGAGCGCCCAGGGCCTCGCCGACCGCCTCCGTCCAGGCGGCCGGGTCGGGGCCCGGCACGTCCCAGCGGGCCGGACGGGCCTTCAGCAGGCTTCCGGTGAGGGCGGCCTGGCGGGCCAGGTCCCCGGGCAGGCCGGTGGGCAGCCGCGTCTCGCCGGTGTCGTACGCGCGGACCAGCCGCAGCCACGGGACGCGGCGGGGGGCGTCGAGGTGGGTGACGGCGAGGGCGTCCACGCCCCCGCAGACGTCGACGGCGTAGCGGTGGGCGACGGCGTCGAAGTGGCCGGTGCGGAAGGCGCCCTGCCAGCGGCCGTCGCCGTTGTGCGGTTCGGGCAGCAGCGGGGCGAGCTCCCGGTCCTCGGTGACGTGCGGTCCGGGGCCGTGCCGGGTGGTGTACGTCCGTACGACGCCGAGCCTGCGGGCCTCCTGCCCGGCCTCCGCCAGCAGGGCCTCGGCGCCCTCGAACGTGGTCGTGGACCAGGTGGTGTACGGGTGGAAGCCGTGCCACTCGTCCAGGAGCACGCCCTGGGCGCCCTCCAGGACGACGGCGCCCTCGCGCAGGACGCGGGCGAGGTGGCCGTCCGCGGTGAGGGTGACGGCACGGGCGAAGGCCGTGAAGGCGTCGGCGCAGTCCTCGGGCGGGGGTGCGGGCAGCCGTCGCCCGAACTCGTCCGCCAGGCGGTCGCGCAGCAGGCGGAGCTTGCGCAGCAGCCGGGGGCGTGAGGCGCAGTCCCCCGCGGTGGGGGCGTCCCCGGGGTGGGCGAGGGCGTAGGCGGCGGTCTCGCCGATGCCCATGCCGCACGAACCGTGGCGGGCCGCGCCCCGGGCCTGCTCCCGCAGCCGGTTGGCGGCGGCGTGGTACGGCGTCGTCAGGCGCGCCTCGCGGTCGACGCTGAGCAGCGCGAACGGCGCGGGGACCCCGAGGGCGGCGAGGTGGTCGGCCTCGGCGGCCAGCGCGAGCGGGTCCACCAGCATGGAGCGCGACAGGTGGGTGGGGACGCCCTGGAGGGTGCCGGAGCCGAACTGGGCGAAGGTGTGGTGGCGTCCGTCCGTGGTGACGACGTTGTGCGCCGCTTGGGCTCCGCCGTTGAAGCGGACGACCGCGCGGACCGGCCCGCTCGCGCAGAGCCGGTCCACGACGGTGCCCTTGCCGGCGTCGCCGTAGCCGAGGTCGACGACGATGGTGTGCACGGGGTCCTCCGGGAGGTGCCTACAGGCGGGTGGTGCCGGTGGCGGGACCGTCGCCGGGACCTGCACCGGTGGCGCCGCCGTCGCCGTCGATCAGGGGCGCGTCGGTCACCGCGACGCCCGCGCGGTCGCGGTCGAGGGCGGCGAGGGCCTTGCCCACCGTGCCCGCGGCGGTGGAGCCGAGGTCGGCGAGGTCGTCGAGGCCCTCGGCGAGGTCGATGGCCTCCTCGCCGAGTCCGATGGTGAGGGCGATGGTCTCGCAGACGGCGTCGAGGTCGTCGAGCTCGATGACGTTCTGGCCGAGGAGCCCCCGCCAGGTGCCGAGGACCTCGGTGTTGCCGACGTAGGACGAGCCCGCCGGGAGGATGTAGTAGACGTCGAACTTCTGCTTGAGCTCGGCGACGATCCGCGTGACGGGGATGTCCTCGGCGAGGTCGTCCCCGATGACCTCGCGCACCTCACGGGCCTTGACCTTGCCGTAGGGCAGCTCGTCGCCGATCAGGAAGAGGTAGCCGCGGCGGCCGCGCTTCTCGTGGCAGTCGATCGAGGTGTGCCGGGCCATCGCGTACAGGGCGAGCTCGTAGGACTCGGTCATCTGGCCGCCGCCACCGCCCTCGAGCAGGATGTTGCCGAGGTCGTCGTCCATGCGGTTGTCCGACTCGAACTGCCCGAGCTGCAGCGGGACCCGGTCGCAGGTGGCGTCGCCGACCGCGCCGAACAGGATCTGCGGGTGCTCGGTGTAGCCCTTGCGCAGGAGCAGGCCGAAGAGCTCGGGGAGCTTGGTCTGCAGGACCTGCGGGACGGTGCGCATGGAGCCGGTGACGTCGAACAGGACGGAGATGGCGAGCGAGGTGGGGTGCTCGTCGGAGTCCCGGCTCTCGCGGACGCCGATGTCCTTGGGGTCGAGCGAGGGGTGCGCGGTCCAGGAACCGCGTGGGGCGGACGAGGTGACGCGGTCGCTGTAGGCGAAGGCGCCGGTGCCGCTGGCTGCGCGGTAGCGCGAGGCGGCGTCGTAGACGTTGGTGGACCAGCTTCCGCTGCCCATGGTGGTTCCCCCTTGGTGTGTCAGGTGTGTCAGGTACGTCGGTTGTGCCGGGTGTCAGGTGCCGGTGCCCGGCATGGTGAACGGGCGGAAGGCGCGCGGGCCGTAGAGGCGTTCCAGGACGTCGTCGAGTTCCGCGAGCAGCCGCCAGGCGTCGTGCGGACGGCGGGCCTCGGAGGGGAGCGTGCAGCCGCGCAGGAAGGCGCTCAACGGGCGCGGCGCGCGGTCCCCCATCAGCTGCTCGACGCAGCGCGAGGCGAGGTGGATGTCGGTGGCCTCGGTGGCGGGGCGCCGGCCGGGGACCTCGGGCGGGTAGAGGGCGCGGTGCCGCTCCACGAGGGCGGGGACGGTCCCGCCGCGTTCGGTGGAGTGGCACCAGCCGACCAGGACGAGACCGTGCTCGGCGGGGTGGATCAGGACGTGCTCGGGCAGCACGGCGCCGTGGACGACCCCGGCCCGGTGTGCCCAGCCGACGGCCACCAGCAGACGGCGCCACATCCAGGCGGCGTCGCGCGGGTCGAGGCCGCCGGGATGGAGTGCCCGGACCGCGGCGAGGGTGTGGAATCCGCCCAACCGCTGGAGGGCGTTGACGCGGCGCTCGGTGCCGTGGGGGCCGCGGTGGCGGAAGGACTCGACGAGGCGCGGCGCGTAGGCGCGGTGCCGGGCGTCGGCGACGGTGTGCAGCCGGGTGAGGGCGTCGGCCTCACGCTCCATCAGGTCGTTGTCCGCGGGGCGGCGCGGGATCTTCAGTACGGTGCCGGGCCCCGCGGCGCGCAGCACGGCGAGGTCGCCCTCGGCGAGGACGGGCCCCAGCGGGTACGTGCCGCGGGCGGTGGTGAGGGTCGGGCCGTCGCCTGTGTGCCGCCGCCACAGGGCGGTGAGGCGGACGAAGGCGGCCTCGGCCTCGTCCGCGCGGCCAGGCGGTGCGGTGTCGGGGTGCAGGAGGCGGGCGAGCCGGCGGTAGTGGCGGGCGGCTTCGGTGGTGCCGGCCGGGAAGGGCCGGCCGAGGGCGGCCAGGGCGTCGTCGAAGGTACGGACCCGGTGGGCGGACGCGGAGGGCGTCGTGGCGGTCATCGGACACTGTCCTCACGGTCGGGACGGAGCAGTGCGGGGTGCAGGAGGCGGGCGTCGCCGGCGCGGTAGAGCCGGGCCCGGGGGCCGCCCTTGGAGCCGCCGCGGCCCGCGGTGGTGCCGGTGGACTCGACGAAGCCCGGCACCGACAGGACCTTGCGGTGGAAGTTCCCGGCGTGCAGGGTGCGGCCCCAGACCGCCTCGTAGACCGAGCGGAGCTCGGTGACGGTGAACTCCTCGCCGAGGAAGGCGGTGGCCAGCGGGGTGTACTCGATCTTGGCGCGGGCCCGGTCGAGGCCTTCGGCGAGGATCGTGCCGTGGTCGAAGGCGAGACCGGCGCCGGGGCCGGACGCCCGACCGGACCTCAGGCCGGGCGGGCCGGACAGGTCGGACCGGCGGCCGGAACCACCCCCGTGGATCCCGGCCGGCCGGTCCTGCTCCTTGGGACGCACAGGGGCGGCGTCAGGGTTCCCCCACGGCGCGACCGCCTCGACGGGCACCCACTCGGCCGCCGCGGCGTCGCTGCCCGCCTGCGCCTCGGGCAGGTCCGGGGCGAAGGCGAGGTAGGCGACGGAGACGACGTGCATGCGCGGGTCGCGGTCGGGACGGCCGTAGGTGCCGAGCTGTTCGAGGTGGACGCGGCCGAGGCCGTGCGCCGCGTCGAGCCCGGTCTCCTCGGCCAGTTCGCGGGCCGCCGCCTCGTCCAGGGACTCACGGCCGGCCCGTACGAAGCCGCCGGGCAGCGCCCAGGCTCCCTCGTACGGCGGTCCGCCGCGACGCACCAGCAGCACGTGCAGCCCGCCTTGACGCAGCGTCAGGGCGACGACGTCCACGGTCACGGCGATGGGCTCGAAGGCGCGCGGGTCATAGGCGGCGAGGAACGCGTCCTCACCCTGCCGGTCTGCCATCGTGCGCCACCCCTCGCCAGTTGTTCTCACTTCGAGTATTTCTCGTTTCGAGAATAACTTAGCAGCCGGCACCGACACCGTCCACCCCGTTCCGCGGTACGGCCCACCCGTGACAGACTTCTGACGAATCGTCAGATTGCGGCAGGGGTCGATGGGGAGGGGCCGGACGTGGGGCGCTCACGGAAGCCCGTGGTGGCGGGCTGGTTCACGCAGGACACGGCGGACGGCGCCGGCTTCCGGCTGCTCGGCACCCGTTGCCGCGGCTGCGGCGCGGTGTTCTTCCCGCGCGAGGACGACGCCTGCCGCAACCCGGCCTGCGACGGCGGCGCGGCGGAGCTGGAGGAGGTACCGCTGTCCCGGCGGGGCAGGGTCTGGTCGTACACCGACGCCCGCTACCGCCCGCCCGCCCCGTACGTCTCCGACCCCGCGCGCCCCTGGGAGCCGTACGCCCTGGTGGCGGTGGAGCTGACGGCGGAACGGATGATCGTGCTCGGGCAGGCCGCGCCCGGGACGGGCGTGGCCGACCTGGCCGTCGGCATGGAGGTCGAGCTGGTCCCCGGCGTGCTGCACGAGGACGCGGAGCACCTCTGGACCACCTGGCACTGGCGCCCCGTGGAGGCGGACGATGAACCGTGACGTGGCCGTCCTCGGCGTCGGCATGCACCCATGGGGCAAGTGGGGCCACCCCTTCACGCGGTACGGGGTCGCGGCTGCGCACGCCGCGCTCGCCGACGCCGGACTGGACTGGCGCGACGTCGGTCTGGTCGTCGGCGCGGACACCGTACGCGGCGGCTACCCCGGCTACGTCGCGGGCGCCGCCTTCGCGCAGGCGCTGGGCTGGCAGGGCGCCCGGGTGGCCAGCGTGTACGCCGCCTGCGCCTCCGGGGCGCAGGCCCTGGACACCGCCCGGGCGCGGATCCTGGCCGGCCTGGTGGACACCGCGCTGGTCGTCGGCGCGGACGCGGCCCCCAAGGGCTTCTTCGCGCCCGCCGGCGGCGACCGGCCCGACGACCCGGACTGGCTGCGCTTCCGCGTCCTGGGCGCCACCAACCCGGCGTACTTCGGGCTGTACGCGCGCCGCCGGATGGCGCTGCACGGCGACACGCCGGAGGACTTCGCCCGGGTGAAGGTGAAGAACGCCGCCGCCGGGGCCGCCAACCCGCTCGCCCGCTACCGGGCACCGGTCACGGCCGCCGAGGTGGCGGCCTCCCCCGTCGTCGCCGACCCCCTGCGGCTGCTCGACGTCTGCGCCACCTCGGACGGGGGCGCCGCCGTCGTCCTGTCCAGCCTGGACTTCGCCCGGCGCCGCGCGACGGCGGACCCGGTGCGGATCCGCGCGGTCTCCACCGTCACGCCGGTCTACCCGCGCACGGTGCCGGACCTCCCGGACATCGCCACCGACTCCGCCCTCGCCGCCGCGCCCGGGGAGCCGGCCGCGGGCTTCCGGGCGGCCGTCGTCCGCGCGGCCTACGAGGAGGCGGGCATCGGCCCCGAGGACCTGGACCTGGCGGAGGTCTACGACCTGTCGACGGCGCTGGAACTGGACTGGTACGAGGACCTGGGCCTGTGCCCGCCGGGCGGGGCGGTGAAGCTGCTGCGCGACGGGGCCACGGCGATCGGGGGGGGGATCCCGGTCAACCCGAGCGGCGGCCTCGCCTCCTTCGGCGAGGCCGTGCCCGCTCAGGCGCTCGCCCAGGTGTGCGAACTGACCTGGCAGTTGCGCGGCCGGTCGGGGCAGCGGCAGACCGCGGGGGCCCGCGTCGGGGTGACGGCGAACCAGGGCCTGTTCGGGCACGGCTCGTCGGTGGTCGTAATCAGGTGATCTGTCCGATACCTTGACGCTCCATCACCCCGGGACAACACTTCCGGGTGGCGCGGAGGCCGGGCGGGAGGCGGGACCTCCGTACCCGCGTCCGCGTGCGCCATTCTCTGGCGGCGCATGCCCGACACGTGCGCCCGCACGAAGGAGCCGTCATGTATTCCAACGGAGACGTCTTTGTCGGCGAGATCATCGGAACGGCGATCCTGATCCTGTTCGGCGCCGGCGTGGTGGCCGGGGTCCTCCTGCACCACTCGAAGGCGCGGGCATCCGGGTGGATCGTGATCTCCTTCGGGTGGGGCCTCGCGGTCCTGGCCGGCGCGTACACCGCGGGTCCCCTGTCGGGCGGGCAACTGAACCCCGCCGTCACGCTCGGGGTCGCCATCAGCAGCGGCAAGTGGAGCCAGGTGCCGGTCTACCTCGCCGGGCAGATCATCGGCGCGATGCTGGGCGCCGTCCTGTGCTGGCTGGTGTACTACGGCCAGTTCGCGGCGAACCGCGCCGAGGAGACCCGCCAGCCCACGCTCGCCGTCTTCTCCACCGTCCCCGAGATCCGCGTCTGGTGGCAGAACCTGATCACCGAGGCGATCGCCACCATGGGCCTGGTCCTGCCGATCCTGGCCTTCGGCCTCAGCAAGGGCCTCGGCGAGACCGGCACCGGCACCCTGATCGTGGCGCTGCTCGTGACCGGCATCGGGCTCTCCCTGGGCGGCCCCACCGGCTACGCCATCAACCCGGCGCGCGACCTCGGGCCGCGCATCGTCCACTCCGTGCTGCCGATCCCCTTCAAGGGCACCTCCGACTGGGCGTACGCCTGGATCCCGGTGGCCGGTCCGCTGCTCGGCGGCGCCCTGTCCGGTCTCATCTACAACGTCGCGTTCAAGTGAGGCGGTCATGACCGAAACGTCCGGTACGGCGACCCGCTACGTGGCCGCCATCGACCAGGGAACGACCTCCAGCCGCTGCATCGTCTTCGACTCCGACGGGTCGATCGTGGCGCTCGACCAGCGCGAGCACCGCCAGATCTTCCCCAAGCCGGGCTGGGTGGAGCACGACGCCACCGAGATCTGGTCCAAGGTGCAGGCCGTGGTGGCGGGCGCGCTCGCCAAGGCCCGGCTCCACCCGGACCAGCTCAGTGCGCTCGGCATCACCAACCAGCGCGAGACCACCGTGCTGTGGGACCGCACCACCGGCCGCCCGGTGCACAACGCGATCGTGTGGCAGGACACCCGTACCGCCGCGCTGTGCGACCGGCTCGGCGGCCAGGACGGCCAGGACCGCTTCCGCGAGTCCACGGGACTGCCGCTCGCCAGCTACTTCTCCGGCCCCAAGGTGGCGTGGCTGCTGGACAACGTACCGGGTCTGCGCCGCCGCGCGGAGAACGGCGAGATCGCCTTCGGCACCATCGACTCCTGGCTGATCTGGAACCTGACGGGCGGTACGGAGGGCGGCGTCCACGTCACGGACGTCACCAATGCGAGCCGCACGATGCTGATGAACCTGGAGTCGCTGGAGTGGGACCCGGCGATCCTCGCCGCGATGAACGTCCCCGAGGCGCTGCTCCCGGAGATCCGCTCCTCCTCCGAGGTGTACGGCACGGCGGTCGGCCAGCTCGGCGGGGTGCCCGTGGCCTCGGCCCTCGGCGACCAGCAGGCCGCGATCTTCGGCCAGGCCTGCTACGGGACGGGAGACGCCAAGAACACCTACGGGACGGGCAGCTTCCTGCTGCTCAACACCGGGAACCGGCCGGTGCCGTCGAAGAACGGCCTGCTCACGACCATGGGCTACCGGCTGGGCGGGCAGGCCCCGGTCTACTGCCTGGAGGGGTCGATCGCCATCACCGGCGCCCTGGTGCAGTGGTTCCGCGACAGCCTCGGCATCATCACCGCCGCGGACGAGATCGAGGCCCTCGCGGCGAGCGTCCCGGACAACGGGGGCGCCTACATCGTCCCCGCCTTCTCCGGGCTCTTCGCCCCGTACTGGCGCTCCGACGCGCGCGGGGTGATCACCGGCCTCACCCGGTACGTCACCAAGGCGCACCTGGCGCGGGCGGTGCTGGAGGCGACCAGCTGGCAGACCCGCGAGGTCGTCGACGCGATGTACCAGGACTCCGGGGTGCACATCACCGGGCTCAAGGTCGACGGCGGCATGACGGCGAACGGCCTGCTGATGCAGCACCAGGCGGACGTGCTGGGCGTCCCGGTGGTGCGGCCGCGGATCTCGGAGACCACGGCGCTGGGGGCGGCCTACGCCGCCGGCCTCGCCACCGGGGTGTGGGACGGCCTGGACACGCTCAAGGCGCACTGGCAGAAGGACGCCGAGTGGCAGCCCCGGATGGACGCCAATACCCGTGAGAAGGAGTACCGCCGCTGGAAGAAGGCGGTCGAGCGCAGCTTCGGCTGGCAGGACGACGACGAGGACGAGGGCCCCGCGCCGGCCGCCGGGGGCTGACCGGCCCGCACCGTACGTGCCGTGCGGCTCAGTTGGCGGCGGCGGCCCTGCGGTCGCCGGCCACCTGGGCCGCGTGCTCGACCACCGTGATCAGCACCTTCTTCGCGGAGGCGCGGTCCCGGGCGTCGCACATCACCAGCGGCACCTCGGGGTCGAGGTCGAGCGCGTCGCGCACGGTGTCGGCGGGGTGCCGCTCGGCGTCGTCGAAGACGTTGACGGCCACGGCGAAGGGGATGCCGCGGCGCTCGAAGTAGTCGACCGCGGAGAAGCAGTCCTCCAGGCGCCGGGTGTCGGCGAGGACGACCGCGCCGAGGGCGCCCTGCGCCAGCTCGTCCCACAGGAACCAGAAGCGGTCCTGGCCCGGCGTGCCGAACAGGTAGAGCACCAGGTCGTCGCGGAGGGTGATCCGGCCGAAGTCCATGGCCACGGTGGTGGTGCGCTTGGCCTCGACGCCCGCGGTGTCGTCGACGGGCCGCCCGGCCTCGCTGAGCGTCTCCTCGGTACGCAGCGGGCGGATCTCGCTGACCGCGCCGACGAGCGTGGTCTTGCCGACGCCGAAGCCGCCGGCCACCAGGATCTTCAGCGTGACGGGCTCGACGGGGGAAAGACGGCTCTCAGAGCGTCCGAAGGCCATGGCTCACTCCTCCGGTCGTGCCGTTTACACAGGTCAGAGGCATCCTGGGTCCTAGGGACTGCGTCGGGCGATCAGCTGTGGCAGTGGAACATTACTACGGTACGACCGGACAACTACCAGCGGTCCCGGGGCCGTTACCGGTCCGACGCCCCACCCGTCCGGCCGGGAGCGGCCCTGACGGCCCCTCGGGCGCGCATGAGGGGGCACCAGGGGCCACGGCGGGCCCACGGTGCCCCCGGGGTGGCTCAGAGCGCGCGCAGGCCGTCGATGACGTCACGGAGCAGCCCGGCGTCGGGCAGCTCCGCCGGCGGGACGGGCCGGCTGATGTGGACCAGGCCGGCCTCCAGGACGTCGCCGATGAGCACCCGCACGACGCCCACGGGCAGGTCGAGGTCGGCCGCCAGCTCGGCGACCGACATCGGCTGCTCCCGGCAGAGCCCGACGATGTCGAGGTGCTCGGGCGACAGGGTGCGGTCGACGTCGGCGTCGTCGTCCTCGCTGCGGGACTCGGCGATCACCAGGGCGATCAGGTCGAGCCGGGCTTCGGCGGCGTGGCTGGTACGGCCGCGCGTCATGGCGTAGGGCCGCACCACGGGCCCGGCGTCGTCGTCGTACCAGCGGTCCGCTTCGGAGCTCATGGCGTCCTCGTCACACCGCCCGCGCCGCGTCGTCGTCGGTGCGCGGGGCGGTGGCGAGGTGCACGCCGACCCGCTTCACCAGCAGCGCCATCTCGTAGGCGACCTGCCCGACGTCGGAGTCGGAGTCGGCGAGCACGGCGAGGCAGCTGCCGTCGCCCGCGGCGGTGACGAACAGGAAGGCCTCGTCCAGCTCCACGAGGGTCTGCCGGACCTTGCCGGCCTCGAAGTGCCGTCCGACGCCCTTGGCGAGGCTGTGGAAGCCGGAGGCGACGGCTGCGAGGTGCTCCGCGTCCTCACGGGTGAGGCCCTCGGACGCGCCGGTGGCCAGGCCGTCGCTGGAGAGCACCAGCGCCTTGCGGATGCTGGCCACGCGACCGACCAGTTCGTCGAGAAGCCAGCTGAGCTCGCGGGACGCGCTCGATGGTGCCGTCATGGACCGTTCCCCTCCGTGGTGGTTCTGGTTGTGCTGTCGCCGCCGCGCTCCGCCGGGGTGGTTCCCGGACGGTCGGCGGGGCGGACGTCATCGGTGCCGTCGGTGCCGAGGTCGTCGGCGACCGCGCGGCCGCGCAGCCATCCTCGCTGCAGCGAGGCCATGCGGTCGCGCACCTCTTCGGGCGAGCGCTCGGGCCCGTCGTCCCCGTCCGCGCCGGCGGCGGCGGTACGGGTCCCGGTGGTGGATTCCCCGCGCAACTGCGGGGCGAGGCTGGCCTGGCGCACCCGGCGGGGCAGTCCGGCGCCCACGGGCTCCTCCTGCGGCTCGGGCACGGCGGGCTCCTCCTGCGGCGCGGGGTCGGCGGTCGGGGGCGCTTCGCCAACGGGGCGGCCGTTCTCGGCGACCAGGACCGGCGTGCGGCGGCGGCGCGGCAGCACGGTGAGGCCGTCGCCCGGCGCCAGAGAGGGCTTCGCCCCCGGGGCCGCGTCGCCCGCGCCGACCGGCGCCCCCTCGGTCCCGGTGAGGTGCGGCCGGTGCTCGCGGGGCTCGTCGTCCGGCTCGGGGACCAGACCCCACTGGCGGAAGCTGTGCTCGGTGGCGGCCGACATCGGCCGGACCCGCGGCTCGTCCGGCGCGTCCGGGACCGCCGTCACGTCCGGCGCGTCCTGCTCCGCGGCCTCGTCGGCCGGGGGCTCCGGCTGCTGTTCCTCGCCGGGCTCGGTCAGCAGCGTCGCCGGCACCAGCACCACGGCCGTGGTGCCGCCGTAGGGGGACGGGCGCAGCGACACCCGGACGCCCTGGCGCTGGGCCAGCCGGCTGACGACGAAGAGGCCGAGCCGGTCGGTGTCGGAGAGCTCGAACTCGGGCGTCTCGGCGAGACGGAGGTTCGCCTCCAGCATGGCGTCGGGGGTGAGGCCGAGGCCGCGGTCGTCGATCTCCAGGACGAAGCCGTTGGCGACGGACTCGCCGTGCACCTGGACGCTGGTGTGCGGCGGCGAGAAGACGGTGGCGTTCTCGATGAGTTCGGCGACGAGGTGGGTGAGGTCGGCGACGGCGTGGCCGGTGACGGCGAGCCGCGGCAGCCGGCGCACGTCGACCCGCTCGTAGTCCTCGACCTCGGCGACGGCCGCCCGCACCACGTCCATCAGCTGCACCGGCTTGCGCCACTGCCGGGACGGCACGGCGCCCGAGAGGATCACCAGTCCCTCGGCGTGGCGGCGCATGCGGGTGGTCATGTGGTCGAGGCGGAAGAGGTCCGCGAGTTCCTGCGGGTCCTCGGTGCGCCGCTCCATGGCGTCCAGCAGGGTGAGCTGGCGGTGCAGCAGCACCTGGCTGCGGCGGGCGAGGTTGACGAAGACCTCGGAGACGCCGCGGCGCAACTCGGACTGGCGCACGGCGGCCTCGACGGCCGCGCGCTGCAGGGTGTTGACGGCCTTGCCGACCTGGCCGACCTCGTCGTCGGGGTAGTCCAGGCGCGGCGCCTCGGTCTCGACGTCGACCTCCTCGCCCGCGGCGAGCCGGCGCATGACGCGCGGCAGCCGGGTGCCGGAGACCTCCTGGGCCTCCTTGCGGAGCCGGGACAGGTCGCGGATGAGGCTGCGGCCGATGCGTATGGAGACGATGACGGAGGCGACGACGGCGATCAGGCCGAGGCCGCCGGCTATCGCGGCGATCGCGACCAGCCGCATGCCGATCGGTTCGGCGCGCTTCTTGTGCAGGTCCCCGGCCTCGACGCCCATCCGGTCCAGGTCGCTCAGCGCGGTGGAGGCCGTGCTCTGCCAGGACACGCGGTCCGCGGCCCGGGGCGCGCCGGAAGCGCCCGCGGAGATGACGGTGTCCTCGGCGGCGCGCAGGGCGCGGCCGGAGGGCCCGGCCCAGTAGGCGTCGTAAAGGGCACGCTCTTCGCCGGTCAGCAGGTGGAGGTTGTCGGCGTAGTAGGCGCGCTGCTCGGCGACGGCGAAGGTGAAGGAGCGCATCTCCGCCGCGCTCATGCGGCCGGCCGCGATGGCCGCCACCATGAGGGCGTCCTCCTGGCTGATCGCCTCGCGGGCCCGGGTGACCTGGATGAGGGCGCGGCCCTGCTTGTCGATGGTGACGTTGTTGATCGGGTTCAGCGAGTCCAGGAAGGCGTAGGCCGGGTCGAAGAGGCCGCTGTAGGCACGGAAGGCGTCGTTGCGGCTGATGCCGCCCTTGGCGACCTTGCCGCGCAGCGTCTCCAGGCCGCCGAACCCGCGGACGACGAGGTCGAGGCGGCGCCGCGAGTCGGGGGTCAGCCGTTCCCGGTTGCCGGCGTCGCGCGCGTTGTCGCGCAGCCGGGCGATCACCGTGTCCGTCGCGCGTTCCCGCGCCAGCAGTGTGCCGCGGGCGTCGGACCGTCGAGGATCGGCCAAGTAGAGCATGGCGGAACGGCGTTCCTGCTGGAGTGCCTGGATGCCGTCCTCGACCGGGTAGCCGAGCGCGTTGACGGTCTGCTCGACGCCGAAGAGGCCCCAGACCTGACGTCCGGTCAGGGTCGCGGCGAAGGCCCAGATGGCCGTGAGGGACACCAGCGGAATGAGCAGCAGTGCCACGATCTTCCGCCGGATCGTCGTACCGCGAAAGCGCATGGCCTCCCCAACGTCAAACCCGGTCAAGGGCTGTCGTGTTCCGACTGCAAACGGCGCGAGCCTACTACTGCCGGATGACCAAACCGAAAGCCCTGCTTCCGCCCTTGCCCCGGGACGACCCGATTCGTACGGATGAACAGCCGGCACGCCTGGCCGAAATGCACCGCACAGGGAACCCGGGGGGCCCGTCCGGCGTATGGGAGGTGGGGAGGGGGTGCTCCGGAATGCGGAGGGCATTCATCGGCGGAAACCGGGCAGCCACTCTGGAGTCGGACATCGGGGATCCGGCACCACAGCACCGGTATGCCGCAGGGGAGCAGATTTCATGGACGACCTCGTCGAGGACGCACTGGATCGCGACATTCCGCCGCGGAAGGCCCGGCGGCAGTTGTGGGTGGAGGAGCCCGTCGGGCGGCCGCGCCTGCCCGACCCGGTGCGCCGGGCGGCCGTGCGGGCCTGGCTCGTCGTGTCGCTGACCTTGATCGCCGCGGTGATCGCCGCACTGGGGACGGCCGGTGAGTCCTGGCTCGCGGCGCCCGCGATGCTCACCGCGATAGCCTTCACCGTCCTCGCCACCTGGGCGGTGCTGGACGTGTGGATCACCCGCCAGGTCTGGAACCAGCGCAACGGCGTGGTGTCCAGCCCCAGCAGCGCGGCCCGCAGGCTGCGCCGCGAGCGCAGGCGGGAGCGGCGGCGGGCCCGGTCCGAGGCCCGCGACGCGGAACGGCGCCGGCACGTGTCCGGCACCGGCGCCCGTACCGCCTGAGCGAGCCGCGACGACTCGGGGCGGCCCGGGGCGGCCCAGGGGCGCGACGGCGCCCGGCCGCGGGGTCAGCCGCCCTGCGGGGCCGGCTGCTCGGCCGGGCGGCGGAACATCCGCGTCGCCGTGATCTCGCCGTGCACCGGCTCGGACTCCGGGTCCCGGACGGGCAGTCCGGGCCGCAGGTGCTCCTCGACACTGATGTACTTCAGGCCCGCGCGCAGGTCCGCGTCATTGCGCAGCCGTACGACCAGCGGGAACTCGGCGAGCGCCGTGGTGTCGAACAGCCCCGTGGTGTAGATCAGCTGGACGCCCAGCGCGTCGGCGACCGCCCGCTGCAGCTCCAGCAGGTAGGTGGCGTTGGCGCGGCCGATGGGGTTGTCGAGGAAGAGCGTGCCCGCGTGCCGGTGCCGGTCCCTGCCGCGGTCGTTGCTGCGCAGCGCGGCCATCGTGCAGTACAGCGCGATGGCGGCGGTGAGCAGCTGGCCGCCGGAGAAGACGTCGCCCATCTGCCCGACGGGCACGCGCTCGGCCCGCAGCACCGCGTCCGGCTTGAGGATCTCGACGGCCACGCCCTTGGGCTCGAGGGCCGCCGCGACCCCGCGCAGCAGCAGCGACATGCCGTCCCGGCGCAGGTCGGAGTTCTTGCGGACGGCCGCCCGGGTCGCCTCGTCGATCACGGCGCCGAGCCGGTCGTTGAGCTCCGCGTGGTCCGGGTCGTCGAAGCGGATCCGCAGGAACTCCTGGCCCGACCACTCCCCCAGCCCCTCCGGCAGGCGGGACAGCCGCTGCGCGGACCGCAGGGTCGCCAGCGAGGACTCCACCATGCCGCGCAGCCGGTCGACGATGCTGTCGCGGTTGCGCTCCAGCTGCTCCAGTTCGTCGGTCAGGACACGTAGCCGCGGCGCGAAGGCGGCGTGCCAGGCTGCCGCGTGATCGGGCAGCGCGGAGCCGGGCAGTTCGCGGATCTGCTGGCGGGCCGGGGTGCGCACCTGCTCGTAGCGGGCCGCGTTGGCGTGCCGCACGAGGACGTCGCAGGCCTCGCGCAGCTGCGATTCGGCCGCCGACAGATCGGCGGCGCAGCCGCGCAGGCTGCGGCGGGTCTCGGCGACGGCGGCCCTGGCCTCCTCCAGGGAGCCGGAGTACGGCTCGGGCTCCTCCTCCGCCTCCTCGGGCTGGCGGTCGCCGTCGCGGAGCAGGTCCCGCAGCAGGGCGGCGAGTTCGTCGAAGCCGGTCGCGGCGTCCTCGGCGGCGCGGTGGGCGCGCACCAGGTCCCCGTGGCCGTCCCGGGCGTGGGCCAGCGCCTCGGTGCGGGCGGCCAGTTCGCCGTTGGCGCCGCGCAGCAGCTCCTGGGCGTGCCCGGCGTCGCGGGGCAGCAGTTCCTCGGGGAGCTCGGTGTGCGCCTCGCCGTCCGCCGGGGCGTGCCGCTCGGCCTCGCCGCGCAGCCGGCCCAGCTGCTCGCTGGCCGTGGAGGCGCGGGAGTCCAGGGTCGCCACGAGCTGTTCGGCGCGCGCGGCCGCGGCCTGCCGGGCGGGGCCGTCGGCGCCGTCCGTGCCTTCCAGCAGCTGGGCGGCGCGGGTGCGCACCTTGTTGGTGAGGCGCTCCAGTTCGGTGAGGGCGGACTGCTCGGTGCTCTCGGCGCGGGCCTGCTCGGCCCGCAGGTCGGCGCCGACGCCCACCTTCTCGTACACCTGGGACGCGGCCCGGTAGGCCTCGCGCAGGGCGGGCAGCGAGCCGGACTGCTCTGCCGCGCCGTCCTCGTCGTCGAGGGCCTCGTCGGGGGCGCCGGTGATCTCCGAGCGCTCGGCGCGGAGCACCCGCGCGGTGCGGCGGGCGTCGTCCGCGGCACGCTGGGCGGCGCGGCGGTCCTCGTCGGCGGCGCGCGCCAGGGTCAGGCAGGCGTCAGCCCGGGTCTCGGCCTCGGCCGCGTCCTCGGCCAGCTCCCGGGTCCTGCGCTGCCAGTTGGCCCGCTCCCGCAGCCGGAAGGCGAGTCCGGCGAGCGCGTCGGCGGCCCGGCGGGCCTGCTGTGCCGTCTCCTGGCGCTCGTCGCGCAGGGCGGTCGCCTCGGCGGCGGCCTCGTCGGCCTCCCTCCGTACGGAGCGCGCCTCGGCCAGTTCCTCG
Organism: Streptomyces sp. NPDC008238; assembly: GCF_042956445.1. Taxonomy (NCBI): domain Bacteria; kingdom Bacillati; phylum Actinomycetota; class Actinomycetes; order Kitasatosporales; family Streptomycetaceae; genus Streptomyces; species Streptomyces sp. NPDC008238. The sequence goes on along the minus strand of NZ_JBIBGK010000025.1, from coordinate 87,471 downwards.
CGGGCGGTGCCCGCGGTCTCCCGGGCGGTCCCGACGGCCGCGGCGAGCTCGGCGAGCCGGCCGCTCGGGCAGCCGGAGCGCCACGAGGAGAGCCGGGCGGCCAGCGTGCGGTCCTCGGCCAGCCGGGCGGCGAGGTGACGGATGTCCTCCTCGCGGGCGGTCGCGCGGGCGCGCAGCGCCTGCCGCTCGCCGTCGGCGGCCAGTTCGTCGTGCATGGCCGGGTTGGGCGGGACGAGGAAGAGCTCATGCTCGGCGCCCACCGGGGGCGGCGGGGCGAGCAGGGCCGCCGCCGTGCCGACCGTGACGGTCGACCGCGGCAGCAGGGCCGCCTGCGCGAGCACCTCACGGGCCCTGGCGTAGCTCTGCGGGTCGGTGACGACCACGCCGTCCACCAGCTCCGGGCGTGCGGCGAGCACGGCGGCGTGGTCGGCCGGGTCGACGGCCTGGGCGAGGTAACGCCAGCCGGGGAGCGCGGGGATGCCGTGCTCACCCAGGTACTCGACGGTGGCGAGCACGTCGGGGCCCGGCGGCAGCAGCCCGCCGTCACCGAGCGCGGCCAGGATGCGGGCGTCGTCGGCGGCGGCGGTGCGCAGGTCGAACAGCTGCCGCTCGGCGGAGGCCACCGCGCCGTCCAGCATCTCCCGCAGCGGCTCCGCGAAGGTGTCGAGTTCGGCCGCGGTCAGCGGGCCCTGCTCGGCCAGGCGCCGACCGGACGCGGGGACGCCGCGACGGGCGGCGGAGGCCTGCGCGGGGATGGCGGGGGCCCGGTCCGCGGCGGTGTCGTCCTCCGAGCCGGCCGCCGGGACGGTCCCCGGGACCTCCGCGGGCGGGAGGCTGAGCAGTGCGGCCAGCCGGGGTTCGGCCGCGAGGGCGTCGGCGACGCGCGACTCGGCGGCGTGCGCGGCCTCGGCCGCGGCGAGGGCGTCGGCCGCGCGGGCGGCGGACAGCTCGGCGCGCGCGTCGGCGGCGGCGGCCTCCCGGGCCCGCTCCCCGGCCCGGCGGGCGGCGTCGCGGGCCGCCTCGGCCAGGGTCGAGGCCGCCTTCTCGGCGTCCGAGGCCTCCAGGGCCGCACGGGCCGGGTCGGCGTCCGGGGCGGAGTCGTCCAGCCAGCCGGCCCGGACCGCCTCCGCGGTCTCCTGCTCGACCTCCGCGAGCCGCTGCACCAGGTGCCCGGCCTCGCTGCGGGCGCGCTGCCCCTCCGTCGCGGCGGCGGTGGCGTCGCGATGCGCCGCCTCGGACTGCGCCTGGAGCCCCGCGGAGCGTTCCTCCTCCGCGTCCGCCCGCTCGTCGGCGGCGTCCGCGGCGGCGCGCAGGGCGCGGACAAGGTCGCCGGCGGCCTTCGTACGGGCGGCGAGCGCGGGTGCGGCGTCCCGTTCCGCCTCGCGGATGGCGGCGGTGACCCGGGCCAGGCGGTCGGCGGCGGCGCGGTGCCGCAGCACGGTCTCCGCGGCCTGCCAGGCGGACTGCAGCGTCCTGGCGTCGTTGAGCTCGCGGCGCAGCGCGGTGGCGCTCTTCTCGCCGGCGGCCAGGGCCAGCGAGGCGTGCCGGTAGGCGAGTTCGGCCGCGACGAGGGCGCCGCGGCCGCGGGCGGCCTCGGCGTCGGTGACGGTGTGCGCGGCCCGGGCCGTCTCCTCGGCCAGTTCCGCGGCACGGCCCCGCTCCTCGCGGGCGCGCGCGGACAGCCGGCGGGCCAGGGCGCGGGTGCGGCGCTCGGACTGTGCGTGCACACCGCGCGCCTGGTCGCGGGCGGCGGTGGTCTCGACGATGCGGCCGAGCAGTTCGAGGGAGCCGGCCGTGAAGTCGCGTTCCGCGGTGAGCTCGGCCCGGCGGCCCAACTTGCCGGCGAAGCCGTGCACGAGGTCGGCGAGGCCGTCGGTGTCCCGGGGGTCGGTGACGGCGCGCAGCAGCAGGTCGGTGAAGTCGGAGTCCTTCTTCACCGCGAAGAGACCGGCCGCCTCGCCCTCGTCGGCGTTCATCTCCCGTTGGTAGCGGAAGAGTTCGGGGTCGAGGCCGAGCTCGCCGAGGTGCTCGTTCCACCGGTCGTGGATCTCCTCCCACACCACCTCCAGGTGCGGGTAGTAGCGTCCGGCGTCGGTCAGCGCGTCGCGGAAGCCCTTCATGGTGCGGCGGCGGCCGCGGGCGCCCGAGGCGCCCTCGGCGGACGGGCGGACCGCGGTGGACTCAGCGACCGGCAGCGAGTCCAGTCCGAGTCCGGGACCGGGCCGGAAGGAGTACCAGGCCTCGGCGAACTTGCGCGGGTCCGAGGAGACCTGGCGTCCGCGCCACTCGCTGACCTTGCCGACGACGACCAGTTCGCCGGTGACCGTGTGCTGCCACTCCAGGGCGACGTGGCCGCAGTCGTCGGCCAGCAGGAACTTGCGGAGCACGCCGGAGCTGGCGCCGCCCAGGGTGTTGCGGTGACCGGGCAGCATGACCGAGAAGATCAGCTTGAGCAGGACGGACTTGCCGCCGCCGTTCTCCAGGAACAGCACCCCGGCCGGGGCCGGACGGCGCGGCGGCCCGGTCGGCTCGTCCTCGAAGAACTCCGCCTGGGCGGGTGCGGGTTGCGGTACGGGCTCGCCGACTCCGCGCAGGTCCAGCACCGTGTCGGCGTAGCGCGCACCGGCGGGCCCGATGGAGTAGAGGCGGACCCGGGACAGCTCGTACATGGGGGGCTCTCGTCGTGGTGGTCTGTGGTCGGCGGTTACGGGTGGATCGGCTGGATCCCGGTGGCGGGGCGGGCCTCTTGTCAGGAGTGGAAGGGCAGGCCGGCTCCGGCCGCGAGGCCGAGGTCGTCGCCCTCCTCGGCCGGCATCAGGGCCGCCGCCTCCCCGGCCCGGGGCACGATGCCGAGGTCGAGGAGCTCGGCCATGGCGGCGCTGCCCGCCATGTCGCGCACCTGGAGCTGGTAGCGGGCGGTGGTGCGGTAGGTGCCGCCCGACTCGTCACCCGTGCGCTGCAGGAACCCCGAGTCGACGAGGAAGGAGACCGCCTTGCCCACGATGCCGGTGGTGGAGCCCGCCAGGCGGCGCGCGTCCTTGGTGGCCCCGGTGGAGCTGCGGCGCACGTAGACCCGCCAGGCCGACTCGAGGCCCGGGGCGTCGGTGGCCGGGTCGGTGTTCTCGCCCTGCTCCTCGGCCCGTTCCTCCAGCCGGCGGCAGGCCTGGCGCAGGAAGCCGTCGATGCCGTTGACGGTGACGCGGCCGATGTACGCGTCGTCGGCGAGGTCCTCCGGGCGCGGGAAGGCCATGGCGGCGGCGGCGAGGTGGGCGAGGCCGTGCAGGAAGCGGTCGCCGGCGTCGGAGGCGGCGCGGCGCGAGTAGTCGCCCATGCGGACGGCGAAGACGGAGTCCTCACCGGCGGCCAGTGCCATGCCGGCCCGCGGCGAGACCTCCAGCACGACCAGGCCGAGGCCGGCGGCCACGGCGTCGGCCAGCCGGGAGAACAGCGGCTCCTCGCGGTAGCGGCGGATCAGTTCGGCGTACTCGGCGTCGCGCGCGGGCAGCAGCTTCGGCTGCAGGCCGAAGGCGACGAGGCGGGCGGCGTCCGCGGCGTCCCCCGGGGTGACGGCCGCCGCCGCGGGGGCCGCTGCGGGCGGCTGCGTGCTCTCGCAGTCGCGGTGGTCGCTCACGGGGTCGTCTCCTCGGTACGGATGGTCGGTTCGCTCATCGTCACGCCACCTCGGACCGCTCGGCGGCCATTCCGGCGGCGTCCAGCCGGGCCGTGCCCACGACCAGGTCGGCGCCGCCGAACTCGGGGTCGTCCAGCCGGGTGCCGTCGTCCACGGCGAACAGCAGCCGCTCCTCGCCCTGGCGGTAGGCGGTGCCGACCGGCGGGCTGGCGGCGTGCACCGCCAGCAGTGCCACCAGGTAGGGCAGTTCGGGGTCGAGACGACGGGCCTCGGCGAGCAGCCCGGAGAGCCGGCGGGGGGCGTCGTGGGGCAGGTCGAGGAGCTCCAGGGCGGTCTCGAGCTGCTCCTCGCTGAACCGGCTGTCGTCGGGCGTGGCGACGAGGTCGGGCTCGGGCATCTCGGCGCCGAGGTGCTCGCGCTCCAGCGGCGGGGTGAGCAGCGCCTCCACGAGGTCCGTGACGCGTACCGAAGCGGGGGTGCGGTAGCCCGTGCCGCGGGCGAACCAGGCGTCGGTGACGCGGGTGGCCTGCTCCACCGGGAGCGGCAGCACGGGCGCGACCAGCTGCCCGTACAGGTCGAGCATGCCGACGAGGGCGCCGCCGCGGGGCGCGGCGAAGGCCTGCCGGTCCTGCTCGGCGCGGAAGATCGGCCCGGCCTCCAGCAGCCGCGACTGCAGCTGGGTGTGGCGGCGGATGCAGTCCTTGACGATGTCGACGAGTTCGGCGGCGCGGCGCTTGTGCTCCGGGTCCTCCGACTCGTCCCTGGCCTTGCGGATGTTGGTCAGGATGGCGTTCTCGTGCCGGTAGCGGTCGGCGACGTGGTCGAGCGCCTCGGCGATCATGTCGGGGACGGCCGCGACCCAGTCGACGGCCCGCACGTTGCGGCGGGTGGCGTCCAGGGCGCGGCGCAGCGTCTCGGCGTACTGCACCGTGCGGTAGCGGGCCTGCTCGGCGGCGAGCTGGGCGTCGGCGAGGCGGCCCCGGTTGATCAGCACCTCGAGCTTGACCTCGGCGGCGATCTGGGCGCTGGTGACGTCGGTGTCGAGGGCGCCGACGAGCACGTTGACGGCCTCGTCGGTGGTGCGCAGGTAGACGGTGCCGTCGCGGCCCGCGACCTCCTCGATCAGCTTGAAGTCGTAGTCGCGGCGGACGTACGCGCCGTCGGCGCCGAAGGTGCCGTAGACGGCGCGGAAGCCGCGGTCGACGCTGCCGACGTTGATCAGGTTCTCCAGGACCCAGCGGCCCACCCGTTCGTGCTCGGGGGCGGGACGGCCGGGGGCCTGGGCGGCGATGCGGGGCAGCAGCCGGGAGATTATCTGGTCGTGGTCGGCGCCGGTGTCGAAGTCCATGTTGAGCGTGACCAGGTCGATGGCGGCCAGGGCGACCTCCGCCATCGCGTACACCGAGTACTCGCCCGCGAGGTTGGCCTTGCGCACGTCGAGGTCGTGCAGCGGCGCCGTGCAGGCCAGGGCCTTGAGGCGGCGGGCCAGGCCCTCGTCGGCGGCCGGGCCCGGCGCGGGCCGGACACCGCCGCTGAGCTGGTGCGGAACGGTCGTGGTCACGACGCACAGACTAGGCGCTCCGACCGACAACGGCCCAAACGGCGCGGTCCGGGCACCGCCGCGTCCGGGACCTTTCAGGCGCCGGCGGCCCCGTAGCCGCCGCCGCCGGGCGTGGCGACGACCAGGACGTCACCGGGCCCCACCTCGGCCGAGTCGACCCCGCCGAGCGGGGTGACGGTGCCGTCGGCGCGCTCGATCCGGTTCTCGCCGAGCGCGCCGGGCCCGCCGCCCGCCATGCCGTACGGGGCGACCCGCCGGTGGCCGGACAACACGGCGACCGTCATGGGCTCCAGGAAGCGGATGCGGCGCACCGCGCCGCGGCCCCCGTGCCAGCGGCCCTCTCCCCCGCTGCCGTCGCGCAGGGCGAAGCCCTCGACACGGATGGGGTAGCGCCATTCCAGGATCTCGGGGTCGGTGAGCCGGGAGTTGGTCATGTGGGTCTGGACGGCGTCGGCGCCGTCGAAGCCCTCGCCCGCCCCGGCGCCGGAGGCCACCGTCTCGTAGTACTGCACCCGGTCGTTGCCGAAGGTGACGTTGTTCATCGTGCCGGAGCCCTCGGCCTGCACGCCGAGCGCCGCGTACAGGGCTCCCGTGACGGCCTGGGACGTCTCCACGTTGCCGGCGACGGTGGCCGCCGGGTACTCCGGGGCGAGCATCGACCCCTCGGGGACGCGGACGTCCAGGGGCTTGAGGCAGCCGCTGTTGAGCGGGATGTCGTCGGCGACGAGGGTGCGGAAGACGTAGAGCACGGCGGCCATGACCACGGAGCGCGGGGCGTTGAGGTTGCCTTCCTGCTGCGGCGAGGTGCCGGTGAAGTCCAGGACGGCGGTGCGTGCACCGCGGTCGACGCGGACGGCGACGCGGATGACCGCCCCGTTGTCCGTCTCGTATGCGCGGTCGCCGTCGTGGAGGCCGGCGACGATGCGCCGCACGGACTCCTCGGCGTTGTCCTGCACGTGCCGCATGTAGGCGTGCACGACGTCGAGGCCGAACTCGGCGGTCGTGCGCCGCAGCTCGGAGATGCCCTTCTCGTTGGCGGCGATCTGGGCGCGCAGGTCGGCGATGTTGGTGTCCGGGTCGCGCGAGGGGTACGGGGCGTCCGCGAGCAGGGCGCGGGTCTCCTCCTCGCGCAGCCGGCCGTCGCGCACCAGGAGCCAGTTGTCGAAGAGGACGCCCTCCTCGTGCACGGTGCGGCTGAAGGCGGGCATCGAACCGGGGGTGAGCCCGCCGATCTCGGCGTGGTGGCCGCGCGAGGCGACCAGGAAGAGCAGTGAGCGCCCCTCCTCGTCGAAGACGGGGGTGATCACGGTGACGTCCGGCAGATGGGTGCCGCCGTGGTACGGGTCGTTGACGGCGTAGGCGTCGCCAGGGCGCATGGTGCCCCGGTTGCGTCGCAGCACCTCCTTGATGGACTCGCCCATGGAGCCGAGGTGGACGGGGATGTGGGGCGCGTTGGCGATGAGGTTGCCCTCGGGGTCGAACAGGGCGCAGGAGAAGTCCAGGCGTTCCTTGATGTTGACGGAGTGGGCGGTGTTCTCCAGGCGGACCCCCATCTGCTCGGCGATCGCCATGAAGAGGTTGTTGAAGACCTCCAGCATCACGGGGTCGACCTCGGTGCCGACGGCCGTCCTGCGGGGCCGTGGCCGCACCCGGGTGAGCAGGAGATGGCCGTGCTCGCCCACCGCGGCCCGCCAGCCGGGGTCGAGAACCGTCGTCGCGTCGGCCTCGGCGATGACCGCGGGCCCGTCCACGGTGTCGCCCGGGCGCATCCCGTCCCTGCGGAACAGGGGGCTGTCCTGCCGCCGGCCCTCCGCGTACAGCGACACCTCGGCGGCCGGCCGCAGCGGGCCCTCGCGGGCCGGTTGCTCCACGAAGTGCCGGCCCGGCGGGCCGGCGGAGCCGACCGCCTCCACCGAGACCGCCTCGACGACCAGCGGCTTGTCCATGGTGAAGGCGTAACGGGTGCGGTGCTCGGCGGTGAACGCCTCGCGCATGGCGTCGACCGTCCCCATGGGGACGGGCAGCGCCGCGTCGGTGCCCGCGTAGCGGACGTGGACGCGGGTGACGGTTCCCACGGTGGCGTCGGGGACCCCGTCCTCGCGCAACTGGGCGCGGGCGAGGCCGTCGAGCCGGTCGCGGACCTCCGCCAGGGCGGGCAGCCCCTCCTCGGTGAGGTCGCTCTCCACGGACTGTTCCCGCATCGCGGTGGCGTCGGCCAGGCCGATCCCGTACGCGGAGAGCACACCGGCCAGCGGCGGCACGACGACGGTGTCGACGGACAGGGCGTCGGCGACCGCGCAGGCGTGCTGGCCACCGGCTCCGCCGAAGCTGGTGAGGGCGTAGCGGGTGATGTCGTGGCCGCGCTGCACGGAGATCTTCTTGACGGCGTTGGCCATGTTCAGGACGGCGATCTCCAGGAAGCCCGCGGCGACCTCCTCCGGGGTGCGGCGGTCGCCGGTCGCGGCGGTGGCCTCGTCGGCGAGCCGCGCGAAGCCGTCGCGTACGGCCTCGGTGTCCAGTGGCAGGTCGCCGTCCGGGCCGAAGACGGCCGGGAAGTGCGCCGCCTGGACGCGGCCGAGCATCACGTTGGCGTCGGTGACGGTCAGCGGGCCGCCGCGGCGGTAGCAGGCGGGTCCGGGGTCAGCGCCGGCGGAGTCGGGGCCGACGCGGTAGCGCTGCCCGTCGAAGTGGAGGACGGAGCCGCCGCCCGCCGCGACCGTGTGGATGTTCATCATGGGCGCGCGCATGCGTACGCCCGCCACCTGGGTGCCAAGGACGCGTTCCAGCTCGCCCGCCCAGTGGGAGACGTCGGTGGACGTACCGCCCATGTCGAAGCCGACGACGCGGTCGAACCCGGCCTGCCGGGAGGTGCGGACCATGCCGACCACTCCCCCGGCGGGACCGGAGAGCACGGCGTCCTTGCCCCGGAAGTGGCCGGCCTCGCGGAGCCCGCCGTTGGACTGCATGAACATCAGGCGGACGCCCCGCAGTTCGGCGGCCACCTCGTCCACGTAGCGGCGCAGGATCGGCGACAGGTAGGCGTCGACCACGGTGGTGTCGCCGCGCGGGACCAGCTTGATCAGCGGGCTGACCTCATGCGAGCAGCTGACCTGGTCGAATCCGGCCTCGCGGGCCGCCCGCGCGACGGCCTGCTCGTGGGCGGGATGGCGGTAGCCGTGCAGCAGCACCACGGCGACGCTCTTGAGGCCGTCCCGGCGTGCCCCGCGCAGGGCCGCGCCGGTGGCGGCCGCGTCGAGGGGACGGACGACGTCACCGTGCGCGTCGATGCGTTCGGGCACCTCGACGACGCGCTCGTAGAGCGCCTCGGGAAGCACGATCTCGCGGTCGAAGAGCCGGGGCCGGTTCTGGTACGCGATGCGCAGCGCGTCCCGGAAGCCCTCGGTGACGAGCAGGACGGTCGGCTCGCCCCTGCGCTCCAGGAGGGCGTTGGTGGCGACCGTGGTGCCCATCTTGACGGCGGAGATCCGGTCGGCGGGCACGGGTTCGCCGGGCTCGAGGCCCAGCATGCGCCGGATGCCCTCGACGGGGGCGTCCCGGTAGCGGCCGGGGTCGTGGGAGAGCAGCTTGCACGTCTGCAGGCCGCCGTCGGGCCGTCTGGCGACGACGTCGGTGAAGGTGCCGCCCCGGTCGATCCAGAACTCCCAGCGTCCGGTCACGCCCTCATTGTCCCAGGGACGTCCCTCCCAGGCGGGCCAGCGCAGCAGCCGTGGCGTCGCGGGAGCGCAGGTCCAGCAGGCCGTCGGTGCCGGCCAGCCGGTGGCGGGTCTCCCGCCCGGCGAGCCGCAGCAGGTCGGGCAGCAGATCGGTGCAGCGGTCGGCGACCCAGCGGGTGCCCTTGGTCGCCATCCACCAGACGCTCGCCGCAGCGCCGGGTCCGGGGCCGCCGGGGGTCGTGGAGGGCAGTTCGCCGTCCGACAGGCCGCGCGCCGCCAGGAGGTCGTGGAACTCCCGGGCCAGCAGCCGGTGGCCGAGTTCGCTGGGGTGCAGCCGGTCCGCGCTCCAGGAGGCGCGGTCGGCCACCCACGGGTGGCGGGCGGCGTGCAGGTGCACGGCTCCGTGGCGTTCGGACAGGACGTGCACGACCTGGTTCAGCGCGGCCATCCGGCGGCCCAGCGGGCGGGCGAGCGGCCACGGCAGGCCCAGCATGCGGCCGGGGTCCGGCAGGCAGGCGGTGAGCACCTCGGTGCCGTGGGCGCGCAGTTGGGCCAGCATGGTGTCCAGGCGGTGGGCGACGGTCTCGATGTCGAAGCTGCCGCGGAGCGTGTCGTTGGCGCCGATCACCACGGAGGCCAGGTGCGGCCGGTGGTCCAGGGCGCGGGGCAGCTGCTCCTCGACGGCGTCCTTGGTGAGGGCGCCGCTGCGGGAGCAGTTGAGCAGGCGCACGGCCGAGGGTTCGGCGGACAGCCCCTGCGCCAGGAGCGGCACCCAGCCGCGCCATCCGCCGGCGACGGGGTCGCCGAGGCCCTCGGTGAGCGAGTCGCCGAGGGCGGCGAAACGTATCTCCTTGATGCCGGCGAACACACCGCCCGCCTCGGTGGAGGCAGGCGTCCGGGCGGCGGCCCGGGGCGGGACGGTGACCTGGGCCTGGGCGGCGACCGTGGGGGGCACGGTGGCCGCGGCCTCGGTCCCGGTGGGCGGAGGGGGCGCGGGTCTGGGACGTCCGGGGACGGTGGGCGTCTCCGTGCCCGTCGTCATGGCGTGACCTCCGGGGCGGTGAGCCGGGGCGCGGCGTCGTGGGCGGCGAGGAAGGCGCTGACCGCGGTCGGCCAGCCGTAGCGCTCGGCCTGGGCGCGGGCGATGGCCCGGCGCATGGACTCGGGACGGGACAGCAGGTGGCCGACGGCGTCGGCGAAGGCGGGACCGTCGTCGGTGGCGGCGGCACCGGCGGGGCCCAGGATGTCGGGCAGCGCCGACAGCGCGCTGGCGACGACCGGGGTGCCGCAGGCGAGGGCCTCGAGGGCGGACAGGCCGAACGTCTCCACCGGGCCCGGGGCCAGGACCACGTCGGCGGTGGCCTGGAGCGCGGACAGGGCGCGGCGGGTGGGAACGTGCCCGAGGAAGGTGACCGGCAGCCGGGACTCCCGGGCCCGCGCCTCCAGACGGGCGCGCATCGGCCCGTCCCCGGCGACGACGAGGACGGCGTCGACACCCTGGTGACGCATGTGGGCGAGCGCCTCCAGGGCGCGGCCCGGCCGCTTCTCGGGCGACAGGCGGGAGCACATCACCAGCAGCACCTCGGCGTTGCCGGCGTACCGGGCGCGCAACTCCGGGTCGTGGTGCGCCGGGTGGCACGCCTCGAGGTCGACGCCGAGCGGCGCCCGCACGACGTTGCGGGCCCCGATCCGCTCGAACTCCGCGGCCGCCCAGGCGGTGGTGCAGACGATACGCGAGTACACGTGCGCGCTGCGGCGGTTGAGCCGGTCGGCGGCACCCTGGGCGAGGCCGCTGGGCAGGCCCCAGGTGCGCAGCACCCCGTCGACGCTCTCGTGGGACACCATGACGGACGGCACCCTGCGGCGGCGCGCCCACTCCCCGGTCCAGCGCAGCGTCGTACGGTCGGAGACCTCCAGCCGGTCCGGACGGAGGCCGTCCAGCACCGCCTCCAGGCGGGCCCTGCCGGTCAGCACGCGGTAGCCGCCGGTGCCCGCGACCAAAGGGCCGGGCAGGGTGATGACACGGCCCTGCGAGGTGGTCTCGTCCTTGGCGGCGGGACCCGGGACGACCAGGACCGGGTCGTGGCCGGCCGCGAGGTAGCCCTCGCCGAGGTGGCGCAGCGCGGTGCGCAGGCCCCCTGAGGTGGGCGTGACGAAGTTCGCCAGCCTGACGATGCGCAGCCGTCCGGTCATGCCGCCACCGCCGTACGGGCCTCGATCACCTGCGCGTAGTGCTCCAGGAGCAGGTCGCCGACGGCCTCCCAGGTACGTGCGGCCACGTCGGCGCGCCCCTCGGCGCCGAATTGGTCGCGCATGGCGGGAGCGCTCGCCAGCAGGCGTACGGCGCCGGTGACGGCGTCCAGGTCGCCGGGCGGCACGAGCAGCCCGGTGCGGCCGTGGTCCACGAGGTCGAGCGGACCGCCGGCGGCGGGGGCGACCACGGGCAGCCCGCTGGCCATCGCCTCCTGGACGGTCTGGCAGAAGGTCTCGAACGGCCCGGTGTGGACGAACACGTCCAGGGAGGCGTAGATCCGCGCCAGGTCGTGCCCGGTGCGGCGGCCCAGGAACACCGCGCCCGGCAGCGCCTCGTGCAGCCCCGGGGCGCTCGGGCCGTCGCCGACGACGACCACCTTGACCCCTTGCAGGCGGCAGACGCCGGCCAGCAGTTCCACGTGCTTCTCCGGGGCCAGACGTCCGATGTAGCCGACCAGGACCTCGCCGTTCGGAGCGAGTTCACGACGCAGCGCCTCGTCGCGGTGCGCCGGGTCGAAGCGCGAGGAGTCCACGCCGCGCGGCCACAGGTGCACCCGCGGGACGCCGTGCTCCTCCAGGTCGCGCTGGGACGCGCTGGAGGGCGCGAGCGTGCGGTCGGCGGCCGTGTGCACGGCGCGGATACGGCGCCAGGCGGTGCTCTCGCCGCGGCTCAGGTAGGTGCGGGCGTAGCCCGCCAGGTCGGTCTGGTAGACCGCGACCGCGGGGATGTGCTGCCGGGTGGCCGCGGCCATGCCGCGCACCCCGAGGATGAACGGGCTGGCCAGGTGGACGAGTTCGGCGCGGTGCGCGGCGATCGCCGCTGCGGTCCTGCGGCCGGGCAGCGCCACCCGGACCTGCGGGTAGCCGGGCAGGGGCAGCGACGGCACGCGCACGACGGGGCACGGCTCGTCGCCCGGGGTGGACTCGTGCGGGCCGGCGGGCGCGATCACCAGCGGCTCGTGGCCCCTGCGGACCAGGTGCTCGGCCGTGCGCAGCGCGCAGTGGGCCACTCCGTTGACGTCGGGTGGGAAGGATTCTGTGACGATGGCTACTCGCATACGGACGTTGTCGGCTCCCCGGGCGTTGTCCGGGTCACGTGGATCTTTCACCTTGGGGAACGTGCCGTGAGCGTTGGCCCCGGATCGGGCCTTCCGGCCGCCGCGGCGCCCCTGGGCCTCCTCCGGACGCCGCGTCCGGCGGCGTCAGGCGCCGCTCGCCGGTCCGGGCGGGAGTTCGGCGACGGGCACGGGGACGGCGGTCGGGTCGGCGCGCGGGAGGCCGGCGCCGAGTCCCTCGGCGAGGCGGTGGAACGGGGCGCGCGGTGCGGGGGGTGAACCGCCGGGTGGCGCGGTCTGCCTGTCGTCGGCGTGGCGGAACCGGCCGAGGTCGGGCCCGGGCCCAGCAGCGGCAGGTCGACCCGTCCATCCGGTCCGGTCCCGGTATGTGCCGTCCTCCCGCTCCCTGTTGCGGCCACGGGGAGACGGCGGGCACGGGCGCCGGCAGCCGGGACCGGGGCAGGGGCTGTGACCAGGGCCTATCGCGCGGGGTCGCCGGAGCTGAGGCGGCCGCGGACGGCGGTCTGGACCTCGGCCTCCTCGGCGGGATCCGCGGCGAGGCTGCGCAGCCTCGCCAGGACCCGGACGTCCGAGGTCGTGGCGGTGCGGGCGGCGAGTTCGCGGGTGGTCTCCTCGCAGTCCCACAGGCACTCGACGGCGAGTCCGGCGCCGAAGCAGGGATCGGTACGGCCGAGGGCGTGGGCGGCGACGCCGCGCACCTGTGAGGAACTGGTCTCGCGGTAGACGTGGCGCAGCACGGGGGCGGCGCACTCGATGGAGAGCCGTCCTGCCCCCTCGACGAGGGTGGCCAGGCCCTCCGCGTCGGCGCCCTCGCGCTGGACGAGGCGGCGCAGCGCGCCGAGGACGCGGTCCGCGTCCTGTTCGCCGCCGCGACAGGCGAGCATGCGGGCGGCGGCCGCGCCGAGCACGTCGTCGCGGTGCGTCCAGGCGCGGGCCCGGGTGAGGGCGGCGACGCTGCGCATCCGTTCGAAGGACTCGACGGCGGCACGGGAGACGAGCTCCGACCCGCTGAGGGCGGCGGCCTCGATGAGGTCGAGGGCCTCGCGGTCCTGGCGGTCGGAGAGGTGGCGCAGGGCGGCCGCGCGGGCGGCCTCGGGACCGCCGCGGGCCGCCTGGACGAGCTCCTCGCGGTCCTCGGGACCGGCGACGGCGGCCAGGCAGCGGGCAGCCGGGGCGTCACGGTATTGCGCCGGGAAAGCGGCCAGGCCCTCCTGGGCCCATTCGAGCACGGCGCGCACGCTCCAGCCCGGGGTGGGCCCGGCGGGCCGCATCTGCCGCTGCCACCGGTCGAAGGCGGTCTGTTCCGACGCCTTGCGCACGCGTTCGGAGACGGCGGGGTCGGGATCCTCCGCCCACAACCGCCAGGGCCGCGGCTCGTACGCCTCACGGAGCGCGGCGGCGAGCTGGGCGTCACCCTCCGTGGTCAGCGGGAAGCGGGCGAGCACGGCCGGGCCGAGCGCACGCAGCGCGTCGTCGTCGTCACGCACGGCGAGCTCGTCCAGGGCCCACTCCCAGTTGCCGCCGGTGGCGGCGTAGCGGCGCAGCAGCAGGACGGCGTCCCGGCGGCCGTAGCCGGCGAGGTGGCCGAGGACGGACAGGGCCAGGCCGCAGCGGTGCTCGTCGGGGCTGACGATGTCGTCGGGGTGGAAGAGGTGCTGTTCGATCCCGTCGAGCGGGCCCTCGAGCTCCGAGTAGAGGCGCGCGTAATAAAGGGAGCGGGACTCCACGCGCCAGTCGTGACGGGGGTCGCGCAGGACGCACTGCTCCAGCGCGGCGAGCGCGTCGGCTCGCTGCGCCGCGAGGGCGTGCAGGGTCCCGTCTCCGCGTCCTCTCTGGAGGAGGCCGAGAAGGGTACCGCTGGGCGCTATGTCGGGGTCGAACATGAGGTCAGCATCCGGTGCGGGGGGTTGGTTGGCAACGGGATTTCCCGTTACCGGCTGCGAGGTATCTTCGCAGATCGTCCCGGGTTCAAACCCTTTGCACAGCACCCGGGCGGCCCGTGAGCGCGCTCACGGGCGGAGTCCCGCAGCTTACCCGGACCGAGGCATTCCGCCGAGTCCCCCGAGCGTGCGGGCACCGCAGGCTTCTGGCATATGCCGTCAGCACCACCGGATCGGGTATTGCAGAAACCCTTACGGGCCATCACTCCTTGTGCAAGAGTCGTGACTGGCCCATCCGTACGGCCCCGTTGAGGCCGGCGCCCGGTTCGGAGACATGTTCGGAGAGCGTCATGCCGCCCCATTTGCATGAGGATCGCGCCACCGCGAAGCCTGAGCCCGGCACCGTGGACGCGCTCATCTCCCAGACCCGCCAGCTGCGCGGCAAGGTCGACGCCGTCCGCCGCGACGCCGCGGCCGAGGACGAGGAGGACCCGCAGCTGCGCTGGCAGCGCGCGCTGTGCGACCTGGCCGTCCACCAGCTCGACGACCTGGGCGCGCACCTCGGGCAGCTGCGGGACGGGCTCCCCGTCCTCGGCGACCGCGAGGCGGACGCCGGGCCCGCGGCCGCGGCCGCCGCCTGGACGGCGCCCCGGGCCCCGGAGGCCCCCGTCGCCGCACCGGTCCCCGGAGCCGTGCAGGCCCTGGGTCGGGCCGGCAGCGCGGAGTGGAACCTGGTCACGGACGGTGTCCAGTGGTCGGAGGAGCTCTACCGCATCTTCGGGCGCACCCGCGAGGACGGGCCGCTGACCCTGGACGAACTGCCCTCCTGGCTCTTCGCCGAGGACCAGCAGACCCTCACCGCGGCCGTCACCGGCTGCCTGGTGGACGCCCGGCCGATCGACTGCGAGTTCCGCATCGTCCGCCCGGACGGTCCGGTGCGTACCGTGCACATGGTGGGCGAACCGGTGCTGGACGCCGCGGGCGCCACCTCCTCGATGTGGGCGGTGCTCCGCGACGTCAGCGAACTGCGCCGCAGCCAGCGGACGCTGCGCGAGACCCGTGACTCGTTGCAGCGCGAGCGGCAGATCGCGCAGACCGAGCGCCGCCTGGCGGTCGAGCTGCAGGAAGCCGTGCTGCCGCCGTGGCGCGGTTCCCTGCGGTTCCCGCAGGACGGCGGCCCCACCACGGTCGACCTCGCCGCCCACTACCTCCCCTCCTCGACCGGCGCCCTGGTCGGCGGCGACTGGTACGACGCCCTGCAACTGCCCGACGGCTCGGCCCTGCTCACCGTGGGCGACCTGACGGGGCACGGGGTCTCCGCCACCTCCGGCATGGCCATGCTGCTCGGCGCGCTGCGCGGGATGGCGATGACAGGGCTGGACCCGGCACCGCTGCTGGGCGGGCTCAACCGGTTGCTGGACGGCTCGGCCCAGCCGGCGCTGGGCAGCGCCCTGTGCTGCCGCTACCGCCCGGAGGACCGCTCCCTGGTGTGGGCGCAGGCCGGGCACCCCGCCCCGCTGCTGTTCCGCGACGGGACGGGGCGGCTGCTCGAGGCGCCCGAGGGGGTCCTGCTGGGAGCCACCTCCGGCGCCCGGTACGGCCAGGCCGCCGAGGTGTTGCACCCCGGCGACCTTCTGGTGCTGCACACCGACGGCCTGCTGCCGCGCCGCACCGGTTCCGCGACGGCCTCGGACACGGCCGCCGCGGTCCGGCACCTGCTGGAGCTCGGCCCGAGGTTCGCCCGGGCCCGTACCCCTCAGGAGTGCGTGCGCATCGTGGTGGAGGAACTCGGCGCCCCCGAGCGCGAGGACGACGCCTGCGTGCTCGTCGCCAGGTTCCACTGAGCGTCTGACCCCGTCGACCGCCGCGCGACGACCGCACCGCACCGGGGTGCGGCGCCGGCGGTCGACGTATCGGCATGTCGATGTGTCGATACGAGGAGGACATCCGGGAGAGCCGGCTCGTTCGGCGTCGAGTCGGCTGGTCCCGCTCGGCTCCCGCTCGGCGATGTCCGCTTCGTGTGCGCGTCCGCGACGTCCGCGTCATGCGCCCTTCCGCGACGTGCGCACCTCCACGTGCCCCGTACGGGGCTCCGCTCAGATCGCGGGTCCCCTGCGCTTCGGGCCGCTGGGCAGCGCGGTCTCGATCTCCTCGCGCAGGTCCTGGATCCTGGTGAAGTCGGAGTAGCGGGCCGTCAGCCGGTACATCTCGCGCAGCCGGTCCCAGGTACGCAGCGACGAGTTCTGCCTTATGGTCAGCAGCGCCAGTCGTGCGTAGCGGTCGGCCTGCTCCGGGTCGTCGGCGATGAAGCAGGCCGAGGCCAGTGAGATGTAGTCGAAGATGTTGGACCGGTCCCGGCCCTTGCCACGCAGTTCCAGCGCCTGCTTGGCGTGCTGCTGGGCCGTCCGCGCGGCCAGCGGCTCGTACTCGGCGAGGGTGCGGTACGCGAGCGCCTGCATGCCGTGCAGGTCGGCCTCGTCGAACATCTGCATCCAGCTCGGCGGGGGGACGTCCCCGCGGTCGGTGGCGAAGAGGTCCTCGGCCTTGCCCAGCGTGCGGCGCATCGCCTGGCCGTACCCCATGGAGGCCTGTGCCCAGGCCTCGATGGTGCAGAGCATGGCGCGGGTACGCGGCAGGGTCTCCTGCCCGGAGCCGGACTGCGCCAGCTTCATGAGGTCCAGGGCGTCGTCCGGCCGGCCCAGGTGGACCATCTGCCGGGCGGCGCGGGACAGCGCCTCGCCGGCCCTGGGCCGGTCGCCGCCCTCGCGGGCAGCGTGCGCCGCGATGACGAAGTACTTCTGCGCAGTGGGCTCCAGGCCCACGTCGTGGGACATCCACCCCGCCAGGACGGCGAGGTTGGCCGCCACGCCCCAGAGCCTGCGCTTGAGGTGCGGGGGGTGGTGGTAGGCGAGCATGCCGCCCACCTCGTTGAGCTGCCCGACGACCGCCTTGCGCTGCAGCCCGCCGCCGCGGGACGCGTCCCAGGCGCGGAACACCTCGACCGAGCGCTCGAGCGCCTCGATCTCCTGGGAGCCGACCGGGGCCGCCTCGTAACGGTCGTAGGAGGCGGCGTCGACGGCGAAGGGGTCGTGGGTGGTGGGGGCGTCGGCCGCGAGCGCCGGATCGGTGTGCAGCCAGTCGTACATGGCGCTGCTGATTGCGGAACCCGCGGCAAGCGCGGCTCCCGCGCCCACCAGACCGCGTCGGTTGAGCATGAGGTCCATTCCCGTGAATTCGGTGAGGACCGCGGCTGTTCGCTCCGGTGGCCAGGGCAGTCCGTCGGCGCTGACGGACTGCTTCCTTCCCGTACGCCGATGCCGGCCGAACCCGAGATCCTCGATGGTTACGACACGGCCGAGACGCTCGGTGAACAGGGCCGCCAGCACGGTGGGCACGGGTTCGCGGGGAGATTCACCGGTGTCGATCCAGCGGCGCACGCGCGAGGTGTCCGTCGCCAGCTGCGGGTGGCCCATGGCCGCCGCCTGCCGGTTGACGAGTCGCGCGAGCTCTCCCTTGGACCATCCGGTGAGTGCGAACAGGTCCGCTAGCCGTGTGTTGGCTTCCTTGTCCATCCAAGCCCCCAGGTTCCTCGGCACTGTTGACACTAACGGCCGGTCAGCGCCGCCGCGAGCATTCGCCATGGTTCGCCAGGGTGCGCCAGATGGTCTGCCACCCGCACGCGGTGGTCAAGTAAGAACGCGCCACCCGGCCCGGCGCTCGCCGGCTCGCGAACGGTCGCATATGAGCAACTTTCGAAAAACGCCGATCAGCGTTGAACAACTCGAGAGGCATGTGCGTACTGGTACGCGAGGGGCGTACGGCGCGTGGACAGTTCGGACCGCCGGCCCGGACCCGCATTCCCCAGGGTGCGGGACCGGACGCCGACTCCGGCTCCGGATCCGTCCACGCGCCGGCCCCGCCACCTCGTCAAGAGCTCGTTGGCACACGAAGGGATCTGTCTCCCCATATGTATTCAGCATCGTCCTCCGTGTCCGCACCGCCCCGGCCGACCCAGATCCCGGGGTTCTCCGGGACCGGGACCGCCATACGTCCTCGCCCGGTGCTGCCCGCTCCGCGCAGGGGCGCGCCGGGGACCTCCCACCCGCTCAGCGGGAGGCTCGACTTGACCGGTCCGCAAGGCGCGCAGCTGCGTTCGGCCATCGCCTCGGTGCAGCGCATCTGTCCCGAGTTCACGCCCGTCCAGATGCTGCGCCGCAGCGGCCGCTCGGTGCTGCTGGTCGGCACCTCGGGCCGTGCCCCCGCGGTCGCCAAGTGCCTGCTGGACCACTCCCCCGCCTGGGTGGAGCGGTACCGGCACGAGATCGCCGCGTACCGGGCGTTCGTACGGCACCGGCCGCCGGTCAGGGCGCCGCGGCTGATCGCCGCCGACCCCGAGAGCTGCACGCTCGTCCTGGAGCGGATGCCCGGACGGGTCGCGGCCCTGCAGCGGCACCCGTCGGAGGCCCCGCCGCGGGCGGACGTGCGGATGGCGCTCAGCGCGATCTCCCGGGTCAACATGTGGCGTCCGCCGGCCGGGGTCTTCGACGCGCCGGTCGACTACGCGGCACGGCTGTCCCGCTACCACGAGCTGGGCCTGCTCACCGACCGCGACATGGGCGACCTGCAGAAGCTGCTGCACGGACTGGCGCACGCGCAGGGCCAGTTCAACCACGGCGACGCCCTGCTCTCCAACATCCTGCTCTCCCCGGCCGGCCCGGTGCTGGTCGACTGGGAGCACGCCGGCTGGTACCTGCCCGGTTACGACCTGGCGGTGCTCTGGATGATCCTGGGCGACGACCCGGTCACCCGGCGGCAGATCAGCCAGATGGCACAGGCCGCGGGCCCGATCGCGCGGGACGCCTTCCTGGTCAACCTGATGCTGGTGGTCACCCGCGAGATCCGCACCTACGAGACGGCCGTGCAGCGCACGATGCGCAGCACCGTCCCGGCGGGTCCGGGCGCGGCCGACGCCGGCGAGGAGCAGCGGCTGCTGCTGCGCCGGCTGCACGACGACGCGGGCCTCGCCCGGCGGGCCGTCAGGGCCGCAGTCGGAACGAGGTGATCCTCCGGCCGGTTCCCGGAGGCAGGAGGAGGAACCGGTGCGTGGTGGACGACGGAGCACCGCGGTCGCGGACCCGGGGGCCAGGGGAGAGTCCTCCGGTCACGTCGCGGTGCCGCCCGGACGGCCGCAGGGCCGGGGCGGCACCGCCGGTGGTCCGGTCCTCTGACGCACCGCAGGCCACGGCGCCCGTGCGGCGAAAGTTCCCGCACGGGCGCTGACATGCGTAAACGGCGCTCCGGACGCACAGTTGACGGGACGTCGGACAGGGGATACCTCTGTGGTGCCGAACGGCCCCGTGCGTCACCACAGGAGGCTGCAGTGCGAGGATCCCCCCACAACGCGAGACGCCCGCGCAAGGTCGTCACCGCCGCGACGGTCAGCGTGGCCGTCGGCGCCCTGCTCTCCGCGCTGTCGCCGCTCCCCGCGGCCGGCGCGGCCCCGGAGGAGCGGGACACGACGCTCCGGCAGGCTTTCGAGGACGCCGCCGAGCGCCAACACGTGCCGCAGAGCGTGCTGATGGGCCTGGCCTACCTGGAGTCGCGCTGGGACACCCACCGCGGGCTGCCCAGCGTCACCGGCGGATACGGCCCCATGCACCTCACGGACGCCCGGACGGCGCTCAGCGACTTCCCTCGAAGGGGTGATGGTGGTGACGACCCGCGCGGCGACGTAGGACGTCCCCTCACCGACGTCGGACTGCCCGCCGCGGACACCCGTGCGCTGCCCCCGTCGCTCAGCACGCTGGACCGCGCCGCCGGGCTGACCGGGCTGAGCGCCGAGGCGCTGCGGGAGGACCCGGCGGCCAACGTCGAGGGCGGCGCGGCACTGCTGGCCCAGGCCCAGAAGTCGCTGGGCGCGCCGCTGAGTTCCGATCCCGCGCGCTGGTACGGCGCGGTCGCCCGTTACTCGGGCGCCGACGACGCCGCCACGGCCGCGGTCTTCGCCGACGACGTCTTCCAGGTGATCCGGGACGGCGCCACGCGCACCACGGAGGACGGGGAGACCCTCGTCCTGGCCGCGCACCCCGGTCTCACGCCGGACACCGGCCGGCTCCGCTCGCTGGGCCTGCGCACCGTCGCCGCGGACCGGACGGAGTGCCCGCGCACGATCGCCTGCGAGTGGATCCCGGCTCCGTACGAGGAGTACGGCACGGGCGACTACGGCAACCACGACCTCGCCGACCGTCCGCACGACCAGAAGATCGACTACATCGTGGTGCACGACACCGAGGCCACCTGGGACACCACCCTCCAACTGGTGCGGAAGCCGGACTACCTGGCGTGGCACTACTCGATCCGCTCCTCCGACGGCCACGTCGCGCAGCACGTGCGGACCAAGGACGTCGGCTGGCACGCGGGCAACTGGTACGTCAACGCCAAGTCGGTCGGCATCGAGCACGAGGGCTTCCTCACCGATCCGGGCACCTGGTACACGGAGGCGATGTACCGGGCGTCGGCCCGCCTGGTCCGCTACCTGGCGCTGCGCTACGGCGTCCCGCTGGACCGGCAGCACGTCCTGGGCCACGACGACGTCCCGGGGCCGACCCCCGCGAACATCCCGGGGATGCACACCGACCCGGGCCCGTACTGGGACTGGGCGCACTACTTCCAGCTGCTGGGGGCGCCCTTCCGGCAGACCGCCGGGCCGGGGAGCGCGCTGCTGACGATCGCCCCGGACTACGTCTCCAACCGGCCCGTCTACACGGGGTGCACGACCGCCGGCGACACCTGCCCCTCCCGCGGTTCCACGGCCGTACGGCTGTACACCGAGCCGCGCGAGGACGCCCCGCTCGTCAGGGACGCCGGCCTGCACGGGGAGGCCCCCTCGACGACCGGGGTGAACGACACCGGGGCCCGCGCCTCGACCGGCCAGCAGTTCGCGGTGGCCGGACGGCGGGGGGACTGGACGGCGATCTGGTACCTCGGCACGAAGGCCTGGTTCCACGACCCCCGGGGGCACCGGACCGCCCTGCCCGCCACGGGCCTGCTGGTCACGCCGAAGGAGGGCCGCGCGGAGGTCCCCGTCTACGGGCGCGCCTACCCGGAGGCGTCGGCCTACCCGGCGGGCGTCCCGGTGCAGCCGGAGTCCCCGCTGCCGTACCGGCTGCTCGCGGGGCAGAGCTACGCCGTGGGCCAGGCCACGCGCGGCGAGTACTACCGGGCGGTCACCTTCGACGCGTCGCAGCACGTGGTGGTGCGGGGCGAGGAGCTCTACTTCGAGATCCAGTTCGGCCACCGGGTGGCCTGGGTCAAGGCCGCGGACGTCGACCTGCGGCCTTCCTGGGCCCCGGTCAGCCCTGCTGGAACATCTCCGCGGGGAGGGGCTTGAGCAACTGGTAGAGGTCGTCCGTGATCGGGCGGTCCCACGTCGCGATGGTGACCAGGACGCCGTCGCTGCGGTCGAACTGCGTGCAGGCGATGCGCCCCTCGGACAGCTTCACCTTGCGCACGATCAGCAGGTTGTCACCGTGCATGACCGGGGTGTCCTCGCTGCCGACGACCTCCACCGGCTCGTCATTGCCGAGGGCCAGCAGCAGCTGCGCGACCTCGAAGGGGACCTGGCCCTCTTCGAGGTCGCGGGCGGGCGAGCCCTCGGGGAGGTTGCCGATCAGCATGGCGGGACCGCGGCCGCCGAAGAGGTCGTAGCGCAGGAAGATGCCCTGGCAGCTGCCGTCCTCACCGGGCAGCAGCCCGGCGCCGAGTTCGCCCGGCCAGTCGCCCGGGTCCATGGCCAGGACGTCGAATTCCGGCCCTGTGGGCGTTGCGGCGTTGCGGCGGCGGAGGAACGACATGCGCCCATCGTACGGTCCCCGGACGGCCCGCGTGCCCGGGGTCGGCCGCCCGGCCCCGTCGCCGAAGTCTCGCCCGCACCGCGGCGCCGGAGCGGTCGAGTGCCCTGGCAGGAGGACGCCCGGGCGCCTCGCAGCGGCGGCGGGTGAAGCCGCTCGGACGGGAGGGCCTCAGGGCGCCAGGGCCCTGGCGAGGCCCGCCCGGTCGGTGCCGATCTTGCGGTAGACGGCGGAGAGCAAGCGGGTGACGCCCTCCACGTCGGTGTCCAGACCCGCGGCGATCTGCTCGTCGTCCTCGCCGCGCGCGGCCCGTGAGGCGGCCGCCCGTTCCTGGGCGGTGAGGGCGTCCGTCTCGGTCGTGCGGAGCCTTCGGGGGCGCAGTCCGGCGGCCGCGAGTTCGTCGCGGGCGCGTTCGGCGAGTGTGTCGGCGCCGCAGTGGACGGCGGTCTCCAGGCCCCGGTAGAGCTGCTCGGCCGCCTCCTGGAGCCGGGCCTCGCGGCGCAGTGCGGCGCCGTGGTCGACCAGGGCCCGGGCCAGCTCATAACCGGCGGGCGAGCGCTCCAGGTGCGCGACGGCCTCGTGCAGCAGCTTGAGCCGGTCGGGCTCCGCGGCCACCTCGGCGGAGACCCGCAGCGCCTGGCCGATCGCGGACGCCGTGCCGTACTGGCGGGCGCGCTCGACCGCGTCGGCCGCGGTGGCACGGGCCCGCTGCGGGGTCTCCCGGGCCTCGGCGAGGGCGAGGTGGAGCTGCCACGGGGACCATGCGGGGTTGCGCATGCCCCGGGGGTCGAGCCGCCGGCCGCACGCCTCGAGCTGGGCGATGGCGTCGTTGACCAGGCCCCGGGCGAGCAGCAGCTCGCCGTAGACCGTCTGGGCGTCCGGGAAGGTGACGGCCGCCGGGAACGGCTCGCAGAAGTCGTACTCCTCGGCGAGGGCCGCGGCCTCGCGGACCCGGCCGCGGGCGAGCAGGATCTCGACGAGGATCGCCACCGTGTACCAGACGACGGGGGTGCCGCGGCCGACGCGGTCGGCGAGGCGCAGGCCGTCGCGGGCGAAGTCCTCGGCCTCGGCGAGCCGGCCGCGGCGGTAACGGACGTAGCCGAGCAGGGAGTAGCCGAAGGCGAGATGGGCGCCGCGCCATCCCTGGCGCTCGTAGTCGCCGATGCCGGCGGCGAAGAGCTCCTCGGCGCGGCCGGGCCGGTCGGCGTACATGTACGTCATCGCGACCAGCACCGGGACCTCGAAGCCGAAGTCCTCGCTGGCCCAGGGCAGGCCGCCGACGAGGGCGCGGTCGGAGTGCCGCAGCGCGGTCTCGGCGGTCTCGCCGCGGAGGGTGGCGTCCCAGGCGCGCAGGCCGATGATGTAGCGCTCGGTCAGGTCGCGTCCGGACAGCCGGTCGGCGAGGCGGGCCAGCCGGCGGGAGCGGGCCGGGGAGTCGGGTTCGTCGGAGCGGAAGGCGTCCCACATGAACTGCTCTTCCTGCATCCGCAGCCGGGCCCGCGCGTTGGTGGCGGTACGGGCGGCCTGACCCACGGTGTCGGCGGCCTCGCCGAGCCGGTCGGAGTGGGCCAGTGCCTGGGAGAGCCGGTAGGTGATCGCGTCGCGCAGCGCCGGGTCGACGATCGGTTCCTCGAGCGCGGCGCGCAGGTGGTTGACGGTGGTGGCCGGCTCGGTGAGCAGGGAGGAGCAGCCCAGCTCGAAGAGCACGGACGCCCGGTCCTCGAACGGCGGCGGCTCGCGCAGCGCGCGGGCGAGGTAGCGGCGGGCCGCGTCGGGGGCGCCGGCCCGGGCGGTGTCCCGGGCGGCCTGGCGCAGCTGGGCGACGACCCAGGGGTCGCCCTCGGGGTGGGTCTCCAGCAGGTGGCGTGCGGCGGCGGAGGGGCCGAGCCCCGCGTCCACGACGGACCAGGCGGCCTGGCCGTGCAGGGCGACCCGGACGGCGTCGGGGATCGCCCGGTACACGGCGGTGGCGATGAGGGGGTGGACGAACTCCAGGACGTCGCTGCCGGTGAGGATGCGGGCCTTGCGCAGCCGGTCCGCGGCGTCGGCGGCCTCCTCGCCGCCCAGGCCCGCCACGCTCGCCGCGATGGCCGGCGAGATGGACGTGCCGAGGACGGCGGAGGCCCACGCCATGCGGACGGTGGAGGTGCCCAGGCGCTCCAGGCGGGCGATGAGTCCGCTGCCCTTGGCGGCGGCGGCGAGGTCGCGCAGGAGGTGCGCGCTGGTCTCGTCGGGCCGCAGCGCGCGGTCGAGGACCTTGGCGGTGAGCTCCACGGCCTCGAAGGGGTTGCCGGCGGTGACGGCCCAGGCCTCGCGGCAGAAGGCCTCGTCGGCGTGCTCGCCCACGGCGTCGCGGACGAGCCGGCCGATGGCGGCGGCACTGAGCGGTTCCAGGCCGAGCGGGCGGGTCCCGGAGCGGTCCGGCAGCCCGCGGAACGCCTCCGCGTGGGCGGGGAGTTCGTCGGGGCGGTAGGCCACGACGAC
Source organism: Streptomyces sp. NPDC008238 (assembly GCF_042956445.1). Lineage (NCBI taxonomy): Bacteria > Bacillati > Actinomycetota > Actinomycetes > Kitasatosporales > Streptomycetaceae > Streptomyces > Streptomyces sp. NPDC008238. The sequence continues at coordinate 63,062 of NZ_JBIBGK010000025.1, read as the reverse complement.
GAGCATCGGGAGTTCCTCGGCGCGGGGCGCGAAGGCGGCCAGCCAGCCCAGGGACTCGGGGTCGGCCCAGTGGGCGTCGTCGAGCACGAGGACCACGGGGGCGCGGCGGACGGCGATGTGGGTCAGGACCCAGTCGAGTCCGTCCGCGAGGCCCTGCGGGTCGGGGGGCGCGCCCTCGCCGTCGGTGCACAGCCCCAGGGCGGGGCCGACGATGCCGTACCAGCTGCCGAGGGTGGAGCGGAGCACCTCGTCGCCGGCTCCGGCGAGCTGGGGCTGGAGCAGCTGGCGGGCCACGTGGAAGGCGACGCCCTGCTCCTGGTCGCCGCCGCGGGCGTACAGGACGGTGCAGCCGAGGGCGGAGGCCCGGCGCCGGGTCTCCGCGAGCAGGGTGGTCTTGCCGAGGCCCGCGGGGGCCGCGAAGGCGAGGACGCCACCGCGCCGGGTGCCGCTGCGGGGGTGGTCCCCCTGGGTCCGTACGCCCGTGAGTTCCGCCAGCGCCTCGTCGACGGCCACGAGTTCGGCCTCGCGTTCGAGGAGCGGTCGCCGGGACTTCGGTGTGCGCCGCGCCATAGTGCACCCCCTGCCCCTGATCCGGCGCGCGCCGGGGGCGCACCGGTGATGCCCGGACGCCTGTCCGGTGGCTCCTCAGCGTACGCCACCAGGGACCGAGCGTGAGTGGATAAGTGCGAACTGGTGACGGCTGTTCACAACCGTCCGGGGAATGATCGACCCTGCTCGATCAGGTACGCCCACATGCGGGAACGCACCACCCGCGATGCCTCCGGCACATGCCGGGGCGACGGCGTCATGACGAGCCGTCGGGTGCATGCGCCGGGGAGGCGACGGGGGCGGGCGCACGGGTGGCGCCCCGCGCGCCGGGGGTGCGCCGGCGGCTCGCCTCCGCGTGCGAGGGCGGGCCGCCGGACGCGCCCGTGGGGGTCCGTCAGGTGAGGTCGAACTCGCCGTCGCGGGCCCCGAGGACGAAGGCCCGCCACTCCGCCGGGGTGAAGATCAGCGAGGGCCCCTCGGGGCTCCGGCCGTCCCTCATGGCGATGTAGCCCTCGACGAAGGCGATCTGGACGTCTCCTGTGCCCTGGCTGCTCGACTGCCATGTTGCGTTGGCCAGATCAAGCTGCGGCTTCTTCCCGTTGGCCAACGGCGATCCGATCGTGCTCTCGGCCACGTCCGCTCTCCTCCCGACTCCGTCGTCCGGGCCAGCCTAGCGACCGTGCCGGGGCCCGGACAGGTCATGGGAGAACCTGCCCGGACCGGGTACCGGTTCATGCCCGCTTCACTCTCCGGGGTGCCCGGATCCGACCATCCACAGGGCGAAGAACTGCGAACCGCCGCCATATGCGTGCCCGAGCGCCCGGCGTGCGCCGTCCACTTGGTGCCCGCCCGCGGTGCCGCGCACCTGGAGGGCGGCCTCGGCGAAGCGGATCATCCCCGAGGCGCCGATCGGGTTGGTGGACAGCACACCACCCGAAGGGTTGACGGGCAGGTCGCCGTCGGACTCCGTCACCCCCGCCTCGGTGAGCTTCCAGCCCTCGCCCTCCTCCGCGAAGCCGAGGTTCTCCAGCCACATCGGCTCGTACCAGGAGAACGGCACGTACATCTCGACGACGTCGATCTGCCGCCGCGGATCGGTGACGCCCGCCTGCCGGTAGACGTCGGCCGCGCAGTCGCGCCCGGCCCGCGGGCTGACGAAGTCCTTGCCCGCGAACATCGTGGGCTCGCTGCGCATCGCCCCGCCGTGCACCCAGGCCACCGGTCCCGGGGCGCGGCGCCCGCCCGCCTCGTCGGTGAGCACCATCGCGCAGGCCCCGTCGGAGGACGGGCAGGTCTCGGAGTAGCGGATCGGGTCCCAGAGCATGGGCGAGGAGCGCACCTTCTCCAGCGTGATGTCCTCCTCGTGCAGATGGGCGTACGGGTTCCGCAGCGCGTTGCGCCGGTCCTTGTACGCGACGAGCGCGCCGACGGTGTCGGGAGCGCCCGTGCGGCGCATGTAGGCGCGCACGTGCGGCGCGAAGAAGCCGCCCGCCCCGGCCAGCAGGGGCTGCTGGAAGGGAACGGGCAGGGACAGCCCCCACATCGCGTTGGACTCGGACTGCTTCTCGAAGGCGAGGGTGAGGACCGTGCGGTGGACCCGTGCCGCGACCAGGCTCGTGGCGACCAGCGCGGTGGAGCCCCCGACCGAACCCGCGGTGTGCACCCGCATCATCGGCTTGCCCACCGCGCCGAGGGCGTCGGCGAGGTACAGCTCGGGCATCATCACGCCCTCGAAGAAGTCCGGGGCCTTGCCGATGACGACGGCGTCGACGTCCGCCCAGGTCATCGACGCGTCCACCAGGGCGCGGTGGGCGGCCTCGCGGACCAGTCCCGCGATGGAGACGTCGTGCCGCGCCGAGGTGTGGTGGGTCTGGCCGACGCCGACGACCGCGACGGGCTCCCTGCCGGTCAGCGTGCTCATCGGTCCTCTCCTTCCAGGACGGCGACCAGGTTCTGCTGCAGGCAGGGCCCGGACGTGGCGTGGGCGAGCGCCCGGCGGGACGCTCCGCGGTGGATGCGGGCGGCGGCCTCGCCGAGCCGGACCAGGCCGGCGGCCATCACGGGGTTCGCGGCGAGCGGTCCGCCCGAGGGGTTGACCACGACGTCGTCCCCCAGGCGGAGTGCCTTGCGGAGCACGACCTCCTGGGAGGTGAAGGGGGCGTGGAGCTCGGCGGTGTCCACGGGCGCGTCGAAGGCCCCCGCGCGTTCCGCGGCCAGCCGGGTGGAGGGCGAGTCGGTGAGGTCCCGGACCCCGAGCGAATGGGCCTCGATGCGGTGGTCCATGCCGCGGATCCAGGCGGGGCGCGCGCACAGCCGCCGTGCGGTGTCCCCGGCGGCCAGCACGACCGCGGCCGCGCCGTCGCCGACCGGCGGGCAGTCGCCCCGGCGCAGCGGCCGCACCACGTACTCCCCCTGCGGCCGGTCGCCGGACTCCTGCGCATACGGGTTGGCGACGGCCGCCGTCCGGTTGCGGCCGGCGACGGCGGCGAGCGCGGCCTCGTCGGTGTCGCCGGCGTCGATCAGCGCCTGTGCCTGGAGCGCGGCCAGGGCGACGGAGTCGGGCCACAGCGGTGCCAGGTAGTAGGGGTCGAGCTGGCGGGTCAGCACGTCCCGCAGCCGTCCCGGTGAGGACTTGCCGTAGGAGTAGACCAGTGCGGTGTCGGCCTCACCGGTGAGCAGCTTGACCCAGGCCTCGTACAGCGCCCAAGCACCGTCGGTCTCCACGTGGGACTCGGAGATCGGCGGCCAGGCCCCGACCCCGTCGAGCGCCATGGTGAAGGAGAAGGCCCGGCCCGCCAGGTAGTCGCAGGAGCCCGAGCAGGTGAAGCCGATCTCGCCCGCGGTCAGGCCGACCCGGTCCAGCACCTCGTGCAGCACCGGCATCAGCATCTCGACCTCGGAGAGCGCGGCGCTGTCGCGCACGTGCCGGGTCTGGGCGAACGCCACGACGGCCACCTCCCGGCGCGCCTCCCGCCTCGTCCGCGTGGTCACAGCAGCTCCTTGTAGGTGTCGTAGTCGGCGTCGGGCTCTCCGGTCGGCCGGTAGTGGTCGGGGTAGCCCCCGTCGTCGCTCCAGACGGGTTCGACGCGCAGGCCCATGCGCACCCGGTCGTACGGGATGCCGCCGATGCGGCCGTGCAGGGCGAGTCCGGCGCCGTCGAGGGCGATGTGGGCGTAGACGTACGGCACCTCGATGTCGAGGCCCCTGGCCTTGATGTTGACGATGCAGTAGGTGGTGACGGTGCCGCGCGGGCCGACCTCGACCTGTTCGTCGGTGGCGACGCCGCAGGTGGGGCAGGCGCCCCGGGGCGGGACGTAGACCTTGCGGCAGGAGGGGCAGCGCTCGCCGAGGGTGCGGCGCTCGGCCAGGCCCGCCAGGTAGCGGCTCTGGGCCCGGCCGGGGGCGTAGGTGTACTCCAGGCGGGCGGGCACGGTGATGCCGGTGACGGGTTCGGCGAAGGCGCCGGTGTGCGCCGTCGCGACGGTCTCGCCGCCGGCGTCGTCCCCGGCGGGTTCGAAGCACGCGATGTCGGTGACGGCGCCGGTACGCAGGTCGGCCCAGCGGACGCGGACGCGCATGCCGGTGCGCACCGCCTCCGGGCCGGGTGCGTCCAGGACGTGCAGCAGCGCGGTGTCGGCGCCGTCGAGCCGGACCAGGACCCAGGCGAAGGGGGTGGCCAGCGGCTGCTGGGGGCGCGGGGACGGGTTCCAGGCCCAGGTGGTCACGGTGCCGGTGATGCCGACCTCGACGAGGTCGCGCAACTCCTCGGCGGTGACCGGGTCGTACTCGACGGGCGGGACGAGGACGCGGCCGTCACCGGTGCGCACGCCGAGGACGGTCCGCTCGCGCAGGCCGGTGAGGAAGGCGCTCTGCACCGGCCCGAGGGAGCGGGTGAAGGGGAACTCGACGACGAGGGGCGCGGTGAGCGGTTCGGGCATGGCGTGGTGACCTCTCGTGTCAGGCGCGGCGGTAGACGGGCGGGCGCTTCTCCCCGAAGGCCCTGGCGCCCTCCTTGGCGTCGGCGGTGGCGAAGACGGGCCAGCCGCGCTCCAGTTCGGACCTCAGTCCCTCGGCCTCGGTCATCTCCGCGGTCTCGTAGACGGAGGCCTTGACGGCCTCGACGGCCAGCGGGCCGTTGGCGTTGACCAGTGCGGCGATCTCCAGGGCCTTGTCCAGGGCGGTGCCGTCGGGAACCACGTGGCCGACCAGCCCGATCCGCTCGGCCTCGGCCGCGGTGTAGGGGCGGCCGGTGAGCAGCATCTCCAGCGCGTGCGTGCGCGGGATCTGGCGGGCGAGGCGGACGGTGGAGCCGCCGATGGGGAAGAGGCCGCGGCGTACCTCGAACAGGCCGAAGACCGCGCTCTCCGCGGCGACGCGGATGTCGGTGCCCTGGAGGATCTCGGTGCCGCCTGACCGGCGACCCCGTCGACGGCGGCGATCACCGGCTTGCGGGGGCGGTGGTGGCGCAGCAGGGCCTTCCAGTGCAGGTCGGGGTCGGCGGTGAGCCGTTCCCGGTACGGCCGGCCGTCCGTCCCGCCGTCGGCGGCGAGGGCCTTGAGGTCCATGCCGGAGCAGAAGGCCCCGCCGGCGCCGGTCAGCACCACGGAGCGGATCGCGTCGTCCCGGTCGGCCTCCATCCAGCCGTCGTGGAGGCCCACGAGCATGGGCAGGGAGAGCGCGTTGCGCGCCTCAGGCCGGTCCAGGGTCAGTACGAGTGTCGCGCCGACGCGCTCCACCGTGAGGTGTTCGGTGCCGCCCATCGCCGTCCTCCCGCGTCGCGTACCGGACCTAGAACAGGTTGCAGTAGGCGCAGGTCGAGTTCAATACTTTTCTGACTGTCAGTCAGATTCTTGCCGTGGGACCCCTTCACAGCCCCCTCGCGGGGTGCTCTGATGACCGGCTGGGAGCCGGTCGTGCAGCCGGTCCCCCGGCCCCCGGTCAGGAGGAGCGCCGTGGAGTACAACCTTGCCGACCTCTTCGAATCGGTCGCCGACACCGTGCCCGGCCGCGAGGCGCTGGTCCACCTCGACCACCCCGGCACGGGGGCCGAGCGGCGGCTGACGTACGCGCAGCTCGACGCCGCGGCCAACCGCCTCGCGCACCACCTGGCGGCGCAGGGCATCGCCCCCGGCAAGCACGTGGGCCTGCACCTCCTCAACGGTGTCGAGTACCTGCAGACCGCGCCGGCCTGCATGAAGATCCGCGCCGTCCCGGTCAACGTCAACTACCGCTACGTCGCGGACGAGCTGGCCTACCTCTACCGCGACGCCGACCTCACCGCGCTCGTCTTCGACGCCGGGTTCACCGGCCGCGTCGCGGCCGCCCTCCCCCGCACCGAACGGCTGCGCCACCTGATACGGGTGGGCGCCGCGCCCCCAGACGCGCCCGAACCCGCCGTCGCACCCGTCGGCTTCGCCGAGGCCGAGGCCTCCGGCTCCCCCGAACGCGACTTCCCGGCCCGCGCCGCGGGCGACCGCTTCGTCATCTACACCGGCGGCACGACGGGGATGCCCAAGGGCGTCATGTGGCGCCACGAGGACCTGTTCTTCTCCGGCATGGGCGGCGGCGCCCCCACCGGAGTCCCCGTCTCGCGCCCCGAAGAGCTCGCCGAACGGGTCGCGGCCGGCGGGGAGGGACTGGTCTTCTTCCCCACCGCGCCGCTGATGCACGGCACCTCCACGCTGACCGCCTTCATCGGCTTCCACTACGGCCAGAAGGTCGTCGTCCACAGCAAGTACGTCCCCGAGGAGGTGCTGCGCACCATCGAGCGCGAGAGGGTCACCAGCGTCTCCCTGGTGGGCGACGCCATGCTGCGGCCGCTCGCCGACGCCCTGGCCGGGCCGCTGGCGGACACCGACGTCTCCTCGCTGCTCAGCCTCTCCAGTTCCGGCGCGATCCTCTCCGAGACCGTGCGCGCGCAGTTCCAGGCACTGGCCCCGGACTGCATGATCCTCAACAACTTCGGCTCGTCCGAGTCCGGTTTCAACGGCACCGCAACGGAGGACTCCGGCCCGCGCAGGGGCTTCCGGCTGCGCGTCAGCGCGCACATCGCGGTGGTCGACCCCGGCTCCCTCAAGCCGGCCGCCCCGGGCGAACCGGGCCGCATCGCGCTGCGCGGCCACGTGCCGCTGGGCTACTACAACGACCCCGGCAAGACCGCCCGGACCTTCTTCGAACGCGACGGGGAACGGTGGGTGCTGCTGGGCGACATGGCCACCGTCGACGACGAGGGCATCGTCACCGTGCTCGGACGCGGCTCGCAGTGCATCAACACCGGTGGCGAGAAGGTCTACCCGGAGGAGGTCGAGGAGGCGCTGAAGGCCCACCCCGACGTGTACGACGCCCTGGTCGCCGGCGTGCCCGACGCGAAGTGGGGGCACCACGTCTCGGCCGTCTTCCAGCTCCGCGAGGGCGCCCCCGCGCTCTCCCTGGAGGACCTGCAGACCCACTGCCGGGCCCGCCTCGCGGGCTACAAGGTGCCGCGCAGCCTCGTCCTCACCCGCCTGATCCAGCGCTCGCCCAGCGGCAAGGCCGACTACCGCTGGGCCCGCACGGTGGCCGCGCGGGGCGCGGCCGGGGGCTGAACACCGGGCGGCACACCGGCCCGTGGCACCATGGACGGCCATGCGGCGGAGCATGGCGGACATCGCGACGGCGGCCCTGGAACGGGGCCCGTACGCCCCCAGTGGCACGCCCGGGGGCGCACGGAGCGTGGACCTGGACGCCGGCCCCGTCGTGGCCGACCTCTGGACCGACGACGACCTCGGGTTCGTCCTTCTCCTGCACCGCAGGAGGGACGGGTTCCCCGCGACCGAGCTGTACTGGTCCACGCCGGGTCCGGACGGGCGGTGGACGCGGGCCGAGCACCTGTCCGGAGGCGCGTACGCCTGGGACCCCGCGCGCGGCCCCCGGTGGGAACCGGTCCCGGACGGCGCGGCGTTCACCGTGCTCTCCTCGTCCGAATCCCTGCTGTTCACGGGTCGCGGCGGCTTCGAGGGCGAGGAGGAGGGGGCGGAACTCGTGGGCTTCAGCGAGCTGCTGGTGGGCGCGCGCGTCGACCGCCTCCGGGTCGAGAGGTACGGCCTCGGGCGGGCGTCGTCGTACACGGCACATTCGGTGCTGGAGAAGCCCCTGCTCTCGCCCCTCGTGCTGGTGGCCGTCCGGCCCGGCGAACGGGTGCGCCTGTCCGCGGTGGACCGGGACGGCACGGCCGGCGAGGGCCTCGAACTGCTCCCGCCGGAGGGCTGAGCGCGGTGCGGACACCTGATCGACGGGCGGCCCTGCGCGCGGGCGGTCCCGGTCCTTAAGGTGTGCCCATGACGCGTCTCGAACCCCAGCGCACCGCACTTGTCGTGATCGACCTGATGGAACGCATCGTGGAACTGCCGTTGGCGCCGCGGTCCGGTGAGGAGGTCGTGCTCGCCTCGCTCGGACTCGCGACGGCGTTCCGGGAGGCGGGCGCGCCGGTCGTGCTGGTGCGGGTGGAGCGCCCTGGCGTCGACGAGCAGCCGCCGGGCAGCGAGTTGGTCGACGGGCTGGAACGGGAGGGCGACCTCGTGGTCGTCAAGCGCACCGTGGGCGCCTTCCACGGCACCGGCCTGGACGGGCAGTTGCGGGAGCGCGGCGTCGACACCCTCGTCGTCGCCGGCATCGCGACGAACATGGGCGTCGAGTCCACGGCCCGCGCCGCGGCCGACCACGGGTACGCGCTGCACTTCGCCGAGGACGCCATGACGGCGCTCAGCGCCGCGGAGCACGAGGCCGCGGTCACGCAATCCCTCCCGCGCTTCGGGACGGTGGCCCCGGCCGCGGAGCTGGCGAAGGCACTGTGGAGCTGATCGGCGCGGGCCGTGACGCCGACGTCTTCGCCCTCGACGCCGCACGGGTCCTGCGCCGCAACCGGCACGGCGGTTCCGCCCAGGAGGAGGCCCGGGTGATGGCACACCTGGCCGGGGTGGGGTTCGCCGTGCCGCGGGTGCACGACGCGGACGGCACCGACCTCGTCATGGACCGCCTCACCGGGCCCACCATGGCACAGGACCTGGCCCGCAGGCCCTGGCGGGCCCGCGCCCACGGCCGCCTGCTCGCCGGGCTGCAGGCGTCCCTGCACGACGTCCCGGCACCCGGCTGGCTCCGCCGCCGCTTCGCCACCGGGGAGCCCGCCGCGGACCGCGTCCTCCACCTCGACCTGCACCCGGAGAACGTGATCCTCACCGCGGACGGCCCGGTGCTGATCGACTGGAGCAACGCCGCCGGCGGCGACCCCGCCGCCGACACCGCGCTGACCCTCGCCATCCTGCGCGGCGTCAGCCTGGGGCCGGCCCGCGACGCGGGGCTGCGCCTGTTCGTCGCCGGCTTCCTGCGCGCCGCCGTCACCGACCCCGCCCCACGCATGGCCGAGGCGATCGCCGCCCGCCTCGGTGACCCGAACCTGCTGCCCGCCGAGGCACACCGGCTGCGGCGCCTCGCCCGCCGCGCCCGGGACAGCCCGCCGGGGACCCGGCCCTGACCGACCCCGGTCGCCCCGCGCCACTCCGTGGAGGTAGCGGTCCCCGGTCACGAAGACCATCGCCGTCGTCGCGGCCGCGCCGATGTACGCGAACGTCCCGAGCAGCGCCTTCTTGCGGCCGTCCGGTCGGCGACCGCCCCGGCGAGCGGCATCACCAGCACCGACCGCAGCACGGAGGCGGAGACCACGTACGCCAAGTACGCACCGGCGCGGACCGGTATCCCCGAGCGGGTGGACGTGACCGTCGGGACCCGCGGCCGCGTCACGCGCAGACGATCACGGCGCACCCCGAACCCAGGCCTCCCCGCAGGGCAGGCGGCAACACGGCTCCCGCGCCCGGCGGCGCGGCGCTTCGCCCGCCCCGTCGCGGCAGCAATTCGCTCGCGACCGGCCGGGCGGCCGCCTAGCCTGGCGCGGTGGCGTACCAGGTGATCGTGCTCAACGGCGGCTCCAGCTCGGGCAAGTCGGGCATCGCGCGCTGTCTGCAGGCGGTGCTGCTGCCCGAGCCCTGGCTGACGTTCGGCACGGACACCCTGGTCGACGGCCTGCCCGCAGGACTGCGCGGCTCCGGAGCCGGGTCCGGCGCGGGCATCGGCTTCGGCGCGGACGGGAGCGTGTCGGTGGGCGACGCCTTCAAGGCGCTGGACGAGGCCTGGACGTCCGGCATCGCCGCCATGGCGCGCGCCGGGGCCAAGGTGGTGGTCGACGAGGTGTTCCTCGGCGGCGCCGCCTCGCAGGACCGCTGGCGGCGCGCCCTGGACGGCCTGGCGGTGCTGTGGGTGGGCGTCCGCTGCCCGCCCGATGTGGCGGCGGGCCGCGAGACCGCCCGGGGCGACCGGGTGGCGGGCATGGCGGCGGCGCAGGCGGAGGCGGTGCACCGGGGCGTGGTCTACGACCTCGAAGTGGACACGTCACACACCGAGTCGATGGAGTGCGCGCGGATCGTCGCCGCTCGTGTGTCACCCATGTGACGGCTGCGACGGTGGCCGCGACGGAACGGCCGGTCCTGTGCTTTCATGGCGGCATGCGCACGAACATCTGGAACCTGGGCCCCCTGTGGCCGGGACGCCGTGCGCACCACTTCGACCAGAGCTGTCGCCGGGGCTGACCTCACCCGTCCCGGCCACCCCGAGACCTGCCCCCGCCCAGCCGGGGCACGTCGTGTTCCCGCTCTGGAGCCCTTCCCATGGCCCTGCACCACCGGGCGAGCGGTCCCACCCCGCTCGTCCTCCCCCAACTGCGCGCGCTCGTCCTCGGCTACGCCGCCGCCGTCGCGGCCGGTGTCCACCTCCCCGTCCACCTGTCCGACCGCCGCTGGTACACCCGGCTGCACCAGGACCCCTACGTGGACGTCTGGCTGATCACCTGGCCCGGCGACACCTCCACCGAACTCCACGACCACGCGGGCTCGCTCGGCGCCCTGAGCGTCGTCGCCGGCACCCTCACCGAGCACCGCTGGCTCCACGACGGCCGGGGCCACGGCCGCATCGCGACCCGCGGACTCGCCGCGGGCGGCGGCGCGGCCTTCCCGCTCGGTCACGTCCACGACGTCGTCAACGCCTCCGCCGCACCCGCGGTGAGCGTGCACGCGTACTCGCCGCCGCTCACGGCGATGTCGTACTACGCGGTCGACGCCGCGCGCTCCCTGCGGCGCACGCGTACCGTGCTGACGGACGAGCCGGAGCCCTCGACGGTGCCCCGCGCCGTCCCCCTGTCACGCGGCCTGTCCGTGACCGGGTCCGCGTCCACCGCCGCGTCCACGTCCGCGTCCGCCATCTCCCCGGAGGCCGTCCGATGAACCCGCCCACCCCCGCCAGGTCCGGCATCGACCGGATGCTCGACCGCGCCCGGGCCCGGCTGCTGCGGCTCGGGCCCGAGGCCGCGGCGGCCGAGCTCGCCGCGGGTGAGGCGCTGCTGGTCGACATCCGCCCGGCGGCGCAGCGGGCCGCGGAAGGCGGGTTCCCGGACGCGCTGGTGATCGAGCGCAACGTCCTCGAATGGCGCCTGGACCCGCTCAGCGACGCCAGGATCCCTGAGGCCACCGGCCCCGGGGTGCGCTGGATCGTGGCGTGCTCCGAGGGCTACACCTCCAGCCTCGCCGCGGCCTCCCTGCTCGACGTCGGCCTGACCCGCGCCACCGACCTGGAGGGCGGTTTCCAGGCGTGGCTGCGGGCCGGGCTGCCGGTCAGCGACGGGGCGCCGGAAGGAAGGCGCTGACCTCGGCGAGGAAGTCCGCCGGGCGTTCCCGGTGGACGAGGTGCCCGGCCTCGACGGTCACCAGCCGCGCCGCCGGCACCCGGGCCGCGACGGCCGCGATCCCGTCCTGCGGGACGTGGCTGCCCGCCCCGCCGGCGAGGACGAGGGTGGGGCAGCCGATCGTCGCCAGCAGGTCCCACCAGCCCGGGTCGGGGGCGTTGCGCCAGCGGTTGACGGCCGCGATGACCCGCCAGTCGCAGGACTCGTCCCCCGCCGGGCCGGACGGCACGGCCCGCGGCGGCACCTCCGGGTCCGGCGGCACGGGCTCCTCCAGGACGAGCGCGGTCAGCCGCGGCGACCGCTGCGCGGCCACCAGGTAGGCGACGACCGCGCCCATCGAGTGCCCGGCCAGCGCCACCGGCCCGGGGCCGAGCGCGTCCAGGAACGCTGCGACGTCGTCGCGCATCGCCTCGAAGGCGTACTCGCCCGGCCAGTCGCTCGCCCCGTGGCCGCGCAGGTCGGGGGCGTACACCCGGTGGGTCGCGGCGAGGGCGGGCGCGACCGGCTGCCAGTCGGCGCCGTCCGAGCCGCGTCCGTGGAGCAGGACGAGCGGCGGCGCGTCCGGCTCGCCCCAGGTGCGGTAGGCCATCCGGATGCCGTTCACGTGCACGGTGCTGAGATCGCTCACCCGGGCGACGCTACCCGCCGGCGCGTACGTCACCCGCCCGGTCGTCGCCCGTTCCGCTGAGGGCCGATTCGTTTCGCCGTCGGCTGAGGCGGTCCGCGCCGGCGTCAGTGCGGGACGACGGCCACCGGGCAGGCCGCGTGGTGCAGCACCGCGTGCGCCACGGGGCCGAGGTGCGGGCCGACGCCGCCGGGCCGGTTGCGGCACCGCCCGACGACCAGCAGCGAGGCCCCGGCCGCCGCGTCCACCAGCGGCTGTGCGGCGTTGCCCGCGGCGACCTCCTCGGTGATCTCCACGCCGGGCGCCTCCTCACGCCACGGGAGCAGGGCGGCCTGCACCGCGTGCCGCTCCGCGGCGCAGATCTCCGCGCCGCACGTGGGGTCCATGGCCGCGGGGACGTACCCGTACGTCGGCGGGTACGACCACGCGTGGACGACCCGCAACTGCGCCCCGCGCCGCCGCGCGTCCTCCACCGCGAAGGCGATCACCTCGTCGGCGCCCTTCCGCAAGCTGAACCCGAGCACCACCGGCCGCCGGTCGTCACCGGGCTCCTCCTCCTGACCGGTGCGGACGACCACGACGGGACCCTCGGCGCGGGCCAGCGTCGTCTGCCCCACCGAGCCGAGGAGGAAGCCGCTGAGCCCGCTCAGCCCCTGCGAGCCGAGCGCCAGCAGTTCGCTGCGTCCCGCCTCAGCGACCAGTAGTTCGGCCGGCGGGGCGTCGGCCACGTCGGTCGTCACGGGCAGTTCCGGGCTGCGCTCGGCGAGCTCCCGTGCGGCGTCGCGCACGAGCGCGTCGCCGTAGGGGTGTCCCCCGGCGTGCACCAGGCGCAGCGGCACGGACCGCCGCAGCGCCTCGCCCGCCGCCCAGTGCATGGCGGCGCGGCTCTCCGGCGAGCCGTCCAGGCCCACGGTGACGGGTCGGGTCATCGGATGTGCCTCCCTCGCCTCGCCTCCACAGTAGGCGCCGCCGCCCCGCCCGGCGCCCCGGCGGGGCCGGGCGGCCGCGCCGTCACACGGGCCGTGCGCGGCCCTCCCAGTACGTGTCGCGGAGCCGGCGCTTGTAGAGCTTGCCGTTGGGGTCGCGGGGCATCTCGGCGACGAAGTCCACCGACCGCGGGCGCTTGTACCCCGCCAGGCGCTCCTCGCAGTGGGCCAGGAGGGCGGCGGCCAGTTCCGGCCCCGGTGCGTGGCCGGGGGCGGGCTCCACGACGGCCTTGACCTGCTCGCCCCAGTCGTCGTGCGGGATGCCGAAGGCGGCGGCGTCGGCGACCGCGGGGTGGCTGAGGAGGGCGGCCTCGATCTCGGCGGGGTAGACGTTGACCCCGCCGGAGATGATCATGTCGATCTTGCGGTCGCGGAGGTAGAGGTAGCCGTCCTCGTCCAGGTAGCCCAGGTCCCCGACGGTGAAGAAGTCGCCGATGCGGCTCGCCCGGGTCTTGTCCTGGTCCTTGTGGTAGCGGAAGCCGGGGGTGTTCATCTTGATGTAGACGGTGCCGAGTTCGCCGGGCGGCAGGGGCTCGCCGTCGTCGTCGTGGACGGCGATCTCGCTGATCGGCCACGCCTTGCCGACCGTGCCGGGCCTCTTCAGCCACTCGGCAGCGGAGGCGAAGGTGCCGCCGCCCTCGCTGGCCGCGTAGTACTCCTCGACGCACGGCCCCCACCACTCCAGCATGGCCCGCTTGACGTGCTCGGGGCAGGGCGCGGCGCCGTGGATGGCGTGCCGCATCGAGGAGACGTCGTGACGGCGCCTGACCTCCTCCGGGAGGGCCAGCAGCCGGTGGAACTGCGTGGGCACCATGTGGGTGTGCGTGCAGCGGTGGACGTCGATCAGCCGCAGCATCTCCTCGGGCGTCCATTTGTCCATCAGGACGACCGGGTGGCCGACGTGCAGGGCGGCGCCGGCGAACTGCAGCACCGCGGTGTGGTAGAGCGGCGAGCAGACGAGGTGGACGTTGCCGTCGAAGGGGCGGATGCCGAAGATGCCGAGGAAGCCGCCGAGGTACGTCTCCTCCGGCGGCCTGCCGGACAGGGCGCGCCGGATGCCGCGGGGGCGGCCGGTGATGCCCGAGGTGTAGTTCATGACCCAGCCGGTGGTGCGCTCCTGCGGCGGGGTGCCGGGCAGGCCGGCCGTGAGCTCCGCGTACGGGCGGAAGCCCTCGATGCCCCCGGCGCCGACGGCGTAGCGGTGCGTCCCGGGCAGGCCCGCCTCGTCGGCGGCGGCCCGGGCCTGCTCGGCGAAGCGTTCGTGGGCGACGAGCACCTTGGCGCCGGAGTCGGCGACGATCCAGGCGATCTCGGGTCCCACCAGGTGGTGGTTGACCGGGACGAGGTAGAACCCGGCCTGGAAGGCGGCGAGGTAGGCCGTGAAGAACTCGGCGCCGTTGGGCAGCACGACGGCGAAGGCGTCCCCCGTCCGCAGTCCGGCCGCGCGCAGGCCGTGGACGAGGCGGTTGCTCTCCTCGTGCAAGCGCCGCGCGCTCCACCGGTCGCCGTAGGGAGCGGTGAGCACGACGCGTTCCGGGTCGGCGCCGGCCTGGGCCCAGAATCCATTGGGGGCGCCCGATGCGGTCGAGGTCATGGGGGCCGCCTCCTCAACCGCGTCCGGCGATGCGGTTCATGCGGTCCAGGGCCCGCTCGAAGCCCCGGGTCAGGTCGTCGAAGACGGCCTGGACGCTGCGCACCTCGCGCATCTGGCCGACGATCTGGCCGACCGGCGTGCCGAGCAGCGGCTCCACCTCGTACTTCTGGATCCGGGTGATCGCGTCGGCGACCAGCAGGCCCTGCAGGGGCATCGGCAGCGCTGCGGGGCCGGCCGGGTCGTCCCAGGCGTCGGTCCACTCGGTGCGCAGCTGGCGGGCCGGTTTGCCGGTCAGGGCGCGCGAGCGGACGGTGTCGCCGGAGCCGGCCGCGAGAAGCTTGCGGACCAGGGCGGAGGAGGGCAGTTCGGCCTCCGTGGTGGTCAGCCACACCGAGCCGAGCCACACGCCCTGGGCGCCCAGCGCCAGTCCTGCGGCGGCCTGTTCTCCGGTGCCGATGCCTCCGGCGGCGAGCACGGGCAGCGGGTCGACGGCACGGACGACCTCGGGCACGAGCACCATGCCGCCGATCTCGCCGGTGTGCCCGCCGGCCTCGTAGCCCTGTGCGACGACGATGTCGATGCCCGCCTCCTGGTGGTGGCGGGCGTGCCGGGCGCTGCCGGCGAGAGCGGCGACGGGGACGCCCCGCTCGTGGGCGCGCCCCACGACGTCCGGGGGCGGGGAGCCGAGCGCGTTGGCGAGCAGGCCGATCGGGAAGTCGAAGGCGACGTCGAGCTGCGAGCGGGCCACCTGCTCCATCCAGCCCGTGATGCGCCAGCCCGTGGCATCGCCCGGCTCCAGCTCCGGCACCCCGTACTTGGCCAGCACCTCCCGGACGTAGTCCCGGTGCCCCCCGGGGATCATCGCCTCGACGTCCGCCTCGCTGACGCCCTCCACCTTCTTGGCCGGCATGACGACGTCCAGCCCGTAGGGGCGGCCGTCGGCGTGCGCCTCCAGCCACTCCAGGCTCCGGGCCAGCTCGTCGGGCGCGGTGTAGCGCACCGCGCCGAGGACCCCCATGCCGCCGGCCCGGCTGATCGCGGCCGCGACGGCGGGGAACGGCGTGAAGCCGAAGATGGCGTGCTCGATGCCCAGCCTCTTGCTCAGCTCCGTCTCCATGGGGGCAGGATGCCCGAGCGGACCTGCCGGGGGAAGAGATTTTCTGATGCTACGTCAGATTTTGACGAAGTCTCCGGCCCGCCGTCGGCCGTCGCGCAGGTCCCGGACGACCACCCGTCCGGGCCCCGCGGCCTCCGCGCAGTCCGGCGCGCGGGTATCGAGCGGGCCCCGCTGCCGGGTCAGGGCCGCGCCCGGCCCGAAGTAGCCGGCGTCCAGGGTGAATTCCCACCGCGTCCCGCTGCCGGCGGCGGGCGCCGCCCACTCACGGGGCGGCGTGGCGGGCCGCGACCCCGTCAGTTCCTGCCGGAAGCGGCGGCCACCGCACCACATCTCCACCACCGTGCGCGTGGTCAGCGCCGCGGCTGCGGCGGGCAGGTACCAGGGGGCCGAGCAGGGAGCCGAAGTACCCCGGGGCGGGCGCGTCCTGCCAGGCGTGCGGCTCGTCGAGGGTCACCGCGAAGGCGAGGTCCCCGGTGATCTCGACGAGCGCTCAGGAAACGACGGCGGCCCCGGACGTCTCCGTCCGGGGCCGCCATCGTGCCGTGTGCGGCGTCGGCCGCAGGGCCTCCTCGTCGGAGGCCGGTGACGACGACGGCGTGGACGCCCACAAGGGGCGAACGCGACCGGGGCGCCGCCCGATTCGGAACGGCCCGGCGGGACGATGCCGACCACAGCTCCGCCCGACGGCTCGGGAAGCGGCCCGGACGCGTGGGCGACCCCTGTCGCCCGGCGCGGGCCGTTCCAGCCGTGCGGCAGAGCGGCGGTACCCGGCGACGGCGGTCAGTACGGCGGTCGGCAGCCGCGGGTCGCCCTGCCCGTACCGGAAGTACGTCCCCGGCCGGGCACGCACGCCCGCGTCGAACTCCGGGAGGGTGATCCTCGACGCGTCGTACGGGTTCGCGGTCATGGCCGCAGGTCAACCGGTGGCCGTGACCGCCGGCCGCCGCCCCGGTTCAGCCCTCGGAGGGGCCGAAGTAGCGGCCCTCCGCCAGGTCCTGGAGCAGGCCGGGGTGCTCCGGGCGCCATCCCAGGAGTTCCTGGGTACGCGCGCTCGACGTCGGGTTGTCGAGCGTCACGAAGCCGGACAGGAAGCCGAAGTGCTCCCGCGCGGCCTCGCGCGGCACGCTCTTGACCGGGACGTCCAGGCCGCGGCCGATCGCCTCGGCGATCTCCCGGAAGGGGATGCCCTCGTCGGCGGCCCCGTGCAGGCGCGAACCCGCCGGCGCCGCCTCCAGGGCCAGCCGGAACAGGCGCGCCGCGTCGCGGGTGTGGACGGCGGGCCAGCGGGTGGCGCCGTCCTCCACGTACGCCGCGACGCCGTTGTCGCGGGCGAAGCCGATCAGCCGCGGGACGAAGCCGTGCAGGTCGGTGGGGCCGTGCACGGAGGGGGCGAGCCGGACGACCGACGAGCGGACCCCGCGCGCGGCGAGCGCGACCGCGGCGTTCTCGGCCTCGGCACGCGGCACCGGGGGCGTGGACGGGGCGATGGCGTGGTCCTCCGTCCCGAGGATGCCCGGTGCGACGTGCGCGAGCATCAGGGTGCCGGACGTGATGACGAAGGGGCGTCCGGAGCCCGCGAGCGCCTCGCCCATCGCCTCGACGGCCCGCAGGTCGGCGGCGACCGCGCCCACGTAGTCGGAGAAGGCGTGGTCGAAGGCGAGGTGGATGACCCCGTCGGCCTCCGCCGCGCCGCGGCGCAGGGCCTCCGGGTCCTCCAGGCTGCCGCGGTGCACCCCGGCGCCCGCGGCCGTCAGGGCGGCGGCGGAACGGTCCGAGCGGGCGAGGCCGACGACCTCGTGCCCGGCCCCGAGGAGTTCGGCGACGACGGCGGTCCCGATGTGACCCGTGGCGCCGGTGACGAAAACACGCATGCTGCGATCCTTCGATGAGGTGGTGTGGTGCCGTCCCCTCGCGCGGTGCCGGCGGCGCGCTCCGGTTCGGTCCCCATCGTGCGGGCCGGTAAGGCCCGCGGTCCAAGGCCCGTTCTGCACGGCGCAATACGTTCCGGGCATCACCCCAGGTGAACGGCGTGCGACGGGCTAGGCTGAGGCCATGAGCGACTCCTCTTCCGCTCCGCCGGACCTCGACCTGCGGCTGGTGCGCTACTTCGCGGCCGTCGCCGAGCACCGGCACTTCGGCCGGGCCGCCGAGGCCCTCCACGTCACCCAGCCGTCCCTGAGCCGGCAGGTCCGCCGCCTCGAGGAGCAGCTCGGCGCGCGTCTGCTGGACCGCACCCCGAGAGGCACCGTCCTCACCGGCGCAGGGGAGGTCTTCCTGCCCCGCGCCAAGGCGCTGCTGCGTTCCGCCGCGACCGCCGCGGCCGAGGCCCGTGCCGCCGCCCGCCCGGACGGGATCACCGTCGGCTACACCGCGGGGCTCATCGTGACCCCCGCGGTACGGGAACTGCGCGCGCGGCACCCGGAGGCCGAGGTGCGCACCCAGCACGTGCCCTGGAACGAGGCGCGCGTGGCGTTGCTCGACCACCGGGTGGACGCCGTGGTGACCCGGATGCCGTTGCCCACCGACGGGCTGCACGTGACGGCGCTCTACGACGAGCCCCGGGTGCTGGTGGTGCCGCTGGACCACCGCCTGGCGGGCAGGGAGTCGGTCACCCTCGACGACATCGCCGGCGAACCCCTGCCCCGTGTGCGGGAGTCCGACCCGTCGTGGAGCGCGTTCTGGCGCATCGACCCCCGGCCCGACGGCAGCCCGGCGCCGGACGGCCCCCTCATCGACGCCGTCGAGGACAAGTTCGAGGTGGTCGCCGCCGGGCAGGCCGTGTCCATCTCGGCGGGCGTCCGCGGCGGCCTGCGTCCCGACCTCACCGCGATCCCCCTCGAGGGCGTCGAGCCGAGCCACGTCGTGCTGGCGACCCGCGCCGGCGAGGGCAACCGGCTCGTGGCGGCGTTCGGCAGGGCGGCCCGGGCCAGGCTGACCGGCCGCCCCTGAGCCCGGTCAGTCGCGCAGGCCCAGGCGCTCACGGCAGTGGGCCCGGTCCTCGCGGCTGGCGGCCGTGTCCGGGTGGTCCGCGCCGAGGGCGCGCCGGCGTGCCTCGTACACCGCCTCGTGGAGGACCAGCGCCTCGCGCCAGTCGCCCAGCCAGCCGAGGGCCACGGCGATCTCGCGGCGGCTGACGAGCGTGTCCGGGTGGTCCGCGCCCAGCACGCGGGTGCGGACCGCCGCGACGTCGCGGGCCTCGGCGAGGGCGTCCCGCCACCGGCCCAGGCGCCCGAGGCCGACCCCGAGGCCGTGCCGGGCCCGGAGGGTGTCGGGGTGGGCGGGGCCCGAGACGCGGGTACGGAGGGCGACGAGGTCGGTGTAGAGCTCGTGCGCCTCGGCGCCGAGGCCCATCCGCCCCAGGCAGATGCCCAGTTCGTGGCGGGTGGCGAGGGTGTCCGGGTGGTCGGCGCCCAGCAGGGTCGCCCGGATCGCGGCGACGTGGGCGTAGGTGGAACGGGCCTCCGGCCAGCGGCCGAGCAGCCCGAGCAGGTGGCCGACCTCGCAGCGGGTGGTGAGCGTGTCGGGATGGGCGGGGCCCAGGACGCGGGTGCGGGAGTCCGCGACCTCGGCTGCCGAGGCGTACGCCTCCTGCGTACGGCCGAGCCGCCCGAGCGTGACCGCGAGGTTGTGCCGGCAGTGGAGGGTGTCGGGGTGGTCGGCGCCCTGCCGCCGTTCCCTCGCGGCGAGCACCGCGGCGTAGCCCTGGCGGGCCTCCTCGTGACGGCCGAGGCGGCCGAGGACGTAGGCGGCCTCCTGGCGGGCGGCGAGCGTGCCGGGGTGGTCCTCGCCCAGCGCCCGCGCCCGGGCCGCCGCCACCTCCTCGTAGGCGCGCAGCGCCTCGGCGTGGCGTCCGCCGCGGCTGAGGCACAGGGCGAGTTCGTAGCGGCTGGTGAGCGTGTCGGGATGGGTGGCGCCGAGCAGCCGCTCGCGCTCCTCGGCGACGGCGCGGTGCGACCGCTCGGCCTCGGACCAGCGGCCCAGCCGGGCGAGTCCCACGGCCGCCGTGTGCCGGCTCGCCAGCGCCCCGGTGCCGTGCACGCTGGGCGCCCCCGACTGCAGCTCCAGCCGGCGCGCCCAAGACGGCAGCCCGGGCTCGGGGCGGATCCCTGCCGGGCCGCCCGGGCCGCCGTGGGCCCCGTGCGCGCCGTCCCGGAGCGTCTTGAGCCGGCCGGCCACGTCGGCGGCGCTCTGCGGGCGGTCCTCCGGGCTCTTGGCGAGCAGGTCGAGGACGAGTCGCTCCAGTTCCCCCGGCAGGTCGGGCCGGTGCTCGCGCGGCGGCCGCGGCGGGGTGTCGCGGTGGCCGACCAGGACGGCCCAGGTGTCGTCGAGGTCGAAGGGCGGGGCTCCGGTGGCGATCTCGTAGAGCACGCACCCCAGCGAGTACAGGTCGCTGCGGTGGTCGATCCCCTCCTCGCCGCCGATCTGCTCCGGTGACATGTAGTGCGGGGTGCCCATCGCGACCCCGGTGCCCGTCAGCCGCGAGGTGAAGCCGATGTCGTGGCCGAGCCGGGCGATGCCGAAGTCGCAGATCTTGACGTCCCCGTCGGCGAGCCGCATGACGTTCGCCGGCTTCAGGTCGCGGTGCACGATGCCTCGCGCGTGGGTGTACGCGAGGGCCGCCGCGATCTGCGCGGCGATGTCGGTGACGTCGGGCAGGGGCAGCGGGCGGCCCTCGTTGTCGCCGAGCAACTGCCGCAGGTTGCGGCCGTCCAGCAGTTCCATGACGAGGAAGAGCACGCCCTCGCTCTCGCCGAAGTCGTGGACGACGGTGATGCCGCGGTGCTGGAGTGCCGCCGCGACCCGGGCCTCCCTCCGGAACCGTTCACGCAGCACCCGGTGCACGGAGGGGTCGAGGGAAGGACTCGTCGGCTTCAGGCACTTGACCGCGACCTCGCGGCCCAGCGACTCGTCCAGCGCCTTCCAGACCTCGCCCATGCCGCCGCGCCCGATGCGCTCCCGCATCCGGTAGCGCTCGCGCAGCAGTGTTCCCCCGTCGTACCGACCCGCCGTCATGGTGTACGCCGCCCCGCCCCCGGTCGTCCGCCTCTCCCCGCACCCAGTATGACCGCGGGGGGCACGGTTGGGGACCCGCCGTTACCCCCGGGAACGTGCCTGCTCGCGCAGCCGGTGGGCGGACGGGTGGGTGCCGGGGCCGAGCCGTCCGACCGCCTTGAGGATGTGCCCGGGCGGCAGCTGCCAGCGCACGTAGGAGGGGATCGTGCGCAGCAGCAGGCCCGTGCCGCGCAGCCGTCGCCCGGTGACGGGGACGGCGGGGGCGGGGCGCCCGTACAGCTCGTGGGCGAAGGGCGGCAGCGCCGCGTAGGCCAGTGCGGTGGCCCGGCCCCAGACGGCGAACCGCAGGGGCAGCAGCACCCGGGGCACGGGCGGCCCCTGCAGGAAGGCGTAGACCTCCTGGGCCTCGGGGCCGGCGGCCAGTTCGGGCCGCACCTTCTCGAAGTACGCGGCGAGCGACCCGGTGTCGTCGGGGACCTCCGCCGGGTCCAAACCCACCAGTCGTGCGGCCTCCCGCTGTTCGGCGACGTAGGCGTCGGCCTGCGCGTCGGAGAGCGGGAAGCCGGAGCGCCGCGCGACCTCCAGGTACGAGTCGATCTCCGCGCAGTGCACCCACAGCAGCAGGTCGGGGTCGTCGACGGGCAGGCGCTCGCCGCTGTCCGGGTCCGTGACGGACAGCCGGCGGTGGATGCCGCGCACCTTGGCCCCGGCCCGCTCGGCCTCCAGGGTGGTGCCGTAGGTGATCGTGCCGACGAAGTCGGCGGTGCGCAGCAGGCGCCCCCACGCGTCCCGGCGGAAGTCCGAGTTCTGCGTGACGCCGCGCACCGCGCGCGGGTGCAGCGCCTGCAGGTACAGCGCCCGTACGCCGGCGATCCACATCATGGGGTCGCCGTGCATCTGCCAGGTGACCGAGGCGGGTCCGAAGAGCCCGGGGTCGGCGTCGCGCATCGCAGCCTCCTGTCGCCGTGCGACCACGGCCGGCCCCGCCCGTGACCGGGACGGCGCCCTGCGGCCTGGTGCCCGCAGCGCCGAGCATAGGGCCGCGCGGCACGACGGGTCTGCCCCGCGTGGTCCGCCGGCGGTGGGGCCTCAGTGGACGGGCGCGGCACCGGCAGGCCTGTGGGAGCGCCTGCGCTCGATGAGGGCCAGGCTGACCGCGCCGAGCACGATCAGGGCCACCCCCGTCACGATCTGGTTGAGGGGTGCGAGACCGGCGCCCGGGTCGCCGAAGTAGCCGAAGACGAAGGGCGAGACGATCAGGCAGGCGCCGCACACGATGGTGATGACGTCGCTGCCGGGCCCCCGGGTCCTGGCCACCCGCGCGATCGCGTTGAGCAGGACGATCGTCGAGAAGACGAGGTCGACGATCCGCACGTCGTTGCCGATGGGCGTGTCGGGGTACGCCAGCGCCCAGCCGGCGGCGAACACCCATCCGCCGATCAGCAGCAGGGGCGCCGTGAACAGCGAGTCGCGGATGTCGGCCGGTGGGGTCTGGGCGTGGCCCGCCGTCTGGATCCTGGTGCTGGGACGCTGAGTCAGGGACATCGTGCCCTCCCGCGGTGGGAGCCGCGTCGCCCGGCGCCCGGCGCGTCCGCACGGCACCTGTCGGCGGGGGACACACCGCGTCCGCTCCGGGCGACAGGCCGGAGTGTGGACCTCTCCCATTTTAGGTACGTGGGGCCGGGCGTCCTGTTCGGCGGTCACCCGCCCCCGAGGAGCGCGGGCGGGTGCCGGGCCGGTTCAGGCCCACAACGCCTGGGCCACGGCGGCCCCGGTGAAGGCGGCGCCGACGCCGGCGACCACACTGGCGACGACGTTCGCCACGGCGAAGAACCGCGCCCCCGTCTCGGCCAGCCGCAGGGTCTCGTAGGAGAAGGTCGAGTAGGTGGTGAGCGCCCCGCAGAACCCCGTGCCGACCAGGAGCTGCACCGAGTGGGACGCCGCGTCGTAGGTGACGGCGCCGGCCAGCAGGCCGAGGACGAGGCAGCCGACCACGTTGACCGTGAACGTGCCCCACGGGAAGACCGTGTCGTGCCGGGCCTGGACGGCACGGTCCGTGAGGTAGCGCAGCGGCGCCCCGACCGCGGCCCCGGCGATGACGAGCAGCCAGTTCACCCGTGGTTCCCCCGTCCCACGTAGCGGATGACCTCGACCTCGTCGAGGGTGACCAGTCCTTCGGTGACCAGTTCGTCGAGCTGCGGCAGGAACGCCCGGATGCGCTCCTCGTGGTCGACGATGACGACGGCCACCGGAAGGTTGTCGGTCAGCGAGAGCAGCCGGCTGGTGTGGATCAGTGAGGAGGCGCCGAAGCCCTCGACCCCGTGGAAGACGCTGGCCCCGGCCAGGCCCGCGTCGTGGGCGCGGCGGGTGATCTCGGAGCACAACGGCTTGTGGTGCCAGGTGTCGTTGTCGCCGATCAGGATCGTCAGCCGCAGAGCGGTGCCGTGCAGCCGTGTCATGTCTGCCTCCATCCGAGAAGGCGTCGGGCCGTGTGCGCCGCACCCCACACCGCGGCCAGCGCGATCAGCGGCGTGGCGGCGAGGTACGCCAGCCCGGCGCCGGCGTGCCCGCCCTGGACCAGGCCGTGGATGTCGACGGCGTACGTGGAGAAGGTGGTGAAGCCCCCGAGGACGCCCGTGCCGAAGAACGGGCGGACGAGCCGGTGCGCGGCCCACACCTCGGTGATGGCCACCATGAACGCGCCGATCACGGCGCAGCCGAGCGCGTTGACGCCGAGGGTGGTCCACGGGAAGCCGCCGGCAGCGGTGGGCCAGACCAGGGCCGCGCCGTAGCGCGCGCAGGCCCCGAGCACGCCTCCGGCCGCGACCACGGCGACGACGGGCGCCTGCTCCCGCACCCGCGCGGATCGCGGCGGCAGGGGCGGTGGGGACTCGGCGTCGGGGGAGGCTGGGTCGCTCATCGCGGGGTGGGGGGCCGGTGAGGTCATGTGTCTCCTACTCGTGAGGCGTCCTGACCGGACGCGTTCCGTCACAAGTAGGGACCGTTGGCGGCATCCTCACCGCGGTTCGGGTACGGCGGGCCCCACCGCCGCGCGGCGGTCGCGAGGGACCACCGCTGTCTCCAGCATACTCCGGGGTTCCCTGCGTCGTGATCCGCTCCGGGTGGCACCCTGGGGGCGTCGAACCGGACGAGGGGGATGCGGCGATGATGACCGGCCGGGACGTGGTGGAGATCCTGGACCTGCTGCGGGGGGCCGGCGCGCAGGTCTGGGTCGGTGGGGGCTGGGGGATCGACGCCCTGCTCGGGAGACGGACCCGCGACCACCGGGACCTGGACCTGATGCACCGCCACGAGCAGGAGGACGCCGTCGTCGCGGCGCTGGCCGCGGCCGGCTTCGCCGAGTCGCTCGACTGGCGGCCGGTGCGCTTCGTCGTCACCGACCCCCGGGGCCGCGAGATCGACCTGCACCCCCTGGTGTTCGCCGCCGACGGAAGCGCGGAGCAGGCCTCGCCGGAGCCGGGGCGCCCGTTCGTCTACCCTGCCGCCTGCTTCGTCACCGGCGAGGTCGAACGGACCCCCGTCCCCTGCCTGTCGGCCGAGCAGCAGGTGTACTTCCACCAGGGGTACGAGCCGGCCGACCGGGACCGCCACGACATGCGCCGGCTGCGCGAGGCGTTCGGGATCGCCACGCACTTCTGATCAGGCGGTGAGCGGCGTCAGGAAGATCCACACGTGGCCGAAGGGATCGCGGAGCATCGACTGCCGCGCCCCGTAGGGCATGTCGGCCGGGGCCGTGAGCAGTTCGGCGCCGGCGGCCACCGCGCGGCCGGTCAGCGCGTCCACGTCCGGCACGTAGACGTGCAGGACGACGGAGGGTGCGGCCCCGGCGGGCGGCGGGGCCTCGGTGTCGCCGAGCATGAGGGTGGAGCCGTGGATCGTGATCTCGGCGTGCACGATGCGCCCGTCGTCGCCTTCGAGCCGGAAGGACTCCTCCGCTCCGAACGCGGCCGCGTAGAACGTGATCGCCTCGGCGGCCCCGTCGACCAACGCGTGCGGGATGACGGCGTACTTGAACTGCTCGGGGATCTCCATGCGCCGCACGCTAGGCCCGCCCGGGGCGGGCGGGCATCGAGCGCAGGTCCCGTCGTGCCCCTGCCGGTGGTCGTAGGACCGTGTCGCGGTGCGGCCGTGTCCCGCTCCGGGACGCGCCCGGCCCCGCGACGGGTCGCCTGCTCACCTGCGCACGCGCGGCATGCCCAGCCCGATCCAGGAGATGATCTCGCGCTGGATCTCGTTGTTGCCGCCGCCGAAGGTGAAGATGACGGCGCTGCGGTAGCCGCGTTCCAGCTCGCCGTGGAGGACGGCGCCCGCGGAGCCCTCCTTCATGGGGCCGAGGGCGCCGGTGATCTCCATCAGCCAGGCGTACGCGTCGCGACGGGCCTCGGAGCCGTAGACCTTGACGGCCGAGGCGTCGTGGGGGGTCAGGGTGCCGCGCTGGAGGGCGTCGACCATCTGCCAGTTGAGCAGTTTCATGGCGTCCAGGCGGACGTGCACGCGGGCGAGGCGGCCACGCACCCAGGAGAGGTCGATGACCCGGCGGCCGTCGGCCAGTTTGGTGTCGGCGGCCCAGCGGCGCACGTCGTGGAAGGCGCGGATCGCCATGGTGCCGTGGGCGGCGAGGGTGACGCGTTCGTGGTTGAGCTGGGTGGTGATCAGCCGCCAGCCCTGGTTCTCCTCGCCGACGCGGCGGTCGACCGGGACGCGGACGTCCTCGTAGTGGCTCGCGGTGGTGTCGTGGGAGGCCAGGGTGTTGATGATCGTCCAGGAGTAGCCGGGGTCGCCGGTCGGCACCAGGAGGATGGAGATGCCCTTGTGGGGCGGCGCGCCGGGGTCGGTGCGGACGGCGAGCCAGACCCAGTCGGCGGTGTCGCCGTTGGTGGTCCAGATCTTCTGGCCGTTGACGACATAGGCGTCGCCCTCCCGCACGGCGCGGGTGCGCAGCGCCGCCAGGTCCGTTCCGGCGTCGGGCTCGGAGTAGCCGATGGCGAAGTCGATCTCGCCGGAGAGGATGCGCGGCAGGAAGTACGCCTTCTGCTCCTCGGTGCCGAACTGCATGATCGTGGGGCCGACGGTGTTGCGCCATGAGCGGCAGCGGGACGCCCGCCTGAGCGGCCTCGTCGAAGAAGACGAACTGCTCCATCGGGGTCATGCCGCGGCCGCCGTACTCCTTCGGCCAGCCGACGCCGAGCCAGCCGTCGCGGCCGAGCCGCCGTACGGTGTCGCGGTAGAAGCGCTTGGCGGCGGCCCGGTCGAAGTGGCGTGCGTAGGCGTTGTCGGGCACCAGTCCGGCGAAGTACGACCTGAGTTCGGCGCGCAGCCGCTGCTGCTCCGGTGTGTGGTCCAGGTGCACGGCCCCTCCCGAGGTCCGGTCGCGTCCCTGAGCGACGACGGCGCAAGAGTAGAACGCGTTGCAGAAATTCGGAAGGGCCGAGACCGGCTTCAGCGTTGGGGCACGAAGCGCACCGGCAGCCCCGGAACGGCCTGCGCGGCCGCGGCCAGGCCGCGCTCGGGGACGACGCCGACCACCGGGTAGCCGCCGGTGGTCGGCGCATCGGCGAGGAAGACCACCGGCCTGCCGTCCGGCGGCACTTGGACGGCGCCCACCACCATGCCCTCGCTCGGCAGCTCCCCGGGGACGGCCCGCTCCAGCGCGGGCCCCGTGGTGCGCAGCGCGATGCGGTTGCTGCGGTCCGACACCTGGAAGCGGCCGGCCGCGAGGGTACGGACGGCGGCGGCCGTGAACCAGTCGTCCCGCGGCCCGAGCCGCAGCGGCAGCACGAGTTCCCGCGGCGGACCGGCGTGCGGGGCCGGTTCCGCGTGGACGGGGAGCCCGGGCGCCGGGCCCAGCGGCAGCACGTCACCGTCCCTGAGCGGTGCGGGCCCCAGCCCCGACAGCAGGTCGGTGGAGCGGCTGCCGAGCACCGCGGGCACGGCCACGCCGCCGCCGACCGCGAGGTAGCTGCGCACCCCGCGCGTGGCGGGCCCCACGTCGAGCACGGCCCCGGCCGGCAGCCGCACGGCGGTGCCCCACGGCGCGGGGCGGCCGTCGAGCAGGACCGGTGCCGGGGCGCCGGTGACCGCGACGACGGCCGGACGGGCGGCCCGCACGGCCACCCCGGTGAGCGTGGTCTCCAGCGTCGCGGCGTCGTCGGCGTTGCCCACCAGGCGGTTGGCCAGCCGGTGCGCCGGGCGGTCCAGGGCCCCGGAACGGGCGACGCCGAGGGCGGCGTGACCGTACCGCCCGAGGTCCTGGACGGTGGTCAGCGCACCGGCCCGGACGATCCGCAGCTCGCCCCCGCTCATGCGCCCGCCCCCTCGGACGCGGGGACGAAGCGCACGCGGGTGCCGGGGGCGAGCATCGCGGCCGGCTCCCTTTCCAGGTCCCACAGGCGGACGGACGTGGTGCCGATCAGCTGCCAGCCGCCCGGTGAACTCCGCGGGTAGATGCCGGTGTAGGGGCCCGCGACGGCCACCGAGCCGGCCGGCACCGAGGTACGCGGCTCGGCCCGGCGCGGCACGCCGTACCGCTCTCCCAGTCCGGTCATGTAGGCGAAGCCCGGGGCGAACCCGCAGAAGGCGACCCGGTGTTCGGTGCCGCTGTGCACCCGGGCCACGTCCTCCGCCGCGACGCCCCAGCGTTCGGCCACCACCGCCAGGTCGGGCCCGTCGTAACGGACGGGGACCTCCACGAGCGGCCCGGTGTCCGCCGGACGGGCGGTGACGGACCAGCCGCGCAACTCGGCGCGCAGCGCCGCCGCGTCCGGCACCCCGGACAGCAGCACGGTCCGCTCGCCGGGGACGATCTCGCGCACCGGGACGAGGGTGCCCTCGCCGCGGCGGCGCAGCAGCTCGGCGTGCCAGGACCACGCCTCCTCGGGGGTGGCCAGGTCGATCAGGAGCGCGTCCTCCCCGACCGTGAGGACCCTCATGCGAACGCCGCCAGCCGCACGCCCGCGTCCTCGAGCGCGGCCCGTACCCGCAGGGCCGTGGCCACCGCGTCCGGGGAGTCGCCGTGCAGGCACAGCGACCGCGCCCGCACGGTCACCCGCTCACCGGTCAGGGCCGTGGTGACGCCGTCGCGGGCGAGGGCGACGGCCTGCCGGGTGACCTCGTGGGGGTCGGCGATGAGCGCGCCCGTGGTGCCGCGGGGGACGAGCGTGCCGGCGGCGGTGTAGGCGCGGTCGGCGAAGGCCTCCCCCACCACGTCGAGCCCGGCCTCCCGGGCCGCCCGTTCCATGGCGGAGCCGGGCAGGCAGAGCACTGGGAGGGCCGGGTCCGCCCGCCGGGTGCCCGCGGCGACGGCGGCGGCCTGGTCGTCGTCGACGACGACCTTGTTGTAGAGGGCCCCGTGCGGTTTCACGTACGCCACCTGGGCCCCGGCGGCGCGGGCGAAGACCTCCAGCGCGCCGATCTGGTACGTGATCTCGTCGGAGAGTTCGTCGGCGGGCACCTCCATCGCCCGCCGGCCGAACCCCGCGAGGTCGCGGTAGGAGACCTGGGCGCCGATGCGCACTCCGCGCGCGGCAGCGGTGTCGCAGACCCGGCGCATGATGCCGGGGTCGCCCGCGTGGAAGCCGCAGGCGACGTTGGCGCTGGTGACCACGGACAGCAGGGCGTCGTCGTCGGTGAGGACCCAGCGTCCGTAGCCCTCCCCGAGGTCCGCGTTGAGGTCGATCACGAGGTCGGTCATCGGTACGGCGAACTCCTCGGGAAGGGCCGCGTCCGGTCGGGCGACGCGAGCTGCGGTGTCCGGCGGGCCGGGGCGAACGCTTCCCGGCGTCCGATCACCGTAGATTCTTGTTGAACAATCCGACAAGAGCCCCGTTGTCTTCTCCTCCGCTCTCGGATTGACTGGGCCCGCGCCGCGGGTCCGCGGCGCGCCCACGGCGCGAGAGGGGCGGGGACGATGGCGGCCGAGGTGGATCCGGCGGTCCTCGCGGGCGACCGCGCGCTGCTGGCCCGCGCCAGCACCGCCGACCGGGTCGCCGCGGTGCTGCGCACCCGGATCTCCGAGGGCCGTCTGCCGCCGGGCGGCAAGCTCGCCGAGGACGTCGTCGCCGGGGCGCTCGGCGTGTCCCGCAACACCCTCCGTGAGGCGTTCCGGCTGCTGACGCACGAGAAGCTGCTGGTGCACGAACTCAACCGCGGGGTCTTCGTCCGGGTGCTGACGGCCGCGGACGTCGCCGACATCTACCGGGTGCGCCGGGTGGTCGAGTGCTCCGTGATCCGCGGCCTCGGGGCCGGGCCGTACGACCTGTCCGCGGCCGCGGACGCCGTGGCGGAGGGCGAACGGGCCGCCGGCGGCGCGCGGTGGGTGGAGCTCGGCACCGCCGACATCCACTTCCACCAGGCGCTGGTCGACCTGGCGCACAGCCCCCGGCTGACCGGGCTGATGACCGGCGTGCTCGCCGAACTCCGGCTCGCCTTCCACACGATGGACGACCCCCGGGAGTTCCACGAGCCCTATCTGGACGGCAACCGGGAGATCCTGGCCGCCTTGGAGGCGGCCGACCCGGCGGGGGCGGAGCTGCTGCTGACCTCCTACCTCGACCGGGCCGAGGCGCAGCTGCTCGGGCGCCGCGCGCCGCTCGTCCCGGACGGGGGCCGGCCATAGGCCTTGTGCGGGCGGGCCCGGCGGCGTCCCCGGGGGAAGGCTGGTGACGACACGGACCAGGGCCTGTGCACGGTGCACAGGAGACTCGTCGGTCATCGGGACTGCCCACGGCCCGGCAGATTTGTAGTCTGATGTGACAGCGCAGCACCGCCAGACCCTGCCTTTGGACGGAGCCGTTCCATGAAGATGCTGATCAATGTCCCGGAGACCGTGGTGGCCGACGCGCTGCGGGGGTTCGCGGCCGCGCATCCGGAGCTGACCGTGGACGTGGAGAACCGGGTGGTCGTGCGCCGGGACGCGCCGGTCGCGAGCAAGGTCGCACTGCTCTCCGGGGGCGGTTCGGGGCACGAGCCGCTGCACGGCGGGTTCGTGGGACGCGGGATGCTCGACGCGGCGTGCCCCGGCGAGGTGTTCACCTCGCCCGTCCCCGACCAGATGGTGCGGGCGGCCGCGGCGGTGGACAGCGGGGCCGGGGTGCTGTTCATCGTCAAGAACTACACCGGTGACGTGCTGAACTTCGACATGGCCGCCGAGCTGGCCGAGGACGAAGGGATCATGGTCGGCAGGGTCCTGGTCAACGACGACGTGGCCGTGACCGACAGCCTCTACACCGCGGGGCGGCGCGGCACCGGCGCCACGCTCTTCGTGGAGAAGATCGCGGGCGCGCTGGCCGAGGAGGGGGCGCCGCTGGAGCGCGTCCAGGCCGTCGCGCGGCGCGTGAACGAGCTCTCGCGGAGCTTCGGGGTGGCGCTGACCGCGGTCAGCACACCGGCCAAGGGCGCGCCCACCTTCGACCTCCCGGCGGGGGAACTGGAGCTGGGCATCGGCATCCACGGCGAGCCGGGCCGGGAGCGGCGGGCGATGATGACCTCGGCGGAGGTCGCGGAGTTCGCCGTCGACGCCGTCCTGGACGACCTCCGCCCGGACGGTCCGGTGCTGCTCCTGGTGAACGGCATGGGCGGGACGCCGCTGCTGGAGCTGTACGGGTTCAACGCCGAGGTGCACCGGGTGCTCGGGGAGCGCGGCGTGACGGTGGCCCGCACACTGGTCGGCAACTACGTGACGTCGCTGGACATGGCGGGCGCGTCGGTGTCCGTGTGCCAGGTGGACGAGGAAATGCTGCGGTTGTGGGACGCGCCGGTGAGCACGCCGGCCCTGCGCTGGGGCGCCTGAGCGAGATCAAGGAGCGGGAGAGATGAGCGAGGCATCGTCCACCGGAGCGGGCCAGGTGATCGACACGGCCTTCCTCCGCCGCTGGTTCACCGCCGCGGCCTCGGTGATCGAGCGGGAGGCGGACCGGCTGACGGAGCTGGACTCCCCCATCGGGGACGCCGACCACGGCGCGAACATGCGGCGCGGCTTCATCGCGGCGCGCACCGCGGTGGAGAAGGAGCCGCCGGACTCCCCGGGCGGCGTGCTGGTGCTGGTCGGCCGGCAGCTGATCAGTACGGTGGGCGGGGCCTCGGGCCCCTTGTACGGGACGCTGCTGCGCAAGACGGGCAAGGCCCTGGGCGACGCGCACCAGGTGGCGCCCGAGCAGTTCGCGCAGGCACTGCGGGAGGGGGTCGACGGCGTGGCCCAGCTGGGCGGCGCGGCCCAGGGCGACAAGACGATGCTGGACGCGCTGGCGCCGGCCGTGGAGGCGCTGTCGTTCGCCCTCGACAAGGGTGCCGGGCTCGCGGAGGCGCTGGCGGCCGCCGCCATCGCCGCCGACGAGGGCGCGCTGGCGACGGTGCCGATGCAGGCCCGCAAGGGACGGGCGAGCTACCTCGGGGAGCGGAGCATCGGGCACCAGGATCCGGGAGCGGCCTCCTCGGCGCTCCTGCTGGGGGCCCTGGCCGGCGCCGCCCGGGAGGGCGCCGCATGACGGTCGCCCTGGTGCTGGTGTCGCACAGCGCCCAGGTGGCCGAGACGGTGGCCCGTATGGCGAAGGGTCTGAGCGGTGGCGGCGCCAAGGTTCCGGTGGCCGCCGCCGGCGGTGCGCCGGACGGCGGGCTCGGCACCGACGCCGCCAAGATCGTCGCCGCCGCGCGCTCGGTGGACGAGGGCGACGGTGTCGCCGTCCTCGCCGACCTGGGCAGCGCCGTCCTCACGGTGAAGACGCTGCTGGCCGACGAGGACGAGCTGCCGCCCGGCACGCGGCTGGTGGACGCGCCGTTCGTCGAGGGCGCGGTGGCCGCGGTGGTCACCGCGTCCGCGGGCGGCGACCTGGACGCGGTGGCCGCGGCGGCCCAGGACGCGTACACGTACCGCAAGGCCTGAGCTGCGCCGCGGCCGCCGGCGGGGTCAGCCCCGGCGGGCGCCGGTGCCGTACCGGCGCTCGAAGCGCTCGACGCGGCCGGCGGTGTCCAGCACGCGGGCGTTGCCGGTGTAGAACGGGTGGCTCGCGGAGGAGATCTCCACGTCGACCACCGGGTAGGTGCTCCCGTCCTCCCAGACGACGGTCTTCTCGCCGGTCATCGTGGAGCGGGTGAGGAAGGCGTGGTCCGCGGCGCGGTCGCGGAAGACGACCGGGCGGTAGGCGGGGTGGATCGTGTGCTGCACGGTGGGCTCCAGTCTGCAGGAGGGACGGGGGGCGTCGGCCTTCGCCGGTGTCAGCGCTCCTCGCGGAACGGCACGTGACGGCCGACGGCCGGGTCGTACTTGCTCAGGACCATGCGGTCCGGGTCGTTGCGCCGGTTCTTGCGGGTCACGTAGGCCGTGCCGGTGCCGGCGGTCGACCGGAGCGTGATCACCGGGCGCTGCTCACTGCGTGCCATGCGGGGACCTCCAGCGTCCACAATGGTTTTCATTTTCTTCGGACGTGGGGTTCAACGCGGGGGCCGTCGCGTCCATTCCCGCCGTCGTCCGTCCGGTGCGGGGAAGATGGAGGAGGGGTGTCCCGCACCGGCGACAGGAGGGCTGGCACCCATGGCCCGCGGCCCAAACAAGCACCCGGAGGTGCCCCCGCTCGCGCTGTCCCGCGGGGCGCTGTGCTTCCTGGCGTCGGCCTACATGCTGATCGCCGTGTGCATGGTCCTCGACCTGACCTCGGGCCCGCGCACGACCCTCGCCCCCGTCCTGGCGGCGCTGCCGGTGCTCGCCGGTGCGCACTCCCGCCGCGCCCGCGGCCCGCTGGTGGCGGGCGCGCTCGCGATCGGCCTGGTCTTCGTGCTCGCGGCGGCGAACCACGGGGTGCCGGCCCTGGTCCACGTGGCCTCCGCGATCACCGTGCTCGCGGTGACCTTCACCAGCACCGGCGCCGTCGTCCTGATCACCGGGCGGGAGCGGGAGCTGGCCCGGGTGCGCGGCGTCGCCGAGGCGGCGCAGAGCGCCCTGCTGCGTCCGCCGCCGCCCCGGATCGGCCCGCTGCGCGTCGCGGTGCGCTACGTGGCGGCGGAGGCGGAGGCCCGCATCGGGGGCGACCTGTACGAGGTGGTGCGGACCGACCACGGGGTGCGGGTGCTGCTCGGCGACGTACGCGGCAAGGGGCTGGCCGCCGTGGAGACCGCCGCCGACGTGCTCGGCGTCTTCCGGGACGCGGCCCGATCCGAACCGGCGCTGGCCTCGGTGGCCGCCCGGCTGGACGGCGCGCTCACCCGCAGCGGCGGCAGCGAGGACTTCGTCACCGCCGTGCTGCTGGCCGTCCCGGAGGACGGGGACTCCGCCGTGCTGGTCAACTGCGGCCACCCGCCGCCCCTGCTGCGGCGCCACGGCACCGTGACCGAGGTGGCGGCCGAGACCCCGGCGCCGCCGCTCGGGCTGCTCGCCCTGACCGGCGACCGCTACCGCGCACAGACGGTCCCCTTCCACCGCGGCGACCTGCTGCTGTTCTGCACCGACGGCGTGGTCGAGGCCCGGGACCGGCGGGGCCGTTTCTACCCGCTGGCCGAGCGGGTGCGGGAGATGCCCGAGCATGACCCGGACGACCTGCTGGACCGGGTGCTGGCCGACCTGCGCTCCTGGAGCGGCGGCGGCCTCGGCGACGACGCGGCACTGCTGGCGCTGCGCCGTACGCGCTGACGGACGGACGCCCCGCCGCTCCGGGGCCCGGGGCTGCGGCCGCACCCATGTGACGCCATTTCCGGACCCGGGCCCGGCCTCCGACCCCGGCGGCGCTCAGGGACGCCCCAACCGCAGCACCAGGTGCCGGCGCAACTCCGCCGGAAGCCACGGACGCCCCGCCGCTCCCCGGCCCGGGGCTGCGGCCGCACCTATGTGACGCCCTTCCGGTTGCGGGCCCGGCGACGACGCCGGGGGCCGCTCAGGACCGGCCCATCCCCTCGACCTCGGCGACCGCCTCGACGAGCCACCGCGACCAGAAGGTCTCCAGCTCGATACCGGCCCGCAGCACCAGGTGCCGCAGCCGGTCCTCGTCTCCGCCACGCCCCGGCGGGAAGTCACGCCCCTCGATCTCCGCGTACTCCGCCAACTGCCGCTCGTGCAACGCCAGGTGCCGGCGCAGCTCCGCCGCGAGCCCGTCGGTCCCGACGACCGCGGCGGCGCGCAGCCGCAGCAGCAGCGGGTCGCGGATGGGCCTGGGGTCCTCGGTGGCGGCGACCCAGGCGGTCAGTTCGGCGCGGCCGGCGGGCAGCACCTCGTACTCCTTGCGCTGCCCGCGGGCGGGCTGTGCGGCGGGCAGTTCCCGGATCAGGCCCGCCGCCTCCAGGCGGCCCAGCTCGCGGTAGATCTGCTGGTGCGTCGCGGACCAGAAGTAGCGGATGGAGCGGTCGAAACGGCGCGCCAGTTCCAGCCCCGACGACGGCTTCTCCAGCAGGGCGGTGAGGATGGCGTGCGGCAGCGACATGCCCGCATCCTACGGACGGTCCGAGGTCACAGGGCCGAGGTCACCGGGCCGAGGTCACAGGGCCGAGGTCACCGGGCCGAGGTCACAGGGCCGCGGCCAGTTCGGTGCCCTGGCGGATGGCCCGCTTGGCGTCCAGCTCGGCCGCGACGTCGGCGCCGCCGATGAGGTGCACGGAGTGGCCGACCGCGCGCAGCGCCTCGTACAGCTCGCGGCGCGGCTCCTGACCGGTGCACAGGACGACGGTGTCGACGGGCACGGTGCGCCGCTCGCCGTCCACGGTGATGTGCAGGCCCTCGTCGTCGATGCGTTCGTAGACAGCGCCCGCGACCATGGTGACGCCGCGGTGCTTGAGCTCGGTGCGGTGGATCCAGCCGGTGGTCCTGCCCAGACCCGCGCCGACCTTGGTGGTCTTGCGCTGCAGCAGGTGAAGGGTGCGCGGCGGCCGCGGCCGTTCGGGCGTCCGCAGCCCGCCGGGCCCGCGGTACTCGGTGTCGACGCCCCAGTGGCGGAAGTACGTCTCGGGGTCCCGGCTCGCGCCCTCACCGCCGTCGGTGAGGAACTCGGCGACGTCGAAGCCGATGCCGCCCGCGCCGACGACGGCGACCCGCTCGCCGACCGGGGCGCCGTCGCGCAGTACGTCGAGGTAGCTGAGCACGCTGGGGTGGTCGGCGCCGGGGATCTCCGGGGTGCGCGGGGTGACGCCGGTGGCCAGGACGATCTCGTCGAAGCCCCGGTCCGCCAGGAACTCGGCCGTGACGTGGGTGTCCAGGCGCAGCTCCACGTCCTCCTCGGCGAGCCGGGTGCGGAAGTAGCGCAGCGTCTCGTCGAACTCCTCCTTGCCCGGCACCTTGCGCGCGACGTTGAGCTGGCCGCCGATCCGGTCGGCGGCGTCGAAGAGGGTGACGGCGTGGCCGCGTTCGGCGGCCGAGACGGCGCAGGCGAGCCCCGCGGGCCCGGCGCCGACGACGGCGACGCGCTTGCGCAGCCGGGTGGGGAGCAGGACGAGCTCGGTCTCGTGGCAGGCACGGGGGTTGACCAGGCAGGAGGTGAGCTTCCCGCTGAAGGTGTGGTCCAGGCACGCCTGGTTGCAGCCGATGCAGGTGTTGATGGCGTCGGCGCGGTCCTCGCGGGCCTTCGCGACGAAGTCCGGGTCGGCGAGCATCGGACGGGCCATCGACACCATGTCGGCGGCTCCTTCGGCGAGCAACCGCTCGGCCACCTCGGGGGTGTTGATCCGGTTGCTGGTGACCAGCGGCACCGAGACCGCCCGCATCAGCCGCTTCGTCACCCAGGTGTACGCGGCGCGCGGGACGGAGGTGGCGATGGTGGGGATGCGCGCCTCGTGCCAGCCGATGCCGGTGTTGATGATCGTGGCGCCGGCCGCCTCGACCTCCTTGGCGAGGGAGACGACCTCCTCCAGGGTGGAGCCGCCGGGCACCAGGTCCAGCATGGACAGCCGGTAGACGATGACGAAGTCCGGGCCGACCCGTTCGCGGGTGCGGCGGACGATCTCCAACGGGAAGCGGGTGCGGTTCTCGTAGGAGCCGCCCCAGCGGTCGTCGCGGTGGTTGGTGGCGGAGGCGATGAACTCGTTGATCAGGTAGCCCTCGGAGCCCATGATCTCGACGCCGTCGTAGCCCGCCCGCCGGGCGAGCCCGGCCGCCCGGACGAAGTCCTCGACGGTCTCCTCGACCTCCTCGTCGGTGAGGGCGTGCGGGACGTAGGGGCTGATCGGCGCCTGGAGCGCGCTGGGGGCGACCAGGCCGGGGTGGTAGGCGTACCGGCCGAAGTGCAGGATCTGCATCGCGATGCGGCCGCCGGCGCGGTGCACGGCGTCCGTGACGACGGTGTGCTGCGCCGCCTCGTCCTCGGTGGTCATCCGGGCCCCGCCCGGGTAGGGGCGGCCGCGGTCGTTCGGGGCGATGCCGCCCGTCACGATGAGGCCGACCCCGCCGCGGGCCCGGGCGGCGTAGAACGCGGCCATCCGCTCGAAGCCGCCCTCGGCCTCCTCCAGCCCGATGTGCATCGAGCCCATGAGCACCCGGTTCGGGAGGGTGGTGAAGCCGAGGTCGAGCGGGCTCAGCAGGTGCGGGTACGGGCTCATCGCGGGGTCTCCTCGGGCGGCGGCGCGCGGTGTCGTCGCGACTTTTGTAGACCACCCCGGCCCGATTGTGCAACCAGTTGCAAAAGTGTTCCGCGCTACGCCAGCGTGTCCGCGCGCCGCTACACCGCCGGGCGGCTCCAGCGCGGATCGCGGCCCGTGGCCGCCAGCAGCGCCTCGAAGGCGGAGGCCCCGGCGGGGACCGGCGCGGGCTCGCCGAAGACCCCCATCCTGCGGGCGGTCGGCCCCATGGCGGCCACGAGCTCCTCCAGCGCCCGCAGCCCCTCGGCGTCCGGCGGGTACGGGAGCCCGGTGGCCCGGGCCAGGTCCCAGGGGTGCACCGTCAGATCGAGCAGCGCCATGGCGCCGACGATGCGCGCCGGCAGGTTCATCGACCCGGCCACGCCCTCGTCGGCGCCCGGTGCCGCCCAGGCCTCGACCAGCAGGTCGGTCTCCTTGGCGAAGCGCTCCCGCCACCCGTCGCCGTAGGCGGACAGCCGGTCCGGGGTGACGGAGAAGTCGGCCTCCTCCCGGGCTGCGAGGGCCTGGAAGCCGACGACCACGTGGAAGAGGTGGTTGAGCAGGTTCCGCACGTCGTACTCGGCGCACGGCGTCGGCGCGTCCAAGGCGTCGTCCGGCAGCGCCCGCACCAGGGGCAGCGCCCGGTCACGGGCCGTGGCGAGCAGTTCACTGGTCCTCGTCGTCATGGCACCGACGCTAGGGCGCGGAAGGCCGCTGCGGCTTGAAGAAATGCGACAGGGGCGCCCCGTAGGATCGCGGGTATGGCAGGTCCGGACAGCCCGCGCCGCGACACCCGGGGCATCGTCGACGCCCCGGAGCTGCTGGCCCGCGTCCGTTTCCGGCGCCGGGCGCCCGCGCCCGCGCTGCGGCCGTACCTGGAGCACTACTGGCTGATCGACTGGGACCTCGCCGAGCCGTACGCCTCGCACGTCGTGCCGCACCCCTCGGTCAACATCGTCTTCCAGCGGCACGGCACCGCCCCGGACGCCGGCGAGGTCGCGGGCATCGGGCTGGAACTGTTCACGCAGAAGCTGGAGGCCGCCGGACGCGTCTGCGGCATCCAGTTCCGGCCGGGCGGATTCCGGCCGTTCGCGCCCACGGTGCCGGTGTCCCACTGGACGGGCCGGCGGGTCCCGCTCGACGACGCGCTGCCGGGCCACGAGGCCGTACCGGGCGCGGTGCTCGGCCCCCGGGACGAGGACGCCCGCGTGGCCGCCCTCGACGCGTTCCTGCTGTCGCTCTCCCCCGCGCCCGACCCGCAGGCGGCCCTCGCGACGGCCCTGGCCGACCGTGTCCGGCACGACCGGACCATCCTGCGGGTCGAGGACTTCGCCCGCTCCGAGGGCATGTCGGCACGCTCCCTGCAACGGCTGTTCGCGGCGTACGTCGGCGTCAGCCCGAAGTGGGTCATCCTCCGCTACCGCATCCACGAGGCCCTGGAGCGTGCCGAGTACGGGACCTCGGTCGACTGGTCCGCCCTCGCCGCTGAACTCGGCTACAGCGACCAGGCCCATCTCGTCCGGGACTTCACCGCGACCGTCGGCGTGCCGCCCACCGCCTACGCGGGCTGAGCGCCGGGTACCGACGGCCCGCACAGGTGCCGCCGGGCCCGGGCCGTCACCATGGCGGCGTCCGCGAACCCCGCCGCGTCACTCGCCGCGCTCGGAACCCGCCTCCATGACGGCCCGCAGTTCGGCGAAGCGCCGGGCCTGCGGTGTACCAGCGGCCGGCTCGCTGAGGGCGTACGCCCTGGTCTTGAAGCCGTCCCCATGGTGGAACTCCGCTCCCCAGGCGCCCAGTCGCACCGCGACCACCTCGTCCTGCGCGAGATGCTGGGTGCCCCACGGGTTGACGGCCACGATCCCGGCCGGGCCGACCTCGAGCCGCACCCTGAAGACGTTCCACCACAAGAAGAGCGTGACGCCGACGGCGAATGCCGACCACAGCCCGGCCGACCGGGCCGCGGTCGGTTACCAACTCCTGACCTTCGCACATGCGTCGGAGACGGCCACCGCGGGGCATAACGACATCGAGTGCGCGCAAAACGGCCCCATCCCCCCACACGCACACAGGTCACGTCGCCTCACGCGGCACAGGAGGCCTGCCCCATGACCGATCCCATCACGCCCCGGCTCACCCCGATCCCCGTCGACGGCATGACGCCGTGCGGCCGAGTCGCCACCGGCGCGGCGGACCCGTGCGGGGAGGCCGCCCGGTGGCACATCCAATGGCTGCCCGGGCACGGCTCGTTCGCGTGCGCGGCGCACATGGCCGAGGCGCGGCGGCTGTTCGCGTACGTCGACCGTCACCAGGTGGGCCCGGACTGCAACATGCCGGGGGCGCTGTGGGCGGCGGGGCGCTGCGCCGTGGCCCGGGGCCAGGCGCGGGCGGCCTGACCCCGACGGCGGACCCCGGGCTCAGCCCGAGAAGGCGTCGAGGATGCGCGCGGCGGCCAGCGTGGGCGTCAACGTGCCCTCGCGGACCTGCCGTTCGATCTCCGGGGTCAGCCTGCGCACCTCGGGGTGGCCACGGAGACGGCCCAGCAGTTCCTCACGGACCATGCTCCAGGCCCACTCCATCTGCTGGTCGCGGCGCTTGGCCGCCAGCCGTCCCGTGGAATCCAGCAGCGTGCGGTGCTGCTCCAGCCGCTCCCACAGCGTCTCCAGGCCGGTGCCCTCGCGGGCGCTGCAGGTCAGCACGGGCGGGGTCCAGGCGGCGTCCACCGGGGTCATCATCCGCAGGGCGCCGGACAGTTCCCGCGCGGCGGCGCGGGCGTCGCGCTCGTGCGGGCCGTCGGCCTTGTTGACGGTGATGACGTCGGCGAGCTCCAGCACGCCCTTCTTGATGCCCTGGAGCTGGTCGCCGGTGCGGGCCAGGGTCAGCAGCAGGAAGGTGTCGACCATGCCCGCGACCGCCGTCTCGGACTGGCCGACGCCCACGGTCTCCACGAGCACCACGTCGTAGCCCGCCGCCTCCACGACGACCATGGACTCCCGGGTCGCCTTGGCCACGCCGCCCAGCGTCCCGGCCGACGGCGAGGGCCGCACGAAGGCCGAGGGGTCCACCGCCAGCCGCTCCATCCGGGTCTTGTCGCCCAGGATGGAGCCGCCGGTCAGCGTGGACGACGGGTCGACGGCGAGCACCGCGACCCGGTGGCCGAGGCGCGTGAGCAGGGTGCCGAAGGCGTCGACGAAGGTGGACTTGCCCACCCCCGGCACCCCACTGACGCCGATCCTGCGGGCCTTGCCGGCGTACGGCAGCAGCTCCGTCAGGAGCCGCTGGGCGAGCTCCCGGTGATCGGGCCGCGACGACTCCACCAGGGTGATGGCGCGGGCGATCCAGGCCCGTGAGCCGTCGAGCACGCCCTTGACGTACGCGTCCAGGTCGATGGTGGGAGGCATGGGCTCACAGTTCGTGGCCGAGCGCGGCGGCGAGCCGCGTGACCAGGTCGTACGCCGAGTCGGGGATGACGGTGCCGGGCGGAAAGACCGCGGCCGCGCCCATGCCGAGCAGCTCGGGGACGTCCTGCGGCGGGATGACGCCGCCGACCACGATCATGATGTCCTCCCGGCCCTCGGCCGCCAGTTCCTCGCGCAGCGCGGGCACCAGCGTGAGGTGGCCGGCGGCGAGCGAGGAGACGCCGACGATGTGCACGTCGGCCTCCACCGCCTGCCGGGCGACCTCGGCGGGGGTCTGGAAGAGCGGCCCGACGTCCACCGTGAAGCCCAGGTCGGCGAAGGCGGTGGCGATCACCTTCTGGCCGCGGTCGTGGCCGTCCTGGCCCATCTTGGCGACGAGGATGCGCGGGCGCCGGCCCTCCGCTTCCTCGAAGCGTCCGACCAGCGCGCGGGTGCGGTCCACGGACGGCGACTCCCCTGCCTCGTTCCGGTACACACCGGAGATCGTACGGATCTGCCCGGAGTGCCGGCCGTACACCTTCTCCAGGGCGTCGGAGATCTCGCCCACGGTGGCCTTGGCGCGTGCCGCGTCCACCGCCAGCGCCAGCAGGTTGGCCTCCAGGCCCTGGCCCGCGCCGCGTTCAGCGGCGGCGGTCAGCGCGGCGAGAGCGTCCTGGCAGGCGCCCTCGTCGCGCTCCTCGCGCAGCCGGCGCAGCTTGGCGATCTGCTGCGCGCGCACGGAGGAGTTGTCGACCTTGAGGACCTCGATCTGCTCGTCGCTGTCCACCCGGTACTTGTTGACGCCGATGACCGGCTGGCGCCCGGAGTCGATGCGCGCCTGGGTGCGGGCCGCGGCCTCCTCGACGCGCATCTTGGGGATGCCCGCGTCGATCGCCTGCGCCATGCCGCCGGCCTTCTCGACCTCCTGGATGTGCTGCCAGGCGCGCCGCGCCAGGTCGTACGTCAGCTTCTCGACGTAGGCGGAGCCGCCCCACGGGTCGATGGCCCGGTTGGTGCCGGACTCCTGCTGCAGCAGCAGCTGGGTGTTGCGGGCGATCCGCGCGGAGAAGTCCGTCGGCAGCGCCAGCGCCTCGTCGAGGGCGTTGGTGTGCAGCGACTGGGTGTGGCCCTGGGTTGCGGCCATCGCCTCCACGCAGGTGCGTGTGACGTTGTTGAAGACGTCCTGCGCGGTCAGCGACCAGCCGGAGGTCTGCGAATGGGTGCGCAGGGAGAGCGACTTGTCGTTCTCCGGCTCGAACTGCCGGACGAGCTTCGCCCACAGCAGCCGGGCCGCGCGCAGCTTGGCGACCTCCATGAAGAAGTTCATGCCGATCGCCCAGAAGAAGGACAGCCGCGGCGCGAAGGCGTCGACGTCCAGGCCCGCGCCGAGCCCGGCGCGCAGGTACTCCACGCCGTCCGCGAGGGTGTAGGCCAGCTCCAGGTCGGCCGTGGCCCCGGCCTCCTGGATGTGGTAGCCGGAGATGGAGATCGAGTTGTAGCGCGGCATCTTCTGCGAGGTGTACGCGAAGATGTCGGAGATGATCCGCATCGAGGGCTTGGGCGGGTAGATGTAGGTGTTGCGGACCATGAACTCCTTGAGGATGTCGTTCTGGATGGTCCCCGCCAGCTTCTCGGGCGGTACGCCCTGCTCCTCCGCGGCCACGATGTAGAGCGCCAGCACCGGCAGCACGGCGCCGTTCATCGTCATCGACACGGTCATCCGGTCCAGCGGGATGCCGTCGAAGAGCTGGCGCATGTCGTAGATCGAGTCGATGGCGACGCCCGCCATGCCGACGTCACCGGTGACGCGCGGGTGGTCGCTGTCGTAGCCGCGGTGGGTCGGCAGGTCGAAGGCGACGGACAGGCCCTTCTGGCCGGCGGCCAGGTTGCGCCGGTAGAAGGCGTTGGACTCCTCGGCGGTGGAGAAGCCCGCGTACTGCCGGATCGTCCAGGGCTGGTTGACGTACATCGTCGGGTAGGGGCCGCGCAGGTACGGCGCGATGCCCGGGTAGGTGCCCAGGAAGTCCAGGCCCTCCAGGTCGCGGCCGGTGTAGAGCGGCTTGACGCCGATGCCCTCGGGCGTCTCCCACACCAGGTCCTCGGCGCCGCGGCCGGTGGTCTCCTTGACCGCCGCGCGCCACTGCTCCTCGGTGGCGCCGTTCCCGGCGCCCGGTCCCAGCTCGATCTCCGAGAAGTCCGGGATCCGCATCAGGCCACTCCCATCCGGTCGAGGACCGAGGTCAGGACGGCGACCGCGTCGCCGCCCGCGAAGACGAAGCCGTCGACGCCCGCCGCGGTCCAGGCGGCCTCGCGCTCGCCGGGGCGGCCGGCCAGGAACACCCGGCCCGCTCCCGCCTCCTTCAGTGCCGCGGCGACGTCCGCGGCGTGCTCCTCGTAGAGCGCGTCGCTGGAGCACAGGCACGCGGCCTGCGCGCCGCTTCGGGCGAAGGCCCCGGCCGCGGTCGTGGCGTCGACCGTCACCGGGTCGTGGACGGGCTCGACGCCGCCGGCCTGGAAGAGGTTGGCGGCGAAGGTGACCCGTCCGGTGTGCGCGGCGGCCGGGCCGAGGGCAGCCAGGAAGACCTTCGGGCGGGACCCGGTCGCGGCCAGGTGGGCGTCCGAGCGTGCGCGCAGGGCCTCGAAGGCCTCGTCCCGGCGGACCTTCGGGAGGCCGCCGGAGGGCGCGGCCGGCGCCGGGTCACGCTCGACGGGCGGCTCCGACAGCAGCGGGAACTCGCTGACGCCGGTGATCGGCTCGCGCCGCCTGGCCAGGGCCCGTGTGCGCTCGGCCCAGGTCGTGGCGAGGCGGTCGGCGACCAGGCCGGAGGCGAGGGCGGCGGCCTGCCCGCCGGAGCGCTCCAGCTCCTGGAACCAGGCCCAGGCGGCCCCGGCGAGTTCGTCCGTGAGCCGCTCCACGTACCAGGAGCCGCCCGCCGGGTCGACGACCCGGGCCAGGTGGGACTCCTCCATGAGGATGGTGGAGGTGTTGCGGGCGATGCGGCGCGCGAAGGCGTCGGGCAGGCCCAGCGCGTGGTCGAACGGCAGCACCGTGACGGAGTCCGCGCCGCCGACGCCGGCGCCGAGCGTGGCGACGGTGGTGCGCAGCATGTTCACCCACGGGTCGCGTCGGGTCATCATCACCGGCGAGGTGACGGCGTGCTGGCGCTGCCCCGCCGCGGTCGCGGAGGCGCCGCAGACCTCGGCGACGCGGGCCCACAGCCGGCGCGCGGCGCGGAGCTTGGCGATCGTCAGGAACTGGTCGGCGGTGGCGGCGTAGCGGAACTCCAGTTGCGCGCAGGCCGCGTCGACCGGCAGCCCGGCCTCGGTCAGCGCCCGCAGGTAGGCCACCCCGGTGGCGAGGGACGCGCCGAGTTCCTCGGCGGCCGAACCGCCCGCCTCGTGGTACGGCAGGGCGTCCACGGTCAGCGCGCGCAGCCCCGGGTAATCCTGGTGCGTCCGGCGGGCGAGCGCCACGGCAGCGGCGGTGTGCGCGGCGAGCGCGTCCGCGTCACCGGTACGGGCGACGAGGCCGAGGGGGTCGGCGCCGAGGCTGCCGCGCGCGGCTTCGCGGGCCACGCCCCGTTCGTCGTGGAGCGCGAGCAGCGCCTGGCCGGCCGCCTCGAAGTCCGCGCCCGCGTCGAGCACGACGGGGGCGAGGTCGAGGTAGACGCCGTCCAGGACCGCGCCGAGCGAGGGCACCGGGATGCCGGCGTCCCCCAGGACGAGCCAGAGGGAGGTGACGCCGTTCTCCAGGTCGGCGAGCACGGCCTCGTTCGTGCGGGCCGCGT
Source organism: Streptomyces sp. NPDC008238 (assembly GCF_042956445.1). NCBI lineage: Bacteria > Bacillati > Actinomycetota > Actinomycetes > Kitasatosporales > Streptomycetaceae > Streptomyces > Streptomyces sp. NPDC008238. The sequence goes on along the minus strand of NZ_JBIBGK010000025.1, from coordinate 19,684 downwards.
CGGGCCGCGCATGGCGCTGGCGTACGTCCCAGCCGCCCAGGACGCCGCCCGCCGGGGCACCGCCCCGGGTGAAGGGCGCGAAGCCGGGGAGGCCGACGCCGTCGCCGAAGGCGTCGGGCGCGTCGGGCGCGGTGTACAGCGGGCGCGTGATGAGCCCGTCTTCGAGGGAGGTGGACAGCGCGTCCTCCGCCGCCTGACCCGAGACGTCCTTGCCCGCTTTGCGCAGGACGCCCTCTACGAGGCGCCGCCACTGCTCGTGGGTCGCATCCGGGAATTCGGCGGCCAGGGAGAGCCCGTCGTCAGGCAGGACCGTCATGCTCACAGAGGCTAGTGCCCGTCAGCAGGTGAGCAGCAGGGGGCACACCTGTGACCTTGCCCATTCCGGTGGACCCTTGATCCGTTCGGACGCGATGCTCTATCCGGCGGCGGCCCCACGACCCGCCCGGGAGGTCTCCGGCGGCGCTCCTCGACGGCACGGTCAGCGCCGCTCGGCGGCCTGTCCGGACGCCCCGGGGCGGGTGCCGGTCGTCGCCTCCGTGAGGTCGGCGACCTGCCGGCGCAGCTCACGGACCTCGCGCAGCAGTTCCTCGGTGACCTCCTGGACGCGCCGGTTCTCCTCCTCGTCCTCCTGGAAGCGGGCCAGGAACCAGGCGGCGATGTTGGCGGTGACCACACCGAGCAGGGCGATGCCCGAGAGCATCAGCCCCACCGCGATGAGCCGGCCGACGCCCGTGGTCGGGGCGTGGTCCCCGTAGCCCACCGTCGTCATCGTGGTGAAGGACCACCACAGGGCGTCGCCGATGGTGCGGATGTTGCCGTGCGGCGAGTTGCGCTCGGCCTCGAGGACGGCGACCGACCCGAACGCCAGCAGCCCGAGCACGGCGCCTACGACGTAGGTCGTCAGGCGCACCTGGGCCGCCAGCCGCACCCGCTGGCCGACCAGGAAGAGCGCGGACACCAGGCGCAGCAGGCGCAGCGGCTGGAGCAGCGGGAGGACGACCACGGCGAGGCTGAGCGGCTGCCGCTTGACGAACTCCCAGCGCCGCTCGCTCAGGGCCAGCCGGACCGCGTAGTCGGCGGCGAACAGGGCCCAGACCGTCCGCTCCGTCCAGTGCGCGGTGGTGATGAGCGCGGGGTCGGCCGCCGGCACCAGGATCGGCAGGGCGTAGGCGGCACCGAACACCACGGCCAGGGCGAGCAGCGCCGCCCTGGTCTGCTGCTCCCAGCGTTCGAGACGGTTCATGGGGGCAGTATCCCCCGCGGCCCCGGCACCCCGGTGGGGCCGATCCACGTCCGCGGGACGCGGCTGACCTGCGGCGACGGCGGTCCTGCGGCACCCGGACCGGTCGCTCAGGGGTTCACTGGCGCGGTGGTCCGCTCGGGCGGGCCGAACCGGGAGAGCGTCACGACGGTGCGGACCGTCGTCCGGTCGTCCCTGACCAGCCGCCGCTCGAAACGCACGACGCGCCCCTGCGCCGTCACCCAGATCTCGCAGTCGAACGAGCCGGCGTGAGCGGCTGTCATGTCGCCGTGGACGTCCGGGTCGAGCTTCGCCAGTTCGCCGGTGGTGACGGTTCCCTCGAGCGGGTGGACGGCGAGGCCCGCGGTCCGCTCCGGCCCCCTGTCCGCGCCGGGGCGTCCGGCCAGGAGGGTCGCGTAGCCGCCCAGATGGCCGAGGTGGAGGCGCCCGCCGACGGGCGCCGGCAGCGCGTTCCGGCGGCCGGGCCGCCCGTCGTCCTGGCGGAAGCGGACGTAGGCGCGTTCCCCGGTGCAGAGCGCGTCGGACACCCCGTTGTGCGGGTCGCGCACCGTGAGCCGGCCGGTTTTCGGGCCGTTCAGGTTGACCCGGCCCCGCGACACGGTGGGCGGCCCGGCGACGGTGGTCGTCAGGGCCACGGCCGCCGAGTAGGGCGCCGGGTCCGCACGGGCCAGGGCCGTCGCGACGTCGAAGTCGGCGGCGCCGGCACGCTCACCCGCCCCCTCGGCCCCGTCGCCGGAACCGTGCCCGCACCCGGACAGGCCGGCGAGGAGCAGGAGGACGGTGGTCGCGAGCAGGGCGGAGCGGGCGGCGGTCGGCTGAGGCATGGCGGAACGGTGCTCCCCCGTGGACGGTTGTCGTCGAGCAGGGGCGGAGGCTACCGGGCCGTCGCCCGGGTCCGCGAACGGATTCCCCCGGCCGCGGGCGGGACACCGGTACCGACGTCGTCCTGCCGGCCCCCGGTCGAGCCCCGGCCCGGGACCGAACCGCCGTGGTCCGAGGCCGCGTTCCCGGCCGCCCCCACCGCCCGGCCCGCGCGGTCCCGTGGAAGACCCGCGGCGCGACACCCCAACGCCCGCCCGGCCGCGCCGCTTTGCCCCGTCCGGGCGGATCCGGGCGGGCGGGCCGTGGCGGATTGGCGCAGCCTTCGCGGGGGCTTCCCCTGGCCGCCGCCCGGTGTTCGCGCACGCGGGGAGAGACTGGCCGCCGCCCCCGTACTGCCGCGGACCACCCCGGAGACAGGCCTGCCATGAACCACATCGACCGCAGACGCTTCATGCAACTGGCGGGCGGTACCGCCGCGTTGTCGGCGCTGCCCACCAGCATCGCCCGCGCGGCGGAGATCCCCGCGGACCGCAGGACCGGCTCGCTGCGCGACATCGACCACATCGTCGTGCTGATGCAGGAGAACCGTTCCTTCGACCACTACTTCGGCACGCTGCGCGGAGTGCGCGGCTTCGGGGACCCGCACCCGGTGGCCCAGCCGAACGGCAAGCCGGTCTGGTACCAGTCCGACGGCACCAAGGACGTGCTCCCGTTCCACCCCGACGCCGACGACCTGGGGCTGGCGTTCCTGCAGGACCTGCCGCACGGCTGGAACGACGGCCAGGCCGCCTTCAACCGGGGCCGGTACGACCGCTGGGTGCCGCAGAAGTCCGCCACCACCATGGCGCACCTGACCCGCGAGGACATCCCCTTCCACTTCGCGCTCGCCGACGCCTTCACCATCTGCGACGCCTACCACTGCTCGTTCATCGGCTCCACCGACCCGAACCGCTACTACATGTGGACGGGCCACACGGGCAACGACGGCAAGGGCGGCGGCCCGGTCCTCGGCAACGAGGAGCTGGGCTACTCCTGGACGACCTACCCGGAGCGGCTGGAGGCGGCCGGGGTCTCCTGGAAGATCTACCAGGACGTCGGCGACGGCCTGGACGCCGCGGGCGGCTGGGGCTGGATCGGCGACGCGTACCGCGGCAACTACGGCGACAACTCCCTGCTGTACTTCGACCAGTACCGCGACGCGAAGCCGGGCGACCCGCTGTTCGACAAGGCCCGCACCGGCACCGACGCGCGCAAGGGCGAGGGCTTCTTCGACCTCCTGCGCGCCGACGTCAAGGCCGGGAAGCTCCCCCAGGTCTCGTGGATCGTGGCCCCCGAGGCCTTCACCGAGCACCCGAACTGGCCCGCCAACTACGGTGCCTGGTACATCGCGCAGGTCCTCGACGCCCTCACCTCGAACCCCCGGGTGTGGAGCAGGACCGCGCTGTTCGTCACCTACGACGAGAACGACGGCTTCTTCGACCACGTCGTCCCGCCGTTCCCGGCCGGCTCCGCGGCGCAGGGCGGCTCCACCGTGGACGTCGCCGGCGACCTGTACGCCGGTTCCGGCTCCCGCCCGGCGGGCCCGTACGGGCTCGGCCAGCGTGTGCCGATGTTCGTGGTGTCGCCGTGGAGCAAGGGCGGCTACGTCTGCTCGCAGACCTTCGACCACACCTCGATCATCCGCTTCGTGGAGCGTCGCTTCGGCGTGCACGAGCCGAACATCTCCCCCTGGCGGCGCGCCGTCTGCGGCGACCTCACCACGGCCTTCGACTTCGGGCACAAAGACACCAAGCCCCCGAGGCTGCCCGACACCCGCGGCTACCTGCCGCCGGACGGCGACCGGCACCCGGACTACGTGCCCGCGCCGCCCGCCCACCCGTCGCTCCCCCGCCAGGAGCGCGGACTGCGTCCGGCCCGCCCGGTCCCCTACGACCTGTCGGCGGACGGCCGGATCAGCACCAGCACCGGGACGCTGCGCCTGGACTTCGCCTCGCACGCCTCCGCCGGCGCGCACTTCCTGGTGACCTCCCCGACGCACACCGAGGGCCCGTGGTCGTACACGGTCGCGGCCACGCGCTCCCTGGCGGACACCTGGCCCGTGGACGCGGACGCCCACGGGGCGTACGACTTCACCGCGCACGGGCCGAACGGCTTCTTGCGCCGGTTCGCGGGCCGGGCGAGCCAGGCCGGTCCCGAGGTCAGCGCCCGGCACGACGGCGAGCGCGGCTCCGTACGTCTCGTCCTGACCAACGACGGGCCCCGCACGGTCGAGCTCACCGTCAAGGACGGCTACGGCAAGGAGCACCCGGTGGCCTACCGGCTGCGTCCGGGCGCCCGTGCCGTGCACGTGGCCGGGACGCACCACAGCCACGGCTGGTACGACCTGTCGGTGACCTCCGACCTCGACGGCACCTTCCGGCGCCGGCTGGCCGGCCACGTCGAGACGGGCCGGGACAGCACGAGCGACCCGGCGATCGGCGGCTGACCCGCACGGGAGCCGGCGCGCGCCCGCTACATCGGCTCGACGTAGCGGGCGCGCCACTCCGGGCGGGGGTCGGCGCCCGGGCTCGTCCAGTACTCGCGGCCGGCGACGACCCGTCCGTCGCGGACGGTCCAGAACGACGCCGCGTGGAAGAGCCCGAGGTCCGTGTGCGGCACCTCCACCTCCGAGACGGCCTGGTCGCCGTCGGCCACCACCCTGAGCACCCGGATCGACCAGCCCTCCGGGTACTCGCTGTTGACCGCCAGGAAGTTGGCCCTGCCGACGATGCGCTCGCCGCTCACCGGCCACTCCACCACGGCGTCCTCGGCGATCAGTTCACCGGCACCGGCCCAGTCGCGCGCCTGGATCCGTTGCCACAGCTCTTCGACGACCTTCGCAGAGTCCATGCTCACAGCATGCCGGACGGCGCCCGACCGGGACCCCGGTACGGCAGGGTCTGCCGGTAGACCACGCTGGTCGTCACGCTCCCGAACCGCGCCAACTCGTCCATGACCTCCTCCAGGTGCCCCATGGAGGCGGCGGCGACCTTCAGGACGTAGCACTCCTCCCCGGTGGTGCGCAGGCACTCCAGGATCTCCGGTCGCTCGCCGAGCAGCCGGTGCAGGGGCTCGTGCCGGCTGCCGGGGTACTTCAGGCGGACGACCGCGAGCACCGGGTAGCCGGCCCTGCCGAGGTCGACCTCGGCGCGGTAGCCGGTGATGACGCCCAGGCCCTCCAGCCGGCGGACCCGCTCGGCGGTCGCGGAGGCGCCGAGGCTGACCCGGCGGGCCAGTTCGGTGAAGGGGACCCGGCCGTCGCGCTGCAGCTCCGTGAGGATCGCCCAGTCGGTCGCGTCGAGATTCTCGGCCATACGGCGAAGATACCGGGGTATCCACGGCCGGGCGCCGCCCGGACCGTGGGGAACGCCTTCCTGGCGGGACGGCCCGCTGGATAGCCTGACGGGGTGCGAATCGGTGTGAACGTCCCGAACTTCGGGCCCGGAACCGACCCCGGCGTGCTGCGCGACTGGGCGCGGACGGTGGAGGGGCTGGGCTTCGACCTGCTGATGGTCTCCGACCACGTCGTCATCACCCCGGACGTGGCGGAGCAGTACCCGGCGCCCTTCTACGAGCCGTTCACCACCCTGTCGTGGCTCGCGGGCGTCACCGACCGCATCCGGCTGGGGACGACGGTGCTGATCCTGCCGTACCGGCATCCGCTGCTGACGGCCCGGATGGCGGCGAACCTCAACATGCTCAGCGGCGGACGGCTGGTCCTCGGGGTCGGCGTCGGCTGGGCGCGGGAGGAGTTCGCCGCGCTGGGCGTCCCGTTCGAGCGGCGCGGAGCGCTGACGGACGAGCACCTGACGGTCCTGCGCGAGGCGTGGAAGGACGGGGCGGACTACGCCGGCGCCCCGGTGCCGCTGTGGATCGGCGGCAACAGCGCGGCGGCCCGCCGTCGCGCGGTCCGCGTCGGCGACGCCTGGCATCCGCTGCGGTTCACCGTGCCGTGGCTGCGCGAGGCCGTCGGCGGGCTCGGCGCGCAGGCACGTGAGCAGGGGCGGCCGGTGCCCGCCCTGGCGCCGCGCATCGCGCTGCGGCTCACGGCGGAGCCGCTGACCGGTCCTGACCGGCTCGCCGGTCAGGGCACCCTCGAACAGGTCACCGCCGACCTCGGCGAACTGCGGGCGCTCGGCGCGGACATTGTCGTCCTGGACCCCTTCAACGGCGATCCCCGCGAGATCCTGCGCCCGCGGACGGCGTGGCAGGCGCTCGCGGCGGTCGCCGCCCACCGCCCACGATCGGAGTGACGATGACCGACGAGATGACGACCCGCCTGCTGCGCCGGGCGGTCGAGCTGGCCGCCGAAGCCCGCGCGTCCGGGAACCCGCCCTTCGGCTCGCTGCTGGCCGGCCCGGACGGGACCGTGCTCGCCGAGGACCGCAACAGCAGCCTGAGCGACGACGACATCACCGCCCACCCCGAGCTGAAGCTGGCGCGGTGGGCGGCCCGGGAGCTCGATCCGGCCACCGCGGCCGCCACCACCATGTACACCAGCTGCCAGCCCTGCGGGATGTGCGCGGGCGCCCTGGAGCGCTCGGGGCTGGGCCGGGTCGTCTACGCGCTCTCCACCGACCAGCTCACCGGGCTCAAGTCGCCCGCGGCCAAGGCCGGTTTCCCGCAGGTGCCGCAGGAGGGGCCGGCCCTGTACGACGAGGCCCGCGTCCCGGTCGAGGGCTACTACTGATCCGGCCGGCCCCTCCCGGCCCGATCACTCCTGCTTCTCGCCCGAGGCGAAGCGGGAGATGATCAGGGCGACGATGATGATGGCCCCGTTGAGGAACTGGTTCCACAGCGGGGGCACGCCCGCCAGGGTCATCACGTTGACGACGAGCTGCAGGGTCAGGACGCCGGTCAGCGCCCCGAAGAGCGTGCCGCGGCCGCCGTTGAGGCTGACGCCGCCGATGACGGTCGCGGCGAAGACCTGGAAGATCCAGCCGCTGCCCTGGTCCGCGGAGATCGAGCCGTAGTGCCCGCTGTAGAGCACGCCCGCGAAGGCCGCGAGCACACCGCCCACGATGAGCACCACCCAGGTGATCCGGTCCACCCGGATGCCGGCGGTGCGCGCGGCCTCGGGGTTGCCGCCGATCGCGTACAGCGCCCGGCCGTGCCGCAGCCAGGCGAGTGCGCAGCCGCCGACCGCGAAGAGCAGGGCGCAGATCCAGATCGCGGCGGGCACCCCGGCCCAGGAGGCGTGGCCGAGGTAGCTGAAGGAGCCGGGCAGTTCGACGATGGAACGGCCCTCGGAGATGGCGATCTGCAGTCCGCGCAGCATGGTGAGCGCGCCGAGGGTGACGATGAAGCCGTTCAGCCGCAGCTTGAGGATGAAGAAGCCGTTGACGGCGCCGATGACCGCCCCGACCAGCAGGCACACCGGTATCGCCGTCCAGACCGGGAGCAGTTCCAGTCCGGTGAAGCGGCCGCCGGATGCGGGCAGCACGAGCCAGATGGCGATGACCGGCGCGACGCCGATGGTGGACTCCAGCGACAGGTCCATCCGGCCCGCGATGAGGATCAGCGCCTGGGCCAGCACGAGCAGGCTGAGCTCGGTGGACTGCTGGGCGACGCCGATGAGGTTGTCGGAGGTGAGGAAGGCCGGCGAGACGATGAAGCCGATGACGCCCAGCACCAGGATGGCGGGGACGAGGGACAGCTCGCGGAAACGGGCGAGTCCGCCCGGTACGCGGCGCGGCGTCCCCGGCGCGGCCGCCTCGGCGGCGGGCACCGGCGGCTCGGTGACGTCAGTGGTGGTGGACATGGCTACCTTTCCTGTTCCTCTCCCTGCTCGGTGTCCCGCTCCCGCGCGGCGGGACGGGCGGCCACGCCCTCCATGGCGGCGACCAGTTCCTCGTCCCGCCAGCCCCGGCCGAACTCCGCGACCACCCGGCCGTGGAACATGGCCACGACCCGGTCGCACGCCCTGAGGTCGTCCAGTTCGTCGGAGACGACCAGCGCCGCCCGCCCGTCGTCGGCGACCTTGCGGATCCTGCCCAGCAGGAACTCCTTGGAGCGCACGTCGACCCCGTTGGTGGGACGCACGGCGACCAGGACGTGGGGGTCGGTGGCCAGGGCGCGGGCGACCACCACCTTCTGCTGATTACCGCCGGACAGCGCGGAGACGGGGGTCCCCGCGCCCGGTGTCCTGATGTCGAGGTCCTTGATCATGCGCTCGGCGAACTCGCGGGTCCGCGAGGGCAGTACGGTTCCGTACGGCCCGAGCTGGTCGGTGACGGTGAGGGTGGCGTTCTCGGCCACGCTGCGCGTGCCGACCAGGCCCTGGTGGTGGCGGTCCTCGGGGACCAGGCCCACCCCGGCGGCCAGCGCGGCGGGCACCCCGGACGCGCGGAGCTCGCGTCCGGCCACCGTGATCCGCCCCGCGTCGGCGCGGTGCAGCCCTGCGAGGGTCTCCGCCAGCCGGACGTTGCCGCTGGCGGTGGCCCCGGCGAGGCCGACGACCTCGCCCGCGCGGACCTCCAGGGAGACCTCCGCGTAGGCGTCGCGCAGGGTCAGGCCGGTCACGTCCAGGACCGGTTCGCCCGTGGCGGGCGCGGAGGGGCCGGGAGCCGGGGCGCCCGCCGCGGGCGCGGCGGCGCTCTCCCCGGTCATCGCCTCGACCAGGGCGTCGTGCCCCAGTTCGGCGACGGGGGCGGTGAGGATGTGGCGGGCGTCCCGGTAGACGGTGACGGTGGTGCAGAGGTCGTAGACCTCCTGCAGGTGGTGCGAGATGAAGAGGAAGGCCACGCCCTGCCGTTGCAGGTCGCGGAGCTTGTCGAAGAGCCGGGCGATGCCGCGGGCGTCGAGCCGGGCGGTGGGCTCGTCGAGGATGATGAAGCGCGCGCCGAAGGAGAGGGCGCGCGCGATCTCGACGAACTGCCGCTGTTCGACGGTGAGGTCGCGGGCGCGGACGGACGGGTCGATGTCCACCCCGTACTCGCCCAGCAGTTCCGCCGCGCGGCGGCGCAGCGCCGTCCACCGGATGGGGCGCAGCGGGCCGGGGCTCTGCCGGTTGAGGAAGAGGTTCTCGGCGACGGAGAGTTCGCCGATGACGGTGGAGCGCTGGTAGACGCAGGCGACCCGGGTGCGCCAGGCGTCGGTGTCGCCGACGGAGGGCGCCGGTTCGCCCGAGAAGCGCAGGGTGCCGCTGTCGGGCTGCTGGAGGCCGGTGAGGATGCCGACGAGGGTGGACTTGCCGGCGCCGTTGCGGCCCACGAGGGCGTGCGACTCACCCGGGGCGACCGAGATGCCCGCGTCGCGCAGCGCCACGGTGGCGCCGAAGCGCTTGCCGATCCCGGTCGCCTCGGCCACGGCCGGCGGCGCGGTGGCGGGGTCCGCCATGGTGGTTTCCGTTCTTCTCGTGCGGACGGGCGGTCAGCCGATGTTGTTGCCCCACAGGGCCTTGTCGTCGACGTTGTCCTTGGTCACCAGTGGCGCGGGGAGCTGGTCCTCCAGGCCGTTGGGGATGCTGATGATCGTCGAGTCGTGGTCGGTGGGGCCGGGCTTGAAGGTCTTCCCCTCGGCGGCGGCCTTGGCGTAGTACAGCGCGTACTTGGCGTAGAGGTCGGCGGGCTGGGAGACGGTCGCGTCGATCTCGCCCTTGCGGATGGCGTCCAGCTCCTGCGGGATGCCGTCGTTGGAGACGATGGTGATGTGGCCCTTCTGCCCGGCCGGCTTGAGCAGGCCCTTCTGCTTGAGCAGGGCGAGCGTCGGCTGCAGGAAGACACCGCCGGCCTGCATGTAGATGCCGTTCAGGTCTCGGTGCTGGGCCAGCAGGCTCTGCAGCTTGGCGGAGGCGACGTCGCCCTTCCAGTCGGTGGGCAGCTCGAAGACCGTGATGCCGGGGAACTTCTCCTTCATGCACGCCGCGAACGCCTCGGAGCGGTCGCGCCCGTTGATGGAGTCCAGGGCGCCCTGGAACTCGGCGACCTTGCCCTTGCCGCCCAGTTGCTCGCCGAGGAACTCGCAGGCCTTGGTGCCGTACGCCTTGTTGTCGGCGCGCACGACCATGTAGACGTCGCCCTTGTCGGGGCGGGTGTCCACGCTGACCACCGGGATCTTCTTGCCGGCGAGGGTGTCGAGGGTGGAGGCGATGGCGCCGGTGTCCTGCGGGGCCATGACGACGGCCTTGGCGCCGGTGTTCTGGAAGACCTGGACGTTCGCGACGAGCTTGGTGATGTCGTTCTGCGAGTTGCTCCGCGGGAGCGCGTTCAGCCCGTCGTCCTCGATGCCCTTCTCGATGTACTGCGCGTAGGAGTTCCAGAAGTCGGAGTCGGAGCGCGGCAGGTCGACGCCGATGGCGGGCTTGTCGTCGCCGGAGCCGGCGGCGGTGCCGGTGCTGCCGCGGTTGCAGGCGGTGGCGAGGGCGGCCGTGACGAGCACGGTCGCGGCGATCGCGGCGGTGGAGCGCGTGCGGGCGGGCTTCATGCCGTGTTCTCCCTGTCCGGGTGAGCCGGGGCTATTCATCCGAGGTATCCCGGACGAGAGGAAGGTAAGTCCGTCCCGCGACCCTGACAACCCCCTATACGGACACGATCGAATGGAGTTCGACCGACGAGACATCCGAGGAATGGATTGCCAGTCCCGTCCCGGGGGCCTAGAGTCACCGTGGCGCGAGACCTCCGATGTCTTGGCCAGGCCGAGCGTGAAAGGCAGCCACTTGTCCGCAACCTCCGCCCGCATCACCGCGATCGACACCCATGACATCCGCTTCCCGACCTCCCGGGAACTGGACGGCTCGGACGCGATGAATCCGGATCCCGACTACTCCGCCGCGTACGTGGTGCTCCGCACCGACGCCGACGACGGCCACGAGGGGCACGGCTTCGTCTTCACCATCGGCCGGGGCAACGACGTCCAGGTCGCGGCGATCGAGGCACTCCGCCCCCATCTCCTCGGCCGGCCGGTCGAGGAGCTGTGCGCCGACCCCGGCTCCGTGGCGCGCGACCTGACCGGCGACAGCCAGCTGCGCTGGCTGGGGCCCGAGAAGGGCGTGATGCACATGGCGATCGGAGCCGTCGTCAACGCCGTGTGGGACCTGGCCGCCAAGCGCCGGGGCCTTCCGCTGTGGCGGCTGCTGGCCGAGGCCGACCCGGAATGGCTCGTCTCCCAGGTCGACTTCCGCTACATCGACGACGCCCTCCCCCCCGGGCGCGCGCTGGAACTGCTGCGCGCGGGCCGCGCCGGCGCCGCTGGACGCACCGCCGGACTGCTGGACCGCGGCTACCCCGGCTACACCACCTCGCCCGGCTGGCTCGGCTACTCCGACGAGAAGCTGACCCGGCTCGCCGAGCAGGCCGTGGCCGACGGCTTCACCCAGATCAAGCTGAAGGTCGGCGCCGACCTCGCCGACGACGTACGGCGCATGCGCGCGGCCCGTGCCGCCGTGGGCCCGGACGTCCGCATCGCGATCGACGCCAACCAGCGGTGGGGCATCGCCGAGGCCGTCACCTGGGTCACCGCCCTGGCCGAGTTCGACCCGTACTGGATCGAGGAGCCCACCTCCCCCGACGACGTCCTCGGCCACGCCGCGATCCGCAAGGCGGTCGCCCCGGTCCGGGTCGCCACCGGCGAGCACGTGCAGAACCGCATCGTCTTCAAGCAGTTGCTGCAGGCCGGCGCGATCGACGTGCTGCAGATCGACGCGGCGCGGGTCGGCGGGGTCAACGAGAACCTGGCGATCCTGCTGCTGGCCGCGGCCTTCGACGTCCCGGTGTGCCCGCACGCAGGCGGCGTCGGGCTGTGCGAACTGGTGCAGCACCTGTCGATGTTCGACTTCGTGGCGCTGGCCGGGACGACCGAGGACCGCGCCATCGAGTACGTGGACCACCTCCACGAGCACTTCGCGACACCGGTCGTCATGCGCGGCGGCCACTACACCGCCCCCACGGCACCCGGCTTCTCCGCGCAGATGAGACCGGAATCGATCGACGCGTACCGCTACCCCGACGGTACGTTCTGGGTGGCGGACCGGGCACGGCAGGAAGGTGGGACGGCATGAGCGAGGAGTTGCGCGACCTGGAGGGCCTCGGCGCCCTGGTGACGGGCGGCGCCTCCGGGATCGGCCTGGCGACCGCGCGGCTGCTGGCCGCGCGCGGCGCCCGGGTCGCCGTCCTGGACCTGGCGCCGGACGGGCTGCCCGCGCAGCTGACCGGCTTCAAGGCCGACGTCTCCGACGACGCCTCCACCCGGGCCGCCGTGGACGCCGCGGCGGAGGCCCTCGGCGGCCTCGACGTCCTCGTCAACAACGCGGGCATCGGGGCGGCGGGCACCGTCGAGGACAACCCCGACGAGCAGTGGCACCGCGTGCTCGACGTCAACGTGCTCGGCATGGTGCGCACCACCCGCGCAGCCCTTCCGCACCTGCGGCGCTCGGCCCGGCCCGCGATCGTCAACACCTGCTCCATCGCCGCCACCGCGGGGCTCCCCCAGCGCGCCCTGTACAGCGCCAGCAAGGGAGCCGTGCTCTCGCTGACCCTGGCGATGGCCGCCGACCACGTCCGCGAGGGCATCCGGGTCAACTGCGTCAACCCCGGCACCGCCGACACCCCGTGGGTGGCCCGGCTGCTGGACGCCGCCGACGACCCCGAGGCGGAACGCGCCGCCCTCAACGCCCGGCAGCCGATGGGCCGTCTGGTGACCGCCGACGAGGTCGCGGCCGCGATCGTCTACCTGGCGAGCCCCGCCGCGGCCTCCGTCACGGGCACCGCGCTCGCCGTGGACGGCGGCATGGCCGGACTGCGGCTGCGCCCGGCCGGGCAGTGAGGGACCGGACCACGATGCGCACCACCACCCTGGGCCGCAGCGGCGTCGCCGTCACCGAGCTGGGCTTCGGCGCCGCCCCGATCGGCAACCTCTTCACCCCGGTCGACGACGACGCCGCCCGCGCGGCGGTGGACGCCGCCTGGGATGCCGGCGTCCGCTACTTCGACACCGCGCCCCACTACGGGCTCGGCCTGTCCGAACGCCGCATCGGCGCCGCCCTGCGCGACCGGCCCCGGTCGGCGTACACCGTCTCGACCAAGGTGGGACGGCTGCTGGAACCCGGCGGGCCCGGCGGGGACGACCTGGCGAACGGCTTCGCCGTGCCCGCCACGACGCACCGGGTCTGGGACTTCAGCGCCGACGGCGTGCGCCGGAGCATCGAGGCCAGCCTGGAACGCCTGGGCCTGGACCACGTCGACCTGGTCTACCTCCACGACCCCGACGACCACGCCGAGGAGGCCTTCGGCCAGGGGTACCCGGCGCTGGAGCGGCTCCGCGCGGAGGGCGTCGTCCGCGCGATCGGCGCGGGCATGAACCAGACCGCCATGCTCGCCCGCTTCCTGCGGGACACCGACGTCGACGTGGTGCTGATGGCCGGCCGCTACACGCTGCTGGAGCAGGAGGGCCTGGCCGAGGTGCTGCCGCTGGCGGCGTCCCGCGGCGCGAGCGTGGTCGTGGGCGGCGCCTTCAACTCGGGCCTGCTGATCGACCCGGGCGAGGGCGCCACGTACGACTACGCCCCCGCCCCGGAACCCGTGCTCGCCCGCGCCCGGCGGCTGCGCTCGGTGACCGGCCGGCACGGCGTGCCGCTGCGGGCGGCCGCGCTGCGCTTCCCCGCGGCCCATCCCGCGGTCGCGAGCACGCTGGTGGGGCTGCGCTCCGCCGACGAGGCGCGGGACAACGCCGCCGTGCTGCGGCTGCCGCTCCCGGCCGCGATGTGGGCCGACCTGCGCGCCGAGGGCCTGCTCGGCGCGGACGTACCCGTACCGGACGAGGAGCCGACATGAGGGTCGCCCTGCACACGAGGGTGCGTACGGACCGGATCGCCGCGTACGAGGAGGCGCACCGCGAGGTGCCCCCCGAGCTGACCGCCGCCATCCGCGGCGCGGGCGTACGGGAGTGGACGATCTGGCGCAGCGGCGCCGACCTCTTCCACCTGCTGGACGTCGACGACTACCCGGCGATGCTCGCCGCGCTGGAGCGGCTGCCCGGCAACATCGCTTGGCAGGCACGGATGGCGGAGCTGCTGGAGGTCGCCCACGACTACTCCGCCGACGGCGCCGGGGCGCCGCTGCCGGTGGTGTGGCAGCTGTGACCGTGCCGGAGGGCGTCGTCGACGCGCACCACCACCTGTGGGACCTGTCCGTCCGCGACCAGGACTGGATCACCGGGGAGCGGCTGGCCCCGCTGCGCCGCGACTTCACCCTCGCCGACCTGGAACCGGAGGCGAAGGCCGCGGGCGTCACCGCGACCGTCCTCGTCCAAACCGTCACGGTGGCCGCGGAGACCCCGGAGTTCCTGGCCCTGGCCGCGGGCAGCGACCTGGTGGCCGGGGTGGTCGGCTGGACCGACCTCACGGACCCCGCGGTCGCCGACCGGCTGGCGGCCCTGCGCGAACTGCCCGGCGGGCAGCGCCTGGTGGGAATCCGTCACCAGGTGCAGGGCGAACCCGACCCGGAGTGGCTGCTCCGCCCCGACGTGCTGCGCGGGCTGCGCGCGGTGGCCGACGCCGGACTCGTCTACGACCTGGTGGTGCTCCCCCACCAGTTCCCGGCGGCGACCCGCGCGGCGGCCCTCGTACCCGAGCTGGTGTTCGTCCTCGACCACCTGGGCAAGCCGCCCATCGCCGAGGGCGCCACGCAGCCGTGGAGCGCGGACGTGCGGGCGCTGGCCGCCCGGCCCAACACCGCCTGCAAGCTGTCCGGCATGGTCACCGAGGCCGACTGGGACACCTGGACGACGGCCGCCCTCGCGCCTTACGCCGGCACCGTGCTCGACGCGTTCGGGCCCGGCCGCCTGATGTTCGGCTCCGACTGGCCCGTGTGCCGGCTCGCCGCCTCCTACGCCGAGGTGGTCGACGCCGCCCGCGTCCTGACCGGCCGGCTGGACGACGCGGAGCGGCGGGAGGTCTTCTCCGGCACGGCACGGCGCGTCTACGGTCTCTGAGCACCCGCGCGGACGGCGCCGGGCGGGGTGCGGGTGATTAGACTCCCACCCCTGGCGGCACGAGGAACGGGCGTGGGCGCGTGAGCGACGGCAGACCGGACACACCCCCGGCGAGCACGGCGGGGCGGCTCACCGTGCGCGACGTGCTCGACCTGGACCTCGTCACCCCCTGGGTGCCGGAGGTCGTGGCCGGTTCCGCCCATCTGCACCGCGCGGTGCGCTGGCTGCACGTGGCCGAGGCGCTGGACGTCGGCGTCATGCTCAGCGGCGGGGAGATGGTGCTGACCACCGGTCTGCTGCTGGCGGGCGACGAGCGGGCGCAGCGCGAGTACGTCGAGTCGATGCAGCGGGCCGACGTCGCGGCGGTCGTCCTGGGTCTCGGCCGGGCGTTCCGCACCACGCCCGAGCCGATGCGGCGGGCCGCCGAACGCTGCGGGGTGCCGCTGATCGTGCTGCACCGGCCGGCGCCGTTCGCGCGGCTCACCGAGGAGGTGCACGCCCGCCTGGTGCACGGCCGGTTCGCCGCGCTCGACCTCTCCGACCGGGTCCGCTCCTCGCTGACCGCCCTCAACCTCTCCGGCGCCGGCCTCCAGCAGGTCCTGGACGAGATCGCGGCGCACAGCGCCTGTCCGGCCGTCGTCGTCAACCTCGCGCAACGCGTGCTGGCCTCGGCCGGGGACAAGGGCTCGCTCAACGACCTGCTGCGCGACTGGGAACGGGTCTCCGGCCAGGTCGCCGAACTGGCCGGCAGCGGCGCCGTGACGGTCGGCCCGGACGGCTGGGTCGTCGCACCGCTGGAGGCCCGGGGCCGGCAGTGGGGGCGCCTGGTGCTCTTCGGCCACCGCGGTCCCGAGGAGTTCGGCCGGGTGCTGGGCGCCCGCGCCTCGGAGGCGCTGGCGATGCACCGCCTCCTCGGCGACCAGGACCGGGGCTGGGAGGACCAGGCCGCCGAGTCCCTGCTGCACGACCTGGCGACCGGCACGGCCCGCCCCGAGCAGTTGGTGACGCGGGTGCGCGCGGCGGGCCTCCCGGTCAACCGGCGCACCTTCGTGCCCGTCGTGGTCCGCCCCCTCGGCCCGCCGCCCGGGGGCCGCGACGACATGCCGGAGCTGATCGAGCACGTGCTGGCCGAACATCCCGGCGTCGCGGGGCTGGTGGCGCGGACCGGCGCCGCCGGCACGGCGGTCCTGCTGAGCATCCCCGCCGGTCAGGACGCCGACGCCGCCGTGCACAAGGTGGCGCTGCGGGTGCACGAGGAACTGGCCGGGCGCGGCCGTACGGCGGTGGTGGGCGCGGGGTTCGGCTGCGGGGAACTCGACGAGGTCCGCCGTTCCTTCGTGGAGGCGGTGCACGTGGCGGACGCGGCGGTCGCCGGCCCCCCGGACGCGCCGGTGGCCCGGCTGCGCGACGTACGGCTGCGCGGCCTGGTGCGCCTGCTGCGCGACGAGCCCGAGCTGCAGGCCTTCATCGGGCGGGAGCTGGGCCCCCTGCTGGGGAACCCGGCGCTGCTGGAGGTGCTGCGCACCTATCTGGCGGCGGGCCGCAACAAGTCGGCGGCCGCCCAGGTGCACCACGTCAGCCGGCCCGCCCTGTACCGGCGGCTGCAGAGCATCGAGGCGCTGCTCGGCATCGACCTGGACGACTGGGAGCAGCTCACCTCGCTCTACGTGGCGCTGCTCGCGCACGAGGCGCAGAGCGCCGCGGGGCCCGGGTCCGGCCGCTGAGCGTGCCGGGCCCGGGCCCCGCGGGTGCGGCGCCGGTTCAGTCCTCGCGCTGGGGCGCGAGCCGGCTGAGCAGGGCGTACACGAGGAGGGAGGCGGCGAGGCCGACGGCCCACCCGTAGTCCGCGAGCGGCTTCAGGAAGGGGATCAGTCCGTCGACCGGGAACGGCCCCTGCTTGACGCCCTTGGCGTCGAGTCCCGAGTGCGAGCCGCCGATGGCGAGGACACCGCCGACGACGAAGGCCGCCAGTGCCCGCCAGTTCCAGCCGCCGTCGTACCAGTAGCGGCCCTCGGACCTGTAGAGGTCGGCGAGTTCCAGCCGTGTGCGGCGCAGGATCCAGTAGTCGGCGATCAGGATGCCGGCCACCGTGCCCAGCAGGCCGCCGACGGTGCCGAGCCAGGTGAAGATGTACGCCTGCGGGCTGGCCAGCAGCTTCCACGGGAAGATGACGACGCCGACGACCGCGGTGATCAGCGCGCCGGTGCGGAAACTGATCCTGCGCGGCGCGATGTTGGACAGGTCGAAGGCAGGCGAGACCACGTTCGCCGCGATGTTCACCGAGAGCGTGGCCACCAGGACCGTGATCAGCGCGAAGAGCACCGCGGCCCAGTTGTCGAGCTTGGCCGCCAGCGCCACCGGGTCCCAGATCGGCTCGCCGTACACCGCCTGCGAGCCGGAGGTCACCAGCACCGACAGCAGCGCGAACAGCGTCATCGTGGTGGGCAGCCCGAGCGACTGCCCCCACAGCTGGGCACGCTGTCCGGCCGCGTAGCGGGTGAAGTCGGGGATGTTGAGGGAGAGCGTCGACCAGAAGCCGATCATGCCCATGAGGGCGGGGAAGAAGACCTTCCAGAAGTCACCGCCCCAGCCGAGGGCGGAGGGCTGGTCGAGCAGCGGGCCGAGGCCGCCGGCCTTGTTCGTCATCCAGATCAGCAGCGCGATCGCGCCGACGATGACGAAGGGGGCCGCCCAGTTCTCGAACCGTCGCACCATCTCCATGCCGCGCACGATGATCGCGACCTGGATGATCCAGAAGACGACGAAGGACAGCCACTGCGTCCACGGGTATCCGCCGATCGTCCCCGCGTTCGCCCACGAGTCGCCGAAGAGCTTCCCGGCGAGCAGGAAGATGCCGGAGCCGCCGATCCAGGTCTGGATGCCGAACCACACGCAGGCGACCGCCGCCCGGACCAGTGCGGGCAGGTTGGCCCCGCGCACCCCGAACGACGCCCGGGCGAACACCGGGAAGGGGATGCCGTACTTGGGGCCGGCGTGGCCGGTGAGCAGCATCGGCACCAGCACGAGGACGTTGGCGAGGGCGATGGTGAGCACCGCCTGCTTCCAGTCCATGCCGAGGGCGACCAGGCCCGAGGCGAGGGTCCAGGAGGCCACGTTGTGGGCCATGCCGACCCACAGGGCGGTGAAGTTGTACGTGGTCCACTTCCGCTGGGCGAGCGGTACGGGGAGCAGGTCCTCGTTGGCGTAGGGGCCGGTCGGGACGGCGTCGGGCGAGAGCTCGACGCGGCCCTCGGCCCCGGCTCTTCCGGCGGGGGGTGGAGCGGTGGCTGTCATGGCAGCCCCCTTCGTTCGAGGGGTACGGGGATCGAACGTGCCGTGCGGGGGGATGGCGGGCCGGGGATCAGGCGCGGAGCGCGGGGATGACGGTGGAGCCGTAGACGTCGATCACGGACTCCTTGGCGTCCTGCATGTCGTACAGGGCGAACTGGTCGACACCGAGGGCCTGCAGGGCACGCAGCTTCTCGACGTGCTGCTCGGCGGTGCCGATGAGGCAGAAGCGGTCGACGATCTCGTCGGGGACGAACGCGGTGTCGGGGTTGCCGGTGCGGCCGTGGTGCGAGTAGTCGTACCCCTCGCGGGCCCGGATGTAATCCGTGAGCTCCTGGGGGACGGCGCTGGACACCTCGCCGTACTTGGAGACGAGGTCGGCGACGTGGTTGCCGACCATGCCGCCGAACCAGCGGCACTGCTCGCGGGCATGGGCCAGCGCCTGCGGGGAGTCGTCCTCGGTGACGTACGCCGGAGCCGCCACGCACACCTTCACCTCGGCCGGGTCGCGTCCGGCGGCGACCGCGGCGTCCCTGACCGCCTTGACCATCCACTCCGTCAGGTACACGTCGGCGAGCTGCAGGATGAACCCGTCCGCCTTCGCCCCGGCGACCGCCAGCGCCTTCGGCCCGTACGCCGCCATCCACACCGGGAGTTCGGCACCGGGCCGCACCCACGGGAACTTCACCACCGCCCCGCTGCCGAGGTCGGCCTCGCGGCCCTCGGCGAGCTCGCGGATGACGTGCATCGCCTCCTCGATGCGCGCGAGGGTGTTGGGCCTGCGGCCCGCCACCCGCATCGCCGAGTCGCCCCGGCCGATGCCGCAGATCGTCCGGTTGCCGAACATCTCGTTCAGCGTGGCGAAAGTCGAGGCGGTCACCTCCCAGGTCCGGGTGCCCGGGTTGGTGACCATCGGGCCGACGACCAGACGTTCGGTGTTCGCCAGGATCTGGCTGTAGATGACGAACGGCTCCTGCCACAGCACCGTCGAGTCGAAGGTCCAGCCGTGGCTGAAGCCGTTGCGCTCGGCGCGCCGCATCAGCTCCACGACCCCCGCGGCGGGCGGGTCCGTCTGCAGGACGAGACCGAAATCCATTGCTGCGCTCCCTGGGTGGCTCGACGGTGTGGCTAGACGAGGTACTGGCAGGTCTCACGGGTCTGGTAGCGGCCGTGGCCGGCCCGGCCCAGGTAGCGGTCCTGGTCGACGACGACGGTGCCGCGGGAGATCACGGTGCGGGCTTTGCCGCGTACGCGCTTGCCCTCGTAGGCCGAGTAGTCGACGTTCATGTGGTGGGTGGCCGCGGAGATGACCTGCTCCACGCCCGGGTCGTAGACCACGATGTCGGC
>NZ_JBIBGK010000024.1:0-119939 GCF_042956445.1 Streptomyces sp. NPDC008238 | reverse complement strand
GCCCGTCATGCACATAAATATGCGGTACAGAATGCCCACCCCGGAGGCCCCGCCCCCGGCCCACCCATGCACAGTGCGCAGGCCCGCACCAACCGCGCCGGGCAATCGGGAGGGAGGGCGGGCGGACGCCCGCCGCAGGCGCAACGGACCCGCACACAACAACCGGGCAGCACAGCGCAGCGCAACCGCAACGGACCCGCACACAACCACCGGCGCAACCACACGCCGGCACATTGACAGTGGCCCGGAGGGCTCCCTAGGCTCGCCGTTCACAGGATTGAAACGTATCAATAACTCACGCACGCGGATTGAAACGTTTAAACCTCGCCGAAAGGTGCCCATGAAACGGCGTCCACCCCTCCCCCGTCCCCTCCCCCGCCGCCTCGCCCTGCTCGCCCTCTCCCTGGGCCTGACACTCGCCGCCGCCACCCCCCAAGCCTTCGCCGACCACGCGCGGGCGCCCCGCAACCACGCCCCGGGCGCGCCCACGGGCCTGACCGTGGACGACCGGACCGACCCGCTCGCCCTCGACGGCGCACCACGCTTCGGCTGGCTGCCACGTGACGCCGACTCGGACGAGGTCCAGACCGCCTACCAGGTCGTCGTGCGCACCCCCGGCGGCCGCACCGTCTGGGACAGCGGCAAGGTCCGCGGTTCCGGGCAGTCCTGGGTGCCGTACGGCGGGCACGCGCTCGCGCCCGGGACCGTGTACCAGTGGAAGGTGCGGACCTGGGACCGGGCCGGCGAGGCCTCCCCCTACTCGGCCGGCGCCTCCTTCGGCACGGGCCTGACGGACCAGGACTGGTCCGGCGCCCAGTGGATCCGCCGTCCCGCGACGGGCAACGACGCGAGCAACGAGTGGACGGCGGCCCGCAAGGTCGTACGGGTGTCCGCGGGCAGCCCCGTGGTCGGCGCCCGGGTGTACGTCGCGGCCTCCGGCGACTGGCAGGTCGACGTCGACGGCAGGACCGTGCAGCGCAGCTCGTCCTACGAGTACGCGGGCGAGGGCTTCTACGACGTCGCCGCCCTCAAGGGCGTCAAGGCGGGCCGGGACCTGGCCGTGGGCGTGCTGACGCACTACTGGTCCTGCAAGTGCCAGGGCCGGGCCAACGGCCCGAACGCCCCCGAGGGGCCCTCCGGGCTGCTGGTCAAGGTCGTGGTGGAGCACGCGGACGGCACCCGTGACGTGGCGGTCTCCGACGGCAGTTGGAAGGTCCACCGCTACGAGCCGCAGCGGGTCGACACGCTGACCTACCGCAACGGCGACGCCGGCGACCGCGTGGAGTACTACGACGCCACCGCCGAGCAGACCGGCTGGAACACGTCCGGCTACGACGACTCCGCCTGGGCCCCCGCGACCGTCATCGGCGCCCACCCGCGGCCGAACCCGGACAACTGCGCGCCCTACGAGGGCGCTTCGTCCCCGTGCGCCTTCACCCACCTGTCGGCGCTGCAGGCGCACCTCACGCAGGAGACCGTCCACCCGGTCTCCCTGCTGCACCTGCCCGACGGCACCGTCCTGGCCGACTTCGGGAAGGTGTACGCCGCGGTGCCCTCGGTACGGCTGCGTTCCGGCACCGCCGGCCGGCAGTTGACGTTCACCACGAGCTACCGCCGCAGCAACTCCACGCTGACCGCCGCCGTGCGCGCCGGGGACACCTCCGTGACACTGGCGAACACGGCGAACGTCCACGCGGGCGACGAGATCGTGGTCGACGCCCCCGCCACCGGGTACGGCACCGGGCGTCCCGAGACGCGCACCGTCGAGGCCGTGGACGGCACGGCGGTGACCCTGGACCGTCCCCTGCGCGAGGACCACGCCGCCGCGAGCTGGGTGGAGAACTCCCGCGCGGGGACGTCGGGCCTGGACACCCAGGGCAGCAACATGCGCTTCTTCTACACCGAGAAGGACGGCCCGCAGACCGCCCGGGCCTTCACCTACTGGGGCTGGCGCTACCTGCAGATCAGCGATCCGGGCGAGAAGCTGACCGCGCGCGACGTCAGCGCCGTCGTCCAGAACACCGACGCGGCGCACCCCGCCACGTTCCGCAGCAGTGACAACACCCTGGACCAGGTCTTCTCCCTGATGCAGCGTTCGGCGCTGCAGTCCGCGCAGAACGTCTTCCTGGACACGCCGACCCGGGAGAAGGGCCAGTTCCTCGGCGACACCGTCGACGAGTCCTTCGCGACGATGGCCGCGTCGGGCGAGCGCAGCCTGACCCGCCAGGCCATCGTGTCCTTCATGAACTCCCAGGCGCGCTACTGGCCGAACGGCGCCCTGAACTCCGTCTACCCCAACGGCGACGCCAAGCGGAACATCCCCGACTACACCGAGATGTTCCCCGAGTGGGTGATGCGCTACTACCGCACGACGGGCGACCGTGAACTGCTCGCCCGGGCCCTGCCCGTGATGCGCAACGTCGCCGACTACGTCTCCGCCGCGGTGGACGACCGCGGCCTGGTCGCCGACCTGCCCGGCGGCAGCGGCGCCTACCTGCACGGCATCATCGACTGGCCCTCGCCGATGCGGTACGGCTACGTCACCGACGGCAACGTGAACCGCACCGTCGTCAACGCGCTCGGCGTCGGCGCGATGCGCTCGGTCGCCGAGGCCGCCGACGCGCTCGGCGACCACGCCACACGGGACGTCTACGCCGGCCGCGCGGACGAACTGACGGCGGCGATGCGCGAGCGCCTGCGGGACGGCACCGGGCTCTGGTCGGACGGGCTGTCCGCGGACGGCGCCCTGATCGCGCACCGGAGCGAGCACGCGCAGAGCTTCCCGGTCGCCTACGGCGTCGCGAAGCCCGCCGAGTACGCCGCGCTGGGCGCGGAACTGTCCCGGCAGGGGATGCGGCAGGGGCCGATGACGCTGCGGACCCTGCTGGAGGCGCTGCGGGTGACCGACCGGCCGGACACGCTGGTGCGGATCCTCACCGATCCCTCCGCGGACGGGCCGGCGCAGGTCCTCGCCGAGGGCGGCACCTTCCTGTGGGAGCAGTGGACACCGGGCTGCGCGAGCAGCGACTGCGCGCCCGGCCAGGTGTCGCAGAGCAGCAGCGAGAGCATGTCGCACGGCTGGGGCGGCGCCGGTGTCGTCGGGGTGCTGGAGGGTGTCCTCGGGATCACCGTGACCAGCCCGGGCGGCGCGTCGGTGCGGATCGCCCCGGCGGACGCGGGCGTGAGCCACGCCTCGGGCAGCCAGTGGACCGAGCACGGCACCGTCGGCGTCGACTGGCGGCGGAACCGGCACGGGGTGGACACGACGGTCGAGGTGCCGGTCAACGTCACGGCGACGGTCGCGCTGCCGGTGGTGGCCGGCGGCCACTACTCGGTTGCCGGCAGCGACGCCACGTACCTGGGCGTCGAGGACGGGCGGGCCGTCTACCGGGTCGGTTCCGGCCGGACCGTCTTCAAGGCCGCGTCGCGCGGCTGACCCGGCCCGCTCCCCGGCGTACGCGGTGGCTCCGGGCCCGCGTACGCCGGGGTGCGTCCGCGGTGGGGGCCGTCCGGCTCAGCCGCCGCGCCGGGCGGGGGCGGGGCCTGCGGGGGCCGGTGGGGCGAGGGCGGCGGCGAGCACGGCCGGCGCCTCGGCGAGGGAGGGGCCGTACCAGGTGAGGTGACGGCCGCTGACCAGGGCCGCGGGTATGTCCGGGAAGGCCTCGGGGCCGTCGTCGGCGGTGAAGCGGTACGGCTCGTCCGGGAGCACGACGAGGTCCGCGCCGCTCCCGGTGAGGTCGTCGACGGGCACCCGCGGGTACCGCTCCTGGTGGCCGCCGTAGACGTTCTCGACGCCCAGCCTGGCCAGCAGGTCGCCCGCGAAGGTGTCCCGGCCGAGCACCATCCAGGGGCGGCGCCAGACGGGGACGAACGCCGTGCGGGGGTGGGCGACGGGCGGCAGCGACGCCCAGGTCTTCTCCGCCGCGTCGAGCCAGGCCGGGCGCGGCAGCCCGCAGGCCTCGACGACCACGCGGTGCAGCTCCCGGAAGGCCTGCGGAAGGCTGCGCACCTCCGTGACCAGCACCGTCAGCCCGGCCGTGCGCAGCGCCGCGAGGTCGGGCGCGCGGTTCTCCTCCTCGTTGGCGATGACCAGGTCGGGAGCGAGCCGGACGATCTCCGCGATGTCGGGGTTCTTCGTGCCCCGGACCCGTGTGACGCGCAGGTCGGCCGGCTGGTTGCACCAGTCGGTGGCGCCCACGAGGAGGGCGGGCGCCGTGGTCGCCACCGCCTCGGTGAGCGAGGGGACGAGGGAGACCACACGCCGTGCGGGTCCGGAGTCGCGACGGGTCATGTCTCCACCGTATCCATCCCCGCCGGGCGGGGAGGGCCGGACGGCGCGGCTCCGGCACCAGGGAGGGGAAGTGCCGTGCGCCGCGCCGTCCGGGGCGGGGGGCCGGTCAGCCGACCGGGGCGAGCCGGTCCGTGAGGCCCGGGTGGGCGTCGAGCCAGTCGCGGACGCCGTCCTGCTCACGGCCCTGGCCGGCCTTGTGCACGGCGCCTTCCAGCCCGGTCAGTTCCTTCTCGCTCAGCTGGAAGTCCTGGAGCCACTTCGCGATCTTCGGTTCGTCGCCGGCGAAGCCGTTGCGGGCGAGGGTGTGGATGCCGTCGCCCTTGCCCCAGGCGCCGAGTGGGTCCTTCAGCTTCTTCAGGCTGTGCTCGCTGTAGGCCCAGTGCGGGGACCACAGGGTCACGACGACGGGCTCCTTCGCCTTCATGGAGCGGTCGAGCTGGGCGAGCATGCTCGCGGTCGAACCGGTGGTGACCTGGTACTCGCCCTCCAGCCCGTACTTCTTCAGGACGGTCTCGTTGAGCATCTTCATCATCCCGGCGCCGGGCTCGATGCCGATGATGCGGCCGCCGAACTGCTTGCCCTTGCCCTTGAGGTCGGCCAGCGAGTCGATGCCCTTGACGTAGGAGGGCACCGTCAGTTCGAGCGAGGTGGGGCCGTACCAGGAGCCGTAGTCGTCCAGCTCGTTCTTGTACTTCTCCCAGTACGACTGGTGCGTGACGGGCAGCCAGGAGTCGGTCTCGAAGTCGACCCGTCCCGCGGACATGCCGGTGTACAGGGCGCCGACGTCGTACTGGGTGACCTTCGGCTCGTACCCGCGCCGCTCCAGCAGTTCCTTCCACAGGTAGGTGGAGGCGATGCCCTCGTCCCAGGGGATGTAGCCGATGTCGACCTGGCGGCCCTTGCCGACGTCGTCGACCTCGGGGACGGCGGTGCCCTCGTCGCCGCCGGCGAGGACGCCCGTCCCGCCCGCGACCAGGGCGAGGGCGACGATGCCGACGACGGCGACGGAGGTCTGCGGGCGGTACTTCCACAGCTGCAGACCGCGCGGGGAGGCCGCGGCGGCCGCGGCCACGGCGCGCCGGCCGAGCGGGGAGACGCGGGTGCCGAGGGCGCCCGTGACGCGGTCGAGGTACATGGCGAGGATGACCACGGACAGGCCCGCCTCGAAGCCGAGGCCGATGTCGACCTGGCTGATGGCGGTGAAGACGGAGGCGCCGAGACCGCCGCCGCCGACCATGCCGGAGATGACGACCATGGACAGCGCCAGCATGATCACCTGGTTGACGCCCGCCATGATCGTGGGCAGCGCGAGGGGCAGCTGCACCCGCAGCAGGGTGCTGCGCGGGGCGGTGCCGAAGGCCTCCGCGGCCTCGAC
The DNA here is from genome assembly GCF_042956445.1 of Streptomyces sp. NPDC008238. Taxonomy (NCBI): domain Bacteria; kingdom Bacillati; phylum Actinomycetota; class Actinomycetes; order Kitasatosporales; family Streptomycetaceae; genus Streptomyces; species Streptomyces sp. NPDC008238. The sequence goes on along the minus strand of NZ_JBIBGK010000024.1, from coordinate 114,273 downwards.
GAGCTCCTCGTCGACCTGCCGGATGCCGAGCTCGGTCATGCGCACGCCCGGCGGCAGGGAGAAGACGATGGTGGCGATGATGCCGGGCACCTGACCGACGCCGAAGAAGAAGATGCCGGGGATCAGGTAGACGAAGGCGGGCATCGTCTGCATGAAGTCCAGCACCGGGCGCAGGGCCGCGGAGACGGTGCGGTTGCGCGCCGACCAGATGCCGAGCGGCACGGCGAGCACGATGGTGATCACGGTGGCGACCAGCACCAGGGACAGGGTGTCCATGGCCTCGTCCCACTGCTGCACGGAGACGACGAGGGCCAGGCCGGCGAAGGCGAGCACGCCCGCGGTCAGTCCGCGCAGCCACAGCGCGACGATCGCGAGCATGCCGGCGAGCAGCAGCGGGGCGGGGGCCTGGAGCACGGCGTCCAGGCCGTCGTACATGCCGGAGACGACGGCGCTGATGACGTCGAAGAGCGGACCGAAGTGGTCGCGCAGGTAGGTGACGGCGCTGTCGGTCCAGTCGCCGAGCGGCAGCCTAGGCACGCGCCGCCTCCTTCCGCGGCCCGCCCGGCACCCTGGGCGCGGCTCCCTTCGCGGGCGAGGGGTCGGCGGCCCGGACCGGTTCGTCGGTGCAGGGCGTCACCGGGCCGTCGTGGTCGCCGAGGGCGGCCAGCAGCCCGTCCTTGGCGATCACGCCGACCACGTCGCCCGCCTCGTCGCGGACGGCCACGGGGTGCGGGACGCGCGCGCTGACCGGCAGGACGTCGGCGAGCGGGGTGCGCGGGGTGACCGTCTCGCAGCGGCACTCGCCCGCGTCGGGGCGGTGCGGCGGCCGCATGACGGTGCCGGCGGTCAGCACGCGGGAGCGGTCGACGTCGTGTACGAAGGAGCTGACGTAGTCGTCGGCGGGGCGCAGCAGGATGTCCTCGGGGGTGCCGATCTGGACGATGCGCCCGTCGCGCATGACGGCGACGCGGTCGCCCAGGCGCATGGCCTCGTTGAGGTCGTGGGTGATGAAGACGATGGTCTTCTTCAGGCCGCGCTGGAGCTCGAGCAGCTGGTCCTGCATGTCGCGGCGGATCAGCGGGTCCAGGGCGCTGAAGGACTCGTCCATGAGCAGCACGTCGGCGTCGGTGGCGAGCGCGCGGGCCAGGCCCACGCGCTGCTGCATGCCGCCGGACAGCTCGTCGGGCCAGGAGTCGCCCCAGCCGGACAGCCCGGTGAGCTCCAGGGCCCGCGCGGCGCGCTCCTCGCGTTCCCTGCGGCCGACGCCCTGCACCTCCAGGCCGTACGCGGCGTTCTGGAGCACGCTTCGGTGCGGGAAGAGCGCGAAGTGCTGGAAGACCATGCTGATGCCGTGCGAGCGCACCCGGCGCAGTTCGCGGGGGCTGAGTGCGGTGAGGTCCCGGCCGTCGAAGAGCACCCGTCCCGCGGTGGGCGGATTGAGTCCGTTGAGCGTGCGCAGCAGGGTGGACTTGCCCGATCCGGACAGGCCCATGACGACGAAGATCTCGCCCTCGCGGACGTCGAAGCTCGCGTCGATCACCGCGGCGGTCGTACCGCTCCCGCGCAGTTCGTCGCGTCCGGCACCGGCCTCCAGACGGCGCACGCCGTCCTCGGGGTCGGCACCGAACACCTTGTACAGATGCTCTGCCTGCAGCCTGTACACATACACCTCACGTGTCGTAGGGAGGACGACCGGCTGCCCCCGCGCGCTGGTCGTGGAGCGCTCCTGTCCCGCTCCGGGACGGCGGCTGCCCCGAGGCAAGCGGAGCAAACCGTTCCGTGACGGAGGTCACGGCGCCGGGGTGTCGGCGGCGTGCGGCATCATCGGCATGTGACTCGACGCCTGATGCTGCTGGACACCGCCAGCCTCTACTTCCGCGCCTACTTCGGCGTGCCCGACTCGGTGCGCGCCCCGGACGGCACGCCGGTCAACGCCGTGCGCGGGCTGCTGGACTTCATCGCCCGCCTGGTCTCCGACCACTCCCCCGACGACCTGGTGGCCTGCATGGACGCGGACTGGCGGCCGCAGTGGCGGGTGGACCTGATCCCCTCGTACAAGGCGCACCGCGTGGCCGAGGAGGTGCCCGGCGGCTCGGACGTCGAGGAGGTCCCGGACACCCTCTCGCCCCAGGTCCCGGTGATCGAGGCGGTGCTGGACGCGCTGGGCATCGCCCGGGTGGGCGTCGCGGGGTACGAGGCGGACGACGTCATCGGCACCCTGACGGGACTGGCGGCGGGCCCGGTGGACATCGTCACGGGCGACCGCGACCTCTTCCAGCTGGTGGACGACGCCCACGGGGTGCGGGTGCTGTACCCGGTCAAGGGCGTGGGCGCGCTCGACGCGGTGGACGAGGCCTGGCTGCGCGCCAAGTACGGTACCGACGGCCCCGGTTACGCGACCCTGGCGCTGCTGCGCGGCGACCCGAGCGACGGCCTGCCGGGCGTGCCGGGCATCGGCGAGAAGACGGCGGCGAAGCTGCTGGAGGCGTACGGCGACCTGGCCGGGATCATGGCCGCGGCCCACGACCCCGCCTCGAAGGTCACCCCGGCGCAGCGCAAGCGCCTCCATGAGGCCCGGGAGTACGTGGCGGTCGCGCCCGAGGTGGTGCGGGTCGCCTCGGACGTGCCGCTGCCGGAGTTCACCCCGGAGCTGCCGCGCGAGCCGCGCCGTCCCGAGGAGCTGGCCGCGCTGGCCGAACGCTGGGGGCTGGGCGGCTCGCTGCAGCGGCTGCTCAGCGTGCTGGGGCCGGAACGGGCCGGGTGACGGCGCGCACGTCGCGGTCGGGCTGGAGGGTGAGGCCGACGGCCGGCCCGATCTCCTCGTCGCCGGTGTCCAGGTGGAAGCGGCTGCCGAGGGTGGCCAGCACGATCACGGCCTCGACCATCGCGAAGCGCGCCCCGAGGCAGGCCCGGGTGCCCCCGCCGAAGGGGAACCAGGTGTGGTCGGTGATCGTGTCGGGTGCGCCCTCCAGCCAGCGCTCGGGGCGGAACTCCTCGGGCCGCGGCCACCAGCGCGGGTCGCGGTGGGTGGCCCAGGGGCTGATCCATACCTGGGTGCCGGCCGGTACGGGCTCGCCGCCCAGGGTGGCGCCCTCCTCGGCGACGGCCAGGTTGAGCCAGACCGTGGGACGTACGCGCAGGGTCTCCTTCACCACGGCCTCGGTCCAGCGCAGTTCCGCGTAGTCGTCGAAGCCGGGGGTACGGCCGCCGAGCACCCGGTGCAGTTCCCCGGTGAGCGCCTCGCGCGCGTCGGGGTTGCGGGACAGCAGGTGCCAGGCCCAGGTGAGGGTGGTGGCGGTGGTCTCGTGGCCGGCGTTGTAGAGGGTGACGGTCTCGTCCCGGATCTCCTTGTCGGTGAGCGGGACGCCCTCCTCGTCGACGGCGGCGAGCAACCGGCCGAGCAGGTCGTCGCGTTCACCGCCGGTCTCGCGGCGTGCGGCGACGATCCGGGCCACCTCGGCGTCGAGGGTGTCGACGGCGGCCTTGAAGCGGATCCGGCCCGGGGTGCGGAACCAGTCGGGCAGCATCGCGCCCAGTCCGCGGAACTCGGCTCCCATCTGCCGCTGCGCGACGTCCATGCAGCGGCCGATGACCTCCTCGCGGGCCGCGTCGGTGCCGAACACGGTCCGTACGGCGATGCGCTGGGTCAGGCCGGTCATCTCGCGGCGGACGTCGATCCGTTCGCCCCCGTCCCAGCGGTCGGCGAGCTCCCGCGCGCAGTCGGCCATGGTCCGCGCGTACGCCCGCACCTGCCGGGGGCGTACCGAGGGCTGGACGAGGGAGCGCTTGCGGCGCCAGTCGGCGCCCTTGGCGACGACGACGCCCTCGCCCATCAGGTAGCGGAAGGACCAGCCGAGGTCGGGCAGGGAGAAGGTGGACTCGCGGGCCGACAGCAGTTCCCCGATGAGTGCGGGATCATTGAGGAAGCGCGCGGGGGTGCGGCCCATGGCCCAGGTGACCTGCCCGGCCCCGCACTCGCGGAGCGCGGTGAAGAAGGTGAGCGGGTCCTTGGCGAATTGCGGGAGGTTGCCCAGCAGTGGCAGTCCGCGCGGTCCTGCGGTGATCGCGGTGGCGGTTTCGGAACGCATGCGCGCGGGCCTCCCGGGTAGCGTCTGATCGCGCTCGTCCCATCAAAATCTCAGGACGACGGATCGGAACCGGTGTTCCAAGATCTCGTGATCTTTCCGAGACCGGGCTGCACGGGACGGGGCGAATGGGTTAGGCTTGCCTAACTTGATGCGAGGAGTGTGCTCATGGCAGACCGTCCGGTGCGCAGGAAGCCGCAGCTCAACCGCGCGCGGGTGCAGCACGTGGAACGGCTGTCCCCGCACATGATCCGCGTGGTGCTCGGCGGCGAGGGCCTGACGGGCTTCCCCGTCGGCGAGTACAGCGACCACTACATCAAACTGCTCTTCCCGGCCGAGGGCGTGCGCTACCCCGAGCCCTTCGACATCCAGCGGATCCGCGCCGACTTCCCGCGCGAGCAGTGGCCGCGCATCCGGACGTACACGGTGCGCCGGTGGGACGCCGAGACCCGCGAGCTGACGGTCGACTTCGTCCACCACGGCGACGAGGGCCTGGCCGGCCCGTGGGCCGCGCGCGTCCGGCCCGGCGAGGAGGTCCTCTTCCTCGGCCCCGGCGGCGCCTACGCGCCCGACGCGGCCGCCGACTGGCATCTGCTCGTGGGTGACGAGAGCGCGCTGCCGGCGATCGCCGCCTCCTTGGAGCGGCTCCCCGAAGGGGCGCCCGCCCGGGTGTTCCTCGAGGTCTCCGGCCCGGAGGAGGAGCAGAAGCTCTCCACGCCCGGTGACGCCGAGATCGTCTGGGTCCACCGCGGCTCCGGCCGGGTGGGCGAGGCCCTGGTCCGGCTCGTGGCGGGGCTGGAGTTCCCGCCGGGTGACGTACAGGCCTTCGTCCACGGCGAGGCGGGCTTCGTCAAGCAGCTCCGCCGTCTGCTGCGGGTCGAACTCGGCGTTCCGCGCGAGCGGCTGTCGATCTCGGGCTACTGGCGCACCGGGCACGACGAGGACGGCTGGCAGGCCTCCAAGCCGGAGTGGAACCGCCGCATCGAGGAGGAGCAGGAGAACCCGCCCCGGGCCCTGGCTTCCTGACGCACCGTCACCGTTTCCGCGGCCCCGGGCCTGGCGTGAGCACATGAGTGCCCCGAAGCCGGCGGCACCCGCGCGCACGGCAGCCTGCGCTGCCACACTGGCCCCATGGCCGCACCCGTACCCGAACCCTCCCCGCTCCCTGGCCTGATGACCGACGGGCAGCCGCCCGGGGAGCGTCCGCGTGTCCTCTGCGCCGACTGCCACCGGCCGCTGACCGCGCACGACGCCCGGCTGTGGGGCCGCGGCCGCGGCTGCCGCCGCAAGCACGGCCTCGGCACGGCCCCCCGCGTCGGACGCTTCGACGTCGAACAGGACCGCCTGCCCGGCACGTGAAGGCCCCCGCCCCACCGGACGGCACGGCGAGCGCCTACGGTTCAGCCGTGCACCCCTTGCCCTGGAACCGCGTCGCCCCGGCCGTCATGCTCTCGCCGCCGCTCACCGTCGGCGCAGGAGGCAGGAAGTGACGCCCCGTGGGGAACGCGCGGCCGGCGCGGTCGTCGGATCGGCCGTCGGCGACGCGCTCGGGGCGCCCTTCGAGTTCGGCCCGCCGGGCGCGTTCAGCGCCCGTTTCCCGGAGTCCGGCACGGGCCACGAGATGTGCGGAGGCGGCGGCTGGGACCCCGGGGAGGCCACCGACGACACGCAGATGGCGGTGCTCGTCGCCGACTCCCTGCTGGAACGGCGCACCCTCGACCTGCCCGACGTCTTCGCACGCTTCGTGCGCTGGGCGGCCGCGGACCCCAAGGACATCGGGCTGCAGACCGAGGCGGTCCTGTTCTCCGGGGACCCCTGGAACCTGGCGGCGGCGGTGCACTTCCAGACGAACCACCGGGCAGCCGGCAACGGCGCCCTGATGCGGGCCGCGCCCGCCGCCGTCCACTTCGCCGGACGGGGACGCGCAGTCTCCCTCGACGCGGCCCGCAGGCTGGCCGCCCTCACCCACGGCGACCGCGCCGCCTGGGAGGGCAGCGCGATCCTCCACGACCTCGTACGCGTCGCCCTCGACGGCGGCGACCCCGTCGCGCCCGCCGTCGTGGCCGACGCCCTGGCGCAGGTGCCCGAACCCTTCCACGAGCGGTGGGCGGCCGTCCTCGCGCCCGGCTGGCACCCGGACCTGGCCACGGAGTTCAACGGCGCCGTGTGGCCCTGCCTCGGTTCCGCGGTCTGGGCCGTGCGGACCACCGGTGACTTCGAGGCCGCACTGCGCGCGGCCGTCGACGTGGGCGGCGACACGGACACCGTCGCCGCCGTCACGGGCACCCTCGCCGGCGCGGTGTACGGCCTCACGGCCGTACCCGAACGCTGGACGGCTCCCCTGCATGTGCCGATGCCCGGCTCTCCGGGGCGTGTGCTGCGCCGTGCGGACCTGGTCGCCCTGGCGGTCCGGCTCGTCGGGGACTGAGCGGACGGCCGCCGGGCCGCGTCAGTGCGCCGGAAGTGCCTCGGCGGCGCGGTGCAGGGCGGGCAGGGCGCCGTCCGGGCAGCCGGCGGCGCGCAGTGCCGCGTCGGCGGTCGCAAAAGCAAAGGAGGCGGGGTCGGGGACCGGGCCGTCACGCCGGATGAGGATCACGCCCTCGATGAGGCCGAAGACGAGGCCGGCGCGGACGGCCAGTTCGGCGGCGGGCAGCGCGGCGCCCGGGGTCGTCGCGGCCATCAGGGCGGTGTACGCGGCCTTCAGTTCGCCCCGGACGGCACGGAAGCCGGCGAAGCGCCCCGCACGGACCTCGGGGAGCAGGTAGAGCGCGCCGAGGTTGTGCGGGCCGTCGCAGAGCAGCGCGACGTCCGCCCGGCACAGCGCCCACAGCCGGGCCTCCGCGGGTGCGTCGGTGCGGGCGACCAGCGCGTGGGCGAGCTCCAGGGACGGGCGGACGGTGCCCTCCAGGAGCGCGGCGAGGAGGTCCTCCTTCCCGCCGAAGTAGTGGTACATCGAGGCCTGCCGCATCCCGGCGCGCTCGGCGACGGCGCGGGTCGTGGTGGCCGCGTAGCCCTGCGTGGTGAAGAGTTCGGCCGCGGCGGTCAGCAGTTCCTCGCGGGCGGTCATGCCGCTGTCCGGCCTCGCCTGCGCACGCGGGCGCCCGACGCGCCGTCCCGTGGTGCTCACGCCCCGATCCTCGCACAGGGCCCCCGTTCGGGTCCGCGGACGACCGGACATCACGCTGACGGAGACCGGTGCCGGGGAAGCGGTTACGGCGGACGCGCCACCCACCGTGAGGAAGCGTGGTCACCGGCCATCTGCACCCGCGGACGGCAACGAGACCGCAACCGCACGAACAACCGGCCCCGCTCCGGCGCCTGAACTTCAGCCGCCCACCGGGCCGCACCCCGCCCTCCCCGTCCGCAGCCGGCGCCGTGCGCGCACAGGGCGCGAGATGCCGGGACAGCCGAACAACCGACCCCGACACCCGCAGCCGCCAGGACCCCGCACCGGCGCCGGGCGCGCCCCGCGGGCGTCAGCCCACCGAGGAGTACGCCACGACGCCCCGCAGCAGCCCGTCGACGGCCTTGCGGGCGTTGCGCCGCACCGGGCTGCCCTCGGGCGCGGCGTCGGCGATCTGGCCGAGGACGTCGATGAGTTGCTTCGTCCAGCGCACGAAGTCGCCCGCGGGCATGTCGGCGTCGCGGAGCACCGCGTCCAGGCCGTGGCCGGAGGCCCAGCGGTGGGCCGCCCAGGCGAAGCCGAGGTCGGGCTCGCGCTGGCCGACGCCTTCGGCCTGGTTGATGCGGTGGTCCTCCTCGAGGGCGTCGAGGCGGCCCCAGATGCGGACCATCTCACCGAGCGCCTGCTTGGCGCTGCCCGACGGCAGCCGCGGCGGCAGGGCGTCGTCCGCGGAGCGGGACTCGTAGACCAGCGCGGAGGCGCAGGCGGCCAGGTCCGCGGGACCGAGGCCGTCCCAGACGCCGTCGCGGAGGCACTCGCTGGCCAGGAGGTCGAGCTCGCCGTAGAGCCGGGCCAGCCGGCGGCCGTCGGCGGTGACCTGGTCGGCCTCGAGGTAGCCGAGGTCGGTGAGCAGGGCGCAGATCCGGTCGAAGGTGCGGGCGATCGTGTTGGTGCGGCCCTCGATGCGGCGCTCGAGCTGCTTGGTGTCGCGCTGCAGCCGCTGGTAGCGCTCGGCCCAGCGGGCGTGGTCCTCGCGCTCGTCGCAGCCGTGGCAGGGGTGCGAGCGGATCTCGGTGCGCAGCCGGGCGATCTCGGTGTCGTCGGCGGCGGCCGAGCGCTGGCGGCGCTGCCGCTGCGGCGCGATGCCGGCCGTGCCGGCCTTGGAGCGCATGGCGGAGGCCAGGTCGCGCCGGGACTGGGGGCTGCGCGGGTTGAACGACTTGGGGATGCGCATCCGGTCCAGCGCCTCGACCGGCACCGGGAAGTCGATCTGCCCGAGCCGCTTGACCTGCCGTTCCGCGGTGAGCACCAGCGGGCGCGGGCCGTCGTGGTGGAACGGGTCGTGCCGGTTGTGGTGGCCGGGGCTGCGGCCGGCGGGCACGCCCGGGTCGAGGACCAGCGCCAGGCCGGCGAACTTGCCGGCCGGGACGTGGATGATGTCGCCGGGGCGGAGCTTCTCCAGCGCCTCGGAGGCGGCCGCCCGGCGCTGGTTGGCGCCCTGTCGCGACAGGTCGGCCTCGCGGTCCTTCAGCTGTCTGCGCAGCGACATGTACTCGTCGAAGTCACCGAGGTGGCAGGTCATGGAGGCGCGGTAGCCGTCCAGGCCCTCCTCGTTGCGCTGCACCTGGCGGGAGATGCCGACCACCGAGCGGTCGGCCTGGAACTGCGCGAACGAGGTCTCCAGCAGCTCCCGGGAGCGGTGCCGCCCGAACTGGCCGACGAGGTTGACGGCCATGTTGTACGAGGGCTTGAAGGAGGAGCGCAGCGGATAGGTGCGCGTGCCGGCCAGGCCCGCCAGGTGGACCGGGTCGAAGGCGCGCTGCCACAGCACGACCGCGTGGCCCTCGACGTCGATGCCGCGGCGTCCGGCACGGCCGGTGAGCTGGGTGTACTCGCCGGGGGTGACGTCGGCGTGGGCCTCGCCGTTCCACTTGACGAGCTTCTCCAGGACCACGGAGCGGGCCGGCATGTTGATGCCCAGCGCCAGCGTCTCGGTGGCGAAGACGGCCTTGACCAGGCCCTTCACGAAGAGTTCCTCGACGACTTCCTTGAAGGTCGGCAGCATGCCGGCGTGGTGCGCGGCGATGCCCCGCTCCAGGCCCTCCAGCCACTCGAAGTAGCCGAGGACGTTGAGGTCCTCGTCGGGGATGGACTTGGTGCGCTCCTCGACGATGGCGCGGACCTTGGCCCGGTTCTCGTCGTTGTTGAGCCGCAGGCCCGCGTAGAGGCACTGCTGCACCGCCGACTCGCAGCCGGCCCGGCTGAAGATGAACGTGATGGCGGGCAGCAGCCCTTCCGCGTCCAGCCGCTCGATGACCTCGACGCGGCTGGGCGTCCAGATCCGGCGCTGCTGGCGGCGCTCCCGCTCGCGGTCGGCCTCGCGCATCTTGCCGCCGCGCCGGTCGCGGCCGTTGAAGGCGCGCTGGTTCTCCGTCCGGGCCAGCCGCACCAGGTCGGGGTTGACGGCGCGCTGCGCCCCCGGGCCTGCGCCCTGCTTCTCCTCGAACAGGTCGTACATCCGGCGGCCCGCCAGCACGTGCTGCCACAGCGGCACCGGGCGGTGCTCGGACACGATCACCTGGGTGTCGCCGCGGACGGTGTCGAGCCAGTCGCCGAACTCCTCGGCGTTGGAGACGGTCGCGGAGAGCGAGACCAGGGTCACGGACTGCGGGAGGTGGATGATGACCTCCTCCCAGACCGCGCCGCGGAAGCGGTCGGAGAGGTAGTGCACCTCGTCCATGACCACGTAGCCGAGGCCGTCGAGCGCCTGGGAGCCCGCGTACAGCATGTTGCGGAGCACCTCGGTGGTCATGACCACGATCGGCGCGTCCCCGTTGACGCTGTTGTCGCCGGTCAGCAGGCCGACCCGCTCGGCGCCATAGCGCTTGACGAGGTCGGTGAACTTCTGGTTCGACAGCGCCTTGATGGGGGTGGTGTAGAAGCACTTGCGGCCCTCGCCGAGGGCCAGGTGGACGGCGAACTCGCCCACGATGGTCTTGCCGGAGCCGGTGGGTGCCGCCACCAGCACGCCCTTGCCGTCCTCGAGGGCCCGGCAGGCCTCGATCTGGAAGGGGTCCAGCCCGAAGTCGTACAGCTCGCGGAAGCCCGCGAGAGCGGTGGCCTGCTCGGCGGCGCGGACCCGGGACGCCGCGTAACGCTCGGCGGGAGACATCTCGTCGTTCATCTTGAAAACGAGACTACCGGGCCGCACTGACAGTCGACATGATCTTTTTGCCGAAGCAAAACCCAGAGCGCGGGGGCTAGGGCGTGTCGCGCCCCGGGCGCCGCCCCGCACCACGCCCCGGGCATCGCGCCGCGCCGCGCCCGCGCCCCCGTCCCGGACGGCTCAGATCATGCGGGCGATGTACTCCTCCACCAACGGGACCTTGAAGGCGTCCTTCACCCCGGCCAGACCGCCGGGCACCCCTTGCGCCGGCTTGACGATGTAGCTCTGGGTGGCGCTCGGCCGCCAGGGGTCGGAGAAGTCGAGGGCCGGGCCGAGCCCGGGGTCGAACCCCTTCAGCCCGCGGTGGGCGGCGATGATGCCCAGCCTGCTGAGGTCCTTGGCCTCGCAGGCCGACCTCAGGTCCTGGACGGCGACGGCCATCGTGTTGTGCCCGGTCTCCAGCCCCTGGTCCAGCGGGGCCCCCGGGTAGCGGCGCCGGTACTCCTCGACGAGCTCGACGGCCTCGGGGGAGTCGTCGGTCATCGCCGGTGTCGGGGCGACGAGCTCCAGCATCTTCAGCAGCGCCGGGGCCGCGGGGGTCTTCAGCAGCTGCGGGTCGTAGCCGACGGCGCTGCCGAGGAACGGCACGTCGAGGCCGATCGCGGCGGCGGTGCCGACCGCCGAGGCGGTCTGCGGGGGGCTGGTGCTGATCAGGACCGCCTTCACGCCGGACGCGGCGAGTTCCTTCACCTGCTCGGACAGGTCCTCCTGGGTGGGTCCGACCTTCTTCTCCACGAGGACCATGCCGCGCCGCTCGGCGACGAACCGGGCCCCGCGCCGCGCGTTGCCGCCGTAGTCGCCGTCCAGGTAGAGGATGCCGATCCTGTCGTCCGGTCCGAAGCCCCGGGTGTCCGCCAGGTATTCGAAGCCGTTGACCATGTCGACGTCGTAGGTGGAGTTGATCGTCGTCAGGGCGGCCTGGCCGAGCAGGACCGAGGAGTAGCCCAGCGACGTCGTCATCAGGTCGTCGACCTCGATGCGGTCGAGCAGGGCGTTGATGATCGTCGAGCCGAGCAGCCCCGGCATCGCGGCGATCTTCGGCTCCATGCCGTTGTACTGGACGACGGCCGTCTCGACGTCGTAGCCGTGGTTGCGGACGAGCAGCTTGAGCTTGCGGCCGCACACCCCGCCCTTGGCGTTGACCTGGTCGACGTAGAGCTTCTCGGCCTGCAGCACGGAGCGGCCCAGGGAGCCGTACGGGCCGGACAGGTCGGTGAGGACGCCCAGGGTGACGGTGGAGTCGGTCACACCCGGCCCGATCTTCACGCCGTGCGCGTCGACCGGGCCGTCGTCGGCGACGTTGCCGGTGTCCCCGCCGCAGGCCGTGAGGGCGCAGGCGAGGGCGGTGGTGAGGACGACGGTGGGCCTGAGGCGCTGTTTCCGGGTCACGGTGTGCTGGCTCCTGGAGGGTGGGACCGCGGGGGGCCGCCGCGGGCGCGGCCGGGGCCATCGCCCGGGGCCGGTGATGCGGGAGCTCCATGGGAAGAGATGACGGCCGGTTCGGCGAGGGGTGGGGGCGTTTCTGGTCGCGGTTCCCAACGGCCCGGGCGCCGGGCTGTGCAGCGGCACCGCCCGCGCCGTCCCGTTCGGCCACGTGTTCGCTGATGTGAGGGTTCCGTCCGGATGTCGGTCACGTTTGCGTCACCTGTCTTCCGGGCCCGCCTACCAGCCGGTAGGAATGCCGGTGCGGTGCCCGCCGACCTCGGGGCTCCGCGTCCCGCGCCCGGAGAGCCGAGAGGAAGACCCGATGGCCAGGCCCGCGCCGACGCGTCCGGTGAGCACGGCGGCTGCCACGGACGCCCCTGGCCAGGGCCACCACGAGGTGCTGAGGGCCGCCGCGTCGCAGGTGCGCGGGCAGGTGGGGCCGGTGGCGGAGCACATCGTCGAGCGGATCCGGGACCGGCACCCGGCCTACCGGGAGCCCGCGCTGGCCCCGGCCGGGTTCCTGGCGGAGACCGAGGGGTCGGTGGCCGCCGTCCTCGACTCGCTCGCCGATCCCGGGCGCTCGGCGGTGTCCGCCGAGTACCTGTCGTGGGTGGGGGAACGCCGGGCCTGGCAGGGCTTCCCGCTCGAGCCGATGATGGGCGCCTGCCGTACGGCGGGGGACGCGCTGTGGCTCACGCTGGTCCGGGCGGGGTCGGGCCAGGGTCCCGAGGGGACGCAGCTGATCGCCCGCGCGGCGGCGGAGGTCTGGGACCTGTTCGAGCGCGACAGCCGGCTGATGGCCGACGCCTATGTGCGGGCCCGCGGCGAGGTGACGTTCCACCGGCAGCGCGGCCGCAGGGCGCTGGAGGCCCTGCTCGCCGGGCGGCTGGACGCCCCGGGCCTCGCGGAGGCCGCGGACGCCCTCGGCCTGCCCGGGCAGGGGCGCTTCGCGGTCGCCGTCGTCCGCGCCGCCGCCGGTGTCCGGCCGCCCGCACGTCCCCGCAGCGCGGTGCCCTCCCGGGTGCGGGTGCACCGCGCGTCGCTCCCGGCCGGCGGCGAGGTGCTGCTCGCCGAGCTGGACGACCTGGCCGTCGGCGACTTCGCGGCGGCGCTGGAGGTGCCCCCCGGGACGCGGGCCGGGCTGAGCCCGGAGGTGGACCGGCTGGGCGAGGTCGGGCACGCCAGGGAACTGGCCGAACTGGCGTTGCGCACCTGCACCCGGGACGGCGAGGTGGCCGTCCTCGACCGCCGCTACCCGGCCGGGCTGCTCGCCCGCCGCCCGGACGTGGCGAGCGAGGTCGCCGCCGGAGTGCTGGGCGGCCTGCGCGAGGCCGACGCCGCGGAGGCCACCGTGCTGCTGGAGACCCTGGAGGCGTGGGTGGAGGCGGGCGGCTCCGTCGAGCGGGCCTCGGCCGCCCTGTTCTGCCACGCCAACACCGTGCGCCGGCGGCTGCGGCGGGTGGAGGAGCTGACCGGCCGTTCCGTGGCGCGCCCGCGCGACGTGGTCCATCTGGCCCTCGCCCTGGACGCCGAGCGGATCCGCACGACGCACGACCCGGGAGCGGCCCGGTGACGGCGCGCCCGCAGGGGCAGGACGAGGCGGTGCGGGAGCTGCTGCGGACGGCGGCGCTGCGCATGAAGGAGCAGGTCGGCGAGGTGTCGGAGCGGGTCATGGCCCGGCTGCACGCCGAGGTACCCGGCTTTGTGGACCATGCCGACGACCCCGACTGCTCCCTGGACGGCTTCGCGAGGATGATCACCATGCACCTCGACCGGCTCGCCGACCCGGAACGGGACGCCGACGCGGCCCGCTCCGTGCGCGAGGCCGGCCGGCGCCAGGCCGCGCGGGGCATGCCGCCGGAACTGCTGGCGCACGTCTTCGCCGTGGGCGGCGCGGTCGTGTGGCAGGGGCTGGTCGACACCGTCGCCGCGCACCACCCCGCCGGCATCCCGCTCATGGTGCACGTCGCCCCGCGCATGTGGGGGTTCCGGGAGCGCACGACGACGATCCTGGCCGACGCCTACCGGGAGACCCTGGGCGAGGGCGGGTCCGCCGGCGGCGGGCAGGCCGTCCACGTGCTCGGCGCGCTGCTGGACGGACGCACCGACAGCCTCGGCGTGCGCGCGGCGGCCCAGGCCCTGGGCGTGCCGGGCGACGGCCGCTTCGTCGTCGCGGTGACCAGCGTGCGGGCCTCGGCCTCCGGCACGCCGGGCGACGACGCCTTCCCGGTGGGCGCCGGCAGCCGGGTGCTGCGGGTGCCCCGCGGAAGGGGCGAGGTCCTGGTCGTCCTGCTCGGCGACCGCTCCCCCGGGGCGCTCGCCGCGCTCCTGGGCGCGGTCCCCGGACTGCGGGCGGGCGTCAGCCCGGTCGTACGCGGCCTGGCCGAGTTGCGCCGGGCACTGACGCTCGCCGAACTGGCCCTGCCCACGTGTGCCTCCGACGGCGAGGTGGCGCTGTGGGAGGAGCGGATGCCGACGGTGGTGGCCGCCGCGGACCGGCGGCTCGCCGGCGAACTGGCCGAGCGCGTCCTCGGCCCTCTGCGGGACCTCACCGACGAGGAACGCGAGTCGCTGCTGGGCACCTTCGCCACCTGGATGGAGTGCGACGGCTCGCCCCGCGCCGCCGCCGCACGCATGGACTGCCACCGCAACACGGTCCTCAACCGCCTGCGCCGTCTCGAACTGCTCACCGGCCGCCGCCTCACCCGCCCCCGCGAACTGGTCGACCTCGCCCTCGCCGTCGACGCGTTCCGCTCCGCTCCCGCGGCCTGAGCGGCCGGGCTGACGGCACCGCCCCGCTACCGGGGCGTCAGCAGCCGCAGGGCCCGCGGGACGGTCCGCGCGGTCAGCGGCAGGGGGCCGAGGGGCTCGCCGTCGGCGTAGCCGGTGACGCCCTCGGCGGCCAGGGTGACCGCGGCCGCCCGGTGCACGGTCACCACGGGGTGGGAGAGGTGGGTGCCGCGGTAGACCCGGGGGAAGACCCGCAGCAGCGTGCTGCGGCTGCACGGCCCGACCACGCAGACGTCGAAGCACCCGTCGTCGAGTTCGGCGCCGGCGCAGATGCGCATGCCGCCGCCGTACGAGGTGCCGTTGCCGACGGCGACGAGGGTGGCCTCGACCTCCGTCTCGGTGCCGTCGTCGAGGGTGATCCGGTACGGGACGGGGCGCAGCGCGGCCAGTTCCGCGAGCATCGCCACGTCGTAGCGGAGCCGCCCGCTGGGCCGGCGCATCCGGTTGCCGCGGTCGTTGACGCGGGAGTCGAAGCCGGAGGCGAGGACCGTGCCGAACCACCGGTCGCCGACGCGGCCGAGGTCGATCTCGCGGACGGACCCCTGCGTCAGCGCCCGGGCGACGGCCTCCCCGGCGACGGCGGGCTCGCGTACCGGCAGCCCGGTCGCCCGGGCGAAGTCGTTGCCGGTGCCGACGGCGACGACACCCAGCGGCGTTCCGGTGCCGGCCACGGCCTGCAGGGCGAGCGACACCATGCCGTCGCCGCCCACCGCGACCAGTGCCCCGGTGCCCTCCGCGACGGCCTCGCGGGCCCGCGCGAGGGCGTCCGCCGCGTCGGTGCCGACGACGGTGCGCACGCCGAAGCCCGCCCGGCGCAGTGCGTCGGCGGCCGGTCCCGCGGCAAGGGCGCCCCGTCCGCGTCCGGCGGTGGGGTTGGCGACGATGGTGATCTCGCTGGTCACGCGCGGACCTTACCGTGCGGTAGCCGGAGCGTCGAGATCAGCGGCGCCCCTTCTTCCGGAGGGGCCGCCGGCGCCGCCGGAGGCCCGCGCCGTACGACGGCGGGGCCCCGCCCGGAGGTCCGGGCGGGGCCCCGCCGGGGGCCGCGCGGTGTCAGGTCGCGTCGTCGAAGTCGCCGGAGCGGCGTCCGTCCTCGACGGGCCCTGCCTGCTCGGGCACGGAGGCCGATACGCGCTCGCCGGGGCCGATCGGCTCCGGTGTGAGGTCCAGCTCGGAGGCCTCGTCGTCGGAGAGCCCGGCGTCGGGGTTGCGCCAGCGCCGGCGGCGGTCGTTCAGCAGGGAGAACGCGACCGCGCCGAAGTAGAGGACGACGATGGGGCCGGACAGGGCGATCATGCTGACCGGGTCGGTGGTCGGCGTCGCGACGGCGCCGAAGACGAAGACGCCCATGACCACGGCGCGCCACCAGCCCGCCATGCGGCGGCCGGTGACCATGCCGACCATGTTCAGCATGACCAGCAGCAGGGGGAGTTCGAAGGCGAGGCCGAAGACCAGCACCATGCGGATGGTGAAGTCCAGTACGCCGTCCAGCTTCAGCAGGTTGGACGAGCCCTCGGGCGTGAAGCTGATCAGCACCTTGATGCTGACCGGCATGATCTTGTAGGCGAGGAAGGCGCCGCCCAGGAAGAGCGGGAGCGCCGCACCCACGAACGCGTAGGTGTACTTGCGCTCGTGACGGTGCAGGCCGGGGGCGATGAACGCCCACAGCTGGTACAGCCAGACCGGGCTGGCGCCGATGACGCCGGCCATGAAGCAGACCTGCATCGTGAGCGCGAACGGCGCCGTCAGCGAGTCGAACGTGACGATGGCGCAGTTGCCGCCGCTGCTGACGATCCCGGGACCGCACTTGGGCACCGGGGAGGCCAGGAACTCCAGGAGTTGCTGGCTGTAGAAGGCGGCCACGATCGCCACCACGACGATCGCGAGCACGCTCTTGGTGAGCCGGTTGCGCAGCTCGCGCAGGTGCTCCACGAGCGGCATGCGCCCCTCGGGGTCCTTCGACGGCTTACTGCGGGCAGACTTGAGCAACCCAGGTCCTCATCTCACGCGGTGGCCGGCGTCCCCGCCGGCGGCCCGTACCTGTGCCGTCGTGTCAGCTCTGCGTCTGGCGCGGCTGCTGGGGCTCGGAGACCGGACGCGCGCTGTTGACGTCACCGGGCGCGGCCTGGATGGTCCTCGGCGCGGCCTGCGCGTCGGTGGGAGCGTCGGCCTGCGCCGGCGCCTGCGGGGCGGCGGTGTCGTCCGACTTCATCGCCTTCGCCTCGCTCTTCAGGATGCGCATCGACTTGCCCAGGCCGCGGGCCATGTCGGGGAGACGCTTGGCCCCGAACAGCAGCAGAACGACGACAAGGATGAGGATGATCTCAGGGGCGCCGAGCCTGCCGAACATAAGCTTTACCTTCTCACCGAGGCGGCATGGGTTCTTGAGCAGCGAACCCCGGGTCCGTGGACACGGTGTCCGCTCTGGCAGCGATCGTAACGTGCGGGGGTAAACGCCTGGCAATCCCCCGGCGTCGTTGCCGTTGCCGCCCCCGCCGCGCTCTCCCGGGGCAACCTCAGCAGCGTACCTTCCAGGACGGGGAACGACGAGGGTGCGCCGGACAGCGCTTACCCGGCGTTTCCCGGAGCCGGCGACGGGGCGGTACGGCCCGGGACGGACGGTGCCCGGCCGGACGCCGCCCCCGGCGGGGCCGTGCTCAGCGGGACAGGTCGCCGGCGCCGCGCGCCAGCGGCTCCGCGGCGCGCCGCAGGTCCTCGGAGGCACGCAGCAGGCGGTCGCTGCTGCGCCCCACCTGCCGGGCGAGGCCGCGCACCTCGGCGTACACGCGGAGGGCCAGGACGCCGAGCACGAGCAGTCCGGCGGTCGCGAGGCCGACGTACAGGTAGAGCCACCACATGGCAGCCGAGCGTAGCGGTTCAGCCGGTGTGCAGCCGCATCGTGCGGACGCCGCCGTCGGTGAGCAGCTCCACGATGCGGTCGCCGGCCGGCTTGCGCACGGAGGCGCCGCAGTCGGGGCAGGTGAAGGAGTAGAAGGTCGTGCGGTGGCTGCCGCCGATGGCCAGCCGCAGGGCGTCGGCGGACAGCTCGAAGCTGGTCCGGCACTCAGGGCAGGAGGCCCGGAAGATCACCTCGGGCGGTTCCGCGGCGGAGTCGCCGGCCCGGCCGACCGCACCGAGGGTGTCCAGGATGTCGAGGTCGTCCACGCGGGCGCCCCTCACTCGCCGTAGGCCGCGAGGGCCCGGGCGGCGGCGTCACGGGCGCTGCCGGCGAGGTCGGCCGGGGACACGATGCGGCCGTCGCGGCCGAGCCGCAGCGCGAGACGGCGCAGCGAGCCCGGGTCGGGGGTGCGCAGGGTGATCCGCAGGCCGCCGTCGGGGAGTTCCTCGGCGAGGTCGTGCGGGTAGTACTCGGCCACCCACCGGCCGCCGGGGCCGACCTCGACCACGACCTCCGGGTCGTCGCCGGCCGGCTGCACCAGGCCCTGGGACAGGTCCCGCGGCTCGACCCGCGGCGGGTCGCTGGGCTGGTCCAGCAGCCGGATCTCGGCGACCCGGTCGAGCCGGAAGGTGCGCCGGTCCTCCGACAGGTAGCACCAGCCCTCGAAGTAGGTGTGGCCGACCGCGAACAGGCGGATCGGGTCGACCTCGCGCTCGGTGAGCTCGTCGCGGGACGGCGAGTAGTAGCGGATCCACAGCCGGCGCCGCTCCGCGATGGCGCGGTCGACGTCCGCGAACACGCTGCCCTCGGACTCGAAGGTGACCGACAGCCGGGAGGACGCTCCGGCGGCCTCGCCGGCCGCGCCCTCGATCTTGGCGGTGGCGCGCAGCAGCGCCTGCCGGTCGCTCTCGCGCAGTCCCGGCAGGTTGGCGACGGCGCGGGCGGCGACCAGCAGCGCGGCGGCCTCGTCGGCGGCCAGCCGAAGTGGCTGGGCGACGTCGTCCACGTTGTGCCACCAGATCCGCTCGCCGTCGGTGTCGATGTCGAGCAGGTCGCCGCCCCGGAAGCTCGTGCCGCACAGCGGCAGCACGTTCAGGTCGCCGATCAGCTCGGCCTCGGTGACACCGAACGCGCGGGCCACGTCGCTCACGCGGGCGCCGGGGCGCTCCCGCAGGTACGTGACCAGCGACAGCATCCGGCGCGTCTGGTCGATCGCGTTGGCCATCTCTCCGTACTCCCCCGCTCAGCCCTTGGCGACGGCGCGCAGCCGGTCCACGACGTCGGCCCGCAGTTCGTCGGGCCCCAGCACGACCACGTCCGGGCCGAACTCCACCAGCCAGGCGTCCAGTCCGTGCCCGTACGGGATCTCCAGCTCGTCCCAGTCGGCGTCGACCGGGAGTATCTCCACCGCACGGGCCCGCAGCGGGTACCCCGAGTCGCGGCGCAGCCGGATCCTGGCGGTCGCGGTGGCGCCCTCGCCGGCCCAGCTGGCCACCGTGGCGCGGACGTCGACGTGGTCGGGCACCTCGGTGGTGAACGCGCCGCCGCGGGTGCGGACCCGGCCGGTGATCCTGGAGAGCCGGAAGACGCGCACGGCGCCCCGGTCGCGGTCCCAGCCGGCCAGGTACCAGTGGCCGCGCCAGCACTCCAGCGCCCACGGCTCCACCTGGCGCGGCTCGGGGCGCACCGCGTTGGCCTTGCGGTAGTCGAAGGCGACGGCGCGGCGCTCCCGGGTGGCGACCATCAGCGGCTCGAACGCCGGCTCCGGGGTGGGGATGCGGGGTTCCAGGGCGCTGTGCCCGGCCGGCTCCCGCACGGCGTCCTCGTCGCCGTCGTCCTCGTCGTGGAAGGGCACGCCCGCGGCCCGCAGCTTCTGCAGGGCGCCGCTGGCGGCCTCGGCGAAGCGCGCCTGCTGCCAGACCTTGGCGGCCAGGCTCAGCGCGGCCGCCTCCTCGGCGTCCAGGGCGATCTCGGGAAGCCGGTTGCGGTCGCGGCGGGCGAGGTAGCCGATCTCGCCGTCGAGGCTCTCCACCGTCTCGATGACCATGCCGAGCTCGCGCAGGTCGTCCTTGTCCCGCTCGAACATGCGGTTGAACGCCTCGTCGGAGCCGATCTCGTGGTACGCCTCGATGGACGCCCGCAGCTCCCGCTTGCTGACCGGGCGCCGGGTGTTCATCAGGCACAGCGCCAGGTTCATCAGCCGCTCGGCCTTGGCAATCGCCACTCGACGCAACCTTCTTCCTTCTTCAGCTCTCCGTCGAGACCCTATCGCGGCCGGGCCCGGCGGCTGAAGCGAAGGCCGGTTCCGGTGGCCGTCCCCCACCAGGCCCGCCCCGGCGCCCGGCACGACGGAGCCCCCGCCGGGCCGGCGGTGCCGGTCGGCGGGGGCTCCGGATCGTGGCCGGGCCGGACGGGTCGGTCAGACCGACAGCAGGTCCACCACGAAGATCAGCGTCTCGCCCGGCTTGATCAGCGGGCTCGGGCTCTGGTTGCCGTAGGCGAGGTGCGCGGGGATGGTCAGCTCGCGACGGCCGCCGACCTTCATACCCTGCACGCCCTGGTCCCAGCCCTTGATGACGCGGCCGCCGCCGAGCGGGAAGGTGAAGGGCGAGTTGCGGTTCCAGCTGGCGTCGAACTCCTCGCCGGTGCTGAAGGCGACACCCACGTAGTGGACGGTGACGTTCTGGCCCGCCTTGGCCTCGGCGCCCTCGCCCTCCCAGATGTCCCTGATCACCAGTTCGGCCGGCGGCTCGCCACCGGGGAAGTCGATCTCGGGCTTCTCGATGCTCACGTACGTGCTCCTAAAGAGGTGCGGACAACCTGCCTAGTCTTACATCACCGCGAGGATGTCGAGGCTGAACACCAGGGTGGACTTGGCCGGGATGCCCGGCTGCTCCTTGTCGCCGTAGCCGAGGTCCGGCGGCACCACGAGCATGACGCGGCTGCCGACCTTCTTGCCCACCAGGCCCTCCTGCCAGCCCTTGATCAGCTGCTGCAGCGGGAACTGGGCCAACTGGCCGTTCTTGTAGCTGGAGTCGAACTCCTTGCCGCCGTTCCACACCACGCCCTTGTACTGCAGCAGCAGGGTGTCGGTGGGCTTGACCGGCCGGCCGTCGCCCTCCAGCACGTAGTTCGCGACCAGCTTGGTCGGCGCCGCCGTCTTGGGCACCTCGACGGAGGGCGCCGCGCCGTCGGTGTTGGTGCCGACCTTGGGCAGCTTCGCGTCGTTCTGCGGGACGGCCTTGCCCTTGGCGGAGCTCTTGGCGTTGAAGGTGTCCACCACGTCGACGACGAACACCAGCGTGTCCGTGCCCTTGATGCCGGCGTCCGGCTGGCCCTGCGCGCCGTAGCCCAGGTTCGGCGGGATCGCCAGCTCGACCCGGTCGCCGACCTTCTTGCCCACCAGGGCCTTGTCCCAGCCCGGGATGACCCGGCCCACGCCGATCGGGAAGATGGCCGGGGCACCCCGGTCCCAGGAGTTGTCGAAGACCTTCGCCGTGTCCCAGACCTGGCCCAGGTAGTTCGCCTGGAGGTAGTCGCCCTCGGCGACGGTCGTGCCGCTGCCCTGGACCAGCGTCTTGACGGCCAGGTCCTTGCTCGGCTGACCCGGGCCCTTGGCGACCGTCGGCTTCTCACCGAACTTCGTACCGGCCGTGATGTCCGGCAGCGGGCCGTCCACGATCTTCACCGGCGCGGTCGCGGACGCGGAACCCGAGGGGGTGGCGCTGGTCGCGGACTTGCCGGACTTGTCGTCACCGCAGCCGGCGAGGGTGAGCAGGCCGGCAGGGACGGCGAGGAGAAGAGAGCGTCGGCGCACGGGGATCCCCATCAGGTCGATCTTGCGTTTTCTGGGCCGCGCGCCACTCTACGACGTGGGCGGGGCCCCGTACGAACACGTACGGGGCCCCGCGTCGTCCACGCCGACGCCGCTACATGCCGGCGATCAGCTTCTCCACCCGGTCGTCCACCGACCGGAAGGGGTCCTTGCACAGCACGGTGCGCTGCGCCTGGTCGTTGAGCTTCAGGTGCACCCAGTCGACGGTGAAGTCGCGCCGCTGCTCCTGGGCACGGCGGATGAAGTCGCCGCGCAGCCGTGCCCGCGTCGTCTGCGGCGGCACGGACTTGGCCTCGAAGATCTTCAGGTCGTTGCAGATCCGCTTGGCCTGCCCCCGCTTCTCCAGCAGGTAGTACAACCCGCGGCGGCGGTGGATGTCGTGGTAGGCGAGGTCTATCTGCGCGATGCGCGGGTGCGACATCGTGATGTTGTCACGCGCCCGGTAACGCTCGATCAGGCGGTACTTCATCACCCAGTCGATCTCGGTACCGATCTTGTCCAGGTCACCGCTGGAGATCGACTCCAGGGTCCGGCCCCACAGTTCGAGGACCTGCTCGATGACACCGCTGCGGATGCCCCGCCGGTCGCAGAAGTCCACCGCCTTGGAGTAGTACTCCTCCTGGATCTCCAGGGCCGAGGCCTCCCGGCCCGAGGCGAGGCGGACCTTGCGCTGGCCCGTTATGTCGTGCGACACCTCGCGGATCGCCCGGATCGGGTTCTCCAGCGTCAGGTCCCGCATCACCGTGCCCGCCTCGATCATGCGCAGCACCAGGTCGGTCGCCCCGACCTTCAGCAGCATGGTCGTCTCGGACATGTTGGAGTCGCCCACGATGACGTGCAGCCGCCGGTAGCGCTCGGCGTCCGCGTGCGGCTCGTCCCGTGTGTTGATGATGGGCCGGGAACGCGTCGTGGCGGAACTGACGCCCTCCCAGATGTGCTCCGCCCGCTGGCTGACGCAGTAGACCGCGCCGCGCGGGGTCTGCAGCACCTTGCCCGCGCCGCACAGCAGCTGCCGGGTCACCAGGAACGGGATCAGGATGTCCGCGAGGCGGGAGAACTCCCCGTGCCGGGCCACCAGGTAGTTCTCGTGGCACCCGTAGGAGTTGCCGGCGGAGTCGGTGTTGTTCTTGAAGAGGTAGACGTCACCCGCGATGCCCTCCTCGTGCAGACGCCGTTCGGCGTCCACCAGGAGACCCTCGAGGATGCGCTCCCCTGCCTTGTCGTGGGTGACGAGTTCCGTCACGTTGTCGCACTCGGGAGTGGCGTACTCCGGGTGCGAACCCACGTCGAGGTAGAGACGGGCGCCATTGCGGAGGAAGACGTTGCTGCTGCGACCCCATGACACGACACGGCGGAAGAGGTACCGCGCCACCTCGTCCGGGGACAGACGCCGCTGTCCCCTGAACGTGCACGTGACGCCGTACTCGTTCTCCAGCCCGAAAATGCGGCGGTCCATGATGAGACCTTACGCCTGATGCGTGGACCTCAAACCGGGTTCGACCACGGCGATTCGATCTTTTTCCGTCCCGGTTGCCGGCCCGGCGGGCATGAGGTAACGCCCACTGGCCAGCAGGACGGCCAGCGCCACCACCCCACCGGCCCCCGCCACACCGAAGGCCGCCGCCGCACCGCCGTACTGCGCGGCCGGGCCCGCCACCGCCGTCCCCACCGCCGCGCCCACGCCGAACGTGGTGACGATCCATGAGAACGCCTCGGTCACCGTGCCCACCGGGGCGTGCCGGTCGACCACCACGAACGCGCAGGCCAGCGACGGCGCGAGGAACAGACCCGCCAGCACCGCCAGGCCCGCCATCAGCGGCACACCCGGCACCAGCGCCAGCGGCAGGTAGCCCACGGCCAGCCCCGCCATCAGCAGCCGCAACCGCCGCTCCGGGACCCCGGCCCACTGCCGCGCCCCGTACACCACCCCGCCCGCCAGGGCCCCGGCACCGATCCCCGACAGCACGTAGCTGGAGACCATCCCGCCACCGTGGCCGTCCGCGTACGCCACCGCCGCCACCGCGATCGACCCCAGCGCCAGCCCCACGAAGAAGAACGAGCCGACCAGCGCCCGCATCCCCGGCGCCCGCAACGGCCCCAGCCAGTCCGGGGTGCGCGGCTGCGTCCGCCACGCCCGCGACGGCGGCGCGGTGACCACGCCCAGCGCCCCCGCCACACCGACCACCGCGATCCACAGCAGCGCCGCCGTCTCCGAGAACGCCGCAACGAGCAGCGTCACCAGCAGCGGCCCCACCGCGAACATGACCTCCTGCGCCGCCGCGTCCAGCGCGTAGGCGGCGTGGATGCGGTCCTCCCGCTTCAGCACGTCCGGCCACAGCGCCCGCAGCCCGCCCTCCAGGGGCGGCGTGAAGAACCCCGCCACCAGCATCGCGGCGTACGCCACGGGCAGCGGCCGGGGCCCGGAGAACGCGAAGAGCGCCATCCCGGCGGCCGAGGCCACCGCCGCGGGGAACATCACCCGCGGCTGCCCCAGCCGGTCCACCGCCCGGCCCAGCAGCGGCTGCCCCACGGCGTTGGCGAGGCCGTAGACCGCCGACAGCGCGCCCGCCAGGGCGAAGTCCCCGCCCTGCGCGCGGGTCAGCAGCACGATGCCCAGGGCCGCCGTCGCGTTCGGCAGCCGGCCGACCAGCGTCCCGGTCAGCAGCCGCACCGCGTACCGGGCCCGCAGCAGGTCCGCGTAGCCGGTCCCCATGGCCGCCCCTTCGCAAGTTGTACGTATAACGTCGTGGGTCATACGTACCATGAGCCCAGCCCACCGGTCCAGCCGCCGGACCCCCCGCACCCCGGCCCGAGACCCCCGACGACCACCCGAAAGAGGCCCCCACGGTGACCGACACAGCGCGCCCGACCTCACGCGACGTCGCACGCGCCGCCGGCGTCTCCCAGGCCACCGTCTCCCTCGTCCTCGGCGACAAATGGCGCGGCCGCGTCTCCGAACGCACCGCCGACACCGTCCGCACCGCCGCCCGCGACCTCGGCTACCGCCCCAACCTCGCCGCCCGCAACCTCCGCCTCGGCCGCACCCGCACCGCGCTCCTGGTCGTCCCCACCCTCACCAACGAGTACTTCGCCCGCGTCTACACCGGCGCCGCCCGCATCGCCGACGACCACGGCTTCGGCGTCGTCCTCTACCCCTCCCCCGAAGGCGTCGGCCCCGCCCGCGACCCCTTCGGCTCCGCCCGCGCCGCCCTCGACGGCATCATCGCCTCCTCCATGGCCGCCGACGCCCTCGCCGCCATCGGCGACGGCGGCCTCCCCCTCGTCATGCTCGACGCCGACCCTGCGGGACCAGGCCCCGCCGCCACCGTCAACCTCGCCATCGCCGACGGCATGCGCCAGATCGCCCAGCACGTCCTCGACCTCGGCCACCACCCCCGCGACATCGCCCACCTCGCCGCCGACATCGACACCTGGACCTTCCGCGAACGCGCCCAGGCCCTCGCCGGCGCCCTCGGCACCACCCCGCCCACCGAACGCGCCCCCCTCACCTACGAGGACGCCCGCCGGGCCACCGAACGCCTCCTGGCCCGCCCCGGCCCACCCCCCACCGCCCTCGTCTGCGACGACGACGTCCTCGCCGTCGGCGCCTGCAAGGCACTGCGCCGCCACGGACTGCGCGTCCCCCACGACGTCTCCGTCACCGGCTACGACGACTCCGCCCTCGCCACCGCCGTCGAACCCGAACTCACCACCGTCACCCTCCCCGCCGACGCCGTCGGCGCCGAAGGCATGACCGCACTCCTCCACACCCTCGCCGACCACCCCGTCACCGCCACCACCACCGAACTCCCCGTCCGGCTCGTCGTACGCGGCTCCACCGCCCCACCACGCCACCCCTGAGACGACCGACGCCCCGGCCGCCGAAAAGGCGACCGGGGCGTCGGGAACGGGCCTCAGCCCGTCACACCTCTCACACGTCCTCGTCGAGCTCCGGAAGGTCGTCGTCCCCCTCCACGGGAGCAGCCGACGGAGCCGGCTTCTCCGCCTTCTCCACCGAAGGCGCCGCCGCCCCCTCCCCCTCCAGCAGACGCGACAACTGCCGACCCAGGATCCGCTTGAACTTGCGCTGCTGCGGCCGCGTACGGTCCAGCACCGCCACCTCGAGCTGCTCCGCCGTGAGCTGCCGGTCACTGCCGTTGCTGTCCCGGCTCAGCGACTCCACCGCCAGCTTCAGCGCCTCCGCCAGCGTCATGCCGTCACGGTGCCGCTGGTCCAGGTAACTGCCGATCTGATCGGAGTTGCCACCCACCGCCACCGCACCGTGCTCGTCCACGATCGAACCGTCGTGCGGCAACCGGTAGATCTGGTCCTCCGAGGAGTCCGCACCCACCTCCGCGACGATCAGCTCCACCTCGTACGGCTTCTCCCCCACGCTCGAGAAGATCGTGCCCAGCGTCTGCGCGTACACGTTCGCCAGACCACGCGCCGTCACGTCGTCCCGGTCGTAGGTGTAACCCCGCAGATCGGCGTAGCGCACCCCACCGATCCGCAGGTTCTCGAACTCGTTGTACTTGCCCACCGCCGCGAAAGCGATCCGGTCGTAGATCTCACTGACCTTGTGCAGGGCACGGGACGGGTTCTCGGCGATGAAGACGATGCCGTCGGTGTACTGCAGCACGACGACGCTGCGCCCGCGCGCGATGCCCTTGCGGGCGAACTCGGCACGGTCGGCCATGGCCTGCTGGGGTGAGACATAGAACGGCGTCGACACCGGCTATCCGTCCCTTTCTGTCAGTAGCGAGTGCATCTCGGACGACCAGCTCAGAGCAGCGCGGCCCGCGGGCCGTCCGGCAGCTCCAGCCGCCGCTCGTGGACGGCCCGGACGATCTCCGACGCCTCCGCCTCGGTCAGCTTGCGGAAACCCTCGTCGGTGATCACCGTGACGATCGGGTAGATCCGCCGCCCAAGATCCGGGCCACCGGTCGCCGAATCGTCGTCCGCCGCGTCGTACAGCGCCTGGACCACCAACGTCGTCGCCTGCGACTCCGTGAGATCCGGCTTGTACAGCTTCTTCATCGAACCCCGCGCGAACACCGAGCCCGAACCCGTCGCCGCGAACCCGTGCTCCTCGGAACGGCCACCCGTCACGTCGTACGAGAAGATCCGCCCCTTCTCACGGTCCGTGTCGTAACCGGCGAACAGCGGCACCACCGCCAGCCCCTGCAGCGCCATCCCCAGGTTCCCTCGGATCATGGTCGACAGGCGGTTCGCCTTGCCCTCCAGCGAGAGCGTCGCGCCCTCGATCTTCTCGTAGTGCTCCAGCTCCAGCTGGAACAGCTTCACCATCTCCACCGCCAGGCCCGCCGTGCCCGCGATGCCGACCGCCGAGTACTCGTCGGCCGGGAAGACCTTCTCGATGTCCCGCTGCGCGATGACGTTGCCCATCGTGGCCCGCCGGTCACCGGCGAGCACCACACCGCCGGGGAAGGCCGCCGCCACGATCGTCGTACCGTGCGGCAGCTCGACGGCCCCCTTCACGGCGGGCAGGGTCCGGTTGCCCGGGAGCATCCCCGGCGCGTGCGCCCCCAGGAAGTCCACGAACGAGGACGAGCCAGGCGTCAGGAAGGCAGCTGGTAGACGCCCGGTGCTACGAGTGTTGGCTTCCACACGTTTCCTTCCACGTAGGCGGCCGCCCGCCGTATGACGTCGGGCCGATCCTTGAACTGCCCCAGCGCGGCGTTGCAGCTGAAGCACAGTACGCCACGGACCCTACCCGTCCCGTGGTCGTGATCCACATGTTCGGCCGGGGCGTCCAAACAAATGCAGCAAATGCCGAACTGCTCGGCGACCATGGCGTCCCGCTCGGCCTCGGTCATCCCGTACTTCCGCTTGAGGTGGCCGGCCCGGCCCTCCACCGCCCGGCCCGACTTGCACCGGCTCGACAGGCCGTCCGAGGCACTGCTGTTGCGGTCCCACTCGCTGTGCGGCTTGGTCTCCCCGCAACGACGGCAGTGCTTGTGCCCGTCAGGCACAAGCACTCGCGGCCGCACGTTCTTGCCCCTCGCCAGCTGCCTCTGCTGGTGGTACTCGGCCCAGCACTCCCGGCAGTAGGCCTGGAGGCCGTCGCGTGAGGCCCTGTTGTTGGCGAACGCCCCGCGTGGCAGCAGCTCCTTACACCGAGAGCACCGCTTCACGCCCCCCTCGTTCATGTACGTGGACTACTGTCCACCCTTCTGAACGAACGAGCGTACGAAATCCTCCGCGTTCTCCTCGAGGACGTCATCGATCTCGTCCAGCACGGAGTCCACGTCGTCCGACAGCTTCTCCTGCCGCTCCTTGAGGTCGGAGGCGCCCTGCGCGTCCTGCGCGGTCTCCTCGACCTCCTCGGTCGAACGCGTGGCCTTCTGCTGCCCGCCGCCGGTGTCCTTGGTAGCCATGTGTCCCTCACCCCGCTCGGTGTCCATGTCCTACAAGATCAGACCCTACAAGGAGGGTCTGACTTCGGCCCCCGGTATTGCCCAACGTCCGGGGGCCACCCCGATGATTCCCGGTTCGGACGGATTTCAGCCCTGCTCAGCCGCCCGACAGGATCCGCACCAGCTCCTCCGCGGTGCGGCAGCGGTCCAGCAGCTCCTTGACGTGGTTGCGGGTGCCCCGCAACGGCTCCAGCGTCGGGACGCGCTGCAGGGAGTCCCGGCCGGGGAGGTCGAAGATCACGGAGTCCCAGGAGGCCGCCGCGACGTCGTCCGCGTACTGCTCCAGGCAGCGGCCGCGGAAGTAGGCGCGGGTGTCCTCCGGGGGCTTGCTCATGGCCCGTACGACCTCGTCCTCGGTCACCAGCCGCTGGATGCGGCCGCGGGCCTCCAGGCGGTTGTAGAGGCCCTTCTCGGGGCGTACGTCCGCGTACTGGAGGTCGACGAGGTGCAGCCGGGCGGCGTCCCAGTCGAGGGAGTCGCGGCGCCGGTAGCCCTCGAGGAGTTCGCGCTTGGCGATCCAGTCGAGTTCGCCGGCGAGGCTCATGGGGTCGCCCTCGAGCCGGTTGAGCACGTCCTCCCAGCGTCCGAGGACGTCCTTGGTCTGGTCGTCGGCGTCGGTGCCGAAGCGGTCCTCGACGTACTTGCGGGCCAGCTCGCAGTACTCCATCTGGAGCTGGACGGCGGTCAGGGTGCGCCCGCTGCGCAGCGTGATGAGGCGTCGCAGGGTGGGGTCGTGGCTGACCTGGTGGAGGGTGCGTACGGGCTGGTCGACGGCGAGGTCGACGTTGATGAAGCCGTCCTCGATCATCGACAGCACGAGTGCGGTGGTGCCGAGCTTGAGGTAGGTGGAGATCTCGGAGAGGTTGGCGTCGCCGATGATCACGTGCAGCCGGCGGTACTTCTCGGCGTCGGCGTGCGGCTCGTCGCGGGTGTTGATGATGGGCCGCTTGAGGGTGGTCTCGAGTCCGACCTCGACCTCGAAGTAGTCGGCGCGCTGGCTGATCTGGAAGCCGTGTTCGTGGCCGTCCTGGCCGATTCCGACGCGGCCGGCGCCGGTGACGACCTGGCGGCAGACGAAGAAGGGCGTGAGGTGGCGCACGATGTCCGAGAAGGGGGTCTCCCGCTTCATCAGGTAGTTCTCGTGGGTGCCGTAGGACGCGCCCTTGTTGTCGGTGTTGTTCTTGTAGAGGTGGATCGGCTGGGCGCCGGGGAGCTGGGCGGCGCGTTCGGCGGCCTCGGCCATGATGCGCTCGCCGGCCTTGTCCCACAGGACGGCGTCGCGGGGGTTGGTGACCTCCGGGGCGCTGTACTCGGGGTGGGCGTGGTCGACGTAGAGCCGTGCTCCGTTGGTGAGGATGACGTTGGCGAGGCCGATGTCCTCGTCGGTGAGCTGGCTGGTGTCCGCGGCCTCTCGGGCGAGGTCGAAGCCGCGGGCGTCCCGCAGCGGGTTCTCCTCCTCGAAGTCCCAGCGGGCGCGGCGCGCCCGGTGCATCGCCGCCGCGTAGGCGTTGACGACCTGGGACGAGGTGAGCATGGCATTGGCGTTCGGGTGGCCCGGGACGGAGATCCCGTACTCCGTCTCGATGCCCATTACTCGCCGTACGGTCATGCGGCCCTCCTTGCCCGGCTGCGGCCCGTGGTGGGCCGGTCGCTCAAGTACCGCTTCGCGATGGGACCTCGTGCGGTACCGCTGAGCCTAGAACGCGATGGCGGTGGTGGGGAGATCATTACGCGCTTTCCTGGGTGGTGCCGGGGTGAAATGCTCCGGCTGCGGGTGCCCCTGCGTGGGCACCCGCAGCCGGGGGGTGGTCGCGTGTTACAGGTACTGGCCCGTGTTGGCGACGGTGTCGATGGAGCGACCGGTGTCGGCGCCCTGCTTGCCGGTGACGAGGGTGCGGATGAAGACGATCCGCTCGCCCTTCTTGCCGGAGATGCGGGCCCAGTCGTCCGGGTTGGTGGTGTTGGGCAGGTCCTCGTTCTCCTTGAACTCGTCCACGCAGGCGGCGAGCAGGTGGGAGACGCGCAGACCGCG
Source organism: Streptomyces sp. NPDC008238 (assembly GCF_042956445.1). Lineage (NCBI taxonomy): Bacteria > Bacillati > Actinomycetota > Actinomycetes > Kitasatosporales > Streptomycetaceae > Streptomyces > Streptomyces sp. NPDC008238. Next base: position 84,420 of record NZ_JBIBGK010000024.1, on the reverse strand, counting down.
CTGGTTGTGGTCGAGGAAGGCCTTGATCGCCATCTTCTTGGCCCGGTCCACGATGTTCTGGATCATGGCGCCGGAGTTGAAGTCCTTGAAGTAGAGGACTTCCTTGTCACCGTTGGCGTAGGTGACCTCCAGGAAGCGGTTCTCCTCGGACTCGGAGTACATCCGCTCGACGACCGACTGGATCATGGCGTCGACGGTGGCCTCGGCGGACTCGCCGTGCTCGGACAGGTCCTCCGAGTGCAGCGGCAGGGTCGCGACGAGGTACTTGGAGAAGATGTCCTTGGCCGCCTCGGCGTCCGGGCGCTCGATCTTGATCTTCACGTCCAGGCGGCCGGGCCGCAGGATCGCGGGGTCGATCATGTCCTCGCGGTTGGAGGCGCCGATGACGATGACGTTCTCCAGTCCCTCGACGCCGTCGATCTCGGCGAGCAGCTGCGGGACGATGGTGTTCTCCACGTCCGAGCTGACGCCGGACCCACGGGTCCGGAACAGCGACTCCATCTCGTCGAAGAAGACGATGACGGGGGTGCCCTCGCCGGCCTTCTCCCTCGCACGCTGGAAGACCAGGCGGATCTGCCGCTCGGTCTCGCCGACGTACTTGTTCAGCAGCTCGGGGCCCTTGATGTTCAGGAAGTAGCTCTTGCCCTGGGGCTGCCCGGTGACCTCGGCGACCTTCTTGGCAAGGGAGTTGGCGACCGCCTTGGCGATCAGGGTCTTGCCGCAGCCGGGGGGGCCGTAGAGGAGCACGCCCTTGGGCGGGCGGAGCTCGTACTCCTTGAACAGCTCGGCGTGCAGGTAGGGCAGTTCGACCGCGTCGCGGATCTGCTCGATCTGGTTCCGCAGGCCGCCGATCTGGCGGTAGTCGATGTCGGGGACCTCTTCGAGGACGAGTTCTTCGACCTCGCTCTTGGGGACCCGCTCGTAGACGTATCCGGAGCGCGGTTCGAGCAGCAGCGCGTCGCCGGCGCGGAGGGTGCCGTCCAGCAGCGGCTCGGCGAGCCGCACCACCCGCTCCTCGTCGGTGTGCCCGATGACCAGGGCCCGCTCGCCGTCCTCGAGGATCTCCTTGAGGGTGACGATGTCTCCGATGCGCTCGAACTCCATGGCCTCGACCACGTTGAGCGCCTCGTTGAGCATGACTTCCTGGCCGCGCCGGAGGTCGTCCAGCTCGACGGACGGGCTGACGTTCACCCGCAGCTTGCGGCCGCCGGTGAAGATGTCGGCCGTCCCGTCGTCGTTCGCCTGCAGGAACACGCCGAATCCGGCAGGGGGCTGTGCGAGGCGGTCCACCTCTTCCTTGAGGGCCACGATCTGGTCGCGGGCCTCGCGGAGGGTGTTCGCCAGCCGCTCGTTCTGAGCGGACACGCCTGCCAGGTTGGTCTGCAGCTCGACGATCCGCTCCTCGAGAATCCTCGTGTGCCGCGGAGAGTCGGCGAGCTTACGTCGCAGGACGGCGATCTCCTGCTCAAGAAAGGCGACCTGGCTCATGGGGTCTTCCGATCCACGAGCGGGTCGGCCGCCACGGTTGATGTCGTCGTCGTGGGCCGCCACGGTCCTCACCTCCTCCAAGGGGAGCTGGACGCTTCCAGACCCTACCTGGGCCAGTAGGGGTTGAAACCCCTAGATCACAAAGACGTCCTGGGTGTGTCCGATCTTCACCCTTGCGCACGTCCTCCCGCCAGGGAGATACCCAGCCATCACCATCCGAAAGCGGCCGGTTGTATCGTCGGTTCGGTCAACGCCCGTCATGGGCTGTCCCTTCCCGAACGATGAACGGCAGGCGAGGTACCGGTGAGCGAGGAAGTCGTCGAGGCGCTTGAGGTCTGGATCGATCAGGACCTGTGCACCGGGGACGGCATCTGTGTGCAGTACGCGCCCGAGGTGTTCGAGCTGGACATCGACGGGCTCGCCTACGTGAAGGGCGACGACGCCGAACTCCGTCAGGCACCCGGGGCCACGGTCCCGGTTCCCCTGCCGTTGTTGACCGATGTGGTGGATTCGGCCAGGGACTGCCCTGGCGACTGCATTCATGTGCGTCGGGTTTCGGACAGTGTAGAGCTGTACGGACCCGACGCGGAGTGATCTGTCACACGCCGCCGGCGAGCGGTCCGGGGATCTCGTAGTAGGTGCCGGACCGCCATTCCCAGCTGTAGTCGCGCTGCTGGTCCGGGCAGCACCGGGGCACGTCGTCGGTGGAGTAGCCGAGGACGGTGGCCCGTACGGTACGGCCGTCGATCCGCAGTCCCTTGAAGCTGCGCTGCTCCTCGGGGCCGACGAGGGTCTCGGCGATCCGGGGGGTGCCGCCGGCGGCCGGATCCGTCGACAGCACGTACAGGCCACTGGGCGGGGTGCCGGTCTCGGAGTGGCAGCGGGCGACGGCGACGGTCTCGGGGCGGCCGTCCCCGTCGAGGTCCGCGGAGGCGCGGTCCACGACGTCCACGGGGGCGCCGGCGCATTCCAGGGGGAAGCGGGCGGCGCGGGGGTCCGGGGGTGCCACGTCGGCGGGGGCGGGCTTGCCGGCCTTGGCGTCGGCGGCGGTTCTGCCCGTGGAGGCGCCGGCGGGCTGCACGAGGGCGGCGCTGCCCATGACGGCGGCGATCACCGCGGCGGTCGTGATCCAGTGCACCGAGCGGGCTCGGGTGTGCGGGAGGGCCGGCCCTGCGGATGGCTGCACGCGCCTGTCTCCTGTGGAGTTGGTCGAGCGGGGTGGCCAGCATCGTGCCACAGGTCACAGTCAGTTGGTACGACCGGGGCCCGTGTTGCGGGAGATGTCCACGGGGTGTGGCGAAGCGCCGCCGCCGGGGTGTCCGGCGACGGCGCTTCGGGGTCGGGTGGTTACGCGCCGGTGGCCGGCTTGCCGCCGCCCGGGCCGGTGTAGTCCTCGCCGTACGCGCCGGGCGCGGGGCGCCTGCGCCGTACGGGGGGCTCGACGCCGTCGGCGAGGCGGCGGGCGGTCAGCAGGAAGCCGGTGTGCCCGATCATGCGGTGGTCGGGGCGTACGGCCAGTCCCTCGATGTGCCAGGTGCGGACCATCGTCTCCCAAGCGGACGGCTCGTTGAAGGTGCCGTGCTCGCGGATCGCCTCGACGGTGCGGGCGAGCTGGGTCGTGGTGGCCACGTAGGCGCAGAGGATGCCGCCGGGGACGAGTGCCTTGGAGACGGCCTCGAGGCATTCCCAGGGAGCGAGCATGTCGAGGATGACCCGGTCGACCTCGGTGTCGCTGAGGTTGTCCTGGAGGTCGCCGACGGTGAGCTGCCACGCGGGGTGCGGGCCGCCGAAGTACCGCTCGACGTTCTGGGTGGCGATCTCGGCGAAGTCGGCGCGGCGCTCGTAGGAGTGCAGCATCCCCTGGTCGCCGACGGCGCGCAGCAGGAACATGCTGAGCGAGCCGGAGCCGACGCCCGCCTCCACGACGCGTGCGCCGGGGAAGATGTCGGCCATCGACAGGATCTGCCCCGCGTCCTTGGGGTAGACCACGGCGGCACCGCGGGGCATGGACAGGACGTAGTCGGGGAGCAGGGGGCGCAGCGCGAGGTAGGCGACGTTTCCCGTGGTACGGACCACACTGCCCTCGGGGGCGCCGATCAGCTCGTCGTGGGGGAAGGAACCCTTGTGGGTGTGGAAGTTCTTCCCGGCCTCGAGCGTGAACGTGTAGTGGCGTCCCTTGGGATCGGTGAGCTGGACCTGGTCCCCGACCTTGAAGGGCCCGCGTCGGCGGGCGGCACCGGTCGGTTCGGACATGCCGACAAGCCTACCGGTGTTTTTTGAAGGCTCGGTTCGCCTCCGGGGCGCTCTCTTTTTCTCGGGCTCGGTTCGCCTCCGGGGCGCCCTCTGCACCTGTCGACGGTCGACCATACTCGGCTCCTCGTACCTCGGAGCCTCCGTGTGCTCCCCCTTTCGACAGGCGCGCGCCCCTTCGGCTCACTCGCGGGGGTGCGTGGGCGCCGTCCAGGCCTGCCGGGTCATCGCAGACACCCCAGCGGTCGGCGCCCGTGCACATCCGACTACTGCCTCGGCGAGTGAGCCGAAGGGGGGCGCGCGCCTGCCGGGTCATCGCAGACACCCCAGCGGTCGGCGCCCGTGCACATCCGACTACTGCCTCGGCGAGTGAGCCGAAGGGGCGCGGACGGTGTCGAAAGGGAGAGCGCGCGGAGGTCGCGAGGAACGAGTGACCGAGCACGGTCGACCGTCGACACCGGCTGGGGCGCCCCGGAGGCGAACCGAGCCCTAGGAAGAGGGCCTCGCCATGGCTGCGAGGAAGGCCTTCTCCACGTCGGCGGTGGACAGGACGCCGTAGACCTCGCCGGAGTTCTCGATGACGAGGTACTCCGTGGCGGGGGTGGCGCGCAGGGTGTCCAGGAGGTCTTCGCCGGCGAGTTCGGCGGAGACCTTCATGCCGGGCTTGATGTCCTGGGCGAGGCCGGAGACGGCGACCCAGGGGCGGCGGTGCTCGGGGACGCCGACGATGGCGGCTTCGCGGACGACGGCGGTGGGGGTGCCCTGGCCGTCGACGACGACGAGGGCGCGGGCGCCGGCCTCGTTGGCCCGGCGCAGGGCCTCGGACAGCGGGGTGTCGGAGGCGACGGGGAGGGCGCGCCGGGTGAGGGTGCGGGCCTGGAGTTCGGGGAGGTGCTCACGCAGCCGTGCCATGCGCAGGCTGTTGCCGGCGCCGGTCCAGATGATGGCGGCGAGGATGGCGGCGAGCAGGGCGTCGGTGAGGGAGTCGAAGCCGGTGGCGCCGTCGCCGCCGTCGTTCATGCCGCCGGCGTACGACAGCAGCGGGAGGCCGACGAGGACGGCGATGGCGAGGGCGCGTCCGGTCCAGGCGGCGGCGATGGTGCCGGTCATGGCCTTGCCGCTGATCTTCCAGATGACGGCGCGGAGCATCCGTCCGCCGTCGAGCGGGAGGCCGGGCAGCAGGTTGAAGACGGCCACGAGCAGGTTGCTGATCATGAGTCCGGCGAGCAGGACGCCGGGGACGGTGTCGGGTTCGACGCCGTACATGCCGAGGTAGAAGACCCCGGCGAGGACGAGGGAGAGCAGGGGGCCGACGAAGGCGAGGACGAATTCGCGGCCGGGGGTCTCGGACTCCTTCTCGATCTCGGAGACGCCGCCGAAGAACTGCAGCTGGATGCGGCGCACGGGCAGCTCGAAGCAGAGGGCGGCCACGGTGTGGGCGAGTTCGTGGACGAGCACGGAGGCGTAGAAGGCGACCGCGAAGAAGAGCGAGACGAGGTAGCGGACGCCGCCGAGCTCGGGCAGGACGCGGTCGAGCTGGCCGCCGAAGACCCAGGTGATGAGGGCGGCGACGAGGAACCAGCTGGGCGCGACGTAGACGGGCACGCCGAAGAAGCGGCCCATGAGGATGCCGCCGCCGGGTCCCGGGGGGCGTTTGGCGGGCCCGTCGCCGGTTCCGGGAGTCCCCTCGCCGCCCGGCGGCGGCTGCTGGCTCTCGCTCACTGGTTCCCCTCGTGTCGCTGACGCTCCGACGTCGATGGTATTGCCCGGTTGCGGGGACCCGACACCGGCTGTCGGCGCCACCCCGTAGGGTCCTGCCATGGGCACCAGCACCGAAGCCGTTCCTCCGAGGCCGCCGTCCTCCCTGTCGCCGTCGCGCGCCGCCGACTTCATGCGGTGTCCGCTGCTGTACCGGCTGCGGGTGATCGACCGGCTGCCGGAGAAGCCGAGCCAGGCGGCGACGCGGGGCACGGTGGTGCACGCGGTGCTGGAGCGTCTCTTCGACGTGCCGGCGGCGGAGCGGACGGCGGACCGGGCGCGGGCGATGGTGCCGGGGCAGTGGCAGCGGCTGCTGGAGGAGCGTCCGGAGCTGTCGGAGTTGTTCGCCGCGGAGGACGGGCAGGGTCTGGCGCAGTGGCTGGAGGAGGCGGCCGGGCTGGTCGAGCGGTGGTTCTCGCTGGAGGACCCGACGCGGCTGGAGCCGGCCGAGCGTGAGCTGTACGTGGAGACGGAGCTGGAGTCGGGGCTGACGCTGCGCGGTTACATCGACCGTCTGGACGTCGCGGCGGCCTCGGGTGACCTGCGGGTGGTGGACTACAAGACCGGCAAGGCGCCGCGGCCGGAGTACGCGGACGAGGCGTTGTTCCAGATGAAGTTCTACGCGCTGGTGCTGTGGCGGCTGCGGGGCGTGGTGCCGCGTCGGCTGCAGTTGGTCTACCTGGGCAGTGGCGAGGTGCTGACGTACGACCCGTCGGAGGGTGAGCTGCGGGCGGTGGGGCGGAAGCTGGAGGCGCTGTGGGAGGCGATCCGGCGGGCCACGGAGTCGGGTGACTGGCGGCCGCGCCCGAGCCGGCTGTGCGACTGGTGCGACCACCGGGAGGTGTGCCCGTCTTTCGGGGGGACTCCCCCACCGTATCCGCTGCCCGTCGTGGGGAAGAATGGGGAGTCCTGAGGGCGAAGGAGATTTTGTGGCTATTCGCGTCCTGTTGGTGGACGACCAGCCGCTGCTGCGTACGGGCTTCCGGATGATCCTGGAGGCGGAGGGCGACCTGGCGGTGGTCGGCGAGGCGGGGGACGGCCAGCAGGCCCTGGAGCAGGTGCGGGCGCTGCAGCCCGATGTGGTGCTGATGGACATCCGCATGCCGCGGATGGACGGGGTGGAGGCGACGCGGCAGATCACCGGGCCGGGCCGGGACGGTCCGGCGAAGGTGCTGGTGCTGACGACCTTCGACCTCGACGAGTACGTGGTGGAGGCGTTGCGTGCGGGTGCGAGCGGTTTCCTGCTGAAGGACGCCCCGGCGCACGAGCTGGTGCAGGCGATCCGGGTGGTCGCGGCGGGTGAGGCGATGCTGGCGCCGAGCATCACGCGGCGTCTGCTGGACAAGTACGCGGGCCGGCTGCCGTCGGGCGAGGAGCCGGTGCCGCAGGCGCTGCACACCTTGACCGACCGGGAGGTCGAGGTGCTGAAGCTGGTGGCGCGGGGCCTGTCGAACGCGGAGATCGCCGCGGAGCTGTTCGTGAGCGAGACGACGGTGAAGACCCATGTGGGTCATGTGCTGACGAAGCTTGCGCTGCGCGACCGGGTGCAGGCGGCGGTGTACGCGTACGAGAGCGGACTGGTGCGCCCCGGGGCGCAGTAGCGTCCCGGGGCGTGTGGGGTGGCCGGGGCCCCTGTGCGGGCCCTGGTGTTCAGGAGGCCGAGGCGCCCTTCTGGATCTCCCAGAAGCGGAAGACGGTGGAGGGGTCGAGGGTCCACTCCAGGCCGTTGATGTTGTCCTTGGAGACCACGTACTGCTTGCCCTGCCAGAGCGGGATCATGGGCACGTCGTCGGCGACGATGTCCTGGAGTTCCTCGAAGTCGGCGGTGGTGTCGGCGCGGCCGGCCTCGGCGGCGGTGTGCGGGATCAACTGCTCGGTGATCTTCTTGTTGACGTAGTTGTTGGACAGCACGTTTCCGTCGCCGAAGAACGGGGCGGTGAAGTTGTCCGGGTCCGGGTAGTCCGGCACCCAGCCGCGCACGTACGCCGCGTACTTGCCCGCCTCGATGTCCTTGGCGTACTGGTCGGCGTCGGTGGTCTTGACGTCCACGTCGAACAGCCCGCTGTCGTTGAGCTGCTTGGCGATCGCCTTCAGCTCCGCCACCGTGCCCGGCCCGAAACGCACCGGCGTCGCCCACAGCGTGAACTTCACCTTCGCGGTGATCCCCGCCTGCGACAGCGCGGACTGCGCCCCCGCCACGTCACCGCCCTCGCCGTACCGGTCGAAGAACGCCGTGTTGTGACCGGTGATCCCCTGCGGCACGATCGAGTACAACGGCGTCGCCGTACGCTGGTACACGTCCCGGATGAACGCCTTCCGGTCGATCACATACGCCACCGCCCGGCGCACCGCCTTGTTGCCCACCACCAGGTCCTTGACGTTGAACACCAGGTGCTGCACCTCGGCACCGGTGCCCTCCACCACCTGGATCCCGGTGTCGCCGGCTATCGAACTGCGCTGCAGCGACGCGATGTCGGCCGAGTCCAGACCACGGTAGGCCAGGTCCACCGACCCGTCCTCGACCGCCGTCTTCAACGCCGGCTCGTCACCGAAGAACTTCATCGTCATACCGGAGTTACGGATCTCCGCCGACCCCTGGTAGCCCTCGTTGACGGTGAACACCGCCTTGTCACCGGCCTCGTAGGAGTCCAGCTTGTACGGGCCCGAGCCCGTCGCCCCGCCATCGGTGCGCAGCTTGTCCGCCGGGTACTGCGTGTGGTCCACGATCGACCCCGCACCCGAGGCGATCTTCATCGGGAACGTCGCGTCGGAGTACTTCAGGTGGAACACCACCCGCTCCGGCGACGGGGTGTCGATCGTCTTGATCGAGTCCAGCAGCACCGCGGGACCGTTCTCGTCGTTGATCTTGACGGTCCGCTCGAAGGAGAACTTCACGTCCTGCGACGTCAGCGCCTCACCGTTGCTGAACTTCAGGCCCTTGCGCAGCGTGCAGTCGAAGGTCTTGCTGCCCTCGTCGGTGAACTTGCAGCTCTCCGCCGCCTCCGGCTCGGGCGTGGTCGCGCCCTTGGGGAAACTCAGCAGGGACTGGAAGACGTTGGTGAACACGATCCAGGAGCCGACGTCGTAGCCGGACGCCGGATCGACCGCGGTCACCTTGTCCGTGATGCCCATCGTGAGGGGGTCTCCGCCGGCCTCGCCGTCCGCCCCTCCCGTGCCGCAGCCGGCGACGACGACCGCCGTCACGGAGAGCGGGAGCGCCAGTCGCTGGACTCGATTCCTCACGAGACTTCCCTCACAGCTTCGTCGCAGGGGCGGGCCCCGGTCGGCCGGACCCGGAGACAACTCACGGGTCCGGCCGACCGGTGGCTCATCCTGTCACACCGCGACCAATCTCCCAGAACTGGGCGCTGGAAGAGGAATTGAGGAACCATTCGGCTCCCGTGATGCCGTCGCGGCTGGCGACGAACTGCTTGTCCTGGTACAGCGGGATCATCGGGAGTTCACGCGACAGGATCTCCTGCATCTGCGCGAAGTCCTTGTCCGTCTTGCTGCGGTTGGCGGACTGGCGGGTGGCCGGCAGGAGCTGGTTCTTGATGGTCGACCCCTTGTAGTTGAGGTCGAGGAATCCGTCGTCCGCGAAGAACGGCGCGATGTAGGTCTCGGCGTCCGGGAAGTCGGGGAGCCAGCTGAGCGAGTAGGCGGCGAACTGGCCGGTGGCGATTCCCTTGAGGAACTTCTTCCAGGTGATCGGCTGGAGGTCCACCTTGAACAGCCCGGTGGCCTCGAGCTGCTTCTTCAGCAGCTGCGCCTCTTCCTTGTCCGGGGTGGAGGGGTGCTCGGTCGGGTAGGTCCAGGTGAACTTGACCGGGGTGCTGATGCCGGCGGAGGACAGGACCTGGGCGGCCTTGTCGCGGTCGGGCTCGCCGTACGTGTTGAAGTACGAGTTGGCGTGGCCGGTGATGCCGGTCGGGACGGCGCCGAAGAGCGGGGCGGCGGTGCGGCCGGTCACGTCGCGGGTGAGGGCGTCGCGGTCGAGGACGCGGGCGAGGGCCTCACGGACGGCGTCGGGCTTCACCGAGGGGTCGTCGAGGTTGAAGAACATGAAGCGGACCGAGGCTCCCTGGGTCTCGGTCAGCTTGACGTCCTGGACCGTGTCCTGCTGGAGCTCGTTGATCTGGTCCGCCGTGAGGGTGCGGTTCACCAGGTCGACTTCGCCGGCCTTGAGCGCCTTCAGCATCTCGGGGGCCGAGGGGAAGAAGCGGACCTCGACCTTGTCGTTGGCGCGCTTGTCGAACAGGCCGTTGTAGTTCGGGTTGGCGCTGAGGACCGCCTTGCCGTTCTCCCACGAGTCCAGCTTGTACGGGCCGGAACCCTCCATCTTCAGGCCCTTGAGCGGCTCGGTGGCGCTGTAGACCTCGCTGTCGACGATGGCCGCGGCCGGGGTCGCCAGCTTGTAGGGGAAGGTGGCGTCGGAGGCCTTGAGGTGGAAGACGACGGTCTTCGGGTCCGGAGCCTCGACGCTGTCGATGCCCACCAGGAGGCTCGCCGGGCCGATGTCGCTGTTGATCTTCATCACGCGGTCGACCGAGAACTTGACGTCCTCGGAGGTGAGGTCGTGACCGTTGGCGAACTTCATGCCGTCGCGCAGCGTGCAGCGGTACGTCTCCGACTTGGTGTCGGAGAACCCGCAGGACTTGGCGGCGTCCGGCTCGGGGGTGGTGGAGCTGCGCGAGTAACCGAGGAGCATCTGGAAGGTGTTGTTGAAGAAGCTGTACGTGCCGCCGTCGTAGGCCGTGGCCGGGTCGAGGGGGGAAGGCTGGTCCGCGGACACCTCGATGGGGTCCGTGGTGCCGATGACGACCGCGTCACCGCCACCGCCACCGCCGGTCGAGTCACCGCACCCGGCGAGTACGGGCGCGGCGAGACCCAGCAGGGCCGGCAGCACCAGTAGCTTGCGATTCATCCTCGTTGTTCTCCCTCTTCCGGCCCCCGGCCGCGCAGTGTTGAGCGGGGCGACGATACCCGGAATTGCGGGGCCCCGGCATTCCGGCGGACCGCCCCCGAACACGGAGAAGTTGAGTCCACGTCACGGCTGGATAACAGGGTGTGCCGTACCGATATCCGGACAGCGGAACGAACAGCCCGCCGCTCCCCCAATCCGGACACAACCACTCCGACCGCATGGCGATGTGACGGGGTGGACCATGCCCGGGGCGCCCTGTCGAGACCGGCGGATGTGAAAAGTATCACACCCCGGGGTACTGGCCGGTAAACAATTCGGCGCCGCGAATCGTCACGGAAAATAGCCGGGCAGGCGCCCAGAGTTTCCGTTCAATTCACGGCGACTCTCAGTGAACGGTTGTAATCAGAGAGCGCAGAAATGGCACGTCGACCCCTTCCAGGGAGCGGACCACGGTCCGCCCGGGGGCCGGCGCGACGGCGGCGATGGACGGGACGGCCACGACCCGGCAGCCGGCGGCCTCGGCGGCCGCCACGCCGGTGGGGGTGTCCTCGACGACCACGCACCGTGACGGGTCCGCGCCCAGCCGCGCGGCGGCCAGCAGGTAGGGGTCCGGGTACGGCTTGGTCCGCTCGATCTCGTCCCCGGCGAGGGAGAAGGCGAAGTGGTGCGAGCCGAGGGAGAGCATGACGGCGTCGATGATGCGCCGGTGGGAGGCGGAGACCAGCGCGGCGGGCACCCCGTGCGCGGCCAGGTCGGTCAGCAGCCGCTGGGCGCCCGGCATCAGCGATACGCCGCGGCCGATGAGCTCGACGAAGCGCAGGTTGATCAGGGTGGACAGCTCGGCGAGCGTGGCGTCCGTTCCGGTGACCGAGATGAGGTGTCCCAGGCTGCGGGCCATGGGGCCGCCGACGACGACCTCGCGGTGGGTGTCGTCCAGGACGTGGCCGAGTTCGGCGAACACCTCGACCTCGGCGTTCCACCAGAATCCCTCGGTGTCGACCAGCGTGCCGTCCATGTCCAGGAGCACGGCCTGCAGGCCCGCCTCCCGGGCGGGCCGGATCTCGATAGCGGGAATACCGCTCGTCATGCGCCCCACTCCTCTGCTTCCAGGGGGCACAAAGGCCGGTCGCCTCGCGCCCGGGTGGTGGGGGCGTGCGACCGGCCAGGTGCCGTATCGGACCGTCCAGTCTACGACGTACGTCCGGCTACCGCGCGTTGAAGTACTTGGCCTCCGGGTGGTGGATGACGATCGCGTCGGTGGACTGCTCCGGATGGAGCTGGAACTCCTCCGAGAGGCGGACCCCGATGCGCTCCGGCTCCAGCAGCTCCGCGATCTTGGCGCGGTCCTCCAGGTCGGGGCAGGCGCCGTAGCCCAGGGAGAAGCGGGCGCCCCGGTACTTCAGGGCGAACATGTCCTCCATGGCGGCCGGGTCCTCCCCGGCGAAGCCGAGTTCGGAGCGGACCCGGGCGTGCCAGTACTCGGCCAGCGCCTCGGCGAGCTGGACGGACAGGCCGTGCAGCTCGAGGTAGTCGCGGTAGGCGTCGGCGGCGAACAGCTCGTTGGCCGCCTCGGAGATCCGGTTGCCGACGGTGACGACCTGCAGGCCGACGACGTCGGTCTCGCCGGACTCCTCGGGGCGGAAGAAGTCCGCCAGGCACAGGCGGCGGCCGCGGCGCTGGCGCGGGAAGGTGAAGCGGGTCCGTTCGGTGCCGTCCTCGTGGAGGATGATCAGGTCGTCGCCCTTGGAGACGCAGGGGAAGTAGCCCTGGACGACGGCGGCCTCGAGCAGCCCCTCGCTCTGCAGGCGGTCCAGCAGCCCGCGCAGCCGCGGGCGGCCCTCGGTCTCCACCAGTTCCTCGTACGTGGGGCCGCCGGCGCGCGCCTGCTTCAGTCCCCACTGGCCCTTGAAGAGCGCGCCCTCGTCCAGCCAGGACGCGTAGTCCTTGAGCGGGATGCCCTTGACGACCCGGGAGCCCCAGAACGGCGGGGTCGGCACCGGGTTGTCGACGGCGACGTCGGAGCGGATCTGGCCGCGGTTCTCCTCGGGCTCGGGGACGACGCCCGCGCGGGCCGCCACGCGGCGCTGCTTCAGCTCGGGGAGGGTGGCGCCGGGCACGCCGCGCTTGACGGCGATGAGGGCGTCCATCAGGCGCAGCCCCTCGAAGGCGTCGCGGGCGTAGCGGACCTCGCCCTCGTAGAGCTCGTGGAGGTCCTGCTCGACGTAGGCGCGGGTGAGGGCGGCGCCGCCGAGGATGACCGGGTAGGTGGCGGCGAGGCCGCGCTGGTTCAGCTCCTCCAGGTTCTCCTTCATGATCACCGTGGACTTCACCAGCAGGCCGGACATGCCGATGACGTCGGCGGAGTGCTCGCCCGCGGCGTCCAGGATCGCCGAGACGGGCTGCTTGATGCCGAGGTTGACGACGTTGTAGCCGTTGTTGGACAGGATGATGTCCACGAGGTTCTTGCCGATGTCGTGGACGTCGCCGCGGACGGTGGCCAGCACGATGGTGCCCTTGCCGGAGGCGTCGGACTTCTCCATGTGCGGTTCGAGGTGGGCGACGGCGGTCTTCATCACCTCGGCCGACTGCAGGACGAACGGCAGCTGCATCTGGCCGGAGCCGAACAGCTCGCCGACGACCTTCATGCCCTCCAGGAGGGTGTCGTTGACGATGGCGAGGGCGGGACGCGTCGTCAGGGCCTCGTCGAGGTCCGCCTCCAGGCCGTTCTTCTCGCCGTCGATGATGCGCCGCTGCAGGCGCTCCTCCAGCGGCAGCGCGGCCAGTTCCTCGGCGCGGCTCGCCCTGACGGACTTGGTGTCGACGCCCTCGAACAGCTCGAGGAAGCGCTGCAGCGGGTCGTAGCCCTCGCGGCGCCGGTCGTACACCAGGTCCAGGGCGACCTCGCGCTGCTCCTCGGGGATGCGGGCGATCGGCAGGATCTTGGACGCGTGCACGATCGCCGAGTCCAGGCCGGCCTCGACGCACTCGTGCAGGAAGACCGAGTTCAGCACCATGCGGGCGGCCGGGTTGAGGCCGAAGGAGATGTTGGACAGGCCGAGGGTGGTCTGCACGTCGGGGTGGCGGCGCTTGAGCTCTCGGATCGCCTCGATGGTGGCGATGCCGTCCTTGCGGGACTCCTCCTGGCCGGTGGCGATGGTGAAGGTCAGGCAGTCGACGATGATGTCGCCCTCGTCGATGCCCCAGTTGCCGGTCAGGTCGGCGATGAGCCGTTCGGCGACGGCCACCTTGCTCTCGGGGGTGCGGGCCTGGCCCTCCTCGTCGATGGTGAGGGCGATCAGGGCGGCGCCGTGCTCGGCCGCGAGGCGGGTGGTGCGGGCGAAGCGGGAGTCGGGGCCGTCGCCGTCCTCGTAGTTGACGGAGTTGATCACGGCGCGCCCGCCGAGCTTCTCCAGGCCGGCGCGGAGCACCTCGGGCTCGGTGGAGTCCAGGACGATCGGCAGGGTGGAGGCGGTGGCCAGGCGTCCGGCGATCTCGTTCATGTCGGCGACGCCGTCGCGGCCGACGTAGTCGACGCACAGGTCGAGGAGGTGGGCGCCCTCGCGGATCTGCTCGCGGGCCATCTCCACGCAGTCGTCCCAGCGCCCGTCCAGCATGGCCTCGCGGAACTTCTTGGAGCCGTTGGCGTTGGTGCGTTCGCCGATGGCGAGGTACGAGGTGTCCTGGCGGAAGGGGACGGTCTGGTAGAGCGAGGAGGCGCCCGCCTCGGGGCGCGGCGTGCGGGGGGTGACCTGGTGGCCGCGGACCCGCTCGACGACCTGGCGCAGGTGCTCGGGGGTGGTGCCGCAGCAGCCGCCGACCAGGGCGAGGCCGTACTCGCGGACGAAGGCCTCCTGCGCGTCGGCGAGACCCTCGGGGTCGAGGGGGAAGTGGGCGCCGTCCTTGCCGAGGATGGGCAGTCCCGCGTTGGGCATGCAGGAGATGCCGACGCGGGCGTGGCGGGCGAGGTAGCGCAGGTGCTCGCTCATCTCGGCGGGGCCGGTGGAGCAGTTCAGGCCGATGGTGTCGATGCCGAGCGGTTCCAGTGCGGTCAGCGCGGCCCCGATCTCGGAGCCCAGCAGCATGGTGCCGGTGGTCTCGACGGCGACCTGGACGAAGAGCGGCAGGTCGAGTCCGGCCTCGGCGAGCGCTTCCTTGGTGCCGAGCACCGCGGCCTTGATCTGCAGCAGGTCCTGGCAGGTCTCGACGAGGAGGGCGTCGGCGCCGCCGGAGACGAGGCCTGCGGCGTTCTGCCGGAAGCCCTCCTTGAGGACGGCGTAGTCGACGTGACCGAGCGTCGGCAGCTTGGTGCCGGGCCCGATCGAGCCGATGACCCAGCGCTGGCGGCCGTCCGCCGCGGAGAACTCGTCGGCGACCTCGCGGGCGATCCGGGCGCCGGCCTCGGAGAGCTCGAAGATGCGGTCGGCGATGTCGTACTCGCCGAGGGCGGAGAAGTTGGCGCCGAAGGTGTTGGTCTCCACGCAGTCCACGCCGACGGCGAAGTACTCGCGGTGGACGGAGGCGACGATGTCGGGGCGAGAGACGTTGAGGACCTCGTTGCAGCCCTCGTGCCCCTGGAAGTCGTCGAGGGTGGGGTTCTGCGCCTGGAGCATCGTGCCCATCGCCCCGTCGGCGACGACCACCCGGGTCGCCAGGGCCTCTCGCAGTGCTGCGCCTCGGGCACCGCTCGTGGACGGAAGGGACGGCTGGGCCATGGGTGTGCTCCCTGGGATGCGACGGCTGTCGGCTTGGTGTGTGCCGGTCCTGCTGGTACACACCAGGCCAGCGTAGCCGTGCCCCCGGATTCCGCCGCGGGGCATTCCGAGGGGCGGACGGCGGTGCCACACTCTTCTCTGGGATGATGATGGTCGGCATCGTCTGACATCGTTCAGCATTGTCGAATCAGTCATCGAGGCGCGTGGTCGTTCCTAACGGAGGGGTTGTTCATGCCAGGTCCCATCCAGTCGCTCGCCAGGGCGGCCGCGATCCTGCGCCTGCTGGCCGGCGGAGAGCGCAGGCTCGGCCTGTCGGACGTGGCCTCCTCCCTGGGCCTGGCGAAGGGCACCGCGCACGGCATCCTGCGCACGCTGCAGCAGGAGGGCTTCGTCGAGCAGGACCCGGTCTCAGGGCGCTACCAGCTGGGGGCGGAGCTGCTGCGGCTGGGCAACAGCTACCTGGACGTGCACGAGCTGCGGGCCCGCGCCCTGGTGTGGACCGACGACCTGGCGCGCTCCAGCGGCGAGGCCGTCTACCTGGGGGTGCTGCACCAGCAGGGGGTGCTCATCGTCCACCACGTCTTCCGTCCGGACGACAGCCGTCAGGTGCTGGAGGTCGGGGCCATGCACCCGCTGCACAGCAGCGCGCTGGGCAAGGTGCTGTCGGCGTACGACCCGGTGGCGCACAGCGAGGTGGTCGAGAGGGAGCGCGAGCCGCTGACGGCGCGCACCGTCACCGAGGGAGTGGCGTTCGAGGGTGTGCTGGATCTCACCCGCGCCCGCGGCTGGAGCGCCGACCTGGAGGAGACTTGGGACGGCGTGGCCTCCATCGCCGCGCCCATCCACGACCGGCACCGCATGACCGTGGGGGCGGTGGCCGTCACCGGCGCGGTCGAACGGGTCTGCGCGGACGGCGAGATCAGGCCCCAACTGGTCGCGGCGGTACGGGACTGCGCCAGGGCGGTCTCGCGCGACCTGGGCGCCGGCCGCTTCTGACGCCCGGACGACCCCCGGACGGCGCCCGGCCGCGCGCCGACTCGGAGACCTTTCCGCAACCTGACGAACCCTTGACGGGTCCGGTCGCGCAGGAGAACACTCTCGTTCGACGGTCGACATTGTCGAACACCAGCCGACGAGTCGGTAAGGTGTACGTAACCGTGGGACCGCCGAGGGCCTGGTGACAGGCCCACGGACTCCGGAACGGGACCGGGGTCCGCCTTCCCCTGGACGAAGGACAAAGGAGTCGCGAGTGTCCAGCGACCACATCTTCATCGGCGAGACCATCGGTACCGCTGTTCTGATCCTCCTCGGCGGCGGCGTCTGCGCGGCTGTCACCCTCAAGGGATCCAAGGCCCGTAACGCCGGCTGGGTGGCCATCACCTTCGGTTGGGGCTTCGCGGTCCTGGCCGGCGCCTACATCTCCGGTTCCCTCTCCGGCGCCCACCTGAACCCCGCCGTCACGATCGGTCTCGCGGTCGACAGCGGCGAATGGGGCAAGGTCCCGGTCTACCTGGCCGGCCAGATGCTCGGCGCGATGATCGGCGCGGCCCTGGTGTGGATCACCTACTACGGCCAGTTCCAGGCCCACCTGACGGACGCCGAGATCACCGGCGGCCCGGGGGCGCAGGCCACCGCGGCCGCCGAGAAGCAGGCCACGGGCCCCGGCCCGGTGCTGGGCATCTTCTCCACCGGCCCCGAGATCCGCAACGTCGCGCAGAACCTCGCCACGGAGATCATCGGCACCTTCGTCCTGGTGCTGTTCATCCTGACCCTCGGCCTCACCAAGGGCCTCGCGGTCTCGGGTACCGGCACGCTGATGGTGGCGCTGGTCGTGGTCGGCATCGGCCTCTCGCTCGGCGGGCCGACCGGGTACGCCATCAACCCCGCCCGCGACCTCGGTCCGCGCATCGTGCACGCCCTGCTGCCGCTGCCCAACAAGGGCGGCTCCGACTGGCGGTACGCCTGGATACCCGTCGTCGGCCCGATCGTCGGTTCGGTCCTCGCGGCCGGCCTGTACAAGATCGCATTCTGAGAAGCAGCCCCGACTTCCCAAGGACCCGAGGAGCACACCGTGACCGACGCCCACACCACCGGCCCGTTCATCGCGGCCATCGACCAGGGCACCACGTCCTCGCGCTGCATCATCTTCGACAAGGACGGCCGCATCGTCTCGGTCGGCCAGAAGGAGCACGAGCAGATCTTCCCCAAGCCGGGGTGGGTCGAGCACGACGCCGCCGAGATCTGGACCAACGTGCAGGAGGTCGTCGAGGAGGCGGTCCACAAGGCCGGCATCACCTCCGCCGACGTCAAGGCCATCGGCATCACCAACCAGCGCGAGACCACCGTCCTGTGGGACAAGAACACCGGTGAGCCGGTGCACAACGCCCTGGTCTGGCAGGACACCCGCACCGACGCCCTGTGCAAGGAACTCGGCCGCAACGTCGGGCAGGACCGTTTCCGCCGGGAGACCGGACTGCCGCTGGCCTCCTACTTCGCCGGACCCAAGATCCGCTGGCTGCTCGACAACGTCGAGGGCCTGCGCGAGCGCGCCGAGGCCGGGGACATCCTCTTCGGCACCATGGACAGCTGGGTGATCTGGAACCTCACCGGCGGCGTCGACGGCGGACGGCACGTCACCGACGTGACCAACGCCTCCCGCACCCTGCTGATGAACCTGCACACCCTCGACTGGGACGACAAGATCCTCCAGTCGATCGAGGTGCCCGCCGCGGTGCTCCCGGAGATCCGCTCCTCCGCCGAGGTGTACGGCGAGGCCGCCTCCGGCGCCCTGGCGGGCGTGCCGGTCGCCTCCGCGCTCGGCGACCAGCAGGCGGCCCTGTTCGGCCAGACCTGCTACTCCGAGGGCGAGGCCAAGTCCACCTACGGCACCGGCACCTTCCTGCTGATGAACACCGGCGAGAAGCCGATCAACAGCTACAACGGCCTGATCACCACCGTCGGTTACCGCATCGGCGACCAGAAGCCGGTGTACGCCCTGGAGGGCTCGATCGCCGTCACCGGTTCGCTGGTGCAGTGGATGCGCGACCAGATGGGCCTGATCAAGACCGCGGCCGAGATCGAGACCCTCGCCCTGTCGGTGGAGGACAACGGCGGCGCGTACTTCGTGCCCGCCTTCTCCGGTCTGTTCGCCCCGTACTGGCGCTCCGACGCCCGCGGTGTGATCGCCGGCCTCACCCGGTACGTCACCAAGGCGCACATCGCCCGCGCCGTGCTGGAGGCGACCGCCTGGCAGACCCGGGAGATCGTCGACGCCATGACCAAGGACTCGGGCGTGGAGCTCACCGCGCTCAAGGTCGACGGCGGCATGACCGCGAACAACCTGCTGATGCAGACCCTCGCCGACTTCCTGGACGCACCGGTCGTGCGCCCGCTGGTCGCCGAGACCACCTGCCTGGGCGCCGCGTACGCGGCCGGCCTCGCGGTGGGCTTCTGGTCGGACACCGACGAGCTGCGCGCCAACTGGCGCCGGGCCGCCGAATGGACCCCCCGTATGGACGCCGAGGTCCGCGACCGCGAGTACAAGGACTGGCTCAAGGCCGTCGAGCGGACCATGGGCTGGATCGAAGAGGAGCACTGAACCGAACATGACCACCACGCAGCACGTCCCGGCGCTCGGGACGCGTCCGACCGCCGGCCGTAACCCGGGCCGCGCCGAGACCCGGGAACTGCTGAGCCGCGCCACCTACGACCTGCTGGTCATCGGCGGCGGCATCCTGGGCACCTCCGTGGCATGGCACGCCGCGCAGTCGGGGCTGCGGGTGGCGATGGTGGACGCCGGCGACTTCGCCGGCGCCACCAGCTCGGCCTCCTCCAAGCTCGTCCACGGCGGTCTGCGCTACCTGCAGACCGGCGCGGTCAAGCTGGTGGCGGAGAACCACATGGAACGGCGGGTCCTGGCCAGGGACGTGGCTCCGCACCTGGTCAACCCGCTCACCTTCCACCTGCCGGTCTACAAGGGCGGCCCGGTCGGCGCGGCCAAGCTCGGCGCGGGTGTCTTCGCCTACTCGGCGCTGTCCGCCTTCGGCGACGGGGTCGGCAGGATCATCTCCCCGGCCAGGGCGGCGGCCGCCAACCCCGCCCTGCGCACGGAGAACCTCAAGGCCGTCGCGGTCTACTACGACCACCAGATGAACGACTCCCGGATGGCCGTCATGACGGTGCGCGCCGCCGTCGAGGCGGGTGCCGTCGTCCTCAACCACGCCGAGGTAACCGGACTGCGCTTCACCCGCGGCCGGGTCACCGGAGCCGACCTCGAGGACCGGCTGGACGGCACCGCGTTCGGCGTGGACGCGCGGCTGGTGCTCAACGCGACCGGCCCCTGGGTCGACCACCTGCGCCGGATGGAGGACACGGGCGCCGCCCCCAGCATCCGGCTGTCCAAGGGCGCCCACATCGTGCTGAAGCGCAAGGCCCCGTGGCGGGCGGCCATGGCCACCCCGATCGACAAGTACCGCATCACCTTCGCCCTGCCGTGGGAGGACCAGCTGCTGCTGGGCACCACGGACGAGGAGTACACCGGCGACCCGGCGGACGTGCGGGCCACCGATGCCGACATCCGCCAGATCCTGGACGAGGCCTCTCACTCCGTACGGGACGAGCACCTGTCCCCCGACCTGATCACCTACGCCTTCGCGGGCCTGCGGGTGCTGCCCGGCGGCCCCGGCGGGGTGGAGAAGGCCAAGCGCGAGACCGTCGTCACCGAGGGCAGCGGCGGCATGCTGTCGGTGGCGGGCGGCAAGTGGACGACGTACCGGCACATCGGCCGCACCGTCATCGCCAAGCTCGCCAAGCTGCCCGGCGGTCCGCTGAACGAGGACATGGAGCCCCTGGACCACCTGCCGCGCCGGGTGCCGCTGCCCGGCGTCGCCAACCCCAACGCGGTCGCCCACCGGCTGCTGGTCGACCGCGACCCGGGCCACCGCATCGACCCGCTGACCGCGCGTCACCTCGCCACCCACTACGGCGCGCTGTCCTTCGACATCGCCCGCATGGTGAACGAGGACCCGGCGCTCGGCGAGCGGATCCACCCGGACGCACCGGAGATATGGGCCCAGGTCGTGTACGCCCGCGACCACGAGTGGGCCGAGTCGGCGGACGACGTGCTGCGCCGCCGCACCACCCTGACGGTGCGCGGCCTGGACACCGCGGACGTCCGGGAGCGGGTCGAGTCGCTGCTGGCCGCCCGGCGCGACTGACACCCCCGACCCGTGGGCCCGGGCGCCCCGGGGGGAGCGGAACGACCTCCCCGCTCACCCCGGACGCCCGGGCCGCCGCGTTTCCTGCGGGACGTAGACGTCCGCGAGCCCCTGGGCGTCGGCGTACGAGGGCAGGCCCGCGGGGAGCGGTGCGCCGTGCAGGGCGTGCCCGGCGGTGTCGACGGCGGCGTGGAGCGCGGCACGGAAGAGCAGCGAGCCGGTGCTGACCCGGCTCACCCCGAGCGCGGCGAGGCGGGGCAGCCCGGGGCCGCCGGGCGGCAGCAGGACGTTGAGCGGGGCGTCGAGGTCCGCGGCGAGCGAGGCGATGTCGCCGTCGTCGGCGAGGCCGGGCACGAAGATCCCGTCGGCGCCGGCCGCGAGGTAGGCGGCGGCGCGGCGGCGGGTCTCGTCCCGCGGGTCCTCGGTGGTACCGAGCCAGTAGGTGTCGGTGCGGGCGTTGACGAACAGCCCGGGGGCGGCGCCCTTGACCGCGGCGATGAGGGCGCACTGCGCGGCGGGGTCGGTCAGGCCCGCCCCGCCGGGGCGGCCGTCCTCGATGTTGACGCCCGCGACGCCCAGCCGCGCCAAACCGGCGGCGAGTTCGGCGACGTCCTCGGGCGTGCCGCCGAAGCCCGCCTCGATGTCGACGCTGACCAGGACGGGCAGCCGTACGAGGTCGCGGGCCAGCCGCAGGGTCGTCTCCCGGGTGGCGCCGGCCGCGTCCGGCAGGCCCGCCGCGGCGGCGACGCCCAGGCTCGTGGTGCCGATCGCCGGGTGGCCGCGGGCGGCGAGGGCGGCCGCGGAGGCGCGGTCCCACGCGCACGGCAGGAAGAGCGGGCGGCCTGCCCGGTGGAGGGCGCGGAAGGCCTCGAAGCGGTTCATGCGGTGGGTGCCTCCAGGGCGTCGGGCGCGATGCCCAGGTGGGTGCGCAGGGCGGCCCGGCCCCGCGCGGTGGTCTTCAGGGCCCGGCCGCTGCCGATGCGCACGCACCAGCCGGACGCGAGGGCGTGCGCGCACAGCGCGGCCCCGGCGACGCCCGCCAGGTGCGGCCGGCGCTCCGTCCAGTCCAGGCAGGGCCGGGCGAGCGGGCGGCGGCCGGTGCGGGCGGCGGCCAGGTCGACACCGAGTCCGGCGAACCACTGCACGCCCTCGTCGGTGAGGGCGAAGCCGGTGCGCTGGGTGAGCAGTCCGCGCTCGGTCATGGCGTCCGTGACGAGGATGCCCAGGCGTCCGGCGAGGTGGTCGTAGCAGGTCCGGGCGCGGGCCATGGCGCTCCCGGCACCCGCCTGCGCGAGGGTGCGCGGCGCGGGCGGCGGCCCGGCGTGTGCGGCGAGGTCCTCGACGAGCTGCGCGGTACGGGCGTCGGCGAGGCGTACGTAGCGGTGACGGCCCTGGCGTTCCTCGGCGAGCAGCCCGCCCGCGACGAGCCGGCCGAGGTGCTCGCTGGCGGTCGAGGGCGCCACACCGGTGTGCCGGGCCAGCTCGCCCGCCGTCCAGGCCCGGCCGTCGAGCAGCGCCAGGCACATCGCCGCCCTCGTCTCGTCTGCGAGCAGCGCCGCGAGGGCGGCGAGGGCGCTTCCCGCGTGGTTGTTCCGCACCATGTCCCCAGCATGCGCCCCGGACGTTTCGGCGCGCGCCGAACCGTCGCGGGCGTGCCCCGCGGCCGTCCGCGGCTTGACAGGACGTCAGCCGAGGCCCCACCCTTTCATCACTTGCTTAGTGAAAGGGTGTTTCGCGCATGGTCGAGTTCCGCATCGACCGCCGCAGCGGTGTCGCCACGTACCTCCAGATCGTCCAGCAGACCAAACAGGCCCTGCGGCTGGGGCTGCTGGAGCCCGGCGACCGGCTGCCGACGGCCCGCGAGGTCGTCGCGGCGACCGCCGTCAACCCCAACACCGTGCTCAAGGCGTACCGCGAACTGGAGCGCGAGGGCCTGGTGGAGGCGCGCCGGGGCCTCGGCACCTTCGTCCAGAAGTCGCTGGGCGCCGGCCCTGCGGACTCGCCGCTCGCCGGCGAACTGGCCGACTGGATGCGCCGGGCACGCGTCGCCGGCCTCGACCGCGAGGACGCGGCGGCACTGTTCCACTCCGTACTGGACCAGGAGTTCTCCGAGGGAGAGAGATGAACCAGGAAGCGGCCGCCCTCGAGGCGGCCGGGCTCGGCATGCGCTACGCGTGGGGCCGGGACCCCGTCCTGCGGGACTGTTCCTTCCGGCTTCCGGCCGGCCGGATCTGCGCGCTCGTCGGCCCCAACGGCGCGGGCAAGTCGACGCTGCTCGCGCTCGCCGCGGGGCTGCTGCGCCCCACCGAGGGGGAGCTCCGCGTGTACGGCACGACGCCCGGCGCGGCCCGCGCGCGGCTGGCGTACGTCGCCCAGGACAAGCCGCTCCACCCGCAGCTCACCGTGGCGGCGACCCTGCGGCTCGGCGCCGAACTCAACCCGGGCCGCTGGGACCGGGAGGCCGCCGAACGAATCGCCTACGGCGGCGGCCTGACGCCCGGTGCGCGCGTCCGCGCCCTCTCCGGCGGGCAGCGCACCCGCGTGGCGCTCGCCCTGGCCCTGGGCAAGCGGGCCGAACTGCTGCTCCTGGACGAGCCGATGGCCGACCTCGACCCGCTCTCCCGCCACGAGCTGACCGGCGCCCTCATGGCATCGGCGGCCGAGCGCGGCACCACCATCGTGATCTCCTCGCACGTCGTCGCCGAACTCGAGGGCGTCTGCGACCACCTGCTGCTGCTCGGCGGGGGCCGGGTCCGGCTGGCCGGCGACACCGACGACCTGCTGACCGCGCACCGCAGACTCACCGGCACCGGCGCGGACTTCGGCCCCCACACCGTCGTCGAGGAGCACGCCAACGGACGCGGGCGGACCGCGCTGGTCCGCCCCGTAGGGGCGCCGGAGGGCGACTGGCTCGTGGAGGAGCCCACCCTCGAGGAGCTGGTCCTCGCCCATCTGCGCAACCCCCTGACGCCCGCCCTGCTCACCGCCGACGCCCCGCCCGCACCCCGCCAGGAGATCGCCGTATGACCGCCGTCGCCCCCGCCCCCCGACCGCCGCTCCTGCGTGGCGTGCCCTGGTCGGTGCTGCGCCTGCACCGTACGGCGCTGTGGCTGTGGATCGCCTTCGTCGCGGCCGGATCCGGCTGGCTGCTGTGGTCGTACGAGCCGGGCGGAACGTCCCCGGTACCGGGCTCCCCTCCGTTCGACGACTTCGCCGCCCTCCATCTCACCGCCCGCGCGATCCTGCTCCTCCCGTTCGTCGTGGCCGTCTACGCCGGCGGCGCTCTGATCGGCCGTGAGGTGGAGAACGGCACGGCCGCATTCGCCTGGACCCAGTCGGTGAGTCCGGCCCGCTGGCTCGCCGCCAAGCTCGCCCTGCCCGCTCTGCTGCTGACCGCGGGCACGGCGGCCCTGTCCCTCCTCTTCCGGTGGGTGTGGACCTCGGGCGACGCCGCCCGGGCCCCCGGGTGGTACGAGACGGACATCTTCTTCGCCGGCGGCCCCGTCGGGCTCGCCCACGTCCTGCTCGGCCTGGCGCTGGGCGCCCTGGGCGGCCTGCTGATGCGGCGCGCGCTCAGTGGCCTCGGCCTGGCCTTCTTCGCCACCCTCCTGATCCACGTCGTCCTCTCCACGGTCCGGTCCCATTTGTGGCCGACGACCCGGTGGACCGGCCTCCAGGCGGCCCACCTGCCCGGCAGTGCCGACCGGATCGAGGTCGGCGTCGTCACCCCCGACGGAAGATCACTGGCCGGTCCGCAGTGCAATCTGGATCTGCCGACGGATCTCCACCGGTGCCTGGCGGACTTCGGTGCCGCCGACGCCTACGCCGTGGTCCACCCCGCCTCGCACTTCTGGCCGCTGCAGCTCGTCGAGACCGGCATCGTGCTGGCCCTCGCCGTCCTCGTCAGCTGGGCCGCGTTCGCGCTGCTCCGCCGTCGGACGGCCTGAGGCCGGGCCATAGGCTGATCCGCACAGCATCGTCCCGCCCGGCCCGGAGGCCCGATGACCACGGATCAGCTGCCCATCTCCCGCATCCCGCGTACGGGGCTGCCCCGGCACGCGGTCGTCGTGGGCGACCCGGCGCGCGCCGCGGAGGTCGCCGCCCTGCTCACGGAGCCGCGCGAGGTGTCGCACCACCGCGAGTACCGCACCTTCACCGGCGCCTGGAAGGGCACCCCCGTCGTGGTGTCCTCGCACGGGGTCGGCGGGCCGGGCGCCATGTGCCTGTTCCAGGAACTGGCCGAGGCGGGCGTCGGCACGATCCTGCGCCTGGGCACGGCGGGCGCCATCCGCGCCGGCATAGGGGACGGCGACCTGGTGATCGCCGAGGCCGCGGTACGGGACGACGGGGTGACGCAGCAGTTGCTGCCGCCGGAGTACCCGGCGTACGCGGCGCCGGAGGCGGTGCTCGCGCTGCAGCGGGCGGCCCGGGCGGCGGGGGCGCCGCACCACCGGGGCGTGGTGTGGACGCGGGCGGCCTTCCAGCCGGGCTTCCTGCCGCTGCCCGGCGCGGCGTACGCGGCGGCCGGGATCGCCGCGATCGAGATGGAGCTGTCGGCGCTGCTGGTGCTGGCCTCGACGCGCGGCCTGGTGGCCGGCGGGGCGCTCGTCGTCGACGGCGCCAACGCCGACGACCTGGTCGACGTGGAGGCCACGGGCGGCTACGACCCGCACCGGGTGGTGGTCGCCGAGGGGGTCGCCCGCGGCAGCCGGGTAGCGTTGGACGCCTTGCATCTGCTGGCCACCGAGTACGGAAGCGACGAGAAGTGAGCGCTCAGGACGCCGATCTGCTGGTGCACGGCGGCGATGTGCTGACCGTCGACGCGGCGGGCACCGTCGTCACCGACGGCGCGGTCGCCGTGCGGGACGGCGAGATCGTCGCCGTCGGCCCCACCGCGCAGGTGCGCGCGGCCCATCACGCCGCCGAGGAGATCGACGCCACGGGGTGCCTGGTGCTCCCCGGGCTGGTCAACACCCACACCCACCTGGCGATGACCCTGCTGCGGGGCTGCGCGGACGACGTCGACCTGCAGGAGTTCCTGGCCCGGGTGATCCCCCGCGAGGCCGAGCTGCTCTCGCCGCGGGCGGTGGCCGCGGGCGTGCGGGTGGCCGTGGCGGAGAGCGTACGGGCCGGGGTGACCACGGGCCTGGACATGTACTGGTTCCACGAGGCCGCCGAGGAGGCCGCTCGGGCGGCGGGCTGGCGGCTGCTGGCCGGACCGACCTTCATGGACGTGCCCGGGCCGCCGGACGGCCGGCCCTACGGCGACCGGATGGCCTGGGCCGCCGCCGACCTGGCCGCGCGTACCGCCCGGGCGCCCGGCACCCGGCCGGTGGTCTTCGCGCACAGCGCCTACACCCTCGCCCCCGAGCAGCTCGTCGCGATCAGCGCGCTGGCCCGTGAGCACGGCGCGCTGCTGCACGTCCACGCGGCAGAGAACGCGGCCGAGGTCGCGACGGTGGTCGAGGCGCACGGCAAGCGGCCGGTCGAGCTGCTGGACTCCCTCGGCGTCCTCGGGCCCGACGTGCTGTTGGCGCACGCCGTGGACCTGACCGACGGCGAGATCGCCGCCCTGGCCAGGACCGGCACCGCCGTCGCGCACTGCCCGGTCTCCAACCTGAAGCTGGGCTGCGGCATCGCCCGCGTCCCCGAGCTGCTGGCCGCCGGGGTCACCGTCGGGCTCGGCACCGACGGGGTGGTGAGTTCCAACACCCTCGACGTCCTGGGCGCGGTGCGGGCCGCCGCGCTGGTGCACAAGGCCGGCGGCGACCCGACCGCCGTCGGCGCGCAGCAGGCGGTGCGGATGGCGACGATCGAGGCCGCCCGCGCGCTGGGCCTCGCCGACCAGCTGGGCTCCCTGGAGCCGGGCAAGCGCGCCGACCTGGCCGTGCTCGACCTCGGCGGGCCGCACCTCACGCCGCGCCACGACCCCTGGTCGATGCTGGCGTACGCGGCCGCCGCGGCGGACGTACGGGACACCGTCGTCGACGGCCGGGTCCTGATGCGCGACCGGGTGCTGCTCACCCTCGACGAGCCGGCCGCGCTGCGCGAGGTGGAGGCGCTGGAGCTGGAGCACCCCGCGTGACCTCCGCCGTCGAACCCACGCGTGGCTTCACCGGGCGCAGCCGCGCCGCCGACCGCGATCCGCGGCTGCCTCCCGGCCAGTACGACGCCCGCGACACCTGGCCGGTCCTCTCCGCCGAGGTCACGCCCGTGATCGCGGCGGCGGACTGGACGCTGCGGGTGGACGGGCTGGTGGACCGCCCGCACACCTGGGACTGGGACGCGGCGCACGCCCTGCCCGGCTCGGAGTACCGGGGCGACATCCACTGCGTGACCGGCTGGTCCAAGTTCGGCGTGCGCTTCGGCGGGGTGTCGGTCGACGCCTTCCTGGAGGCGGCGCGCCCCTCCCCCGCGGCCACCCACGTCGTCGCCTGGTCCCACACCGGCTACGCCGCCAACCTGCCGCTCGCCGACGTCACCGGCGGCCGCGCCTGGATCGTCTGGGAGTACGACGGCGCCCCGCTCGCCGCCGAGCACGGCGGCCCGGCCCGGCTGGTCGTCCCGCACCTGTACTTCTGGAAGAGCACCAAGTGGATCGCGGGCCTGCGCCTTCTCGACCACGACGAGTCGGGCTTCTGGGAGCAGAACGGCTACCACCACCGGGGCAACCCCTGGCAGGAGCAGCGCTACGCCCATGACTGACCTCGCCGCCCCCGGCGCCGCCCCCGTCCCGGCGTTCGTCCCGCCGACCCGGTTCGCCGTGCCCGGCCGGATCGCGGTCCCCGAGGCCGCGTCCTCGGTCTGGCGGCGCGCGGTGATCACGGACATCCGCCGGGAGACCCCGCGCACCTCCACCTTCCGCCTCGCGGTGCCCGGCTGGGCGGGCCACCGGCCCGGCCAGTACCTGACGCTGCGCCTCACGGCCCCCGACGGCTACACGGCGCAGCGCAACTACTCGGTCGCCTCCGCCCCCGACGCCTCCGGCCACATCGAGCTGACCCTGGACCACGTGGCCGGCGGCGAGGTCTCCGGGTACCTGCACACCGTCGCCCGGCCGGGCGACACCGTCGAGGTCCGCGGCCCGCACAGCGGCTTCTTCGCCTGGACGGGTGACCATCCGGCGCTGCTGCTGGGCGCCGGGTCGGGCGTGGTCCCGCTCATGGCGATGGTGCGCCACCGCCGGCTGCGCGGCCTGGACGTGCCGCTGCGGCTGATCGTCTCGGCCCGCACCCGCCAGGACCTGATCTACGCCGCCGAGTACGGCCCGGAGACGACCGTGCTGCTCACCCGCGCCGAGGGCCGCCTCACCGCCGCCCACCTGGCCCCGCACCTCGCGGATCCGCCGCCCGGCGGCTGGGAGGCGTACGTGTGCGGCGGCAACGGTTTCGCCGAGCACGCCTCGCGTCTGCTGGCGGACGCCGGGCAGCCGCTCGACCGGATCCGCATCGAGCGATTCGGCTGATCAGCGAGGTTCGGGTATCCTCCTCTTTACGTGATCTTCCGGGGCACAACTCCGGGGGACCTCACCGGGACGTGGCGCAGCTTGGTAGCGCACTTGACTGGGGGTCAAGGGGTCGCAGGTTCAAATCCTGTCGTCCCGACGGTGACGCAGCAGTTCGAAGGCCGTGTCCGCAGCAGCGGACACGGCCTTCGCGCGTTCCGCGGCGCGGGAGGCCGCACAACGGTGGAGCAGCACCCCGCGGGGGGCTTCCGGCGCGCGGCCGTGCGGGCATAATGGCCCGATACATCGGATGTCCGGGGAGGCGAGGGGCTCATGGCGGTCACCGACGAGGCGATCGAGAAGATCAAGGGGATGATCGTCTCCGGCGCGCTGCGGCCCGGCGACCGGCTCCCCAAGGAGAGCGAACTCGCCGCGGAGCTCGGGCTGTCGCGCAACTCCCTGCGTGAGGCGGTCCGCGCGCTGTCCCTGATCAGGATCCTGGACGTACGGCAGGGCGACGGCACCTACGTCACCAGCCTGGACCCGCAGCTGCTGCTGGAGGCGCTGAGCTTCGTGGTGGACTTCCACCGCGACGACACCGTCCTGGAGTTCCTCGCGGTGCGCCGCATCCTGGAGCCCGCGGCGACGGCGATGGCGGCCACGCGCATCGCCGAGTCCCAGCTGGAGGCCCTGACCGAGCAGCTGGAGGCACTGGGGACGACGCCGTCGGTGGAGGAACTGGTCGCGTGCGACCTGGAGTTCCACCGCGGCATCGTGCAGGCCTCGGGCAACTCGGTGCTGTGCTCACTGCTGGACGGGCTGTCGGGACCGACCACCAGGGCGCGGATCTGGCGCGGGCTGACGCAGGAGGACGCGGTCAGCCGCACCCTGCACGAGCACCGGGCGATCCTGGCGGCCCTGCGGGACCGGGACGCCGAGGCGGCGCGGTCGTGGGCGACGGTGCACGTCGCCAGCGTGGAGCAGTGGCTGCGCTCCACGCTCTGACTCCCGGCGGGCGAACCGCACGGCGCCGGGGCGCGTCCGGTCCTTCGTAAGAGTGATCGAAAAGAGGGATCGGATGAATCCACGCTTCAGGCTGCGCCTGCGCCGCCCCTCGGCCCGCACGCTGCGCCGCGGCGCGCTGACGGCCGTCCTCGTCGTCCTCCTCCCGGTGCTGGCCGCCGGGGTCGCCCTGCGGCTGGAGTACGCCGGCGACCCCTCCGGCGCCGGGGCCGACCGCGGCCGGAACGCGGTGTGGCTCGGGCACGCCTGGGTCGACGGGGAACGCGACGACGCCGACCTCGAGGCGCTGGCCCGGGAGTTGCGCGGCAGCGGCACCCGGGACCTGTACGTGCACACCGGGCCCCTGGAGTTCGACGGCCGCCTCGACGCCGGCCTCTACCCGCGGGCGCGGGACATGATCGGCCGGATGCACGCCGCGCTGCCGGGGGTACGCGTCCAGGCGTGGCTCGGCCAGGTCCTGTCCCACGACGGTTCCGAGGGCCTGCACCTGGACGACCCGGCGACCCGCGCCCGGGTGGCCGGCAGCGCCGCCCAGGTCCTGGCGGCCGGCTTCGACGGCGTCCACCTGGACCTGGAGCCGATGTACTCCGACGACCGCGGCTTCCTCACGCTGCTGGACTCGGTGCACCGGCTCACCGCCGCCCGCGGCGCGCCGCTGTCGGTCGCGACCCACCAGATCGACCCGCTGCCCTCGCTGCACTCGGTGAGCGGCCCGCTGTTCAACCACCCCAAGTGGTGGTCCCAGCACTACTTCGCGGAGGTGGCCCGGCGCGTGGACCAGGTCGCGATGATGACCTACGACACCGCCCTGCCGCTCGAGAGCCTCTACGGCGGCTACGTGGCGCAGCAGACCGCGCTCGCCCTGGAGGTGACGCCGCAGGACACCGACCTGCTCGTCGGCCTGCCCGGCTACCACACGAACAACCTGGGCCGCCACGCCTGGGCGGAGACCGTCACGGCCGCCGTGCGCGGCGCCCGGCTCGGCCTGGCCCGCCAGGCGCCCTCGCGCGAGCGCTTCGGCGTCGCGCTGTACGTCGACTTCGCCGCGACCCCGGCGGACTGGGCCGCGTACCGCTCCGCGTGGAGCGGTGGCTGACCGGACGCGTACGTCCGATGACTCTGGGGATCATCCCCCTAACGAAGGCGGCGGCACCTGTCCCGCGAAGCCGTAGGCTGGTGCAGCACGCGAAGGAACGGCAGCCGGCGGGGGTGGCACCATCCCCCTTCCGGCCGGAAGGAGGCGCTGGGTGATCGAGCTCGAGGGGGTTCCCGAGCTGATCGACCCGGTCATGGTGGCCGCGTTCGAGGGCTGGAACGACGCCGGGGACGCCGCCTCCGCCGCGGTCGGGCATCTGGACCGGGAGTTCAAGGGCGAGGTGTTCGCCGCGCTGGACGCCGAGGACTACTACGACTTCCAGGTCAACCGTCCCACGGTCTGGATGGACGGCAGCACACGGCGGATCACCTGGCCCACCACGCGGCTGTCCGTCATCCGCATCGAGACCCCCAAACCACGCGACCTCGTCCTCGTACGGGGCATCGAGCCCAGCATGCGCTGGCGCTCGTTCTGCAACGAGATCCTGGGCTTCGCCCATGAGCTCGGCATCGAGATGGTGGTGGTGATGGGCGCCCTCCTGGGCGACACCCCGCACACCCGTCCGGTGCCGGTCACGGCCGTCACCTCCGACCCGGACCTGGCGACCGCGCTCAGCCTGGAGGAGTCCCGCTACGAGGGCCCCACCGGCATCGTCGGCATCCTCCAGGAGGCCTGCACCCACGCGGGCATCCCGGCGGTCAGCCTGTGGGCGGCCGTGCCGCACTACGTGTCGCAGCCGCCGAACCCGAAGGCGACGCTGGCGCTGCTCAACCGTCTCGAGGACCTGCTGGACCTGCGCATCCCGCTCGGCGAGCTGCCGGAGGACGCCCGTGCCTGGCAGGTCGGCGTGGACCAGCTCGCGGCCGAGGACAGCGAGGTCGCCGAGTACGTCCAGACACTGGAGGAGGCCCGCGACACCGCGGAGCTCCCGGAGGCCTCGGGCGAGGCCATCGCCCGCGAGTTCGAACGCTACCTGCGGCGCCGCGACCCCCAGTCGGGCGAGTCCGAGGCGGGCCCGTACCTGCGGGACATGTCGCAGAAGCCGAAGGACGACCGCGAGGAGAAGGAGGACGGCGCCGACGGGGAGTGACCCGTACGGCACGTCAACGAACACGGCCCGGCCGCCGCCCCGCACAGGGGACGGCGGCCGGGTCGTTTCCGCGGGAGCCCCCGGGGCAGGGCCCGGGGAACTCCCGCCGCGTCAGAGCGCGACGCCGAGCAGGGCGTCCACGGCGCGGGAGACCAGGCCGGGGGCGCCGGTGTCCGTGCCGCCCTCGGTCTCCTGCCGGGCGGCCCAGCGGTCGACGGCGGCGAGCGCGGCGGGGGCGTCCAGGTCGTCGGCGAGGGCCTCGCGGATCTCCTCCAGCAGCGCCTCGGCCGGCGGGCCGTCGGGCCGCGAGACGGCGGCGCGCCAGCGGGCCAGCCGCTCCACCGCGCCGGCGAGGACCTCGTCCGTCCACTCCCAGTCCTGGCGGTAGTGGTGGGCCAGCAGGCTGAGCCGTATGGCCGCCGCGTCCACCCCGTCGCGGCGCAGCTGGGAGACGAAGACCAGGTTGCCCTTGGACTTGGACATCTTCTCGCCGTGCAGCGCGACCATGCCGGCGTGCACGTACGCCTTCGCCATGGGGAACTCGCCGGTGAGCACCTGGGCGTGCGAGGCGCCCATCTCGTGGTGCGGGAAGGCGAGGTCGGAGCCGCCGCCCTGCACGTCGAAGCCCATGCCGAGGTGGTCGAGGGCGATCGCCACGCACTCGATGTGCCAGCCGGGGCGTCCCCGGCCCAGGCTGCCGCCGTCCCAGCTGGGCTCGCCCTCACGGGCGGCGAGCCACAGGACGGGGTCCACGGGGTTCTTCTTGCCCGGGCGGTCCGGGTCGCCGCCGCGCTCGGCCGACAGGGCGCGCATGGCGGCCGCGTCCAGGTGGGAGACGCTGCCGAAGTGCGGGTCGGAGTCGACGTGGAAGTAGATGTCGCCGTCCAGTTCGTACGCGGCGCCGCCCTCGCGCAGCCGCTCGACCAGCGGGACGATCCCCGGGATGGCCTCGACGGCGCCGATGTAGTGGGCCGGCGGCAGCATCCGCAGGGCGGTCATGTCCTCGCGGAACAGGGTGGTCTCGCGCTCGGCGAGGGCCGTCCAGTCCTCACCGGTCAGGCCGGCCCGCTCCAGCAGCGGGTCGTCGACGTCGGTGACGTTCTGGACGTACTGGACCTGGCGCTTCGTGTCGAGCCACACGCGCTGCACGAGGTCGAACGCGTTGTAGGTGGCCGCGTGACCCATGTGGGTGGCGTCGTAGGGGGTGATCCCGCACACGTAGATGCGGGCGACCGGACCGGGGCTCAGGGTTACCGGGCCACCGGTCGCGGTGTCGTGGAGGCGGAGGTCGCGCCCGGTGCCCGGGAGGGCAGGGACGTCGGAAGCGGGCCAGGCATGCATGTCATGAGATTAACCGCCCGCGTGATCCACAAACGAACGGTGGGTACGCCCGGGGCGCCCGGCCCCCGGGTCAGATGGGCGGCCAGGGGATGGCGGGCCACTCCCCCGAGGGCTCGGGATGACGTCCCGAGTCGAGCAGCGCGGCGACACGGGCGCGGAGCG
Source organism: Streptomyces sp. NPDC008238 (assembly GCF_042956445.1). Taxonomy (NCBI): domain Bacteria; kingdom Bacillati; phylum Actinomycetota; class Actinomycetes; order Kitasatosporales; family Streptomycetaceae; genus Streptomyces; species Streptomyces sp. NPDC008238. The sequence goes on along the minus strand of NZ_JBIBGK010000024.1, from coordinate 51,916 downwards.
CGTCGAGCTCGTCCGCCGTGATGAGTTCCGCCAGCCGGGCGCCCAGACCCCCGTCGGCGAGCTCCGCGGAGAGCTTGCCGAGGACCTCGACGGTCTCGTCGGTGAGCGGTTCGCCGGCCCAGCCCCACAGGAGGGTGCGCAGCTTGTTCTCCGTGTTGAACGTCACGCCGTGGTCGATCGCGTACAGCTGCCCGTCGGCGGCCGGCAGCAGGTGGCCGCCCTTGCGGTCGGCGTTGTTGATCACGGCGTCCAGGACGGACAGCCGGCGCAGCCGGGTGTCGTCGGCGTGCACCAGCAGCGCGGTGCGGCCCTCGCCGACCTCGGCGAAGCCGACGGCCTTCCAGCCCTCGCCCGCCTCCTCCCCCTCGACGAGGGCGAGGAGCCCTTCGCCGCCCTCCTCGGGGGTCTCGATCCACAGCTGCACCATGCCCTCGCCGTACGGCCCGTCCCGCAGCACGGTCGGCGGCACCAGGCCCCAGCCGGTGGCCTCGGAGACCAGGTACGCGGCGACCTCGCGCTGGGCGAGCGTCCCGTCCGGGAAGTCCCACAGCGGCCGCTCGCCGGCGACCGGCTTGTACACGCAGTGGGCACGTACGCCGTCGTGCTCGACCGCGCAGTAGAGCACGGCGTTGGAGGCGTCCCGCAGCCGCCCGCGCACGGTCAGTTCGCCGTGCGCGAGCAGTTGGCCGGCTATGTCCCCGCTCAGGCCGTCGCCGACCGCCGGTACCCGTTCTGACGCGGGCATACGTGTCCTTCCGGATCCAGGGGCAGGCTGCACAGCGGGCAGGGCGGGCGGCCGGCCGCGACGACGTCGAGGGCGCGCTTGGCGAAGGAACGGGCCTGGGCACCGGTCAGGCGCACCCGCAGCAGCGGGGGTCCGTTCTCGTCGTCCTGCAGGAGCATCTCCTCGGCCGCCTCGAGGTCCTCCTCGTCCTCGGCCTCGATCTCGACCAGCGCCTGGGCCTCCAGGATCATCCGCTCCTCGGCGCCGTCCCAGGCCAGTGCCATGGTGCCGACCCGGAACTCCTCCTCGACGGGGACCTCGAGCGGCCTGCTGTCGAGCAGCTCCGTGGGGGCGACGGCGGGCACGGGGGCGGCGCCGCCGGTGCGGCGCACGACCTCGTCCAGCAGCTCGTCGATGCGCTCGGCGAGTGCCTCGACCTGGGTCTTCTCCAGCGCGACGCTGGTGGTCCGGCCGGCGGCGCTCGCCTGCAGGAAGAAGGTGCGTTGGCCCGGTTGGCCCACGGTGCCGGCGACGAAGCGTTCGGGCTTGTCGTAGAGGAACACCTGACGAGGCACGTCCTGCTCCGTTAGTTCGGTGTCTTCGCGGTTCGGTCCACCCTACTGCGGAAGCTGATCACGGTGCGCCCGCACCGCCCCCGACCTCCGCGTCGCCCGGGGCGGCGGTGGGCCGTTCCCTGGGGCGCAGTCCGTCCAGGGTGCCGGTGTCGCCGAGCCGGAGCAGGAAGGGCCGCTCCGCGGTGTAGCGGATCGCGGTGACCGAGCAGGGGTCGACGGCGACGCGCTGGAAGAGGTCGAGGTGCATGCCGAGGGCGTCGGCGACCACGGACTTGATGATGTCGCCGTGGGAGCACATCACGACGAGGGCGTCGGGGCCGTGGGTCTTCTCCACGCGCGCGTTCCAGTCGCGCACCGCGTCGACCGCGCGGGCCTGCATGGCGCGCACCGACTCGCCCCCCTCGCCGGGGAAGACGGCGGCCGAGGGGTAGCGCTGGACCACACCCCACAGCGGCTCGTCGGCCAGCTCGGCGATCTTGCGGCCGCTCCAGTCGCCGTAGGCGCACTCCGAGATCCGCTCCTCGACGTGGAGCGGCACCCCGGGCAGGGCGTCCAGCAGGGGCTGCACGGTCTCCCGGCACCGCTGCAGGGGGCTGGTGACGACGGCGGCCGGCGGCAGCGCGGCCAACCGGGCCGCCAGCGCGGCGGCCTGGTCACGTCCCGTCTCGTCGAGGGCGACTCCGGGGAGCCGTCCGGCCAGCACTTTCTCCGCGTTGGCGGTGGACCGGCCGTGCCGGACCAGGATCACGGTGGGCATGACCGCCACCATACGACCACCGCTCGTCCGGTGTGGCGCCGACGTATCGCGGAAGAAGACAGGTGTGATCGTCGACTGCGCCATTTACCGCGACGGGGAGCGCACCGCCGCCCCCGACGACCTCTCCGACGCGCTGGACGCGGCGCGGTCCACGGAGGGGGCCTTCGTCTGGATCGGCCTGTACGAGCCGACGGAGAAGGAGTTCGACCTCGTCAGCCGTGAGTTCGGGCTGCACCCGCTGGCCGTGGAGGACGCGCTCTGCGCCCACCAGCGGCCCAAGCTGGAGGTGTACGAGGGTTCGCTGTTCCTGGTCCTCAAGCCGGTCTCGTACGACGACGAGCGGGACACCGTCACCGCGGGCGAGCTGATGATCTTCGTCGGGGAGGCCTTCGTCGTCACCGTGCGGCACGGCGAGGCGATCGCCCCGGGGGAGATCCGGCACCGCCTGGAGGCCGAGCACGAGGTCCTCAAGCACGGTCCCACCGCGGTGATGTACGCCATCAGCGACGCCGTCGTGGACGACTACATGGTCGTCGCGGCCGATCTGCAGGCCGACCTGGAGGACCTGGAGACGGAGGTCTTCGCCCCGGAGGGCCGCAGGTCCGTCGCGCGCCGGGGCGCCGAGAGCACGGCGAGCCGGATCTACGGCTTCAAGCGCCAGCTGCTGGAGTTCCGGCGGGCCACCGCGCCGTTGATGCAGCCGATGATCCGGCTCTCGGCGGGAACGGTGCCGCACGTGGCGGCCGGCACCCGGCCCTTCTTCCGCGACGTGGCCGACCACCTGACCCGGGCCAACGAGCAGGTGGACAGCCTCGACCGGCTGCTCAGCGACGTGCTGAGCTCCCATCTGACCCAGGTGGGGGTGCGGCAGAACGACGACATGCGCAAGATCTCGTCGTGGGCCGCCATGGCGGCGGTGCCCACCATGATCGCGGGCATCTACGGCATGAACTTCCGCTACATGCCCGAACTCCACCAGGTGTGGGGCTACCCGGCGGTCCTGGCGGTCATCGCCGTGTCCGAGATCCTGCTGTACCGGATGTTCAAGCGGCACGGCTGGCTCTGAGCGGTCCCCGGCCCCGCCCGGGGTCCGTACGGTGCGGGCGGGGCCGGGAGGCGGCTCAGACCGCGGGTTCCGCCGCGGGCTCGGGGCCGCCGAGCGCGTCGCGGCGCTGGGGCATCACCAGCCGTACCATCCGCCGCCAGCCGCCCAGGCGTTCGTACGCGTAGGTCCCGTGGATGCCGGCCCGCAGCACCGCGGCCTTCGCGGCGGACCAGCCGAGGATCCGGCCCATGTGGGCCATGACGGCGAGGCTGACGTCGCGGTAGACGCGGATCTCGGCGCGGACGCACTCGCGCAGGACGCGCTCGATGGCCGCGCCGTGGCCGGTGCCGGCGAAGCGCAGCAGTTCCTCGTGGCAGTAGGCGAGGTGGTTGTCCTCGTCGGCGGAGATCATGCGGACCGCCCTGCCGATGTCGGGGTGGTCGGCGAAGTACTTGGTGAGCAGGGCCATCTGCTCGGAGGCGCGCTGTTCGGTGACCCGGCTGTGGGCGAGGTAGGTGACGACGTCCTGCACGGTCAGGGGCTCGTCGCGGCGCAGCTTGTCGTGGGCGAGGCCGATGCCGCCGCGTTCGAGGAGCATGGTGTAGTCGGTGTCCGGGGGGACCGGGACGGGTTCGAGGCCGCGCTTGCGCATCAGGGCGTGGAAGATCCGGCCGTGCTTGTCCTCGTCGGCGCCGTGCCGGGCGATCTTGGGGGCCAGTTCACGCTGGGACTCGGGGACCAGTGCGGCGATCCTGCCGTTCTCCCAGCCGCCCTGCGCCTCACCGCTGGCCGCGATGGAGCAGAACAGCCGGAAGGAGTCGTCGTTGTCGAGGATCTCCTGGAACAGACTCCGGGCGGAGAGCATGACGTACCTCCTGCGCGAATCGGGCATACGCAAAAGACGAGTCAAGTCGCCCGCAATGCGGGAGGCAACAGGCCCGGGCGTCAACTCGGCCGAACGGATGAGGGCCGTACGGCACCGGACACGTAACCCCTGGCGCCCTCGGGCGTTGAGTTTGGTGACGGCCGTGGCGGGGAAGACCCCCGAGCCCCCACCACGGCCGCGGAAACCGAGGGGCGCTGCCGCCGGCCGAAGTGCCCGTGATTTCATAGCCCCTCGGAGGGGTCACGACCAAGACATGTTCAGCAAGGCGACGCGCAGCCGGACGACGGCACGCCCCGTGGGCCCGGCGGGCTCGGACTGGGCCCCCTACGCGCGCCTTGACGACGCGGCACGCGCCTACTTCCTCCACGCCGACGTGGCCCTGGAGGCGATCGACGGGATCCTGGGCCGGCGGCGGGTGCGCGGTTTCACCCTGGAACGCGTCGTCGACCTGACGGAGGCCGGCACCTCGGTGTGGCAGGAGGCCGCGGTCTGCGACGGCCGGCGGCTCATCCTGTGGCACAGCGAGGAGGTCGCCGACGAGGACGCGCCGGGCGGCCGGGTGCTGGACTCCTCGCTGCAGGTGCTGCCCCTGGACGCGATCGGCCACGTCGGCATGCGCACGCTGGTGGGCCGCGACGAACAGGGCCGGCGCATCGACCGCGGGGTGTACGTGGTGCTGGCCACCGCCACGCCGCAGGAACTGAGCGCGGTGCGCGGCGACGCCGACGGCCAGATCGCCTCCGCCCGCTTCCGCCCGGAGGCCTTCCGGTTCAGCAAGTCCCTCGACGACGGCGGGGCCGGCCAGATAGCGCGCCTGATCGCCTTCGGGCGGATGATGGGGCGCCTGGTCCCGGGCTGAGCCGGGACCGGCGCCGTGGGCCCGTGGCCCCTACTCCGCGAGTCCGGCGCGCTCCAGCGCCTCGACGCCCGCGCGCAGCGCGGCGACCCGCTCGTCCAGGGTGAACCCGGCCGGGGCCAGGGTCAGCGTGGTGACGCCGGCGCCCGCGTACGCCTGCATCCGGTCGGCGATCCGCTCCACGGAACCCAGCAGGGTGGTGGAGTCGATGAGTTCGCGCGGGATCGCGGCGGCGGCGCCGTCCTTGTCGCCGGACAGGTACTTGTCCTGGATCTCGGCGGCCTCCTTCTCGAACCCCATGCGCCGGGCGAGCCGGTTGTAGAAGTTCTGCTCGCGGCTGCCCATGCCGCCCACGTACAGGGCGGTGTAGGGGCGGAAGAGGTCGGCCAGCGCGTCCACGTCCTCGCCGACGGCGAGCGGCACGGTGGGGCAGACGTCGAAGCCGTCCATGGTCTTCCCGGCCTTCTCGCGGCCCGCCCGGATGTGGCGGAGCGCGGTGTCCTCCAGGTGGTCGGCCGAGGGGAAGATCAGCAGGGCGCCGTCGGCGATCTCGCCGGTCTGCTCCAGGTTCTTCGGGCCGATCGCGGCGATGTACAGCGGGACGCGCTCGCGCACCGGATGCACCGTCAGCTTCAGCGCCTTGCCGGGGCCGCCGGGCAGCGGCAGCGTCCAGTGCTCGCCCTCGTGGCTGAGCCGCTCCCGGGACATCGCCTTGCGGACGATCTCGACGTACTCGCGCGTGCGGGCCAGCGGCTTGTCGAACCTGACGCCGTACCAGCCCTCGGAGACCTGCGGGCCGGACACGCCCAGGCCCAGCCGGAAGCGGCCGCCCGACAGGGAGTCGAGGGTGGCGGCGGTCATCGCCGTCATCGCGGGCGTACGGGCCGGGATCTGGAAGATCGCGGAGCCGACGTCGATGCGCTCGGTCTGCGCGGCCACCCAGGACAGCACGGTGGGCGCGTCCGAGCCGTAGGCCTCGGCCGCCCAGCACACGGAGTAGCCGAGGCGGTCCGCCTCCTGCGCCACGGCGAGGTTGTCGGCGTCCATCCCGGCGCCCCAGTAGCCGAGGTTGATCCCGAGCCGCATGGCGATCCCCTTACCGATGAGTAACGTCTTTGTTCCCCGGACCTTATCGCTCCGGGCGCGCGCCGGCGCCTGTCGGGTACGTCACTCCTGCCCAAAGGTCCCGGACGACCAGTAATCTCACCCCTCATGGAGCAAAGGCACCTCGGCCGTACGGGACTGCGCGTGTCCAGGCTCGGGCTCGGCACGCTGACCTGGGGGCGCGACACCGGCGAACTCGACGCCGCCGACCAGCTCAAGGCCTTCTGGGAGGCCGGGGGCACGCTCGTGGACACCGCCGACGTGTACGGGGACGGCGGGGCCGAGTACCTCCTCGGCCGGCTGGTGGAGGACCTGGTGCCGCGCTCGGACCTGGTGATCGCCACCAAGGCCGGCAGCGTGCCCGACCCCTACCGCCGCTTCGACACCTCGCGCGGCCACCTGCTGGCGGCACTCGACGCGTCCCTGCAGCGGCTCGGCACCGACCACGTCGACCTGTGGCAGGTGCACGCGTACGACGCGACCACCCCGCTCGACGAGACGCTGCAGGCCCTCGACCTCGCCGTGAGCTCCGGCCGCGCCCGCTACGTCGGGGTGTCCAACTTCTGCGGCTGGCAGCTGGCGAAGGCGGCCACCTGGCAGCAGGCGCTGCCCACGCGCACGCCGCTGGCCAGCACGCAGATGGAGTACTCGCTGCTGCAGCGCGGCATCGAGCGCGAGGTGCTGCCCGCCGCGCTGGACCTGGGGGTGGGGCTGCTGCCCTCCTCGCCGCTGGGACGCGGGGTGCTGACCGGCAAGTACCGGCACGGGACCCCGCAGGACTCCCGCGGCGGCTCCGAGGACATGGCGCCCTTCGTCGCCCCCTACCTCGACGAGACGGCCCGGCTCATCGTGGACGCGCTGGCCATAGCGGCCGACGGGCTGGCCGCCAGCCCCCTGCAGGTGGCGCTCGCCTGGGTGCGGGACCGCCCGGGGGTCGTCGCCCCGATCGTCGGGGCGCGCAACGCCCAGCAGCTCGCTGCCGCGTTGTCAGTGGAGACCCTTAGTCTTCCCGATGAGATCTGCCAGGCGCTGGACGACGTCTCTGCGCCGGTGCACCGCTATCCGGACCACGACTGGAGCACGCTGTGATCGGGCCCCGGCCGTAGTCCGCCGTACAACGGAGGCCACCGTGACCGAGGACCGCGACGACCGCGAGGACGGCGCCCGCGAGGAGGGCGCCGAGCCGCAGGAGGCCGCCGCCGAGGAGTCCGCGGCTCCCCGGCGGCCCCGGCCCTCGACCGAGGGCGTTGGTTCGCAGCTCCCCGCCGAACTCTCGGACCTGGCCGCGGCGGTGCGGGCCATCGAGCGCGGCGAGCGTCCCACCGCGCCCGCCAGGAGCGGCGGGCCCGTACGTCCCGCCGCGGCGCCGCCCGCGGCCGCCCCCTCCCCTGCGCCCGCCCCGGCGCCCGCCCCCGTGGCGCGGCCCGCGCTGCCCGACCGGCTCAGCGAAGACGCGGTCGCGGCCGCACGGACGGTGCTGGCGGCGGGCGGGGCCCCCGAGGGCATGGCCGAGGCCGCCGTGACGGCGCTGGGCGAACGGGCCGGTGAGACGCTGCGCGAGGACCCGTGGCAGGTGCTGGCGCTCGCCGGGGTCCGGGTGGACCAGGCCGACGGCTTCGCCAAGACGCTGCTCGGCGGCGAGGCCGGCCCCGACGACGCGCGCCGGGTGCGCGCGCTGGTCGTCTGGCTGCTGGAGCGGGCCGCCGAGCGGGGCCACACCGCGCTCGAATGGGGGACGCTCGGCGCGGCACTCGGGCAGAACGGGGTCACCGGCGCCGAGGAAACCCTGAAGGCCGCCGTCGCGGACGGCCTGGTGCTGGTCTTCCACGTCCCGGACGAGAGCGCCGGTGCCCGTCCGGCGGCCGGCGAGGAGGACGAGGAGGCGCCGGTGCGGCTGCTCCTCGGCCTGGACCGCTACGCGCTCGCCGAGGAGAGCCTCGCGGACGGCCTGGGCAGGCTCCTCAACACCTTCGACGCGGACGCGTCCCAGGACTGGGAGGGCGCGGCGGCCGCGGCCCCGTCCCCGTCCGCGGCGGCGCTGGTCCGGGCCGCGGCCGGCAGCGGTCTGGTCGTCCACACCGGCGCGGAGGCGGCCCGGGGGGAGCCGGCGGCGCTCGTGGCGGCCGCCCGCTCCCTGGGGCTGCGGGCCTGGGCCGTCGCGGCCACCGAGGACGGCAGGCGGCGGCTGGCCGGGTCCGTGGACGCGGAGGCCACCGCCACCCTCGCCGGGCTGCTCTCGGGCCACGAGGGCCCCGGCCGGGACGAGGACGGCGCCCTGGCGCTGGACCTGCTGGCGGTGCTGGACGCGCCCCAGCTCGACGTGGAGACGGCGGCGACCCTGGTCGAGTCCGTGCCCGACGGCGCGCGCCTGGTGCTCTCCGGTGACCCGGCGGTGCTGTGGTCCCCGGGGCCCGGCCGGGTCTTCGCCGACCTGCTGGCGGCCAAGGTGTGCCCGCAGGTCGCCTCGCGCACGCCCGACCCCGGCCCGGTCGGCGAACTGGTCTCCGGGATCGGCTTCGGCGAGCTGGCCACCGTCGACGCCCCCGGGAAGGAGGTCGTGATCGTCCCGGTGCGGGACGCCGGCGAGGCCGTGCACCGCACGGTCCAACTGGTCGCGGACTCCGTGCCCCGGGTCATCGGCGTCCCCCCGGAGCAGACCCAGGTGATCACCCCGGGCCACGGCGGTGCCGCCGGCACCCGCGCGCTCAACGCCGCGCTCAAGGAGCGGCTCAACCCGGGGCCCGGCCGCTTCGGCGGCTTCGACCCGGGTGACCGGATCGTCCACTCGCCGGCCCCCGGGACGGCCGTGCCGGGCACCGTCGTCTCCGCCGGCGCGGAGGGGCTGCGGCTCGACTGCGGGGGCACGCAGGTCGTGGTCGCGCCCGACGCCGTTCCCGGCGAGGTGCGGCACGGCTGGGCCGTCACGGCGCACCAGGCGGCGGGCCGCCGCTGGCCGGCCGCCGTCGTGGTCCTGCCGGGGGACGCCGCGAAGGACCTGACCCGGGCCTGGGTCTACACCGCCTTCAGCCGCGGGGAACGCCATCTGTCCGTGGTGCAGGGCGTCGATCAGGCGCTCCCGCACGCCGTGGCGGAGGTCCCCGCCCGGGAGCGCACCACCCGTCTGCGGGACATCCTGCGCGAGCAGGCGGCCGCCGCCGCGGCGGAGTGACCCGGGGCGCGGGCCCGGGGCGGCTCCCCCGGGCCCGCGGCCGGGCCGTGTCCGAGCCGGATCAGGCCAGCCGGTCGAGCTCGTCCGCTTCGGCCTCGTCGTCGTAGACGGCGCTGACGTCGAAGCGGCAGAGCAGGTGCCGCGGGTCCGCCTGGTCGAAGGGCGCGGAGAGCCACTCGCCGGGCTCGGCATGCCCCGCCGCGGTCACCCAGAGCGTGGAGTCGCCCTCCTCCAGGCCGAACTCCTTGTGGCGCTCGGCGATCTCGTCGGGCTCGTACTCCCCGAAGAGGGCGCCCACGGCCGCGCCGATGTCCCCGCCGTCCTCCGCCGTGGAGCCGGAGACCCGTTCCGCCTGCCGGCGCAGCCGCTGGGGGTCGGCCACGGTGTAGTCCCGGCGGATCAGGACGCTGATCGCGCCCGGCTCCCCCGGCCCGGCGTAGTCGGGGAGGGTGTCCCCGAGCGGCACCTCGAAGGGGGTGACCTCGTCGTAGGTGTCGTAGAGCAGCTCGTCGTAGGCCTCGGCGGCCGAGGCGAGGCCCTCGAAGGCCCGGTAGACCGCGGGATCGTCCTCCCCGGTGCGGTTCTCGATCGCGTCCAGGTGGCGGTCCAGCGCGGCTTTCACCGCCTCGACGGCGGCTCGTACCTCGGCAACGGTGGGCTGCGCGGCATCAGACATGCAGAAGACGCTATCCGTACCGGGGCGCTCCCCGCACAATAGATGCGATGCCCGAATACGAATTCAGAGATGTGTACGTGCCGCGGGGAGTCTCCCGCAAGGAGGCTCAGCGCCTGCTGACCGACCACGCCGAGTACGGTCACTGGGAGCTCGACCGGCTCCGCCTCTATCCGGACGGCAGCCGCCGGGTGCGGCTGCGCCGACGGATCATCCGGCAGATACGCGCCACCTGGTGAGGTCGCCCCCGGACGCGGAACGGGGCCCCGCGAAACGCGGGGCCCCGAAGGGGTGAGACCGTGCCGCTCAGTTCTTGACCGCGCGGGCGCGGCGGAAGAGCACCGCACCGCCCAGCAGGAGACCGGCGCTGGTCAGCAGGCCCGTGGCGATGTCGCCGGCACCGGTGCGGGCCAGGGACGGACCGCCGCCGTGGCCCATGGACTGCGGCTGGTTGCCACCGCCGCCGCCACCGCCGCCGCCGCCACCGCCGCCGCCACCGCCGCCCTCGTTCTCCTTCTCGTTCTCCTTGCCGGGCTTGTGGCGGTTGCCGTGGTGCCCGGGCTTGTGGTGGTGACCCTTGCCCTCGTGGTGGTAGTAGCCACCGGTGTTGGCGCAGGTGTTGCCCGCCGCCGGGTTCAGGATCCCGATGACGTCGATCGTGTTGCCGCAGACGTTGACCGGGATGTTGATCGGCGCCTGGATCACGTTGCCGGACAGGACGCCCGGGGAGCCGACCGCCGCGGCGCGGGCCGAGGCGCCGCCACCGCGGTGCCCGTAGCCCTCGTCGCCGTCGTGGCCCTTGCCGTAGCCCTTGCCGCCGCCGTAGCCCTTGCTGCCGCCCTGGCCGTAGCCCTTGCCGCCGCCGTAGCCGCCGCTCTTGCCGCCCTTGCCGCCACCCTGGCCGTAGCCGCCGCTCTTGCCGCCGCCGTAGCCGCCGCTCTCCTTCTTCCCGTAGCCCTTGCCCTGGCCGTAGCCGTGGCCCTTGCCGTGGTCGATGGAGCCGTTGACGCAGGTGTTGCCCGCCGCCGGGTTGAGGAGCCCGACGACGTTGACGGTGTTGCCGCAGGCGTTGATCGGAATGTTCACCGGCGCCTGGATGGTGTTGCCGGACAGAACGCCCGGAGAGCCGGCGGCGACGCCGGACGCGGTGGAGTCCGCGTAGGCCATACCGCCGGTGGTGACGGCGAGCACGCCGCCTGTCGCGACTGCGGTGAGCAGCCCCTTTTTCGCGACTTGTCGCATTGAATGTCCTTGCCTCTTGCTTTTCCGATACGGAAACCGGCGGACTATCGCCCGCCGGGGGAATGAATGACCCCCCGGGGCCGGATGACCGGTGTCCCACCCCTAGCCGGTGCGGCGGCCCCGGAACGCGGAGATGGCGCCTCCGGGGCCGCCGGGATCAGGCCTGCAGCAGTGCGGCCCGCCGCGGCGTCAGTTGTTGAAGCAGGCGTTGCCCAGAGCCGGGTTCAGCAGCCCCACGATGTTGATCGTGTTGCCGCACAGGTTGACCGGGATGTTGACGGGCACCTGGATCACATTGCCGGAGAGGACCCCCGGGGAACCGACGGCGGCAGCCTGAGCGCCGGAGTCGGCGACGGCCACGCCGGCACCCGCAGCCACGAGCCCACCGGTGACAGCGGCAGCAGCGACGACCTTCTTGATCATTTTTCCTCCTTGTTGGCAAAACGGCCCCAACCTCGGACCGCACACGAACCAACGACCAGGGAGGAGGCGCGCTACTGCCGCCGGGATTCATTCACTCTTTTCGGCTAAGCGGCAAGAAATGTCGATGATGCGAGCGTCGTCTCAGCAGTTCGCAAGGAAACGGTCGAGAACGCGCACGCCGAACTTCAGTCCGTCGACCGGCACCCGCTCGTCCACGCCGTGGAACATCCCCGCGAAATCCAGCTCCGGCGGCAATTGCAGCGGGGCGAATCCGAAGCAGCGGATCCCGAGGTCGTCGAAGGACTTGGCGTCGGTCCCGCCGGACAGGCAGTACGGCACCGCGCGGGCGATCGGGTCCTCGGCCTTCAGCGCCGCCTGCATGGCCTCGACCAGGGCACCGTCGAAGCTGGTCTCCAGCGCCTTGTCGGAGTGCACGTCCTCGCGCCGGACCCGGGGACCGAGGATCCGGTCGACGTCGGCCAGGAACTCCTTCTCGTGCCCGGGCAGGAAGCGCCCGTCGACGTGCGCGGTGGCCTGGCCGGGAATGACGTTCACCTTGTAGCCGGCGCCCAGCATCGTGGGGGCCGCGGTGTTGCGCAGCGTGGCCCCGATGATCTTCGCGATGCCGCCCAGCTTGGCCAGCGTCGCCTCCATGTCCTCCGGGTCGAGCTCGGTACCGAGGGCGTCGCCGAGCTCGTCCAGGAATCCCCGCACGGACTTGGTCACCCGTACCGGGAACTCGTGCCGGCCGAGCCGCCCGACCGCCTCGCAGAGCTCCGTGATGGCGTTGTCGGTGTTCGTCATGGAGCCGTGGCCGGCGGTGCCGTCCACGGTGAGCCGCATCCAGTGCATGCCCTTCTGGGCGGTCTCGATCAGGTACAGCCGGACGTCCTCGTTGACGGTGAAGGAGAAGCCGCCGACCTCGCCGATGGCCTCGGTCACGCCCTCGAACAGCCCGGGGTGCCGGTCGACCAGGTGCCGTGCCCCGTAGACGCCGCCCGCCTCCTCGTCGGCGAGGAAGGCCAGCACGATGTCGCGGGGCGGCCGGCGGCCGCTGCGCAGCATGTCGCGCACGACGGCCAGGGTCATCGCGTCCATGTCCTTCATGTCGACCGCGCCGCGGCCCCAGACGCACCCGTCGGCGATCTCGCCGGAGAAGGGGTGGTGGGTCCAGTCGTCCGCGTTCGCGGGGACGACGTCGGTGTGGCCGTGGATCAGCAGGGCCGGGCGGGAGGGGTCCTCGCCGGCGATGCGGGCGACGGTGGAGGCCCGTCCCTTGTGGGACTCGAAGACCTGCGGCTCCAGGCCGACCTCGGCGAGCTTCTCCGCCACGTACTCGGCGGCGGCCCGCTCACCCGGCCCCGAGTGGTCGCCGTAGTTGCTGGTGTCGATCCGGATCAGGTCCCGGCAGAGGTCGACGACCTCGTCCTCTGCGGTGGTCGTACGGGCGGCCGAGTTCGACTCGCTCACGCTGTCTCCTTCGTTCGTCGGTCCCCGCCATCCTCCCGCGCCCCCTCCGCGCGCCGCGAGGGCCCCGGGCCGGCCGCCCTGCTCCCGTCACGGCAGGCGTGTGATCGGGGACCTCCGGATGTTTGCTATTGTTTTCCACGTCGCCGGGCCGAGTGCCGGGCGGCGAACACCTTGTCCGGGTGGCGGAATGGCAGACGCGCTAGCTTGAGGTGCTAGTGCCCTTTATCGGGCGTGGGGGTTCAAGTCCCCCCTCGGACACCACACAGACGCCTGTGGGCGGCACGACCGGGAGACCGGCGGTGCCGCCCACAGGCGTTTGCGGCGTCCGGGACCTCTCCCCGGTGGGGACGCCCGCCCCGCGGTCACCCGGGCAGGTGAAAGGGGCGGCGGACGATCGGCCGACTGGTCGCGCCCGGCATGACAGCGCCGGCGGCCGGGGGCAGCGTTGCCCTCGCACCGCTCTCCGCACAGACGAGGACGCTCACCATGGCCGATCCCCGGCGGCACGGCATCCGCGCCGGCGCACTGTTCCTCCTGCTCGGCGCCGCGAGCTGCTCCGGTGTGACCCCCACAGCGGTGGGCTCGGTGGTGTACACCACCCCCGACAACAAGGTGGTGCAGATCGACAACCCCTCGGTGGACGGCTGCCACCAGCTGCCGCCCACGGGTGCCCGGTCCATCACGAACAAGACGCTCAACGACGTGGTCCTGCACACCGGCCCCGGCTGCAAGAACCTGGAGGGCACGGAGAGCTACTACCTGGCGACGAAGACCAGCAACCCGGGCGTCCCGGACGCGGAGCCCTGGATGAGCTTCACCGTCGTCGGCGGGAACGCCTGACCAGGGGTCATCAACGGCCGGACGCAGCGGCGTCCGGGGTGGCCCGCACGTCGCAGGACCCGGGCGGCCCGCGTCCGGGCCCGATTCGCCGTGCCCACGGGCCGGGCTTACGTTTGAGGTGGCCCGCGCACCCGCCCGTTCCCCGCGGGCCGTGCGGCCCGGAGGACGGTGACCGCGATGACCGTGGACGCCCGGTGGGGACCCCCCGGCGAGCGGGCCGCGCACGGCAAGGCGGCCCGCAAGGCGGCGCCGCGGTCCGCGCACGCCGAGTACGCGCCCGCGGCGGACCGGCCCGACCCGGTGGACGTCGTGGAGGAGCAGTCGGCGCGGCGCGTGCCGGAACTCGTGCCCATCCGCTACGGCCGCATGACCGAGTCGCCGTTCCGCTTCTACCGCAGGGCCGCCGCGATCATGGCCCGGGACCTGGCGGGGACGCCGCGCTCGGGCCTGCGGGCCCAGTTGTGCGGGGACGCGCACCTGCTGAACTTCCGGCTGCTGGCCTCGCCCGAGCGGCGGCTGATGTTCGACATCAACGACTTCGACGAGACCCTGCCGGGCCCCTGGGAGTGGGACGTCAAGCGCCTGGCCGCGAGCCTGGTCGTCGCGGGGCGCGCGCCAACGGCTTCTCGGCGGCCGAACGCGCGCGGGTGGTGCGGGCGGCCGTGGGCGCATACCGGCGCCGGATGCGCGGCTTCGCGGGGATGGGCAACCTGCAGGTCTGGTACACCCGTTTCGAGGCGGACGAGTTGCAGCAGCAGTTCGCGCCGATGATGGGCGGCGGGGACGTGGCGCGCTGGGAGCGCGCCCGGGCCCGGGCCCGGGCGCGCGACACCCTGCAGGCCTTCGACAGGCTGACCCGGGTGATCGAGGGCCGGCGGCTGATCGCCCCCGATCCCCCGCTGCTGATGCCGCTGCGCGACCTGCTCGACGGCGACGCCCGCGCCGCCCTGGAGAAGGAGATCGCCCGGCTCGTCGAGCGGTACGGGCACACCCTGCAGCCCGACCGCCGCTTCCTGCTCGAGCAGTACCGGCTCGCCGACTGCGCGCGCAAGGTCGTCGGGGTCGGCAGCGTGGGCACCCGCTGCTGGATCCTGCTCCTGCTGGGCAAGGACGACGGGGATCCGCTGTTCCTGCAGGCCAAGGAGGCCGAGGAGTCGGTCCTGGCGCCCTACGCGGGGGCGGGGACGCACCGTACGCAGGGCGAGCGGGTGGTCGCCGGGCAGCGCCTGATGCAGGCGACCAGCGACATCTTCCTCGGCTGGGAGCGCCTGTACGGCGTCGACGGGCGTCAGCGCGACTTCTACGTACGGCAGTTGCGCGACTGGAAGGGCATCGTGGTGGCCGAGGACCTCGTCCCGCGGACGATGACGCTGTTCGGGGAGGTGTGCGGCGCCACCCTGGCCAGGGCGCACGCGCGGTCCGGGGACCGGATCGCGATCGCGGCGTACCTGGGGGGCTCGGACGTCTTCGACCGGGCGGTCGCCCGGTTCGCCGAGGCGTACGCGGACCAGAACGAGCGGGACCACCGGGCGCTCGTGGACGCCGTCCGCGCCGGACGGGTCCGGGCGGAGACCGTCTGACGCCCGCGCGGTGGCGCGGCACGCCGTCGGGACGTCGTCACGGGCGCGACGACGCCGGGCGGGGCGCCCGGCCGGGGGCGGGCGGGCGCCCGCCTCTGAGCGGCGGCAGCGGAGGGATGTCGGGGCCCTGCGGCAGCAGTTCGGCCACCACGAAGGAGACGACCACCGCGAGCACCACGACCGGCACCGACTCGGCGTTGCCGAGCAGCAGCACCACGAGCACCACAGTGCTCACCGGCAGGCGCATCGCGGCGGCGCCGGCCGCGGCCATGCCCGCCGCCATCGCCGGTACGACCCCGAACCCCGGCAGCGGGGCGGCCAGCAGGCCGGCGGCACCGCCCAGGAAGAGCGAGGGGAAGATCGGGCCGCCGCGCAGGCCGCCCAGGCACAGCGCGTAGCCGGCGCCCTTGCACAGCAGCACCGCGACCAGGGCGCCGGCCGGCCAGAGGTGCGGGTCGGCGGCCATCCGCGCCAGCGTCGTCTGCCCGGAGGAGGCGACCTCCTCCGGGGTACGGCCGGTTGCCAGCGCGTACCCGGCGGCGCAGGCACCGGCGGCGAGCGCCAGGAGCACGGTGTGCGGCAGCGGCCGGCGGGAGACGAACACTGCGGCGGCCCTGCCGCCGGTGACGGTCAGGTGCACGCCCGCTCCGACGGCCAGGGCGAGCAGCACGCCCCACACCACGTCGCCGGCGTCGAGCGTGGGCGGCCGGGGCAGGCCGATGTCGAGGTGGGACGTCTTCAGTCCCGTCCAGCGGCCGAAGCCGGTGAACACGATGTCGCCCACGCCGCTGGCGAGCAGGGCCGGCAGCATCACGGCGAACAGCTGGGGCCCGCCGATCCCGGCCACCTCCATCAGGAGGACTCCGGCGACCACGGGATTGCCGAAGATCGTGGCGATCGCCGCCGCCGAACCGGCCGCGCCCAGCAGCGCGTTGTTCTGCGGGGTCGCCGGCGAGCGGACCAGGTCGCGGAAGAGCAGGGCGAGTCCGCCGCCGACGGCGATGAGCGGGGCCTCGGGTCCGAGCACCGCGCCCAGCGGAAGGCCGGCGAGGGCGGCGAGGACCACCCCGGGCAACGCGGACGGGGTGATCCCGCCGGTGTGCAGGCCGCCCGCCGGGACGTGGCCGCCGCGCCCCGGCAGGCGGGTGACGACCAGGCCCACGACCACGCCGGCGAGGGTGAGCAGCGGCAGTGGCCACCACCACGGCGGCGTCCGCAGGCCGAACTGCCCGGGGAGCACCTGCCACAGCAGCCGCTCCAGTTCGTGCAGCGCGACGAGGAACCAGAAGGCCAGGAAGGACACCGGGATGCCGATCAGCGCGGAGAACACCAGGGTCCTGCGGTACGCCGGCCGGCACAGGAGTTCGCGCAGTTGGTCCGCTTCCTGAGGCTGGTTCCCGGGGTGGCTGATCGCCGGCCTCCTCGCTCGCGAATGGGGCGGAACGGGTGATGTCCGGCGAGACTACCGACGCGGGGCCGCACCGAGGCGCAGGGCACGCTGGACGTTAGGGTGAGCCGACCGCGCGAGGAAGCGCGGCCCCGACGTATCTGGAGGTGCCATGGCCGCCCCCACCTGGGTCGCCGTGCCGGACGACTCCCCCTTCGGCGTCCACAATCTGCCGTACGGGGTGTTCACCACCGCGGACCGCCCGCGGGAACGCCGGATCGGCGTCGCGATCGGAGACCACGTGCTCGACGCGGGCGCCGCCGCCCGCACCGCCGGTGCCGGGACGGCCGGCCCGGAGGCCGGGCTGCTGACCGCGCCGACGCTCAACCCGCTGCTGGCGGCCGGGCGTTCGGCGTGGACGGCGGTGCGGTCGCTGGTCACCGCGTGGCTGACCGACGAGGCCCACCGGCCGGCCGTCGAGCCGCACCTGCTGCCGCGCGACTCCGTCACGCTCCACCTGGCCTTCGACGTGGCCGACTACGTCGACTTCTACGCCTCGGAGCACCACGCCACCAACGTCGGCCGGATCTTCCGCCCGGACGGGGAGCCGCTGCCCCCCAACTGGAAGCACCTGCCGATCGGTTACCACGGCCGCAGCGGCACGATCGTGGTCTCGGGGACGCCGGTGGTGCGTCCCAACGGGCAGCGCAGGGGCGCCGGCCTCTCGGCCCCGTCCTTCGGGCCGTGCGAGCGGCTGGACTTCGAGGCCGAGCTCGGCTTCGTCGTCGGCGGCCCGACGGCGCATGGCGAACCCGTGCCACTGGCGGAGGCCGAGGAGCACGTCTTCGGGGTCTGCCTGCTCAACGACTGGTCCGCCCGGGACATCCAGGCCTGGGAGACGGTGCCGCTCGGCCCGTTCCTGGGCAAGTCCTTCGCGACCTCCGTCTCCCCGTGGATCGTCCCCCTCGACGCGCTGTCCGCGGCGCGCGTCGACCCGCCGCCGCACGACGTGGGGATCCTGCCCTACCTGGACGACCGCGGCGCCGGGACGCCGCCGCGCGGGCTCGACATCGCCGTGGAGGTCCGGCTGCGGGGCGAGGTCGTCTCGCGTCCGCCGTTCTCCACCATGTACTGGACGTACGCCCAGATGCTCACCCACATGACCGTGAACGGGGCCTCGTTGCGGGCGGGCGACCTCTTCGCCTCGGGCACCGTCAGCGGCCCGCTGCGTGAGCAGCGGGGTGCGCTGATCGAGCTGACGTGGAACGGCGAGGAGCCGCTCGTCCTGGCGGACGGCACGAAGCGGACGTTCCTTGAGGACGGCGACGAGCTCGTCATCTCGGCGAGCGCCCCGGGACCGGACGGCACCCGCATCGGTTTCGGCGAGGTCGCGGGCCGGGTGGTGGCGGGGCCGGTACCCGCGTGAATTGACCTGCTCAGGGGTCTGTCCGAGTCCCGGGTCGGCGTGATCTCCTACGCCTGACGGCGCGGCGTCCGGCCACGGCACGCCGCGCCGTCGCGTACGCGCATCCGCCCGCCCGCCGCGACACGGCCCGGACCCGCAGGGGAGCCATGTCCGAGACGCTGCCCTCCGCACCCGCCGAGGACGCCCGCCGCGCCTCCGGCCCGCCGCTGCCCCGGCAGGTGCGGATCGGCTACGGCCTGGGGTCGCTGGGCACCGGCACCTTCGGCACGGTGCCGGGCCTGATCCTGCTCTACTACCTCACCAATGTGCTGGCCGTGCCGGCGGCCGTGGCGGGCGCGGCCGTCTTCCTGCCGAAGGCGTGGGACGTGCTGATCAACCCCTTGGTGGGCGCGGCCGCCGACCGCAGCCGCCTGCAGGGCGGTTCACGACGGCCGTTCCTGCTGGCCGGGGCGCTGACGCTGCCTCCGCTGTTCGCGCTGGTCTTCGCGGCGCCGCCGCTGCGCGGGGCGGCGGCCGCGTGCTACGTGGCGGTGTTCTTCCTGCTCGCCGCGACCGCCTACGCCGTCTTCCAGGTGCCGTACGTGACGATGCCGGCCGAGATGACGCAGGACCCGGACGAGCGCGCCCGGGTGCTGGGCTGGCGCGTGGGGTTCCTCGGGGTGGCGATCCTGCTGTCGGGGGCGCTGGCCCCGGCGGTCGCCCACGAGAACGGCGACACCCCCGCGAGCTACCGGCTGATGGGCGCGGTCGTGGCGGTGCTGCTGCTGGTGGGGATGCTCGGCGCCTGGCACTTCACCCGGCACGCGCCCTCCGTCGCCCGCAGCGAGTCGGAGGCGTCGCTGCGGGCGCAGTTGGCGGCGGCCCGGGAGAACCGGCCGTTCCTGTTCCTGGTGGGGATGTGGACGCTGCAGGCGCTCGCCGTGGGCGTCATGCTGGCCGGGGTCCAGTACTTCGCCACGTACACCCTGGGCGCGGCCGGGGCGGTCACCCCGCTGTTCGTCTGCATGATCGGCCCGCTGGTGCTGGTGATGCCGCTGTGGAACCGGCTGGCCCGGGCCCGTGGCGTGAAGTACGCGCAGTGGTGCGCCTCGCTGCTCTTCGTCGCCGCCGCCGCGCTGCTGGCCCTCACCCCGTACGCCGGGCCGGGCCTCGGCTACCCGGCGGTCGCGGCCGTGGGGATCGCCTACGCGGGGCTGCAGTTGCTGCCGCTGACGATGCTCGCCGACACCCTGGCCGCGGACGCGGTCCGTACCGGGCGGCGGCGGGCGGCCACCTTCACCGGGCTGTGGACGGCCGCCGAGACGCTGGCGTTCGCGCTGGGCGCCGGGGCCTTCGCGCTGGTGCTGGCGGTGAGCGGGTTCCGTTCCTCGGACGCCTCGCACCACGCCGACCAGCCGGACTCGGCCCTGGCGGGCATCACGGCCGGCATGAGCGTGCTGCCCGCGCTGCTCGCGGCCGCGAGCCTGTGGCTGCTCCACCGCTACCGCGAGGACCCCGCCGGTCCCGCCCCGCAGACCCCCGTCCGTACCGACCGGCCCGAGGACAACGACGACCATGACCAGTGAGCCCGTTCCCTCCCCCGCCCTCCCGCAGGGCCTTCCCGCCGGCGAGGTGCTGGCGCGGCTGGCCGGGCTGCGCGCGCAGGACGCCCCCACGCGCGGCGGCCGCACCTTCGCGTACGTCTACGACTCCGGGCTGTCCGGCGTGGACGAGCTGGCCGCCGCCGCGTACGCGGAGTTCGCCACCGTCAACGGGCTCGACATGACGGTCTTCCCCAGCGTCGCACGGCTGGAGAACGACCTGGTCGCCGCCGCCGTGGCGCTGCTGGGCACACCCGGCGCCCAGGGCACCTTCACCAGCGGCGGCACCGAGTCCATCCTGCTGGCCGTGAAGACCGCCCGGGACCACGCCCGCGCGGTGCGCGGGGTGACCGCGCCCCAGCTGGTACTGCCCTCCACCGCGCACGCCGCCTTCCACAAGGCCGCCGCCTACCTGGGCCTGGAGCCCGTGGTGGTGCCGGTGGACCGCGGGACCATGCGGGCCGACGCGGCGGGCACGGCGGCCGCGATCACCGACCGCACGGCGCTGGTGGTGGCCTCGGCGCCCTCGTACGCGCACGGGGTGGTCGACCCGGTCGCGGAGATCGCCGCCGCGGCGGCCGGCCGGGGCGTGCTGTGCCACGTCGACGCGTGCATCGGCGGCTGGCTGCTGCCCCACCTGCGGCGCGCGGGGCGGGACGTACCGGACTTCGACCTGTCGGTGCCCGGGGTGACCTCGCTCTCGGTGGACCTGCACAAGTACGGCTACGCCGACAAGGGCGCGTCCGTGGTGCTCTACCGGGACGCGGAGCTGCGCCGCCACCAGTACTTCGCGCACGCGGGCTGGCCGGGCTACCCCGTGGTCAACCCGACGGTGCAGGGCACCAAGTCGGCCGGGCTCCTGGCCCAGGCGTGGGCCGTGCAGCGGCACATCGGCGAGGACGGCTACCGCGCGCTGGCCGAGCGCACCGCCGCGGCGGCCGACCGGCTGCTGCCCGGGCTGCGCGCGGTCGAGGGGGTGCGGGTGCTGGGCGATCCCCAGGCCGGGCTCGTCGCGTTCACGCTGCTCGGCGCCGACGGCGAGCCGGACCTGAGCCTGCTGCTCCACCTCGCCGACGAGATGCGCGAACGCGGCTGGTACCTGCAGCCGCAGCTGTCCTTCGACGGGCTGCCGCCCAATCTGCACCTGACCCTGACCCCCGCGGCGGCCGGGCTGGTGGACGCCCTCCTCACCGACCTGGACGCGGCGTCGAAGGCGGCGCGCGCCCTGGAACCGGTGGCGGTGGACCCGGCGATCGCGCAGTTCGCGGCCGGGCTCGACCCGGACACCCTGGGCCCGGAGGAGGTCGAGGCCGTCCTGGCCTTCGCGGGCATGGGCGGCGGCGCCGCCCTGCCGCGCCGGATGGCCCCGGTGCTCGCGCTGCTCGACGCGCTGCCGGTCCCCCTCAAGGAACGGCTGCTGACGGAGTTCGTCGGCTCGGTCTTCCGCGTCTGACGGCCGCGGGCGGGCGGCGGGCAGCACCGGACGCCACCCCGGGCTGCCGCGGGCGGCGGGCCTCCGGCACCCCTTGGCCGGGAAGGCCCGACCCCGAACAGGACGGCCGCACCGCGTGCGCGTCCGCGGAGTCCGCCGCGCCGGGCGGTCCTGCCAGGCGGCGAACGGCCGCCACACACCTCGGGCCCTCGTGGCCAGGAGCACCCGGACGACGGTTCACGCCGCACGCGCCACAGCCGCATCCGGTCGACGGCCGTGGAGCCTTCCCGATCAGCGGTCTAGACTCCGCATGCCATCCGCGGCTGGGGAGCCTTGGAACGTCCGAGGGGGCGACATGGTCTGGTCACGGCTGCGTCGGGGGCCGGCGGCGCCACTGCCGCCCTTGCCGGGCATGTGCGCGTACCGTCGGCACGTCCTGGGGACAGAGCACTTGTCGTTCCGTACACCGGAGACGGCATTGGACGTCGTCGCTGTGCTTGCCGCCGCCGCGGACCCTGAAGCGCAGCAGTGGCTCGGTTCAGCGGAACACGAGGCGACTGCCCACCTGGCTGACGCCCGTATCCGAGAAGCCGTCCTGAATGTGCGTCCTGGTGACCCCGCCTCGCTCCGTGCGGCCCCGTGGACACGGAACATGCTGACGAAGTCCTTCGAGCCCACAGGAGAAGGAGAGGTTCTCGTGGGTGTCCGCCGGGACGACGGCAGATACGCCGGGTGCATCCAACTGAACCCCGTCCTCCAGGAGATCGGCGGCTGGCTGGCCCCCCATGCGCGCGGCACGGGACTGGGCGCGGAACTGTTCCGGGCAGCCCTGCTGCTCGCGCACACCCACTTCGGACTACGGACCGTACGCGCCGGCTACGAGCCGACGAACACCGCGTCCGCTCGGGCACTCGCCGCTGCGGGCTTCGTCCCCGCCGACGGGCCGCCGACCCACACCCTGGAGAACGGCCGGGAGGTCGAGGCGCTGTGGGTGCGGCACGTGGCGACGGGCCCGGCGTCACGCTGCCGCGGTGCCCGGCCGTCGGCGCCGAGCGAGCCCGCGGGCCGTCCGGCGTCATGACCACGGCGAACCACCGGCCCCACCCCTGACCAGCCCCCCGGCAGAGCCCTACCAGGGGCGTCGGCGGCGCGCGCCGCGCGGTGCTCAGCGGTCGCGGCCGCGGGGCCTGAGGGGGGTCGCGGGGAGTTCCGGGGCGAGGAGGCGGGCGCCGTCGTAGCCGTGCACGGTGCCGAAGGCGCTGCCGGTGTTCCACTCCTCGCGGGCCCGGGCGATCTCCTCCCCGCTGCGGGCGACGAAGTTCCACCACATGACGAGCTTCTCCTCGAACGGCTCGCCGCCCAGCAGCATCAGGCCCGCGGCGGACTCGGCGCGCAGCGGCAGTCCGGTGCGGCCGCAGCCGAGGTAGAGCATGGAACCGGCCTCGACGGGGACGCCGTCGACGTCGGCGCGGCCGGACATCGACAGCACCGCGTACTCGAAGTCCCGCCGCAGCGGCAGCGTCACGTCGGTGCCCGCGGCGAGCGCGAGGTCGGCGCCGACGATGGGCGTGTGCACGGTGCCGGGCGAGGCCGCGCCGTCCAGTTCGCCCAGGACGACGGTGGCGGTCAGGCCGTTCCCGCCCCGCAGCACCGGCAGGTCGGCGTGGTGCTCGAAGGAGGGCTCGCGGTGCCGTGCCGCTTCCGGGAGGGCGACCCACAACTGGGCGCCGTGCAGGAGCCGGGCGTGCTCCCGGGGGGACTCCTCCGAGTGGGCGATGCCCCGGCCGGAGGTCATCAGGCCCAGTTCCCGCGGGCGGACGGTCCGCAGGCTGCCGAGGGTGTCGCGGTGCAGCACCTCGCCCTCGTGCAGCCAGCTGACGGTCTGCAGCCCGATGTGCGGGTGCGGGGGCACCTGCATGCCGGGCTGGTCGGCGATGTCGTCGGGCCCGTAGTGGTCGACGAAGCACCAGGCGCCGACCATGCGGCGGCCGAGGCCCGGAAGCAGGCGGCGTACGGCGGTGCTCTCGCCGAGCGGGACGAGGCGTCCGGTGAGGAGGTCGTGGACGGGCCGCGCGGACACGTCCTCGCGCCCGCCGCAGGTGGCGGGCGCGGGATGGACGTCGAGGTTGCTCATGGCGCGGTCACGTTCACGTCCTCGCGGCGCTGCCCGGGGACGAGCGCGGCGGGGATGTCGGCCTCCAGGCCGCGCAGGTGCTCACCGAGCCCCTTGGCCTGGGGGTCGGGGCGGGTGGAGGCGGCGACGCCCTCGCCGAGCAGGCCGTGGACGACGAAGTTGAGGGCGCGCAGGTTGGGCAGTTCGTAGCGGCTGACGGGGAGCTTGGCGGTCTCCGGCAGCAGGGCGCGCAGCCGTTCGACGTCGAGCCAGTGGCGCAGCCAGGTGTAGGCGGCGTCGTCGCGGGCCCAGAGGCCGACGTTGGCGTCGCCGCCCTTGTCGCCGGAGCGGGCGCCGACGAGCAGGCCCAGCGGGGCGCGCACGGTGGGCCCCTCGGCGGGCCGCCCGGGCGGGGCCGGGGGCTGCGCGGGGACGCGTACCGAGGTGGCGGGCGGACGCGGCACAGGGACGCGGGTGCCGTCCTGCAGCACCACCTCGGGGTGGACGAGGGCGGCGGGGACGAGGGCCGGCCAGTGGACGCCGTACTCGGTGGGCCGGGGCGAGAAGTGCTCCATGTGCAGCCCGGGCGCCGTGGACAGGCCGGTGCCGACGACGGCGCCGAACAGGGCGCGGCCGACCTTGTCCTGGTCGGGGTCCTTGACGGTGAGGGTGAGCCGGGCGCCGGAGGCGGTGGGCTCGGTGCGCAGGTCGTACGTGGCGAAGCCGGCCGGGCCGCCGGTCGCGTCGAGCAGGGACGCCTCGGCGAACCGGGCCTTGGCCTCGATGTCGGGGCCGGTGAGCACGAAGGAGGCCGCGTTGCGGTAGCCGCCGTGGTGGTTGAGGCACACCTTGAGGGTGTCGGGGGCGGGTTCGCCGCGGGCGCCGGAGACCAGGACGCGGTCGGGGCCCTGCTGTTGCAGGGTCACGGTGTCGAAGCGGGTGACGACGTCGGGGTTGAGGTAGGCGGGGCGGTCGATCTCGTAGAGCAGCTGGGCGGTGACGGTGTCGACGGTGACCGCTCCGCCGGTGCCCTCGTGCTTGGTGATGACGCTGGAGCCGTCGGGCCGCAGTTCGGCGATGGGGAAGCCGGGGCGCACGGGCCGTTCGATCTCGGTGAAGAAGGAGTAGTTGCCGCCGGTGGCCTGGGCCCCGCACTCGATGATGTGCCCGGCGGTGACCGCGCCGGCGAGCCGGTCCCAGTCGTCGGTGGCCCAGTCGAAGGCCCAGGCGGCGGGGCCGACGACGAGGGACGCGTCGGTGACGCGGCCGCAGATGACGACGTCGGCCCCGGCGCGCAGGGCCTCGGTGATGCCCCAGGCGCCGAGGTAGGCGTTGGCGGTGAGCGGGCGCACGTCCGCGTCGGCGAGCGGGAGTCCGGTGGCCAGGTGGGCGAACGGGTGCCCCGCGCGCTGGAGTTCGGGCAGCCGGTCGATCAGGTCGTCGCCCTCCAGGTGGGCGACGGAGGGGTTCAGCCCCGCCAGGGCGGCCAGTTCGCGGAGCTTGCCGGCCAGCCCGGCGGGGTTGAGCCCGCCCGCGTTGACGACGATCTTGATGCCGCGGCCCAGGCAGGTGGCCAGGACGTCGCCCATCTGGGCGAGGAAGGAGAGGGCGTAGCCCGCCTCGGGGTCGCGCTGCCGGGCCTTCCAGAGCAGCAGCATCGTCAGCTCGGCGAGGTAGTCGCCGGTCAGTACGTCGATCGGGCCGCCCTCGACCATCTCACGGGCGGCCGATAGGCGGTCGCCGTAGAAGCCGGAGCAGTTGGCGATGCGCAGGGTCTCACGTCGCTGGGTCATGTCCCTCGCCGTCAGCGGTGTCGGTGTTCAGATGTGGGTGGTGGGTGGTGCTCGTGTACGGGCTCAGGCGGCCGTCGCGCGCAGCGACTCGACGTGGCGGCGGATCTCCTCGGGCGAGAGGTAGATGTCGGTGACCTCGAAGTCCTTCAGCGCGGCCGGCCTGCGGGCCTGGAAGCCGGTGCGGACGAAGTCGTCCCCGGCGACGGCGTTGAGGAACCAGCCCGCGGCGGCGCGGAAGCGGGCGGGGAAGGTGCGCAGCGCGCCGAGGTGGTAGCCGCGGGCGACGACCTGGGCGGGGAGGCCGCTGAGCGGGATGCCGAGGGGCTTGGAGACCGCCTCGACCCCGCCGAGGTCCACCACCAGGCCGAGGTCCCGGTGCCGGTACGGCCGGAGGGGGCGGCCGCGCAGCGCCGCGACCACGTTCTCGGCGACGGCCTTGCCCTGCCGCATGGCGTGCTGGGCGGTGGGCGGGCAGACCGCGCCGCCACCCACGTCGAGGTCGGGGACGGCGGCCGAGTCGCCGAGGGCGAAGACCCCGTCGGCGCCGGGTATGCACATCTCGGGGTCGGTGACGAGCCGGCCCTTGACGGTCTCGGTGCCGAGGGTGGTCACCAGGGGGCTGGAGACGACGCCGGCCGTCCAGATGAGGGTGCGGCAGGGCAGCTTGCGCCCGTCGGTGAAGGTCACGGTGTCGGGGGTGACCTCGGCGACGGACACGCCGAGCGAGACCTCCACCCCGCGCTCGCTGACGATCTGCATCGCCTTCAGCCCGAGCTTCTCGCCGAGTTCGGGCATCAGGCGGGGCGCGATGTCGATCAGGTGCCACTTGATGAGGGCCGGGTCGAGGCGCGGGTAGCGCTTGACCGCCGCCGTGGTCAGCCGCTGCAGGACGGCGGCCGTCTCGGTGCCGGCGTAGCCGCCGCCGACGACGACGAACTGCAGCCGCGACTCCCGCTCGGCCTGGTCCGTCGTTGCGGACGCCAGGTCCAGCTGTGCGATGACGTGGTCGCGGATGTAGGCCGCTTCGGCCAGGGTCTTCATGCCGCGGCCGTACTCGGTCAGGCCGGGGATGTCGAAGGTGCGGGTCACGCTGCCGGGGGCCAGCACGAGGTAGTCGTACTCCCTGACGAGCTCCTCGTCGGTGATCTTCTTGATGACGACGGCCTTCGCGGCCGGGTCGACCCCGATCGCCCGCCCGGGTATGACCTCGCTGCGGTGCACCATGCGGCGCAGCGGGACGGCCACCGCCTGCGGGGTGAGCACGCCGGCGGCGACATGGGGGAGCAGGGGCAGGTAGAGCTGGTGGCTCCATGGCGTGACCAGGGTGATCTCGGCCTCGTCCTGGGTCAGCCGCCGCTCCAGCCGGTGCACGCACTCCATGCCCGCGAAGCCGCCGCCGACGACCAGGATCCTGGGTCGCTTCATCACTCGCCTCCCGTAGGACCGTTCGGGGCCCGATTCCCTACCCGCGGCGTGTGCGGATACGCCTCCGGCCACGCTCGCACACGCCTCGTCGCGGCGCGAACGGAGCGGCGGCGGCCCGTCCCGGAGCGGCACGCTACCGGCCCCGGCGTGCCCGGATGAAGGGTTCGGCGGGACCGGGCCGGGGGAACCGGACGCGGGTCAGTCCGCCGGCCGCGCCGCCGCCCGGGGCGTGACGCGGCAGCGGGCGGGTCCGCGGGCCTGGAGGGTGATGCCGGCGCCGAGCGGTACGTCCTGGTCGACGGCCGTCAGTTCGTGGCCGCGCAGCAGCACGGCGAGGGCGAGCACCGACTCCAGCACGGACAGGTGCCTGCCGATGCACGCGCGGGGGCCGCCGCCGAAGGGGAGCCAGGCGTAGCGGTGGCGGGCGGCCTCCGCCTCCGGGGAGAAGCGGCCGGGGTCGAAGCGGTCGGGCTCCGTCCAGTGGCCGGGGTGGCGGTGGATCACCCAGGGGACGACGATGACGTCCGCGCCGGCCGGGACGGGGTGGCCCGCGACGAGGGTGGCGTCGACCGCGCGCCGTCCGATGACGGGCGCGGCCGGGTAGAGGCGCATGGCCTCCTTGATGACCGCCGTGAGCCAGGGCAGGGCGTCGAGGTCCGCGGCGCCGGGCACGCGGTCGCCGAGCACCCGGTCGATCTCGTCCGCGGCCCGGGCCTGCGCCTCGGGGTGGCGGGCGAGCAGGTGGAGGGCGAAGGCGAGCGAGGTGGCGGTCGTCTCGTGCCCGGCGAGCAGGAAGATCAGCACCTGGTCGCGGATCTCGGCGGGGTCGAGGGGGCGGCCGTCCTCGTCCCGGGCGGAGGCGAGCAGGGAGAGCAGGTCCTGGCCGTCGCCGCCCTCCGCGCGGCGGCGCTCGATGATGTCCTCGCAGACCGCGTACAGCTCCGCGGTGGCGGCGGCCGCCCTCCGGTTGCGCGGGGTCGGCCAGTGGCGGGGGGTGCGCACCGGGGCGAAGCCGCGCCGCCGGATGTGGTCGTCGACCACCGGCATGCGGCGGCGGACGGCGTCGACGGCCGGCTCGACCGCGCCGCCGAACAGCACGCGGGCGATCGTGCGGAGGGTCAGGCCGTGCATGTCGTCCAGGACGTCGACGGTGCCGCCGGGCGCGGTGTGCCAGGTGCCGGCGAGGGCGGTCGCCTCGGCGGTGACGGCGGTCGCGTAGCCGTCGACGCGCCGCGGGGTGAACAGCGGCTGCAGGAGCCTGCGCTGCCGCTGGTAGTCGGCGTCCTGGCTGGTGAGGAGCCCGTTGCCGAGCGACTGCCGGACCTCCTCGTAGAACGCGTTGTCCTTGCGGAAGCCGGCCGAGTCGGTGGCCAGCACCTGCTGGGCGCCCTCGGGTGAGAACACCGCGTACACCTCGGCGCGGAGTCCCGGTGGGCCCGCGGTGAGGCGGACGAGGTCGCCGTGGTCGCTCCGCGCGCGCTCGTAGGTGCCGAGGGGGTCGCGCAGCAGGTCGAGCAGGGACCCGAGGAGCGGCACCCCCGCAGGGCCCGGCGCCTTCGTGTGGGCGGTCGTCATGGTGCGATTGTGCGCCCGGTGCGGCGGCGACGGGGTCCGGGCCGGGAGTTTGGCCCGAACCCGCCCCGGGACCGATCATGGGGCGCCAGGGGCACCACGGGCCCGGGACGGACGGGAGGCACCATGGAGGACGCGCCGCGCTCGGCGGACGAACTGCTGGACATCGTGGACGAGAAGGACCGGGTGGTCGGTCGCGCGACGCGCGGCGAGGCCACCGCGCGCGGCCTGCGGCACCGCTGCGTCTTCATCCTGGCCAGGGACGGCGAGGGGCGCGTGTTCGTGCACCGCCGCACCGCGCAGAAGCTGGTGTTCCCCTCGCTCAACGACATGTTCGTCGGCGGTGTGGTGGGTGCGGGCGAGGCGTACGACGACGCGGCGCTGCGCGAGGCGGAGGAGGAGCTCGGGGTCTGCGGTCTGCCGCGTCCGACGCCGCTGTTCAGCTTCCTGTACGAGGGGGAGGGGGCGGCGGCGGGTCACACCTGGTGGTCCCGGGTGTACGAGGTGCGCTGCGATCTGCCGGTCGCGCCTCAGGTCGAGGAGGTCGCCTGGCACGACTTCGTGACGGAGGAGGAACTGGAACGCCTCCTGCCGGAGCGGGAATGGGTGCCCGACGGCCTGGAGGCCTGGGAGCGGCTGCGCGACTGGCGACGACGAAGGTGACGCTGATCAGCAGCGCCCAGGCGCCGAACTTGGCGAGGGAGACCGGCACCCAGCCGTGCTCCTGGTCGGGGTAGCGCCAGGCGCCCACGTAGGTGGCGGCGTTCTCCGCGACCCAGAGGAAGAAGCCGATGAGGACGAAGGAGAGCGCGAGCGGCATCCGCAGGCGCGCCCCGTCGACGGTGAAGTGCACCCAGGTGCCGGCGGTGGCCCACAGCAGCAGGACGGCCAGCAGCCACCGCGCGTCGGGCAGCCAGTGGTGGGTGAAGAAGTTGAGGTACACCGCCGCGGCCAGGATCGTCATGGCGCGGCGGCGGTAGCCGGTCAGGCCCAGCTCGAACAGCCGCCAGGCGGCGCACACGTAGCTGCCGACGGCGGCGTAGAGGAAGCCCCCGTAGAGCGGGACGCCGCCGAACTTGGTGAGCGCGGGTTCGGGGTAGCTCCAGGACCCCAGGTGCACCTTGACGAGTTCGAAGAGCAGCCCGACGGCGTGGCAGACCGCGATGACGGCGACGTCACGTCCGCGTTCCCAGCCGCAAACCCAGAACAGCGCGCTGAGCGCGACCCCGTAGCAGAGCAGCAGGTCGTAGCGGGCGACGGGGAGCGGGGGCAGCAGCCGCGAGCCGGCCACGCCCGCCATCAGCGCGACGGCGAAGGCGCAGCAGCGCGCCTCCGTCCAGCCGAAGAGCACGAGCCTGCGGATGCCGGTGACGATCGGTCCCATGGGGAGGGGGACACCGCGGGGCACCGCCGTGGTTCCGGCCACGTGCGGCCCGTTCCGGCCACGGTCGTGGGCGGGCGGGCGGCGCGATCAGTCCAGGGAGCGCAGGGCGGTGGCGACGGCGTCGTCGACGAAGGCCCGGCCGAGGCGGGCCCGGCCGACGACGCGCAGGCCCTGGACGAAGGTGGTGAGGAAGCGCGCGAGCTCCACCGGCTGCTTGTCGGCGGACAGCTCCCCCCGGGCCCGCGCCTTCTCCAGTGCCGCCGCGAGGGCGGACTCCAGCAGGCGGAGGGTGACCGCGACCCGGTCCATGGTGCCGGGGTCGTCCCCGCGCTCGGTGGCGGCGTTGACCAGCAGGCAGCCGCGTTCCGGGTCCTCCAGGTCGGCCTCGACCATCTGCGTCAGCGCGGTGCGGACGGCGGGGCGGATCTCGTCCGCGTTCTCCAGCAGTTCCACGAGTCCGCCGGCGTACTGGGAGCAGTAGCGCTCCAGGGCGCGGGCGTAGAGCTTGTCCTTGGAGCCGAAGGCGGCGTAGAGGCTGCCGCTGCCGATGGAGAGCTCGGTCAGCAGGTCCTGGAGGGACGTCGCCGCGTAGCCGCGGCGCCAGAACAGGTCCATCGCACGGTCGAGGGCCTGGTCGAGGTCGAACTCCCTGGTGCGCGCCATGGCGCGAGCCTACCATTTCTGGATCAACTGTTACACTATGCCGTCCGCGGACCGTCCCTTCACGGCCCCGCCCAGGACGCGCCCGGCCGGACGGCGCTCGGTACTGTGGGGGCCGTGATCAAGCATGCGCGGGCCGCGTTCGGGGCGGTCGCCCTGTGGTTCGCCCCGGCGCGGGTGCGGGCCGAGGGGACGACGCCCGACTACCGCTTCTCGCTCGCCAACGAGCGGACCTTCCTCGCCTGGCTGCGCACCGCCCTCGCACTGGTCGGCGGCGGGTTCGCGGTCGACCAGTTCCTGCGGGACCTGCGCCGTCCGGTCCGGGTGACGCTCGCGGTGGTGCTGGTGGTCGGCGGCGCCATGTGCGCGGTCCGCGCGGTGAACCACTGGGTGCGCTCCGAGCGGGCGATGCGGCGCGGGGAGGACCTGCCGGTCTCGCGCTTCCCCGCCCTGCTGGCCGTGCTGGTGGCGCTGGTGGCGGTGGCGATGCTGCTCACGGCGGTGCTGGGGTGGGCGGGCTGATGACGGCCCCGGGCGGGGACACGGCGCGCGACCCGGGCCTGCAGCCCGAACGGACCCGGCTGGCCTGGCGGCGCACCACCCTCGCCTTCGCGGTGGCGGCGCTGCTGGCCGGGCGCGAGGCGCTGCTGCACGGGGTGTCCCCGGCCGGACTGCTGGGGCTCTCGCTGTGCGCGCTGGCATGGCTGGCGTTCTCCGTCACCGCCCAGCGGCGGATCGCCGCCCTGAACCCGGCGCGGCCCGCCGCGATGACGTACGGGACTGCGTCCTGGGCGCTGCTGTGCGTCCTGGTGCTCGCCGTCGCGGGCGCGCTGCTGGTGTTCCTCGGCCCGCGCTGAGCGAGGACGCGGCAAGAACTTGAAGAGTTCAAGCTAATCATTTACCATCTCAAGCTTTTGAGTACACTCGCAGACATGAGCGCCCCGACCGCCGCGACGACCGCGCAGCCCACCAAGATCGAGCTGCTGGAGCTGCTCGCCGCCATCGGCACCGCCCAGTGGCAGGACTTCGCCGCCGCTGCCGCCCGGCACGGGCTGACCTCCATGCAGGCCAAGGTGCTCGCCCAGCTGGGCGGCCCGGTGCCGATGCGCGGACTGGCCGAGCGGCTGGTGTGCGACGCGTCCAACGTCACCGGCATCGTCGACCGGCTCGAGGCGCACGGCTTCGTCCGCCGCGAGGTGAGCGCCACCGACCGCCGGGTCAAGAACGTCGTGGCCACCGACCTCGGGCGCGAGACCATCCGTCGCGTACGGGACGAGATGCAGGCAACCCACGGCGCCCTGGACACCCTGGACGAGGGCGAGCAGGCGGCCCTCTACGCGCTGCTGGAGCGGCTGCGCCCGGTCATGGAGGCCCGCGGCAAGGACCGCTGACGCGCCCCGGCCCGGGCACGGGAACCGCCCCCGGCGCGGGAACGGGGGCGGGAGCCGGTCGGCGCCAGGCCGCGCAGCGGGGCGACGAGGGCGCGGACCTCGCGGTCCGCGAAACCGGGCTCCCCCGCGATCACCCGCACCAGTTCCCCGCGCACCGCCCGTCCGCGACCCGCCTCGACCAGGGCCAGCGACTCGGCGAGCGCCGCGGGGAGGTCCGGTCCGTGCCAGGGCTCCGCGGCGTACGCGTCGAACCAGCGCGGCGGCGGGAAGGACGGCTGCAGTTTCGCCTGCGAGTCGCCGAAGTACGACCACACCACCGGGTGCAGCGACACCCCGGCGACGTGCCCGGACGGCAGGGAACGCGCCCAGTCGCCCGCGGTGTTCTGCTGCCAGCGCCAGGTGTTCGGGCTCGTCCGCCGGCGGGCCGTGACCCCGACGAAGCGCAGCTTGCGGCGGATCACCGGCCACGGCTCACGGCTCTCGCGCACCCAGTCGGCGAGGGCGGCGAACAGCGCGTCGTAGGTGCTGCCCCCGGAGACGAGGTCGACCAGCGCCACCGGGCGGGTGCGGCGGGCCAGGGCGTGCGGCGCGAGGCCGGCCGCGGCCAGGTGCTCGCGCAGCCGGGCCGTGTGGGCGGGTGGCGGTACCGGGCGCAGGCGCAGCGACAACGGCAGGCGCAGCAGGCTCCCTTCCCGGGAGGAGCCCTCGAAGGCGCCGGTCAGCAGGTCGTACATGCTGTCCAGGGAGCGGCCGACGAAGCACAGGTCGGCGCCGCCGGAGCGGGCGAGCACCTTCCCCGCGCACACGGTCAGTTCGGGCAGGAACCACAGGCGGGGGCGTGCGGCGCCCTCGGTGAGGGTGCCGAGCCGGTCCGGCGGCGCCCCGCCGCGGGCACGCGACAGCGCCCAGCGGTACGGCTGGGGCGGCGGGGCGGGCGGCGGAGGCGTCATGATCCCCAGTGCAGCACCCCGACTCCGCCCCGGTCACCTGGTTTTCGGTGCGCGGAAACGTTCCGCTTGACATGTCTCGAACATAGAGTCGCCCTGGGCACCACGCGGTGCCGGGCGGCGTGAGGGAAAGGGCACACGGCGGTGAGGTGCGAGCGATGTTCCTGATCACCGGGATCCCCGCGTCGGGGAAGTCGACGGTGGCACAGGCACTGGCCGAACGATTGCCCCGCTCGGCGCACGTCCGCGGCGACTCGTTCCGGCGGATGATCGTCGGAGGGCGGGCGGAGGCGCTGCCCGGCGACGGTTCGGGGGACGTCGCGGGCCTGACCGAGGAGGCGCTGCGGCAACTGCGGCTGCGGCACTCCCTGGCGGCGGCGAGCGCCGACGCCTATGCGGCGTCCGGGTTCACCCCCGTGCTGCAGGACGTCATCCTCGGCGACGAACTGCCGCGCACGATCGCCCTGTTGCGCACCCGGCCACTGCACGTCGTGGTGCTCGTGCCCTCCCCGGAGGCGATCGCCGCCCGCGAGGCCGGGCGGGCCAAACGGGCCTACGGCGCCTGGACGCCGGCCGACCTCGACCGCGCCCTGCGGGCCGGCACCCCGCGGATCGGCCTGTGGCTGGACACCTCACGCCAGACCCCGCAGGAGACCGTGGACGCCGTCCTCCGCCACGCCGGACCCACCGGCTGACCCGGTCCCGGCAAGGGCGCGGCAGGGCGGCGGTTCGCGGGTCAGGGGGCCAGGACGTCCAGTTCGCGCAGCGCGCCGACGCAGATCTCGCGCATCAGGCGTTCCGCGGCCTCCGCGTCGCGGGCGCGGACCGCCTCGGCGACGCGCACGTGGAGGGTGACCGCCTCGGGGTCGGGGGCGCTGAACATGACGTGGTGCGCGGTGCGCCCGGTCAGCACCTCCGCGACGACGTCGCCGAGCCGGGCGAACATCTCGTTGCCGGACGCGGTGAGCACCACCCGGTGGAAGGCCACGTCGTGCACCAGGTACTCGTCGAGGTCGGCGGCCCGCCCCGCCGCGGCCATCTCGGCGGCGAGGACGGTCAGTTCGCGGCACTGCTCCGGGGTCGCGGCGGTCGCCGCCAGACCGGCGGCCACGGGCTCGACGGCGGTGCGGAGCATGGTGAGCGAACGCAGCTGCCGGGGCCGGTCCGCCCCGGCCAGGCGCCAGCGGATGACGGCCGGGTCGAAGACGTTCCACTCCTCGGTGCGGCGCACCGTGACGCCGACCCGGCGCCGCGACTCGACGAGGTGCATGGCCTCCAGGACGCGTACGGCCTCGCGGACGACGGTGCGGGAGACGCCGTAACGCTGCTCCAGTTCGTCGATGCGCAGCACCGTGCCCGGCGGGTACGCGCCCGAGGCGATGGCCGGACCGAGTTCCGCCAGGACACGGGCGTGCAGACCGCCGTGCTCCGCCTGCCGATCGATGAACCCGTCCATGGGCGACAGCCTATGCGGCCAACGCTTCGTGTGACGATTTGATGTCGGCCCCTTGAATAAGTAGTACCTATGGCGTTTCCTGGGGCGGTCACGCGGACGAGGAGGTACCAGTGATGACCGAGGCAGGCCCGCGGGCCCCGCACCTTCCCCTGGTGGTGGTGATGGGCGTGTCCGGTTCCGGCAAGTCCACCGTCGGGGGGCTGCTCGCCGAGCGGCTGGGAGTCCCCTACGCCGAGGCGGACGACTTCCACCCGCCGGCGAACATCGCCAAGATGTCGGCCGGGCACCCGCTGGACGACGAGGACCGGGCACCCTGGCTCGACGCCATCGCGGCGTGGATCGTCGAGCGCGGTGAGCGCGGCGGCGTCGTCAGCTGCTCGGCGCTGCGGCGCCGCTACCGCGACCGGCTCCGCAAGGACACCCCCGGTCTGTTCTTCCTGCACCTCGACGGGTCCGAGGAGCTGATCGGCGCGCGCCTGGCGGCGCGGATGGAGCACTTCATGCCCGCGGGCCTGCTGCGCTCCCAGTTCGACGCGCTCGAACCGCTGGAACCCGACGAGGCCGGCGCCGTCGTCACCGTCGAGGGCGACCCCCGGCGGATAACCGACCGCGCCCTGGCCGTGCTCCCCCACTGAGCCCGTCCTCCCCCGCCACCGTCCCCCACCCCCTCCCCCCACGGAGTAGAAACGTGTCTGCACTCAGCGCCGAGTTGCTGGCCGCGGCCCCCGCGGCGACGGAGCCGATCACCAGCGCGGGCGACACCCGCCTGGCCGTCGCCGCGCTCGCCGGCATCGCGGTGATCGTCCTGCTGATCACCCGCTGGAAGATGCACGCCTTCCTCGCCCTCACCATCGGCACCGGAGTCCTCGGTGCCGTCGCGGGCGCCCCCCTCGCCAAGACCATCGCCAGCTTCACCACCGGCCTCGGCTCGACCGTCGCGGGTGTGGGCGTGCTCATCGCGCTCGGCGCGATCCTCGGCAAGCTGCTCGCCGACTCCGGCGGCGCCGACCAGATCGTCGACACCGTCCTGGCCAGGACGGGCGAACGGCGGCTGCCCTGGGCGATGGCGCTGATCGCGGGCCTGATCGGGCTGCCGCTCTTCTTCGAGGTCGGCATCGTGCTGCTGATCCCCGTCGTCCTGCTGGTGGCCCGGCGCGGCAACCACTCCCTGATCCGGATCGGCGTCCCGGCGCTGGCCGGCCTGTCGGTGATGCACGGCCTGGTGCCGCCGCACCCGGGCCCGCTCGCCGCGATCGAATCCATCCACGCCGACCTCGGCACCACCCTCGCGCTCGGCGTGCTCGTCGCGCTGCCCACCGTCGCCATAGCCGGCCCGCTCTTCGGGCGGGTCGCCGACCGCTGGGTGAAGGTCACCCCGCCCGAGCACCTCACGCCCACCCGGGCCTCGGACGACCTGGACCAGCGCCCCGGCTTCGCCCCCACCGTGGCCACGATGCTGCTGCCGGTGGTGCTGATGCTCGGCAAGGCGCTGGTGGACGTCCTCGTGGACGACCAGGACAGCCTGGTCTTCCGGGTCTTCGACGTCATCGGCTCACCGCTGATCGCCCTGCTGTCGGCTGTCGTCCTGGGCATGTTCACCCTGGGCGGGGCGGCCGGCTTCACCAAGGAGCGGATCTCCACGACGGTAGAGAGGTCGCTCGGCCCGATCGCGGGCATCCTGCTGATCGTCGGCGCCGGCGGCGGTTTCAAGCAGACCCTCATCGACGCGGGCATCGGCGACATGATCCTCGGCTGGTCGGACGGCTGGAACATCTCGCCGCTGCTGCTGGCCTGGCTGATCGCCGTCCTGATCCGGGTCGCCACCGGCTCCGCCACCGTGGCCACCATCTCCGCCGCCGGTCTGGTCGCGCCGCTGGCCGAGGGGATGACCGGGACGCACGCCGCGCTGCTGGTGCTCGCCGTCGGCGCGGGCTCGCTGTTCTTCTCGCACGTCAACGACGCGGGCTTCTGGCTGGTGAAGGAGTACTTCGGGATGGACGTCCCGCAGACCCTCAAGTCCTGGTCCGCCATGGAGACCGTGATCTCCGTCGTGGGGATCGTCTTCGTGCTGCTGCTCTCGCTCGTCCTGTAGGCGTCACGGCGGCGGGGCGACGCCTCCACGTCGTCGCCCGTACGCCCTGCCCTGATACGTTCCATGCGTCTGACCAGGGAAAGGCGTCAAAATGTCACAGCTGCACACCGACCATCCGTTCACCGAGGAGATCGCCCCCGGGGTCCACGCCTACGTCCAGCCGGACGGGGGGTGGTGCCTCAACAACGCGGGCTGGGTGACCGACGGGGCCACGACGCTGCTGATCGACACCGCCGCCACCGAACGCCGCGCCCTGATGCTGCGCGACGCCCTCCTCGCCTCCGGCGCGCCGATGCCCGCGCACGTGGTCAACACCCACCACCACGGTGACCACACCTACGGCAACAGCGTCTTCGCGGAGGGCGCCCGCATCGTCGGCCACTCGGCGTGCGTCACCGAGCAGATCGCGGCCGGGCACCAACTGCACGCGATCTGGCCGGACGTGGAGTACGGCGAGGTGCCGGTGGTCCCGGCGACGGTCACCTACGAGGACCGCCTCACCCTCCACGTCGGCGAGGAGGAGGTGCAGCTGCTGCACCCCGGCGTGGCGCACACCCTCGGCGACACGATCGTCTGGCTCCCGGGGCGCAAGGTCGTCTTCACCGGCGACCTGGTCTTCAACGGCGGCGCGCCGTTCGTCCCCATGGGCTCCCTCGAGGGTTCGCTGCGCGCCCTGGAGGTGCTGCGCTCGCTCGACGCCGAGGTCGTCGTGCCCGGCCACGGCGGCATCTGCGACCCCTCGGTGTACGCGACCGTCGAGGGCTACCTGCGCTTCGTGGCCGAGCTTGCGGCCGAGGGCCACAAGGCGGGGCGGACGCCGATGGAGGTGGCGCGGGCGGCCGACCTCGGCGGGTTCGCGACGCTGCGCGAGCCGGAGCGGCTGGTCGCCAACCTGCACCGCGCCTACGCGGAGCTGGACGGCCTGCCGCTCGGCTCGCCGCTGGACCTGCCGCCGGTGATCACCGACATGGCCGTGCTGAACGGCGGCCGGATCCCGGAGTGCCTGGCCTGAGGGCCGTGCGGGCCGCCCGTCGCCGGGTCACCAGCGGCGGGCGGCCCAGCCGGGCTCGGCCTTGCGCATGGCGGCGGCGTCGTCGCGCACGTGGAAGGTACCGTCGTCCTCCAGCCAGCGGCGGTGCAGCGCGGCCAGGGCCGTCCGGTCCAGTTCGACCCCCAGCCCGGGGGCGTCGGAGACGGGCAGCCGGCCGCCGCGGAACTCGTGCCGGCGGGTGATGACGTCCTCGGTCTGCCAGGGGTAGTGCGAGTCGCAGGCGTGGTGGAGGTCCGGCACGGTGGCGGCGACGTGGGTCATGGCGGCCAGGCTGATGCCCAGGTGGGTGTTGGAGTGCATCGACAGGCCGACCCCGAAGGTGCGGCAGATCGCGGCCAGTTCACGGGTGTTGCGCAGCCCGCCCCAGTAGTGGTGGTCGGAGAGCACGATCTGGACCGCGTCCTTGGCGAAGGCCTCGGCGATCTCGGGGAAGGTCGTCACGCACATGTTGGTGGCGAGCGGCACGTCGGTGCCCGCGGACACCTCGGCCATCAGGGCGGTGCCGGTGGCCGGGTCCTCCAGGTACTCCAGGACGTCGCCGAGCTCCCGCGCCACGTGCAGCGAGGTCTCCACGGACCAGGCGCCGTTGGGGTCCAGGCGCAGCGCCTGCTCGGGGAAGGCCTGCTCGAGGGCCCGTACGGCGGCGATCTCCTGCTCGGGCGCGAACACCCCGCCCTTGAGCTTGAACGAGGTGAAGCCGTGCTCGCGCACCAGCCTGCGGGCCTGCGCGACCACCCCGGCGGGGTCCAGCGCGGCGTCCCAGTCGTCCTTCTCCCCGTGGCCGCCGGGGTGTTCGGCCCAGCGGTAGAACAGGTAGGCGCTGTAGTCGACGGTGTCGCGGACCTTCCCGCCGAGCAGGGCGTGCACGGGCAGCCCGAGCGCCTTGCCGAGGGCGTCCAGGCAGGCCACCTCGAAGGCCGAGACCACGGAGAGCAGCAGTTTGTCGGCGGTCTGGACGCCGCGCAGGCCGCCGGCGTCCACCGCGTCGGTGGTCTCCTCGGGGGGCGCGCACACCAGCGCCGCGAGGACCGGAAGGTTGTTCAGGTCGTCCACGCGGCAGCCCGGCAGGGCCTCCGCCAGCGGCCGGGCGAGTTCCAGGTAGCGGGTGTCGCCGTAGGTCTCCCCGACGCCGCTCACCCCGCCCGCGGTGGTCACCTCGACGATCAGGCGCGGGGTGTAGGGCTGGTGCACGCCCTGGGTGTTGAGCAGCGGCGGGTCGGAGATGAGGACGGGGGTGAGGCTCACCCCGGTGATCGTCAGATCCCTCTGCTGTGCCACGGCACGCCACCCCTCGCGTTCATATATGTGAATCCTGTGCGTCCACCAGAACGCGACCCTAGGTGGCGTCCGGATGCCCGTCAAGAACGCGCAGGTCGGCGGCGCTACACCGGTTCGCCGGACGGCGCCGGGACCCAGTCCGGCAACGGCTCCAGGGCCGCCCTCCAGGCGGAGGGCAGCTCGCCGACCCCGGTGCGGGCGGCGATGACCCCGCCGGCGATCGCACAGGTGGTGTCCATGTCCCCGAGCCCGGCGACGGTGTCCCACAGACCGCCCTCCAGGTCGTCCGGGTGCCGCGCGGCGCACCACAGCGCGAAGGGGACGGTGTCCTGCGCGGAGACCCCGTAGCCGGAGCCCAGGACCTCGGCCGCGTGCCGGACCGACGTGGCCTCCGGGAAACGGCTCGCGATGCGCAGCCCGGAGCGCACCTCGCTGTCGGGCAGCCGGTCGGCCACCCGCGCGAGCAGGTCCCGCGGCGCCGGTCCGCCCCGGCTGCGCGCGGCGAAGGCGGCGGCGAGCGCCACGGCGACGGCGCCGACGGCGGCCTCGGGGTGGTGGTGGGAGACGGCGGCCTGCGCCGCGGCGGCCCCGGCCACGCCCTCCAGGTCGGCGGCGAGCCACGCGCCCAGCGGTGCCACCCGCATCGCGGCGCCGTTGCCGTACGAGCCCTGCCCGCCGAACTGCTCGCCGACGACGTCCGCCCAGCGTTCGCCGGCGCCGATGCGGCGCAGGACGTCGTGCATGGAGGGCCCGTACTTGCGGTGGGGATCGGCGGCGTAGGCACCGGCGAGGCCGGCCGCCAGGGAGTCCTGCCCGACGGATCCGCCGTTCCCCGCCAGGTGCCCGAAGAGCACCAGGGCCTGGGCGGTGTCGTCGGTCCAGTACCAGGGAACGTCCTCGGGGGCGATCCGGTGCGCCATGCCGCCCTCCCGCTCCTCCCGCGAGGTGAAGAACCAGCGGTCGCCGAACGCGTCGCCGTGGGCCAGTCCGTACAGCGAGTCGAGCGCGGCGGGCGGGATCATGGTCATCAGTCTCGCAGCGTCCGCAACGCCGGTCACCTGCTTTTCCCGGCGGCGGGCGGGGCGGCGGACTGGACGACATACCGACTGGTCGGCATGATAGCCGGGACAGGTGCCCACGGCAGCGGCGAGGAGCAAGGATGAGCGGGACGGAGAACCCACCGGGACTCGACCTGGAGCGGTTGCGGCGGCACCTGGACGCCGAGCGGCCCGGGCTGCTGGCGGGCCCGCTGGACGGCGAGCTCATCGAGGGCGGCCGGTCGAACCTGACCTACGCGGTGACCGACGGCGTCTCCCACTGGGTCGTCCGGCGTCCCCCGCTCGGCCACGTCCTGGCCACGGCGCACGACATGACCCGCGAGCACCGCGTCATCAGCGCCCTGCGCGAGACCCCCGTGCCCGTCCCCGGGGCCGTGCTGCTCTGCGAGGACCCCGAGGTCGTCGGGGCGCCCTTCTACGTGATGGACTTCGTCGAGGGCACGCCCTACCGCACCGAGCGGCAGCTGACGGCGCTCGGACCGGAACGCACCCGCGACATCGTGCTGCGGCTGGTGGACACCCTGGTGGCGCTGCACGCCGTGGACCCGCGGGCGGTGGGACTGGACGACTTCGGGCGGCCCGACGGCTTCCTGGAACGGCAGCTGCGCCGCTGGGGCAAGCAGCTCGACGCCTCGCGCAGCCGCGAACTGCCCGGGATCGACGAGCTCTCCGCCCTGCTCGGCACCCGGCTGCCGGCCTCCGCGCCCGCGACGGTCGTGCACGGCGACTACCGGCTGGACAACGTCCTGGTCGGCGCCGACGACACCGTCCGGGCCATCCTCGACTGGGAGATGTCCACCCTCGGCGACCCGCTCACCGACCTCGGGCTGCTGCTGATGTACGGCGAGCTGCGTCCGACGCCCGGCACTCCCGTCTCCGTCACCGGGGGCGCGCCCGGCCACCCCTCCCCCGCCGAGCTCGTCGAGCGCTACGCGGCCGGCTCCGGCCGTGACGTGTCCTCGGTCGCCTGGTACACCGCGTTCGCCTACTTCAAGCTCGCGGTGATCCTCGAGGGCATCCACTACCGCTACACCCTCGGCCAGACCCTCGGCGCCGGCTTCGACCGGATCGGCGCCCTGGTCCCGGCCTTCATCGACAACGGCCTGCGGACGCTTCAGGAAGGCTGAGCCATGGATTTCGCGTACGACGCCAGGACCGAGGAACTGCGCGGGCGGCTGCTCGCGTTCATGGACGAGCACGTGTACCCCGCGGAACCGGTCTTCCACCGGCAGCGCGAGGCGGCTGTGGGCGAGGAGGTCTGGTCCGCGCCGCCGGTCGTCGAGGAGCTGAAGGCGGCGGCCCGCGAGCGCGGACTGTGGAACCTCTTCCTCCCCGGCGAGCGCGGCGCCGGGCTGACCAACCTGCAGTACGCGCCGCTGGCCGAGATCACCGGCCGCAGCCCGCACCTCGCCCCGCCGGCCCTCAACTGCGCCGCGCCGGACACCGGCAACATGGAGGTGCTGGCCGAGTTCGGCAGCGAGGAGCAGCGCAAGAGCTGGCTGGAGCCGCTGCTCGCGGGCGAGATCCGCTCGGCCTTCGCGATGACCGAGCCCGACGTCGCCTCGTCCGACGCGACCAACATCGAGACGCGGATCGAGCGGGCCGGCGACGAGTACGTCGTCAACGGCCGCAAGTGGTTCATCTCCGGCGCCATGAACCCCCGTTGCCGGATCTTCATCGTCATGGGCAAGACCGACCCGTCCGCCGAGCGGCACCGCCAGCAGAGCATGCTCCTCGTACCGCGGGACACCCCCGGCCTCGAAGTGCGCCGCGGCATGCGGGTGTTCGGCTACGACGACGGGGACCACGGCGGCCACGCCGAGGTCGTCTTCCACGACGTGCGGGTCCCCGCGGAGAACCTGATCGGCGAGGAGGGCGGCGGTTTCGCCATCGCGCAGGCACGGCTGGGCCCGGGCCGCATCCACCACTGCATGCGCCTGATCGGCATGGCCGAGCGGGCGGTGGAGCTGATGTGCCGCCGGGCCACGGGGCGGGTCGCCTTCGGAAAGCCGCTGGCGGCACAGGGTGTCGTCCAGCAGTGGATCGCCGAGGCCCGGGTGGAGATCGAGCAGTTGCGGCTGCTGGTGCTCAAGACCGCCTGGCTGATGGACACCGTCGGCAACCGGGGGGCCCACACCGAGATCCAGGCCATCAAGATCGCCACCCCGGAGAAGGTCGGGCTGATCCTCGACCGCGCCATCCAGCTGCACGGCGCGGGCGGCGTCAGCCAGGACTTCCCGCTGGCCGAGCTGTACGCGGCGGCCCGCACGCTGCGGCTGGCCGACGGCCCCGACGAGGTCCACAAGCGCTCCCTGGCGCGCCGCGAGCTGAAGCGCCACGCCCAGGAGGGCTGACCCAGCGGCGGCCCCGCGGTGGCCCCACGGCACCCCGCCGCGGCGCCACCGCATCGCGGCGCGTGAGGACCCGGCCGGCCGCGTGGGATCCGCCGCGCGGCCGGGTGCCCGCCGCGCGGTCAGCCGGGCACGACCACCAGGCGGCCGGTCGTCGCGCCGTCGGCGACCCGCTGGACGGCGTCCGCCGCGCCCTCCAGCGGGACGCGCTCGCTGACGAGGGGCCTGACGGCGCCCTCCGCGGCGAGGCGGGTGAGCTCGTCGTGGCAGCGGCGCACCGCGGCGGGGTCGTGGGTGTTGTACAGGCCCCAGTGGAGGCCGACGACGGAGTAGTTCTTGACCAGGGCGTGGTTGAGGCCGGGGCTGGGGATCGTGCCACTGGTGAAGCCCACGACCAGGATGCGGCCCTCGAAGGCTATGCACTTGGTCGACCGGGTGTAGGCGTCGCCGCCCACCGGGTCGTACACGACGTCGGCGCCGCGCCCGCCGGTCGCCTCCTTGACGACGGCTACGAAGTCCTCGGCGGTCCGGTCGACGACGACGTCGGCGCCCAGCTCCCGCACCACTTTCGCCTTGTCGGGGCCGCCGGCCACCCCGATGACGGTGGCGCCCGCGGCCCTGCCGAGCTGGACGGCGGCGCTGCCGACACCGCCCGCCGCGGCGTGCACGAGCAGCGTCTCGCCGGCGCGCAGCCCGGCCCGCCGGTGCAGCCCGAACCAGCCGGTCTGGTAGCCGATGTGGAGGGCGGCGGCCTCGGCGTCGTCCAGGGCCGGGGGCGCGGGCAGCACGTTCGCGGCGGGGACGACGGCGAGTTCGGCGAAGGCACCGCCGGGCAGCGCGGCCGGGGCGATGACCCGGTCGCCGGCCGTGTGCCCGGTGACCCCCTCGCCGGCCGCGACGACCTCGCCGCAGAGCTCGACGCCCGGGGTGAACGGCAGGGGCGGCCGCACCTGGTAGTGCCCCCGGCACAGCAGCGCGTCGGGGAAGTTGACGTTCGCGGCCCGGACCTTCAGGAGCAGTTCACCGGGGCCCGGCTGCGGGTCGGGGACCTCGTCCAGGCGCATCGCCGCGCGCGGCTCCCCGTTCTCGTGCACTCGCCATGCCTTCATGCGGTCTGCTCCCGGTTCGGTTCAGGGCTGCCGCACGGAGTGCAGCAGCATGTCTGCGAAGTCGGCGGCGACCTGGCCGGCGGACAGCGGCCCGTCCTCCCGGTACCAGGTGCCGAGGTGGTGCACGGCCCCGAAGAAGAAGTCGACGACGAGGTCGGGCCGGACCTCCGGCCGGAACACGCCCTCGCGCTGCCCCTCCTCGACCAGTGCGCGGAACTTCTCGTGGTAGCGGCGCCGGTCGGCCCGCACCGCCTTCTGCTTCTCCGGGCTGAGCTGGTGCATAGACCGGAAGAAGATCTTGGTGTCGTCGAGGTTGTCGATGCTGGTGACGACGACGTCGGCGGCGGCCTCGACCAGGCGTTCGGCCACCGGGGCCGTCTCCTTGCCGGCGATCGCCTCCAGGCGCTCCATCTGCAGCCGCAGCACGCGCCCGTAGATCTCGTGCAGGAGGTCGTCCTTGCTGCCGAAGTAGTGGTAGAGCGCTCCCTTGGTGACCCCGGCGGCCTCGACGATCTCCTGCACCGACGTCCGGTCGTACCCGCGCTCGGCGAAGAGGCGGGTGGCCTCGGCGAGCAGCCGCTGGGGTACCGCGGTCGCGGTCGCCTTGGGGGGGGTGGTGCTCCGTGCCATGGCCTGCCCTCTCTCCGTACCGGTGCGCCCGGACAGCATACCGACCGGTATGTGGCTCAATCCCTCCGTGCGCGCAGCTCCCTGCGCAGGATCTTGCCGCTGGACGTCTTCGGCAGCTCGGGCAGGACCTCGACCTCGCGCGGGTACTTGTACGCCGCGAGGCGGTCCCTGCAGTGCCCGACCAGTTCCGCGGGGTCCGCCTCGGCCCCCGGCCGGAGGCTGACGAAGGCCTTCACCGACTCGCCCCGGTAGGCGTCGGGGACCCCGACCACGGCCGCCTCGCGCACCGCGGGGTGGGCGTACAGGACGTCCTCGACCTCGCGCGGCCACACCTTGAAGCCGGAGGCGTTGATCATGTCCTTCTTGCGGTCGACGACGAAGAGCCAGCCCTCCTCGTCCATGAAGCCGATGTCGCCGGTGCGCAGTTCCCCACCGGGCAGCGCCGCACGGGAGGCCTCCGGCTGGTTCCAGTAGCCGGGGACCACCATGGGCCCGCGTACGGCGATCTCGCCGTGCTCGCCGAAGGGCACGTCGGCGCCCTCGTCGTCCACGATGCGCACCATCGTCCCGGGGCCCGGGACGCCGACCGAGAGCGTCCCGGAGACCGGGTCGACCGGGGCCTCCAGCCCCGCGGGGACGCTGGCGCAGGGCGCCGTGCACTCGGTG
This sequence comes from Streptomyces sp. NPDC008238, assembly GCF_042956445.1. Lineage (NCBI taxonomy): Bacteria > Bacillati > Actinomycetota > Actinomycetes > Kitasatosporales > Streptomycetaceae > Streptomyces > Streptomyces sp. NPDC008238. The sequence continues at coordinate 7,771 of NZ_JBIBGK010000024.1, read as the reverse complement.
AGGCCGTACCCGTTGCGCAGGTAGTGGCCGAAGCGCTCGCGGAAGGCGGCGACCAGCGCGGGCGGCACGGGGGCGCCGCCGGAGTAGAGCAGGTGGAAGGAGGAGAAGTCCTCGGCGGTGGCGTCGGGCCGCGCCATGAGCGCCATGTAGGCGGTGGAGGGGCCGACCATGTACGCCGGGCGGTGCTCGCGCAGCGCGTCGAGGACGACGCCCGGCTCGAACCGGTGGGCGAGCGCGACGGTGGAGCCCGCGACCAGGCCGGCGGCCAGCTGGCAGACCATGCCGGTGATGTGGAACAGCGGGGCGAGGGCGAAGAGCGTGGCGCCGTCGGGCAGGACGCTGTGCGCGCGCTGCCGGTCGGCGTTGTAGCTGATGTTGCCGTGGGTGTTCATGGCGCCCTTGGGGACGCCGCTGGTCCCCGAGGTGTAGCTGATCAGCGCGACGTCGGCCCCGGTCAGCCCGGGGTCGGGCAGCTCCGGGCCGGCCGCGCCGCCGCGTGCGGCGGCCAGCAGGTCGTCGGTGTCCCCGGGCGGTGTGCGCCGCTGGGGCAGGACCCGCTCGTCGTCCCTGGTCTGCAGGTCGAGTTCACTGGTCGTCAGCGGGATCCGCACCGGCGACCCGGCCGCCGTCCGGCGCACGTACGCGTCCCAGGCCCGGTCGGCGCACACCAGGGCGGTGACCCCGGCGTCCGCCAGCACATGGGCGAGTTCGCGCTCCTTGTACATGGGGTTGACCGGCACGACGGTGCCGCCGGCCTTCCAGGCGCCGAGCAGCGCGACCGCGAACTGCGGCACGTTCTGCAGGAGGACAGCCATCCGGTCGCCGCGCGCGAAGCCGCGGGCGGCGAGGTACCGGGCGAGCCCGTCCGACAGCGCGTCGAGTTCGCGGTAGCTCAGGCGGCCGTCGAAGTACGCCAGCGCGGTGCGGTCGGGGACGCGGGCGACGACCTCGCGGAAGGCGTGCAGCAGGGTGACCGGCGGGTCGGGGAGGGTGTGCAGCTCCTCGTCGAAGTGCCGCAGCCAGGGCTTGTTCGCGTACGGGCTCACGCGCCGTGCCCCTCCTCCAGCTTCCGCTGCACCCGGTTCATCCCGCCGATCCAGCGGTCGGTGTCCCCGGCGCGGGCGGCGTAGTGGGCGGCCGTCCCGGGGTGCGGCAGGATCAGGAAGCGCTCGTCGGCGATGCCCTGGAGCACGGCCGCGACGACGTCCTCCGGCTCGATGGCCGTGGGGGCGAGCACGAGGTCGCCCGCGGGGCCCGCGGCGCGCAGCATGTCGGTGCGCACGCCCTCCGGGCAGACGGCGTGGACGCGCACGCCCCGGTGCCGGTAGGTGAGGGCGAGCCACTCGGCGAAGGCCAGGGCGCCGTGCTTGGTGACCGAGTACGGGGCGTCCCCGACCATCGTCAGCAGCCCGGCGGCGGAGACGGTGGCGACGAAGCGGCCCTCGCCGCGCTCCAGCCACTCCGGGAGGAGTGCCCGGGCGGCACGCACGTGGGCCATGACGTTGACGTCCCAGACCCGTTCCCACACGGCGTCCTCGGCCTCGGCCCCGGCCATGCTGCCGACTCCGGCGTTGGCGCAGAACACGTCGACGCCCCCGCCGAGGGCCGCGCGGGCGGGCCCGACGACGGCGGAGGCGTCACCGGGGACGCAGATGCCGCCGATCTCGTCCGCGACGGCCTTGGCGCAGTCCTCGTCCAGGTCGTTGACGACCACGCGCGCGCCCTGCGCCGCGAACCCCCGGGCCAGCGCCGCCCCGATCCCGCCCCCAGCACCGGTGACGACCACCCGGGCATCGCGCAGCGCTTCCATCGCGTCTCCTTCGACTTCGACTCGGAACGGCTCCGGTCAACATACTAAGCGGTCGGTCATACCTTGGGAAGGGCGCACCGGGCCGGTGGCGGGATTCCCCCCGCGCGGTGTATGGCCGCACCCGCGCCGGATTGGGATGATGCGACCGCATCGGTCCGGGCGAACCAGGGGGACGGTCATGCCGGGGATGAGTGTCGAACCGTACTGGGAGCTGACCTTCGACGCGGACGGCGACCCCGACCGGGCGCAGCGCGACCGGCTCACGGCGGGTGTCGGCGCGCGGGGCGTCACCGATCTGCTGGTCTTCTCGCACGGCTGGAACAACGACCGCTCCGGCGCGACCGCCCTGTACGACCGCTTCCTCGCCCCCGTCCCCGGGCTGCTCGCCGGCCGGGCCCGGCCCGGCACGGTCCTGGGCTACGTCGGCGTGCTGTGGCCCTCCATGCGCTTCTCGGACGAGCCGATCCCGGACTTCGAGGCCCTGCTGCCCGTCCCGGAGCCGCCCCGGCCGGAGCCGGCGCTCGACGCCGCCAGCCGCGACGCGCTCGTGGCGGTCTTCCCCGGGCACGAGGACGAGATCCGCCGGATCGCCGAACTGCTGGAGGAACGCCCCGACGGCGAGGAGCCGTTCGTGGAGTTCGCCGCCCTGGTGCGGCGCCTGACCGGGGTCGCACCGCAGACCGTCGCCGGGTTGTGCGCGGACGACACCTCGGACGCGGCGCCGGGCGCGGAACCGGCCGTCCTGTGCGGCGATCCCGTGGCCGCCTGCGAGGAGTACGCGGCGGCCCTGGAGGGCGGCGCCCGGCTGCCGCTGGCGGGCGGCGGCTGGACGCGGCTGTGGAACGGCGCCAAGGAGATGCTGCGCCAGGCGACGTACTACGCGATGAAACGGCGGGCCGGTACGGTCGGCGAGCGCGGACTCGGCCCGCTCCTCGGCCGCCTCGCCCGCACCCACCCCTCGCTCTCCGTCCACCTGGTGGGGCACAGCTTCGGCGGCCGGCTGGTCTCCTACGCGCTGCGCGGACTGCCGGAGGGGGTGCGGGCGGTGAAGTCGGTGACGCTGCTCCAGGGCGCCTTCTCGCACTACGCGTTCGCGTCCCGGCTGCCCCACGACGGCGCGCACGGCGGCGCGTTGGGCACCGCCCGGCTCAAGGTGGCGGGCCCGGTGGTGTCCTGCTACTCGCGCCACGACACGGCGCTGGGCACGATGTACCCGATCGCCTCCCGGCTGGCGGGCGACGACCGCGGGTTCGGGCCGGACCTCGGCGACCGCTGGGGGGCCACCGGCCACGACGGCATCAAGGCGGTCGACGGCACCATGGACGTGCCGCTGGCCGAGGCGCTGCGCGGGGCGTTCCCCCGGGCCGGCTGCGTGAGCGTGGACGCCTCGGCCGTGGTGAGCCGCGGGGGCCCGCCGTCCGGGGCGCACAGCGACATCTGCCACCCCGAACTGGCGCGGATCGTGTTGCGCGCGGGCCGGCTCCTGGCCTGAGGCCGTAGGCCGTTCGCCGGCCCGCGCGGGCCGTGCTCGGCGGGTCAGCGGTGGGCGGGGAACTCCACGACCTGCTGGTAGGTCGGGCGGTTCTGCCAGCTGATCTTGCCGTGCTTGATGCCGCCGAGGGTGCGGTGGATGATCGTGTCGGCGCACCACTGGTCGCCGGCCGAGCAGTTCTCGTCACCCGGGTACACCTGGGCGGCGGTCCTGGCGGCGGCCTGCTTGAGGGTGCCGGTCAGCACGTCACGGCAGGCCGCGAGGTCGCCGCCGCCGCAGTAGGTGCGGGCCAGACCGCCCCGCACGGGTTCGCCGAGCACCGCCCGTACGTCCTTGTCGACGTAGGACCACCAGCCGTACTGGAAGGAGCTGCCGGCATGCGAGCCGGTCGGGCCGTGCCCGGCCGAGGGCGCCTCGTCCACGGTGAGGTTGGCGGTCAGTGCCGCGTACAGCTCGCTCCCCAGGCCCGGTTCGAACTGGGCCTTGACCAGCAGCGGCCACCAGGCGTCCATGATCCGCACCGCGTCGGCGTTGGCGTAGGCGTGCGAACCCGGCGAGGTCTCCCGGCGCTTGGCACCGGCGGCCACCCAGTCGGAGAGCTTGGTGACGGCCGCGGACACCGCTGGGTCGGAGACCGCTCCGCTGCGCAGCACTTTGAGCAGGCCGGGCAGCACGTCCTCGCCGCGCAGGTCGGTCAGCGCCGCATCGGCCATCGCCTTGGTGAGCTGGGCGCGGGTGACGCCGCCCGCCGCGACGAGCTTCTTCACCCGGTCGTCCAGCAGGTTGCCGCGGTGCACCGAGCCGTTGCCGAACCCGGCCGCGTCGTAGCCCTTCGCCTGCCGGTTGTTCCAGGAGACGTAGTAGTCCTGGCCGACGGACTGCGGGTGCTCCGAGGCGGGCGTGTAGTCGGCAGTGTTGTGGGCCGGGTCGAAGCCGCGCCACTCGTACGCGGGCTCGGCGCGGACGGGGAAGGTCGGGTCGACGTCGGCGGCCCGCACCGGGTTGGCGCCGCTGTTGAAGTAGGCGGCCTCACGGGAGTCGGCGTAGAACCAGTTGAAGGTGTAGTTGATGTGCTGGACGGCCTGCTGGAAGGAGGCCGCGTCGGTGACGGCGGAGGGGTCGTTGAGCATCTGGAAGCCGACGACCGAGTCGGCCTCGTGCATGTACGAGCTGCGCAGCGCCACGTAGGCGACCTTCTTGCCGTCGATCGTCGCGCGGTGCGTCACCGGGCCGTACTCGGTGCGGTAGATCTGCATCCGGTAGGAGCCGGCCGCCGTGCCGTCGGCGGTGGTGGGCTTCCAGGAGTTGCTGCGCTCCAGCTTCTCCATGGCCGTGCAGGTGCCGCGGTAGAGGTAGTGGACGTCGTCCTGGCAGAGCTCGACGGTGTAGGTGTCGGTGATGTCCTGGGCCGAGGTGGTGGCGCTCCACGCGTAGTCCTGGCCGCGGCCGAGCTCCACGTACATGCTCAGGCCCGCGAAGGAGGCGCCGCGGGCGCTGATGCCGGGGCCCTGGATCTCCTGGAGCATCAGCAGCTGTGGCGCGAAGTAGCCGGTCTGCGGGCCGAACACGGCGATCGGGTGGCCGCTCGCGGTGTGCGCGCCGCTGACCAGCAGCGCGTTCGACATGCCACGGGTGTTCGCGGAGAGCGCGCTCGTGGTGGCGCTCTTCGACGCCGCGGAGGCCTTCGCGGTGCCCGCGCTGCCGGTGCGGTCGTGGACGAGCGGCTCCACCGTCACGCTCCCGGCGTCGGGCAGCGCCCTGCCCCGCGGGTTCTCCGGGCGGACGGCGTAGGGGAAGCTCTGGCCGTCGTGCACGGTCAGCACGGCCTCGGGGTCGTCGCGCTCCCGGAACGACTCCCAGACCCTGGTGCCCTCGGTGACCCCGTACTTCTGCTGGGCGGCCAGCAGGGACAGGGCGTTGGTCACCTCACCGCCGCCTCCGGTGCCGAACAGCGCGCCGATCACGGAGGCCAGCGCGATCAGGTCGGTGGACTTGAACCTCTCGATCGTCCCGGCGTTGGTGATGGCGTCCTTGTGGCCGGTCAGCACGTACTCGCCGGGGAAGTAGCGGCCACTGTCGGAGGCCGCGATGTAGGCGTTGATCCCGTCCACGTAGGCGTTGACGTCGGCCAGCGCCTGCCGGCCGCGCTCCCCGTTCTGCGTGGCGATCCAGTCGATCTGGGCCTGCAGGTCCTCCTCGGTGTACGGCGCGGCGCGCCAGAACTCCTGCTCCAGACCCTGGTTGGCGGGGGCGCCGCCGGCGAACGAGGTCAGCTGACCGCGCCCCACGTGCCGGAACAGGTCCATCAGCCACAGCCGGTCCTGCGCCGCGGCGTACCCGGCGCCGAACTCGGTCCCGTACCGCGTCGTGCCGGAGATGTGCGGGACCCCGGTCTTCTTGTCGCGGGTGATCGTCACGTCGCTGCGGGGCGAGGTCGTCGAGGCGACCTGCCCGGCCGGGACGCCGAAGGAGGCGTCGTTGAAGAAGGTGTTGATGGTGGCGTCGGTGAGGTTCTGGTACCCGCCGGCCAGGTTCGCGTACGGACCGAGCTGGTCCTCCGCGTGCTCCGGCTGGGTGCCGAAGATCTGGTTCAGCAGGATCTGGGCGAGGGTCGCGTTGCCGTTCTGGCCCGGCGGCAGGACGTCCGAGCACCGTCCCTGGCAGTAGTCGGTGACGGGGGCGGCGTGCGCCGCCATGGGCAGCGGCGCGACGAGGCTCGCCCCCAGGGCGAGCACCGCCGCCGCCGCGGCCGTTCTGAGGCTTGTCCTGAACCTGCCAATTCTGGATCGCATGACCACTCCTCCCGAAGCGCGGTGTGACGCAGGTTACTTCGGGAGATGACCGCCGAGTAAGGTGAACATGCGTCACGTTTCAGCTACGCCATCCCGGCTGGAACTCGCCGCGCCGGGGATGGATCCGGAACGCCGTCCGTTACGTCCATTCGACAGCGATGCGACACCGACGACGGAGGTGGCACACCATGGCCGGATTCCGGAGCCTCGCCAGACAGGTGCGCGATCCCCGGCGCTCCCCCACCCAGCGCCGCACCTACCTGCGCAGGTGCCTCGAGCGCTTCGCGCCGTACGGGCACCGCGCGACCTGGGACCACCTGTGCACCGGCGCGGGGATCGCGCCCGACGACCGCGAGCCGGACCCGGTCCGGCTCGTCACGGCCCTCGCGGAACTGGAGGAGGCGCGAGCGGTCTGGCTCACTTACGAGCGGGAGTTCGCGGCCCGCCGCAAGGAGGAGAAGTACTACGGCATCCGGCAGCCCGGCGCGCTCGACGACTGGCACCGGCGCACGTGGGGCGGCAACGGGGTCGCCTGGTGCGAGGACCCCCGCGTCCACCCGGACGACCGGCTGGCGGACGTGCTGCGCCGCCTCATCGCGGCGATCGACGCCGGGCCGGGGGCGGGGTGCCCGGTCTGCGGTGAGCAGCGGCTGCGATGGCGGAACGGGCTCAACCACTACCCCGGGGCGGGGCCCGTGTGCGGGCGGTGCGGGATCGTGGTGCCGGTGCCTGTTCTCTGCGAGGCTGCGTTGGTGGGGGCGCGGGGGGCGCTTGTCCCTTCGGGATGAGCCTGCGGGCGGCTGCGCCGGGCTGCCCGGTGGGTGGTTGTCTGCGGGTCGTTTGTGGCTGGGGTTGGGGTTTCTCCCCCACCCTCCCGCCCGATTGCCCGGCGCGATTGGTGCGGGCCTGCGCAAGTACGTCGGGGGTCGGCGCCGCGCCGGCGCACGTCCTCAACGCTCGCGGTCTACGCCAACATCCTTGGGCACCGCGTCCGCCGCTCGTCGTTTCCGGGCGCACCCCGACACACCCCCTCCCGAGGTACGGGCGCACAACGGCCGGTGGGGGGTCAGATAGGCGTGCAGGGGTACCCCGAACCGCTCTCTGACCCCCACGGCTCCATGGCCCTACGCCCACATCATTCGGTGCCGGCGCTCGTCCCTCCCCAGCCTTCGGTCAGGGGGGAGGCACCCCAGCCACGCCCCCTCTTGTGTGCGCATGACCGCCGCGGCCATGAGAATTGCGCCCACGTCATTCGGCATCGGGTTCGCCGCTAGGGCGTGTCGTCAAATGAGCGCCGGCCGCCCGAAGGGCGGGCCCACCGGCGTCTGGTGTCGTGCATCGCAAGGCGGAGAGTCGTCCTCGTAGTGGGCTACTCGGACGATTCGACAACGCAGCGGGGTGCCGTGCCAGGCGTCGCTGGGCAGGCGGGCATTTGACGACACGCCCTAGCGCGGGCGCGTTAGGCAGGGGCGGTGCCCTGGACTGCCTTGTGACCACCCACCGGCCGTTGGTCGCTGTCGATTCGGAGGGGGTGGGGTCGTAGGGGCGGGCGTTCTGGACGCTGACGTGTATTTGATGTGCGGCAGCGACGGCACCGACGAGTGCTGCCCGCCATGCACATAAATATGCGGTACAGAATGCCCACCCCGGAGGCCCCGCCCCCGGCCCACCAACCCA
>NZ_JBIBGK010000023.1:0-119985 GCF_042956445.1 Streptomyces sp. NPDC008238 | reverse complement strand
CACCTTCGCGCCCGCGGCTCGCCCTGCACCCTGCTGGCGATCACACCCGGGTGACAAGACGAAAGCCGGGGGGAGTACGCGCAGTTGCACAGATGTGAAGCCGAAGCGCGTGCGGAGCGCGGTGGCCGGGCCGGCCAGGCCGTTGTGCTCCGCCGCGACGTGCCGTTCGGCGTGGTCGGGCCTTCGCCCGCACCCGATGCCCCGTCCCGCGGAGCGACGCCCTGATCCCCGGCGGTGAGGGTGCTCCGGTGGTCGAGCGGATCGGCGGGCCCGCGGCCGGTGGGTGAGCGCGGCGTCCCCCGGACGTCAGCCGCGCGGCCCCGCGTAGCGGGGGAGCAGCGCCCCGACGTAGGTCTCCAGGCGGGTCGCGAGCGTCGCCGGGGTGAGGTCGGTGCGGCCGAGTTCGCGCCAGGGCACGGCGACCTTCTCGGCGTACGGCGCGAAGGCGAGGGCGTCCAGGAGCCGCCAGTAGAGGTGGGCGCCGGGGGAGGCGGCCAGGTGGCCGCCCGCGGCGGTGTAGAGGTCGGCGAAGCGCATCCCGGCGCCGGGTCCGTGGAGCAGCGCGAGGGCGGTGGCGCAGTGGGCCACGTCCAGGTCGGCCGGGCCCCAGGACGTCTCCACCCAGTCCACGACGCCGGAGACGCGCAGATGGGTGCCGTGCCCGGTGAACAGGACGTTGCCGGGGTGGAAGTCGCGGTGCAGGAAGCAGCCTTCGTGGGCCGGCGGGTCACGGCGTATGACGTCCACCGCGCGGGCCCACAGGTCCGGACGGCCCGTGGCGGCGGGCGGGCGGACGCGCTCCGGCGCCGTCCAGGCCTGGTACGCGCGGGGCCGGTCCCCCTCGCCGACGTCCAGCCCGTGGACGCGCACGAGTTGGCGGGCCATCAGCCAGGCCCGCGCCCCGGCCTCGGCGTCCTCCAGCCGTACCTCGCCCGGGAGGAGGGACATGAGCAGCGAGGGGTGGTCGCAGTGCTCCGCCGTCGCGTCGAGGGCGTGGAGTTCCGCGGCGGGTACGGCGGTCGGGCCGAGCAGCGTCAGGATCCGCGCCTCACGGGTGAGCAGGGCCTCGGCGTGCCGCAGGTAGAAGGGTTCGACGAAGGAGCGCAGCACCAACTGGCGTCCGCCTCCCGGGCCGGTGACGTGCAGCCTGCGCATCCGCGAGGTCCAGCCGCCGCGCAGCCGCTCCGCAGACGCGACCCGCTCCCCCTCGGGCAGGTGCCGGTCCACCCAGGCGCGCGTGGCCGTCCAGCCGGGCCCGTTCCCCTCCGCCGTGGTCATCGGGGCACCCTACCGGGCCGGTTGATCAGGCGGTGGCCTGCCGCCGGATGCCGAGCACCATCGCGATCAGCGACCTCGCCGTGGCCCGGAGCCGGTCCGCGTCCTGGTAGACGCGCTCGATGACGACGGTGCCGCGGGTCATGGTGACCAGGACCCGCGCGGCCTCGGCGGGCGGGACGGCCAGCAGCCCGGCGGCGTCCTCGCGGGCGAGCCGTTCGGTCATGACGGCCTCGAGCCGGTCCAGCAGGCCGCGGATCGCGGCGCGGATGGGTTCGGCGTCGGCCTGGGTGTCGGTGGCGGTCTTGGTCGACAGGCAGCCGCGGGCGGGGGTGCCGAGGGTCATGGAGGCGATGGTGAAGTCGAAGAACTCCTCCAGGGCCCGCCGGACGTCCGGCTGGTCCAGCGTGGCGGCGGCCTCGGCGACGAAGGCGTCCGCGTAGTCCTGGAACACCCGCAGGAAGAGCGTCTCCTTGTCGCGGTACGCGTTGTAGAGCGAGCCGCGCTGCACGCCGGTCGCGTTGGCCAGGTCCTGCATGGAGGTCGCTCCGTAGCCCTGGTTCCAGAAGACGTCCAGGACCCGGCCCAGGGTGTGCTGCTCATCGAACTGACGCCGTCCAGCCATGCCCCGGATCCTAATTCATCTTTGACGACTCCGTCAAAGTTTGCAAGGGTGTCAAACATGACGGGGTTGTCAAAGATGGCCCGGACGGCGGACGGACCGGGCGGCGCCCGGACCCGTCGTCACCGGGCGGAGGGCGGAAACGAGCACATGAGCACCACACCCCCGGGACCGGCCGCGTGGCGGGCCGTCGCAGCGGGCGCGAGCGCGAGCTTCGTCGGCATCGGCATCGCCCGGTTCGCCTACACACCTCTGGTTCCCGAGCTGATCGACGCCCACTGGTTCTCGCCCTCGGCCGTGGCCTACCTCGGTGCGGCCAACCTCGCCGGCTACCTGGCCGGGGCGCTGGGCGCCCGCCGGGTGGGGCGGTGGCTGGGCGACCGGCGGGCCCTGCGCTGGACGATGGTGCTCGCCGCCGTCGCCCTGCTGGCGTGCAGCGTCCCCGTGTCGGTGCCCTGGTTCTTCCTCTGGCGGCTCGCCTCGGGGCTCGCCGGCGGTGTGATCATGGTGCGGGTGGCCGGTGCGGTGCTCCCGTACCTGAAGGGGGAGCGGCGGGGGCTGGCCGGCGGGGCGATCTTCGCGGGGCTCGGCGTCGGCATCGCGGCCTCGGGCACCCTGGTGCCGCTCCTGCTGCACCTCGGCCTGAGCCCGACCTGGGCGGGTCTCGCCGTCCTGTGCGCCCTGCTGACCGCGCTGAGCTGGAACGGCTGGCCGGCGCCCGCCGCCCCCGCGGCGCCGGCCCCCGGGGTGCAGGACGCCGCGCGGTCCCCCCGCCCGCGGCTGCGGCTGCTGTTCGTGGAGTACGCCCTGATCTCCACGGGGCTCACCCCGGCCATGGCGTTCCTCGCCGACTTCGTCAGCCGGGGCCTGGGCCGCGGGTCGGGGAGCGGCTCGATGGTCTGGATCCTGTACGGGCTCGGCGCGCTGGCCGGCCCCACCCTCTACGGCTTCCTCGGCGACCGGCTCGGCTTCGCCCGGGCCCTGCCGCTGATCACCGTGGTGCAGACGGGGGCGCTCGCCGCGCTCGCCGTGGCGCACGGTCTGGCCGAGGTCGCGGTGCTGAGCGTCGTCATCGGCTCCTTCCCGCCCGGTGTCGTGCCCCTCGTCCTGGGCCGCGTCCACGAACTCGTACCGCGCAGCCCCGAAGCGCAGGCGGCGGCGTGGGGCAGGGCGACCGTCGCCGGGGCGGCCTCGCTGGCCCTCTCCGCGTACCTCTACTCCTACGTCTTCGCCCGCACCGGGCAGGACCACCGCGTGCTGTTCGCCGTCGGCGCCGCCGCGCTCGCGCTGGCCCTGGCCGTCGACGCGGTCGCGAGGTTCGCCCGGGGCCGTGGGGAGGCGGCCGGGCGGGCCGCGCGCCGGGAGCCCGGCGCCCGCGGGGCGTCCGCCCGGGGGTGAGGCGCCCGCGGCGTGGCGGGGTTGCGACATGTCGCAGAGTGGCCACGCCGCCGGACCGCCGCGCGGGCCGCCGGCCGGCGGGGCGCCCGGCGCCGTCCTCCCGGGAACCCGCCCGGTCCTGACGGCACGGCAAAAGACGTGGTCAGTGGCGCTGCCGGGAAGCGGCCTCCGGGCGTACGGCTCCGGTGGCGCCGCCGGCGGGGCGGAACCGGTGGTTCAGCGGGCCGGTGAGCGCCGCACGTTGTGGCAACCCCACATATCCTCACCAGCCAACACATGTCATCTACTCGTTGATCAACACCCCTCGGCAACTCGCATATAGTGGCCGCGAGTTCCCCGCGAACACGGAGCCCGCCCGGGATTCGTGCCCGTGGTGGTGCCCGTTTTTGTTGGATTCCGCTTTCTCATCCCATCCGTCCAGACGGTCCCGAGGTCCGAAACGATGACGACGCAGACCGCGCTCCCGCGCCCGCGGACCGGGCGCCTGCGCATCCCGGCACGGCCGCGTGAGCAGCGTGCTCCGTTCGCGTACCTGGCGCGGGCCCTTGCGGCGCCGCTGGTGGTCACCGTGCCGGTGGCCGTGTGGCTGACCGGCGCCGCGCCCGAGTCGGTCCGCACGCCCGCCGTGGTGGGCGCGGGCGCCGGAATCGTGGCGCTCACGTGCGCCGTGTGCGTGGCGGCGCAGGAGCGCTGGCGCGCGAAGCGGCTGGCCGGGCAGCTCGACGCCCTGCGGGCCGAGGCGGAACGTTTCGCCGACGAACTGCTGCCCGCCGCCGTCGGCCGGATCACCAGCGGTGAGACGGTGGACCGCGTCCTCACCGGCGTACGGGAGCCGCTGACCGGCCCGCAGCGCCGCATGCTCGCGCTGATCGCCGACCGGGTGGGCACGAGCGAGTCCCGGCGCGCCGCGTCGATGGCCGTCGGCGCCAACGCCGCCGGACGCATGCAGGCGCTGGCCACCGGCATGCTGGCCGACCTGCGGCAGATGGAGCACCGCCACACCGACCCGGCCGTGCTGCACGACCTGCTGCACCTGGACCACCGCACCGCCCAGGCCGGCCGCCTCGCCGACAGCATCGCCGTGCTGACCGGGGCCCGTTCCGGACGCCGGTGGGCCAAGCCGATCCGGATGGAGTCGATCCTGCGCGGCGCGATGGGCCGCATCGCCGGCTACCAGCGGGTGCGGCTCCACTCCACGAGCGAGGTCGCCGTCGTCGGCCACGCCGCCGAGGGCGTCATGCACGCGCTGGCCGAACTCATGGACAACGCCGCCAACTTCTCCCCGCCCACCGCCGAGGTCCACGTGTACGTGGAGGAGGTGCCCGCGGGCACGGTCGTCACCGTCGAGGACAGCGGCCTGGTCATGGGCGAGGTCGCGCTGCGCCGCGCGCAGAGCGCCGTCGCCGCCGGCTCGGGGGACCTCACCGGTCTGTCCGGGACCCGGCTCGGCCTCACCGTCGTCGGCCGGCTGGCCCGCAAGCACGGCCTGACGGTCTCCTTCCGGCCCTCGGCCCGCGGCGGCACCGGCGCGGTCATGATGATCCCGCAGGAACTGCTGACCGTCCCGCGCCCCGGCGCGGAGGCCGGCCCCGACGTCGAGCCCCTTTTGCCCCCGGAGGCTCCCGCCCCCGTCCCGGCCCCGCCCGCCCCGGCGCCCGCCGGGACGCCGCAGCGGGACGAGGAGGTCCGGCGTACGGCACCGGAGCTGGGCGAGGGCGGCCTGCCCAAGCGCCGCCGCGGCCACACGCTGTCCGCCGCCGGCCATGACCGGCCCGGCCACGACCGGCCCGCCGACCGCCCGGGTTCCGGCTCCGCCGGCCACGGGACGGCGGCCGAACGGGCCGCGCGCCTCAGCACCTTCCGCAGCGCGGTGCACGGCAACCCCCCTGCCGCGGCCGCATCCGCCCCCGACCACGAGCCCCCCGCGTCCGCGCCCGGCGCGGACCGCGACGAGCACAACGCGACGGCCCCATCCCCAGAAAGCGACGCGCGATGACCGCACCGGCCACCGGCCACACCAGTACGGATGAGCGGCTCAACTGGCTGCTGGAGAACCTGCTGGAGCGCACCCCCGGCGCCCGCCACGCCCTGGTCCTGTCCCGGGACGGGCTCAAGCTGTGCCGCACCCCCGAGCTCTCGGTGGACCAGGCCGACCAACTCGCGGCGATCTCCGCCGGCATCCAGAGCCTGTCGCAGGGCGCGTCCATCGAGTTCGGCGACGGCAGCGGCGGCGTGCGGCAGGCCATGGCCGAGTTCTACGGCGGCATCCTGTTCATCGTCGAGGCCGGTGACGGCGCCCACCTCGCGGTCGTCGCCTCCGACGACGCCGAGGTCGGCCTGATCGGCCACAACATGCACGAGCTGGTCGAGCAGCTCGGTGAGCACCTGAGCGCGCCCCCGCGCGAGGTGCCCGCTGAGGACGGCGACGGCGCATGACACCCCGTCCGGGCCGGGACGAGGATCCGGACCGGCTGTACACCCTCACGTCGGGTCGCAGCCGGCCCGCGTCCGATGCGTTCGACCTGGTGACCCTGGTGGTCGCCGAGTGCGACCCGGTCCCGGGGATGCAGTCCGAGCACGCGGCGATCCTGCGGATCTGCCGCCGGCCCACCGCGGTCGTGGAGCTCGCCGCCGACCTGGGGCTGCCGGTCGGCATCACGCAGGTGCTCCTGTGCGACCTGCTGGACACCGGCCGGATCAGCGCCCGGCACCCCCGTACCGCCCGGACGGCGGCTCGACTGCCGGACCCCGAGATCCTGGAGCAGGTGCTCGTTGGACTACGCAACCTCTGACCCCGGCCTGGTTCCCGGCCCTCCGGGGCCGCGGGCGCCGCTCGACCCCCGCGCCGACAACGGGCTGAAGATCGTCATCACCGGCGGGTTCGGCGTCGGGAAGACGACCATGGTCCGCTCGGTCAGCGAGATCCGTCCGCTGAACACCGAGGAGACGATGACGCAGGCCGGCGCCGGCGTCGACGACCTCGCCGGTGTGCGGACCAAGACCTCCACCACCGTGGCCTTCGACTTCGGCCGGATCAGCGTCAACGCGCGCACCGTGCTCTACCTGTTCGGCGCGCCCGGTCAGGAGCGGTTCTGGTTCCTGTGGGACCGGCTGTTCTCCGGCACGCTGGGCGCGGTGGTGCTGGTCGACACCCGCCGCCTGGACGACTCCTGGTACGCCATCGACCGCCTGGAGCACCACGGCACCCCGTTCGTGGTGGCCCGCAACGACTTCGGCGGGCCCAAGCACTCCGAGGAACAGGTCCGCGACGCCCTGTCGCTGGCGGACGGGGTGCCGCTGGTGGACTGCGACGCGCGGTCCCGGCAGTCCTCCAAGGACGTCCTCATCACCCTCGTCCAGCACCTGCAGACCCTGTCCGCCGCCCACCCGCGCGCCCGGGAGACGACCACCCCGTGACCAGTCAGCCCTCCGCGGCCGCCGGCACCGACCCCTTCGCCGGGGCGGTGCCGTTCAGCGGTCCGCGCTTCCACGTCGAACCCGCCGCCCTCTACCGCGAGTTGCGCCGCGACCACGGTGCCCTGGCGCCCGTGGAGCTCGACGGCGGCATACCGGCCTGGCTCGTGCTGGGCTACCGCGAGCTGCTGCACGTCACCGGCGACCCGGTGCTCTTCAGCCGCGACTCCGACCTGTGGAACCAGTGGGACCGCATCCCCGAGGACTGGCCGCTGCTGCCCATGATCGGCCGCAAGCAGCCGTCGATCCTCTACACCGTGGGCGAACGCCACCGGCAGCGCGCCGCCATGATGGGCCACGCCATGGAGGCCATCGACGCGGTCGAACTGCGCCGCCACGCCGAGGGCTACGCCGACGGGCTCGTCGACGCCTTCTGCGCCGTGGGCAAGGCGGACCTCCTCGAGGAGTTCGCGATGCTGCTCCCGGTCCGCGTGCTCGCGCGGCTGTACGGCTTCCCCGAGGAGCAGGGCCCGCTCCTGGTGAAGGCGGTCAAGGACCTGGTCGACGGCGGTCCCGACGCCATCGCCGGCCAGGGCTACGTCTACACCGCGATGACCGAACTGCTCGAGGCGAAGAAGGAGCAGCCGGGCGCGGACGTGGTCTCGCGGATGCTCGCCGACCGGTACGACTTCTCCGACGAGGAGATCGTGCAGGACATGATGGTGATGACCGTGGCGGGGCACCAGCCCACCGCGGACTGGATCGGCAACTCGCTGCGGCTGATGCTCACCGACGACCGCTTCGCGGCCTCGTTCACCGGCGGCCGGCACAGCGTGGGCCAGGCCATGAACGAGGTCCTGTGGGAGGACACCCCCACCCAGAACATCGCCGGCAGGTGGGCCAGCCGCGACACCCGGCTCGGCGGGCGCCAGATCGCCTCCGGGGACCTGCTCATCCTCGGCTTCGCCGCGGCCAACGCCGACCCCCAGGTGCACCTGGAGGCAGGGGCCTCCACCAACGGGAACAACGCCTGGTTCTCCTTCGGCCACGGCGAGCACCGCTGCCCGTTCCCGGCGCAGGAGATCGCCGAGGCCATCGCCCGCACCGGCATCGAGGTGCTGCTGGACCGGCTGCCCGACCTCGAACTGGCGGTCGACCCCGCGGGTCTGGTGCGCCGTCCGTCTCCGTGGCTGCGGGGCATGACCAACCTCCCCGTGCGTTTCACACCCACCCCCGTGCTAGGAGAACTCTGATGGAATGCCCGGTCACCGGCCACCACGCGGCCTCCCCGATCGTGCTGGACCCGCTGGTGGGCGACCTGGTCGCCGAGAGCACCGCGCTGCGCGAGGCGGGCCCGCTGGCCGCGGTCGTGCTCCCCGGCGGGGTGCCGGTGTGGGCGGTGACGCACCACGCCGAGGCCCGCGCGCTGCTGACCGACCCGCGCCTGGTGAAGGACATCGCCCACTGGGACGCCTTCACCCGCGGTGAGATACCCGCCGACTGGGCGCTGATCGGCCTGGCCAACCCCGGCCGCTCCATGCTCACCGTGGACGGCGCGGACCACCGCAGGATGCGCACCCTGGTCGCCCAGGCGCTCACCCCGCGCCGCGTGGAGCAGATGCGCGCCCGGATCGAGGAGCTGACGGCCGGTCTCCTGGACCGCGTCGAGGAGGCCGCGCGCGAGGGCGGGGTGCTGGACCTCAAGGCCACCTTCGCCTACCCGCTGCCGATGTACGTCGTGCAGGAGCTGATGGGCATCGACGAGGCCCACCTGCCGCGGCTGAAGGTGCTGTTCGAGAAGTTCTTCTCCACGCAGACCCCGCCCGAGGAGGTCATCGCCACCCTCGGCGAGCTCGCGGGCCTGATGGCGAAGACCGTCGCCGACCGGCGCGCGGAGTCCGGCGACGACCTCACCAGCGCGCTCATCGCGGCCTCCGAGGACGGTGACCACCTCACCGACGAGGAGATCCAGAGCACCCTGCAGCTGATGATCGCCGCGGGTCACGAGACCACGATCTCCCTCATCGTGAACGCGGTCGTGAACCTGCTCACCCACCCCGACCAGCTCGCGCTGGTGCGGGAGGGCAAGGCGAGCTGGGAGTCGGTGGTGGAGGAGACCCTGCGGCACTCCACGCCCACCTCGCACGTGCTGATCCGCTTCGCCACTGAGGACGTCCCCGTCGGCGACGCGGTCATCGCCAAGGGCGAGGCGCTGATCGTCTCCTACGCGGCGCTCGGCGGCGACGAGAAGCAGCACGGCCCCAGCGCCGGCGTCTTCGACATCACCCGCGAGCACCCCATCCGGCACATCGCCTTCGGCCACGGCCCGCACGTGTGCCCGGGCGCCGCGCTGTCCCGGCTGGAGGCCTCGGTCGCGCTGCCCGCCCTCTTCGAGCGATTTCCCAAGCTCGACCTGGCGGTCCCGGCGACGGAGCTGCGGAACAAGCCCGTCGTCACCCAGAACGACCTCTATGAGCTGCCCGTCACGGTGAACTGACCTACCGTCGGTGGTCCGGCACCGCCCCGCGCCGCTCGAGCCGGCGCGCGGCGGTGCCGGTCCCGTTCCGCCCCACGGAAGGGCCGGCCGCCGTGCCCGGCGAACGGTCACCGTTCGGCGGGGGACTGGGTCGCGAGGGTCTGGGCCGTGCCGGTGGCGGAGGCCCGCTCGATGGCGTCGATGAGACGGTGCCGGTCCAGGGCGTGGCGGAAGTCGGGGACGGTGCGGACGCCCTCGGCCAGGTCGCGGGCGAGCCGGCCGTACAGACGGGCGACGTTGCCGGCCACGGAACGGGAGAGTTCGGCGGTCAGGCCGTCGCCGAAGTACGGTGCGGGGACCTCCAGGGGCGCGGCGGTGGCGTCGGCGCCACGGCCTCCGGCCAGGGAGAGGTCGGCGACCTGCATGTTGCCCCAGTCCGCGGTGATGACCAGATCGCCCTCGGTCCCGTTGATCTCCCAGCGGAAGTTGTCACCCCGGGAGGTGCCGCCGCGGTAGAACACCGAGGCGGCCGCGCCGCCGGCGAGCGTGCCGATCACGGCCACCTGGTCGGGAGCGGTGACGGGGACCGTGCCTCCGTCCTCGGTGATCCGCGCTCGCGTGCGACCGACCACGAGGTTGGCGCTCAGCGTCGTGAAGTCACCGAGCAGGTGGTTGAGCGGGTCGACGGCGTGTGAGAAGGGCGAGGTCAGCGGGGTCGCGCCGTTGGCGTTGTCGTAGAAGTAGGCCGCCTGCCGGGTGGCGGCCTCCGGACCCCAGACCATGCCCGAGCCGACCATGGTGGTGCCGATCACACGGCCGACGTACCCGTCCTTGATCAGGTCGTGGGCGTACCGCACCTGCGGCGCGTAGCGGCCCTGGGTGCCGATCACGCTGCGCACCCCGGCCTTCTCCGCGAGCTCCGTGAGGTGCCGGGCCTCGGCGAGGCCGTTGCCCAGCGGCCACTCGCTGTAGACGTCCTTGCCCGCCTCGATGGCGGCCGTGAGCAGTTCCAGGTGCTCGCTGACCTTGACCGCCACCACGACCAGGTCGACGCCCGGGTGGGCGAGGAGCTCGCGGTGGTCGTCGTAGGCGGCCACGCCGTACGTCGCCGCCGCGGCCTCCGCCGAGCTGCGCCGGGAGGTGCTGACGGCGCGCAGCTCGAACGCCGGGGACGCCGCGAGGGCGGGTACGTGCGAGATCGAGGCCCAGCCCGTGGTGCTGCCGCCGATGATGCCTACGCCGATCGTCTTCATGGGGGTTCTCCTCGTGCATGGCCTGCCGCCGCGGATCTGCGGTCACCGCCGCGCGGCTCTTACAGTGGGGGGACACGCGCGTCGCGCTCGGGCACCGCCGACTGCTCACGGTCGAGCGTGGTGCCGCGGGCGGACGGCGACAAGAGAGCACTTCGAAGTGCCCAGGTATCCCGGAGGGAACCGTGGCCGTGGCAACTGCAGGAGAACTCCGGTCCCAAGCGGCCCCCGGGGCCCCCGGATGCCGGGAGGAGTCCCGTCCGCTGATCCGCAGCGTGCTGGAGCGGATCGGCGACAAGTGGAGCGTGGTCGTCGTCTGCCAGCTGGGCGAGTCGACCTACCGGTTCAACGAGCTGCGGCGGCTGACCCGGCCCATCACCCAGCGGATGCTCAGCGTCACGCTGCGCGCCCTGGAACGGGACGGCCTGGTCGCCCGTACCGTGCACCACACCGTCCCGCCGCAGGTCGACTACGCGCTCACCGAGCGCGGCCGCTCGCTCCTCCACGTCGTACGCGACCTGGCCGGCTGGGCCGACGCCCACGCCGAGGAGATCAGCCGGTCCCGTGCCGAGTACGACACCCCCGATCCCTGATCCACGGCGGCCGCGGCGGGCAACGGGAGCACGACGCCGGCCCGCGCACCCCGAAGGGGTCGCACAGGCCGGCGTCACGCAGGGCCGGGCACGTCAAAGGCAACCGGCACCCGTGGATGTGATGTGTCGTCAGACTCCGACGTCGCGGCCGTCCTTGCGCCACACCACGACGACGGAGGGGCGGGGGATCCGCTTGCCGCCGTCGGGCCAGCGCGAGGACGGGTTGTCGTACGTGGAGCCGTCGGTCTCACCGGGGTGCTGCACGGCGACCAGCACGCGCTGGTCCTGGATGATCGGGCCGCAGGTCTCGGCGCCCTTGGGCACGCTCAGGAACTGTCGCACCTGACCGCGCTTCTCGCCCTTGACCGCGACGCCGAAGAGCGCGTCGTGGGTACCGAGGGTGCCCGGCGTGCCGTCGGTGGAGATCCACAGGTTGCCGTGCGGGTCGAAGGCCACGTTGTCCGGGCAGGAGATCGGGCTGACGTCGTCCTTCGGGAAGCCCGCGAAGTAGGTGGACGGGTCGGAGGGGTCGCCGGCCACCAGGAACAGCCGCCACGCGAAGCGGTCGGCGGCCGGGTCGTCGAAGAACTCCGCCAGTTCCAGCACGTGCCCGTGCTTGTTCTCGTTCCGCGGGTTGGCCTCGTCGGCACCGGGGGAACCGGCCTTGCCGCGGTTGGTGTTGTTGGTCAGCGCCACGTAGACGCGGCCGGTGCGCGGGCTCGGCTCGACGTCCTCGGGGCGGTCCATCTTGGTGGCGCCGGCCTTGTCGGCGGCCATGCGGGTGAAGAGGTAGACCTCCTCGGCGGTCATGCCCGCCACGAAGGACGTGGTACCGCTGGCGAGCTTGATCCACTCGCCGGAGCCGTCGAACTCGCCGTCCGAGGGCAGCTTCCCGCTGCCGTCGAACTGGCCGGCCGGGCTGTCGCCGGTGAGCCTGGCGACGTAGAGCGTGCCCTCGTCCAGCAGCGACAGGTTGTGCTCGCGGACGGCCCGCCCGCTGCCGTGCCGCATCGCCTTGCTCGCCACGAACTTGTACATGTAGTCAAAGCGCTCGTCGTCGCCCATGTAGACGACGGGACGGCCGTCCTCGGTGAGGCGGGGCTGCGCGGCCTCGTGCTTGAAACGGCCGAGCGCGGTGTGCTTGCGCGGTGTGGAGTCCGGGTCGAAGGGGTCGAGCTCCACGATCCAGCCGAAGCGGTTGACCTCGTTGGGCTCCTTGGCCAGGTCGAAGCGGTCGTCGAACCGCTCCCACTTGCGCTCGCTGGCCGCGCCGGCGACGCCGTAGCGCTTCAGCCGCTCCGCCGTCACCGGGTCGGTCACCGAGGCCGCGTTGCCGAAGTACTGGTTGAAGTTCTCCTCCCCGGAGAGCACCGTGCCCCACGGGGTGGTGCCGCCGGCGCAGTTGTTGAGGGTGCCGAGGACCTTCGTGCCGGTGGGGTCGGCCTTGGTGCGCAGCAGGGGGCTGCCCGCGGCGGGACCGGTCAGCCGGAAGGCGGTCCTGGTGTGGATCCGCCGGTTCAGGCCGTGCCGGTTCACCGGGTACAGGCGGCCGGAGTGCCGGTCCTCCTCGACCACGACGACGCTGAGGCCGTGCGCGGCCCAGGCGATCTCGACCTGTGCGCGGGTGGGGTTCGCCGCGTCGTAGCCCGGGAACATGAGGATCTCGTCGGTGTACTCGTGGTTGGCGACGAGTACCTGACGGCCGCGCTCACCGGGCAGGTCGAACAGGTGCAGGAAGTCGTTGTTGTAGCCGAACTGGGCGGCCTGCGCCGCGGCGGACTGCCGCGCCTGGTCGAACGCGGGGGCGCCGCGCAGGATGGGGTCGCCCCAGCGGATCACGACGCTCTGGGCGTAGCCCTCGGGGACGACGACGGCGTCCACGGTGTTCGGCGCCACGGGCCGGAAGCGCAGGCCCTTGGCGGCGTCGGGGTCGACGGTGCCGTGACCGCCGTGGCCTCCGTGCCGCGCCTCGGGTGCCGCGGCGGCCACGTCGGTGCCGGACCCGACGGCTACGCCGCCCGCGGCGGCGGCCAGGGTGACCACGGCGCCGGTGCGCAGCATGGTGCGGCGGGAGAGCGCCTCGGCGACGACGTCGCCGAGGTACGCGTTGCCGCTGGTGTTCGGCGCCTCGTGGGCGCAGGCGTCACCGCACTTGAAACGGCAGGTGAGGGCGGACCTGCCACCGTCGTGGCGGGGGAGCAGCGGAAGAAGTCTGTGCGGCCGCACAGTGCCTCCAAGTCTATGGTCCGGTATAGGGAATCCCATGGGACGGTAAAGAGGCGTCTTCTCGTGGGGGTGGCCGGAACATGAACCACGAATGAACCGGTGAGCGGACAACGGTCCGGTCCCCCCACGCGACCCGCGTGCCCCGCCTCCCCGGACGACCCCGGCGCACTCGCCGCCCGGCGCCGGCTGCTCCGGCACCACCAGGCTCGAGCGGCGCCCCCGGGCCGCCTGATCCGCGACGACGGGCCCGGTACTTCTGAACGGGTTCGCGCCCGGCGGCTCTGTCGGTGCTCGCTCGTACCGTGTTGTGCATGGGGTATGACCTGCACATCACGCGGCGCGACGACTGGTGGGACGACGAGGGACCGGAGATCGGTCGGCAGGAGTGGGAGGCCGCTGTCGCCGCGGATCCCGATCTGGTCATGCAGCCCGTCCCTGACGGCTGGCCGGCCGACGCCTTCAGTTCGGCCTTGATGACGACGCGACCGGAAGGGGAGGACGCCACCGAGGTGCTGCACTGGGACGAGGGTCTGGTCAGCGCCAAGCACCCGAGCGACGTGCTGATCGCCAAGATGTGCAATCTCGCGGGGCACTTGGGGGCAAGGGTGCAGGGCGACGACGGTGAGCACTACGACCGTTGAGTGTCCGGCGCCAGGTGGCGCGTCGAGTGCCGGGCGTCGAAGCCGGACGTGGTGGGGCCATGGCCGGGTCCGGCAGCGGCCGCGCGGTGCCGGCACGTCGCCCGGGCGTGATCGCGTCGCCCTTCCTCGCCGTCACGGCTGCCGACGCGAGACCGCTCAACATCAAGCCCGGCCGACCTGGCGCAGGTCCCCCGCTGGCGCACCCAGCTCTCACAGCCGAGCAGGCGGGACTCCCGCCTGAGGACGTCGAGCGCGGCCCGGAGCCCGTCGGCCGCGGCCTGGAACGCTCGCGTCGTCTCCGGGCCCAGCGTCGGATCGGGCGCCGCGTCCACACCGTTCGGGAAGTCGTCCGGGACGGCAGCGGCGAACCGTGCCCGGGCGCCCGTGTACAGACGCATGCACCGTTGGAGCTCGGCCGCGCAGTCCGCCCACACCGTCGGCGCCGGCCTCCCCTTGGTGCGCCCCAGGAGGTGGTTCAGCTCCGCATGGGCGGCGATCGACTCCCCGGCCAGGGTCCGCCTCTGGGCACCCGCGTGGCGGTGGGTCAGTACGTCGACGAACACCTGGTGAGCGCTCGTGCTCCGGTCCACGGCGTTCGGTCCCTTCGTTGTTCCCGGCCCGGCGTTGCCCGATCGACGACCGCCGCGGTCACGCCGGGGCGGCAGCGGGCAGCGTCACTTCCCAGGTGTCCACGGCGAAGTGGAGGCCCATGCCGTGTGCGGCGTAGAGCCGCGGCGCCCCCGTGGTGTTGTCGGTGTCGACCCCGAGGCCCAGGGTGTCGCGGCCGCGGGCGGCGTAGACCTGGAAGGCGTGACGCAGCAGATGGCCGGCGACGCCCCGGCCCCGCGCCTCCTTGCGCACTCCCACGTTGCGGATCCACGCCATGGCCGCCCGGTCGTCACGGGTCAGGGCCGCGCCGACGTCGCCGGCGCCCTCCAGCGAGGCGATCCAGACCAGGGACCAGTCCATGCCCGAGCCGAGGTCGTCGAGCCACTGCCGGTAGGTGCGCCGCTGGTGGTCGAAGTGCTCCGCGAAGGTCTCCTCCAGGAGTGCGTGGACGCGCCGGCGGTCCGTCTCGTCCACGCAGTCGCGCAACGTCAGTCCGGGCGGGGGCTCCGGGATGGTGTCCACGGAGGCGGACAGCGGCCGGGTCAGCACGTGGTAACGCCGGACGGTCCGCCAGCCGCGCCGCGTCAGGAGGGCGGTGTCCACCGTGGGCTCGGTGTTGAGGGAGAGGTGGACGACGGCCCGCTCCGCGCCGTTCTCCGCGGCGCGTTCGGCCGCCCGCTCCTGGAGCAGGTCCAGCAGCCGCTCGCCCGCCTCCTGGTGGGCGGGGAGGACGTAGTGGTCGACGTCGATGCGTTCGGCGCCGGAGTCGTCCCACAGCAGCCCGAACGCGACGGGTGTGCCGTCCTAGTGCACCAGCCAGGAGTTGCGTTCCAGGTCCGCCTCGGGGTGGACCAGGGACGTCTCGACCGTCCCCAGGTCGGTCTCGGGCCGCCCGAGCTCTGCGACGTCGACGGCGTTGAGCAGGTCGCAGATGACGGTCGCGTCCGCGGGGGTGGCCCGCCGCACGGTGATGGGCATGCCGCAACTCTCCGTACGGACACCGGCCCCGCGCAAATGCTTTTCGCGCGGGGCCGGTCCGGCCGGGGACGGCGTCCGTGTCGGGCGCCCGTGTCAGGCGTCGGCGGTCTCGTTCGCCGGTCGGTCGGCGTCGGTGCCGCCGTCCGTGTCCGAGGCGGAGTCGGTGCCGGTGTCCGCGTCACGCCGGGCGGGGACGGGAGCCTCCACGGCCTCGCCGGCCGCCTCCGCCGCGTCGTTGTCCACGCCGGCCGCAGTCGCCGGACGCGCCGCTGCCGCCGGAGCGGCGGACGACGCGGCGGACGACCCGGCGGGGGCCGCCAGGGGCACGGCGGGTGCCATGACGTCGAGCTGGCCGGGCCGGCGGTCGCGGCGGACGTCGCCGACGATGAGGGCGACCACCGCGGCCGAACCGACGAACTCCAGCAGGCTCTGCGAGGTGTCCACGGCCGTCACGGGCATCGTGCCGAACGCGTAGCCCCACAGGTCCGTGAACGCCGACGGCATCATGAAGAGCGACAGGCCCACCGAGAAGCCCGGGGCCGTGGGCCGCCGCCGGGCCGCGAGCAGCATGCCGGCGCCGCACAGCACGGTCAGGCACACCCACTGGTACGGCGAGGGAACCGCGAGGATCGCCCGGCCGCTGCCCTTGCCGACGATCAGGTCGGTGAGCACCCCGGGGCCGACCTGAACGGCCGTCACGGCGTTGCGGCCGATGTAGAAGACGTTGAGCACGGCGAGCAGCAGGCCGGAGGCGGTGGCCGTCACCTTCACCGGGCGGACGCCGCCCGTCACCGCGTCCGAGGCGGCGGCCTCGTACTCCATGTGCCGGGCCAGCAGCAGGAGCCCGCCCAGGACGAGGGCGAGCACCACGGCGAGGACGGCCGTGCTGCCGACCGCGTTCAGCGAGGCGCCCTTCAGGGTGCCGAACCACGGGTCGGAGGGCGAGTCGAGCAGCAGGTACCAGACGGCGGGGAGGCGGAAGCCGAGGGTCACGGCGCAGGAGGTCATCAGCAGGCCGCCGGCGCCGCGGGTGCGGAACAGGGCGGCAAGACCGGCGCAGAGCTGCAGCGCGGCGAGGCCGAGGTCGAGCGAGGAGGTCGCCGACAGACCCGGCACCCACCCGGTGGTCCACAGCGACCACGCACCCGGCAGACCGCGGACAACGATGTCGTAGAGCAGCCAGGACGCCGTCTGCGCGAACAGTGCGAGGCTGAGCAGTGCCACCGCTATCCGCAGTTGATTGATGGACATCCCCGGACGGTTCATGGCGCGCTGTCCCCTCGACGGCCAAACGTGGTTGAGTTCACAACTATCCCAATGACGGTGCAGAGCATAAACGGTCACCCAGGTACCCGCGCCAATCCGCCCCCGGCGCGCCCACCTTGCGGAACCCGGTGGGAACGGCAGGCCAACGGGAAATGAATGACGGCCCATCAGGGCGATTCGGCGGGCCCCGTGGAATGATGCCGGAGCCGTTGAACAGCCAACGAAAAAAGGGGAGTTGGGCATGACGGCGAGGACGCTGGCAGTAACGGGCGCGGCGGGCGCCATCGGGTCCGTGGCGCGCGCGGCGCTGCGCGGGGAGACGGCACGGCTGGTGCTGCTCGACCGGGTCCCGTTGGCCGTCGAGGCCCCGGGCGAGGAGGTCCACACGGTCGACCTGCGGGACGCCGGCGCCGTCCGGGCCGCCCTCGAGGGCGTCGACCTGATCCTGCACCTGGCAGGCATCCCCGACGAGGCCCCGCTCGCCGACCTGCTGGACGTCAACGTCCTGGGCACCCACCACGTGCTGGAGGCCGCCCCGCCGGGGCGGTGCGCGGCGAGTGGTGCTGGCCGGCAGCAACCGCGTCACCGGCTTCTACCCCGCCGGGCACCTCACCGGCCCGGAGGAGCCGGTCCGCCCCGACGGCCTGTACGGGGTCAGCAAGGCGGCCGTCGAGGCGCTGGGACGGCTCTACGCCGACAAGTTCGGGCTCTCCGTCGTCTGCCTGCGCATCGGCAGCTTCGAGGCGGAGCCCGGCGAGCCACGGCACCTGGCGACCTGGCTCAGCCACCGCGACGCCCTCGGCTGGATCAGGGCCGCCCTCTTCGCGCCGCCCGGCGTCCGCTTCGCCACGGCTTACGCCGTCTCCGCCAACACCCGCCGCTTCTGGGAGCTCCCCGACCCGTCGGTGCTCGCCTACACCCCCGTCGACGACGCCGAGCGGCACGCCCCCCGCCTGACCGCCTCCGGCGACGCCGCACCGGACCCCGCGGCGCCCCAGGGCGGCCCGTACGCCCTCCCCGAGGTCACGCTCGAACAGCTTCCGGACCGACCTGGGGGCGGCGCTGTCGGCGGCGCATGATGGGATGCCGGGGAACACCACCGCAGACGTCCCCGGGGAGAACATGCCGATGCCTCCGTACCCTTCGCTCACCCATGCCCTGGCGGACGCCTTGGTGGACCTCGCCTGGTTCGTCGAGGACACGGACGACGAGATCATGGACCAGGACGACGCCCTGAAGGCCCTGGAGGGCGTGGCCGCCGTCTTCGACCGGATGCCGGAGGCCCAGCGGGCCGCGTTCCTCGACCTGCTGGGCGAGATGACGGCGGCCGAGGCCGACCCCCGGCGCCGCGCGTTCCTGGAGGACTTCCCCGAGGACTTCGGCCTGGTGGACTAGGACGTCCCCCGCCGTATCGCGGGCCGGCGCGCGCCGTCGGGTGCCCGGCACGCGATGCGCGGGAGAGGGCCCGGCTCAGCCCGGCTCAGCCCGCCGCGAGCCGCGGGTCGAGGAGGCGGTGCAGACGGTGGGCGACGGGACGGAAGCCGCGGCGCGGCCAGAACGCCGACGAGAGCGGGTTCGCCGCCCGCCAGTCCGTCACGCACACGCGGAACCCGCGCCGGGCCGCGTCCGCGAAGGCGTGCTCGGTGAGCCGGCGCCCCACCCCGCTGCCCCGGCACTCGGGAACGGTCGCGGCGAGGAGCAGTTCGACGGAACCGCGCGGTGCCGTCAGCGACACCTCGTCATCGGGCACGGGCCGCATGACGCAGAAGCCCCGTACCCCCTCCGGCCCTTCGGCGAGCCAGTACGCCACGGCCGGGTCCGCCAGCAGCTCCGCGTGGCCCGGGCGCAGGCCCTCGTAAAAGGACGGCTCGACGAAGGCGAAGACCGGCGGGCCCGTGTGCGCGTCGGGGATCAGGCCGAACAGCGGCTCCAGCGCGGTGAGGTCCTTCGGCCCGGCGGCCCGTACGTCCTCATGGAAGCGGCCCGCCCCGGCCGCCAGGTCCGTCACGGCGTGGATCTGCTCGTAGGCGAAGCACTGCGAGAGCCAGGCCGGCAGGTCGTCGAGGGCCGCGACGGCGTAGTGGTGCAGCCGCCCCTCGCGCAGCCACGGGCCGGACAGGCCCGCGTACAGCCCGCGCAGGACGCCCTCGTCGCGTGCCGCGTAGTGTCCGGGACCCGTCCACACGTGCCGTCCGCGGACGTCGTCGCCGGGCACGGCGAGCAGGTACCCGGCGGGCGTGCCGTCCGCCGTCTCCGCGATCGCGCCGCGGGCGCCCCGTTCCCAGGCGTCCCGCAGCAGGGCCGCGCAGGCGGCCGGTTCGGCGAAACCCGGGCCGAGTGCCGCTTCGCGGGCGAGGTCGCGACGGTGGCGGGCGGCGAGGAGGCCGGCCGCGGCGTCGAGGTCGGACGCCGCGAACGGCCTGGTCGTCGGTGCGTTCACCGGTGTCTGCTTCCCGTGGTCAGCCCTTGCGGGCCTCGATCAGATAGCGCTGCGAGTACGCCACGAAGGGTCCGTGCCGTTCCATGAAGCCGTGCAGCTCGGCGAGCCGCTCGCGGTAGGCGTCCACCGCGAAGCCCGGCACGATCCAGATGACCTTGCGCAGGAAGTGGACCACGGCGGCGATGTCGTGGAACTCCATGCGCAGTGCCTCCTGGCGCAGGTCCACGACCTCCAGGCCCGCCGCCTCGGCGCGGGCGGCGGCCTCCACCGGGCTGGAGCCGGCGGTGGTCGTGAAGGGGTCAGGTGTCGCGTGCGCGGCGACCGGTCGCGGCCCCATCAGGTAGTCCGTCAGCTCGCGCACCGAGCCCGCGCCGACCTGCTGGGACAGGTAGGTGCCTCCGGGGCGCAGCACCCTGTGCACCTCGTCCCAGCGGGTCACCACCGGGTGGCGGCTGACGACGAGGTCGAAGCGGCCCTCGGGGAAGGGGAGGTCGGCCGAGTCCCCGGCCTCCACGACGGTGGCGCCGAAGGGCGCCAGGTTGCGGCGGGCGATCTCCAGGTTGGGCGGCCACGACTCCGTGGCCGCGACCACCGGCGGGGCGGTGGGCACGGTCGCCAGGACCTCCCCGCCGCCGGTCTGGATGTCGAGCACGGCCGCGGCCCGCGCGGCCCGCTCGGCGAGCAGCCGGGCGTAGCCCCAGGACGGGCGCTGCTCGGTGGCGCGGCCGGTGAACCAGGAGAAGTCCCAGCCCTCGGTCGGGACGGCCTCCCCCTCGGCGAGGAGATCACGGAACGCGGACATGGGCGCGAGGATGGCAGACGCACCCGACGCGGCGCACCCGTATTACGCCCGCGCCCGCCGTCCGGCGTCGCCCCGGGGCGTCAGCAGCCGCTCGCCAGCGGGGTGAAGGACATCGGGGTGCCCTCCTCGGAGCCGGCGGCCGTGCGATAGGTGGCGGAGTCGACCTTGTACCAGACGTCGTCGCGGGTGCGGTCGCCGCCGACGTCGTCCAGCTCCACGCACCAGCGCTCCGCCGACACCACGCGGCTGTAGGACTCGGTGCCCTGCTGGACCTTCCGGCAGTCCTTGTAGTGCTCGGTGGTGTACCAGGTCCGGGTCGACTTGCGCTTGCCGGAACCGCTCGAGGACGTGTGCCGCACCTGCCGCGTGCGGTCGGTGCACCGCTGCACCATGTGCGGGCGCCGCCCGGTGGTCGTCCTGCGCCCCACGTGCCGGTGGTCGTTCAGCCTCCCCGTGACGGGCGGGTCCGCCTTCGCGACCGCGGTGGGCGTCCCGGCGGAAGCGGCGGCCGACGGCCTGGATCCGGCCACGGCGACCGAGTCCGGGCTTCCGCAGGCGCCCAGCAGGGCGGCCAGGAGCGCGGCGGCCACGGCGGCGGAGTACGGGCGGCGTTGTCTGTGCACTTCTCTCCTCGATGAAGGTGACGGTGGACATGGAGATGAACGGTGATGTGGACATGGATGCGACGTGAAGGAGCGACGGACGTCCGGTGCCCGCCCGGATCATGACGCGACGGGGACGGAAAGGGTTCCCGCCTCATTCGCCCGACTGTGACGGTGTTCTGATGCCGCGTGCCCGTTCGTGGCGTCCGATGCCCGGACGCGGGGTAGGAACCGGGACGGGGATGGCTGGAATTCGTAGTCCTTGCCCGGGTCGCCAACGGCCCGGGAAGGGGGGATCTCGGTGGGCAAGACGTCTGCGTTCGTCCGTGTCGACGGCCCGGGAGGACGGGCCGCGCACAGCCGCGGGACGGTACGGGAGCGGGCCGGGGGGCCCGTCCACGTACCGGGCCCGTCACGGCTCAATCCCGCCCTGGGGCAGGTGGAGCCGCAGGTCATGGCGTGGGCCCGGCGCGCCGGCCTGCTCTCGGCGCCGACCTCGGGTCAGGCCGGCCGGGAACGGCAGGTCGCCATGGCCGGGCACGTGTGGCCGTGGGCGGCCCCGGCCCGGCTGACGGAGCTGGCCCGGCTGACGCTGTGGATGTTCGCCGTCGACGACGACAGCGACACCGGCCCGGTCACGGGCACCGGCGGCCGTCTCGACGCCATGGCACGTGCCGTCGGCGGCTGGGCGCGCGCCGTACCCGCGTCGGCGCCGCCGGCCGTCCGCGTCCTCGCGGAGGTGGTGCCGCGCGTGACCGCCGTCATGGGGCCCGCCTGGGGCGACCGCTTCCGCCGCCACCTGGCCGCCTGGATCCGTACCAACCAGGACTCGATCCGGATCCGGGCCGGCCACGAGGTGCCCACCCCCGAGGCGTACGTCGCCTGGCGGCGGGTCTCCGGTGCGACCGGCTGGTGCTTCGACCTCATCGAGTACGCCCAGGAGTCGGAACTGCCCGCGGCGGTCTGGTACTCGCCGGCCTGCCGCGCGCTGCGCGAGGCCGCCGCCGACGTCATCGGCTGGACCAACGACCTGTTCTCGGTGGAGAAGGAGCTGCGCTCGGGGGAGACCACCAACCTGGTCCTCGTCCTGCGCCGGCACCACGGCCTGACGCTGGACGAGGCCGTCGAGGAGACGCGGCTGTGGCACGCCCGCCGTGTCGCCGCCCTGCGCACCGCGACGCGCGACCTGTACGCCACCGCCCTCGCGGGCGACCTCAGTCCGGCCCAACTCGCGGCGGTCTGCCAGTACGCGGACGGCATCCACGCCTGGGCCCGCGGTTTCCTCGACTTCTCGTACGCCTCCGACCGCTACCGCGCCCCGGGGGGATAGCCCGCGGCGCCACCGGGAATGCACCACGGCAGGGAAGTACCGGGGGAACGGGGGGAGTACGCGATGGCTGCCGGGAGGGGCCGCAGCGCGGGCGCGGCGGGCTGGCTGCTCAGGATGCTCGCGGGGCTGGCCCGGCCGGCGCTGACCGTGCTGCTCGGCCCGCCTGGCGCGGTGGCCGGGGCGGCGACCGAGACCGCGGCCGCCTCGGGAGGCCGGGCGCTGGAGCAGACGGCCGGCCGCCGGCGCGCACTGCCCGGCCTGCTGCGGATCTCCCGGCGCGGCACGGCCCCGCTGGTCGCGGACGTGGCCGACCCCATCGGTCTCGGCGTCCACCCGGCCGCGCCGGGCGGCGGCGGGACGGCCGGCTTCGGCCGCGTCCCCGTGTTCGTCGGCCGTGACGCGATGCCGCAGGCGGAGGCGGTACTGAGCGGCGGCCGGGGCTTCCTGCTGCTGGTGGGGGACTCCACGGCGGGCAAGACCCGGCTGGCGTACGAGGTGGTGCGCAAGCACTTCCCGCGCCACCGGCTGGTCGTCCCGGACAGCCGCGAGGCGATGGTCGCGCTCGTCGACCCGGTGTCCCGGTGGCACCGGGCCGTGGTGTGGCTGGACGACCTGGAGAACTACCTCGGCGCGGGCGGGCTGACGGCAGGTCATGTGCAGCGGCTGCTCGACGCCGGATCGGGCCGGGTCGCCGTGGTGGCGACCATGAGCGCCCGCCAGCACATCCGCTTCGGCGCCCGCTCCGCCGCCGACGACGAGCCCGGCGGCGACGTCCTGCGCTCGGGCCGCGAGGTGCTGCGGCTGGCCTCCGTCGTCCGGGTCGACCGCACCTGGAGCGAGGCGGAGCTGGCCCGGGCCCAGCACCACACCGACGACCCGAGGATCAGGGCCGCCGTCAACGGCGCCCGGACCGGCAGCCGCGGGGTGACCGAGTACCTCGCCGCGGCGCCCCAGTTGCTCGACGACTTCCGCAACGCCTGGGCGGCCGGGGCCCGCCCGCGGGCCGCCGCCCTGGTGGCCGGTGCCGTGGACGCGCGGCGCGCCGGGCACCACCGGCCGCTGCCGGAGGACGTCCTGCGCCGCCTCCACGAGATCCACCTCGAACTCCACGGCGGCAGCAGCCTCCGGCCGGAGTCCTGGGAGGAGGCGCTGAGCTGGGCCACCGACCCCCTGCACGCCACCTCCAGCCTCCTTCTGCCCCGCGACGACGGCGCGTACCTCGCCTTCGACTACCTGCACCAGACGCTGGACGAGCAGGTGCCCCCGCCGCGCATCCCGGACGAGGTGTGGGAGATCCTCATCGACCACGCGGACCCGGTACGCGCCCTGGACATCGGCGCGACCGCCTACCAGCGCGGCGACCTGCACCACGCCATGGCCGCCTTCGACAAGGCCGGCGCCGACCCCGGTCAGCTGCCGCGTCAGTGGTACGCCACCTGCGTGGGGGAGGCGGGCGACCCGCGGCGCGCCGCGGACCTCTACCGCGAACTGGTCGAGGAGGCCGAGGGACGCGGCGGCCCCGACGCCAAGGAGACGCTGGAGAACCGCAACTCCCACGCACGCTACCGCGGCATGGCCGGCCACCCCGCGGAGGCCGTCGGCCTGCTGCGCGGTGTCATCGCGGACCGTACCCGCGTGCTCGGCCGCGACCACTCCCACACCCTCAACAGCCGCAACAACCTCGCGCTGTTCCTCGGCGAGACGGGACGGCTCGACGAGGCGGTCGCCGAGTTCCAGTCCGTGCTCGCCGACCGGACCCGTCTGCTGGGCGCGGACCACCCGCACACCCTCAGCAGCCGCTACGGCTACGCCTACCTGCTCGGCGACGCCGGCCGCCCGGGACAGGCCGCCCGGCTCTTCGACAGCCTGGTCGCCGACCGTTCCCGGACGCAGGGCCCGTACCACCCCTACACGCTCAACAACCGCCGCCACCACGCCCACTTCCTCGGCGAGGCGGGGCACGCCGCGCGGGCCGCGGGGCTCTTCGAGGAACTCCTGCGGGACTGCCTGAAGGTCCTCGACCCGCTCCACCCGGACACCCTCGCCGTCCGCCACGGCCGGGCCCGGTTCCTGGGCGAGGCAGGCGACCCCGGCCGCGCGGCGGCCCTGCTCGACGCCCTGATCCAGGACGGCCGCGGAGCCGGCGCCCACGGCCCGGACAGCCCCATCCCGCTGCTCTGGCGGCGCTACCAGGCGGTGTTCCTCAGCGAGGCCGGGGCGGCGGAGGAGGCCGTACGGCTCCTGGAGGCGCTGCTGACCGAGAGCGGCCAGATCCTCGACGCCGGGCACCCGCAGCTGTTCGCGGTCCGCGCCGCCCACGCCCGCTGCGTCCTGCGGGCCGGCCGTACGGCCGAGGCCGCCGACCGCTGCGAGCGGCTCGTCGACGACTGCCGCGAACGGCTGGGCGAGGACCACCCGCAGACGCTCACCGCCCGCGGCGGCCACGCCCGCTGCCTGGCCGCCGCCGGCCGCCACGGGGAGGCGGCGGCGCTGCTGGAGATCCTCGTCCAGGACCGCACCCGCGTCCTCGGCGACGACCATCCCTCCACCCTCAACAGCCGCAACGCCCACGCCTGTTCGGTGGGTGCGTCGGGCGACGCCGCGCGCGCCGCCCGGCTGCTGCGCCAGGTCCTCCAGGACCGCGTGCGCCACCTCGGCGAGGAGCACCCCTGGATCGCCAGGACCCGGGAGGAGCTGGCCCGCTTCCCGTGACCGCGCCGCGCCGCGCCGCACGGTCAGCCGCGGGTGACCTGCCCGTCCACCAGCCGCCACAGCCCGAGCGGGTTGTCCGGGGCCAGCGCCTCGGGGAGCAGGGCGTCGGGGAAGCCCTGGTAGGTGACGGGCCGCAGGAAGCGCTCGATCGCGCTCATGCCGACGGAGGTGAACCGGCTGTCGGTGGTCGCCGGGAACGGGCCGCCGTGGACGGTGGCGTGGCCGACCTCCTGCGGGTGGGCGAAGGCGTTCACCACGATCCGGCCGGTACGGCGCTCCAGGACCGGCAGCAGGCGGGCGGCCTGCGGGTGGTCCTCCTCCTCGAGGTGCATCGTCGCCGACAGCTGGCCGCGGAAGCTCCGGGCCACCTCCGTCATCTGCTCCGTGCCGCTCAGCCGGACGAGGAGCGCGGCCGGCCCGAAGACCTCCTCGGCCAGCGCGGGTTCGGCCAGGAACCGGTCCCCGTCGACCTCGAGCAGCTGTGCGCGGCCCTCGTGGGCGCCCTCCGCCTCCGGGCCCACCGCCACGGTGGCGGCACCCGAGTCGCGCAGGCGCTGCGCCCCGCGGCCGTACGCGTCGTGGATGCCGGGGGTGAGCATCGTCCGCGCGCCCATGGCGCCCACCCGTGCCGCGGCCGCCTCGCGCATCTCGGCGTACCCCGGGCCGTCGACGGCCAGCAGCACGGCGGGCTTCAGGCAGGCCTGGCCGACGTTGACGAGCATGCGCTCGGCGAAGCCGTCGCCGATCTCGCCGCCGCGCGCCGCCAGGGCCGCGGGGAGGACGAAGGTCGGGTTGACGCTGGTCATCTCGGCGAAGACCGGGATCGGGTCGGGACGCAGTTGCGCCCGCCGGTACAGGGCCATTCCGCCGCCCTCGGAGCCGGTGAAGGTGACCGCCTTGACCAGCGGGTGGTCCACCAGGGCCTCGCCGATCGCGTTGCCGGCTCCCCGGACCATCGAGAACACGCCCTCGTGCAGCCCGCAGTCGGCGACGGCGCCCTGGATGACGCGCCCCTGCAGCTCCGAGGCGCCGGGGTGGGCGTTGTGGGCCTTGAGGATCACCGGGCAGCCCGCGGCGAGCGCGGCGGCGGTGTCGCCACCCGCGACCGAGTACGAGACCGGGAAGTTGCTCGCGCCGAAGACCGCCACCGGTCCGATCGCGATCCTCTGCATGCGGTGGTCCGTGCGCGGCCTCGGCCGGCGTTCCGGCTGGGCCGGGTCGACGGCGGCCTGCCGGAAGCGGCCCTGCCGGACCACGTCGGCGAACTGCCGGAACTGGCCAGCGGACTTGACCGCCTCCGCCTCCAGTTGTGCGGCCGGCAGGCCCGTCTCCAGGGCCGCCCGCTCGGCCAGTTCGCCCTTGATCCCCTCCAGCCGGTCCGCGATGAGTTCGAGGAACGCGGCGCGCTCCGCGAGGCCGGTGCGGTTGTAGCTGTCGTAGGCCGCGTCGGCCAGTCGCGCCGCGCGGTCGACCTCGGCCGCTCCGCCGAGCGCGAACTCCGGTCCGAGCGGTTCGCCGGTCGCCGGGTCGAGCGCCTTCATCGTGCCCTCGGTCGCGGGGACGGACGACGCGCCTATGAGCATCTCTCCGGTCAGTCGCATGTCAGTGGTCTCCGTTCCCCAGGGTCTTCAGCAGGTCGGCGGTGGTGGTGATGGAGTGGGCGTAGGTGGGGCCGTTGAGCTCGTGGGCGGCGTGCATCATCTCGGGGCGGTAGGCCGCGGTGGCGTCGCGGACGAGCGTGACGTGGTAGCCGAGCTCCATGGCGTAGCGGCCGGTGGACTCGATGCAGGTGTTGGCGAGCAGACCGACGACGACCACGTGCGTGATGCCCTGCTGCTTGAGCCGGAAGTCCAGGTCGGTGTTGGCGAACCCGCTCTGCGACCAGTGCTCCTGGACGACCACGTCCCCCTCTGCGGGCCGGAAGTCGGGGTGGAACTCGCCGCCCCAGGTGCCCAGGGCGAAGGTGTGCCGCTCCTGGATGAGGCGGTGCGTCGGATTGGGGTGCCGCCAGTCCTCGTAGTCGCCCTCCTGCCAGCGGCGGTGGGGAACGAAGAAGACCTTGTGGCCCGCGGCGCGCCCCGCGCCGACGACGGCGCGCAGGTTGCCGAGCAGGCCGACCTCGGTGGCGACGGGCTCCAGCACGGGCCAGACCTTGCCGCCCTCGGACAGGAAGTCGTTGTAGGGGTCGACCAGCAGGATCGCCGTGCGCGTGGGGTCGTAGGTGTCGGTCATGACGGGTCCCTTCCCATCTGGATTATTTGCATCATCCTCATTCAGGATTACTCTCGTCATCCTGGAAGTCAAGGAACGACGGCGAGGCACCGAGATGACCCCTGACGAACTGCGCGCATCCCTGACCGGCGGCTGGCGCCTGGTCTCCTACGAGGCCACCGACGTCGTGACCGGAGAGGTCGTCGAGCCCTTCGGGCCGCAGCCCCGGGGCCTGCTCACCTACGGCCCGGACGGGTGCATGGCGGCCCAGATCATGCAGGCCGGGCGCCCGGAGTTCCGCCACGGGCGGCTGGAGGAGGGGCTGCCCGGGGAACTGGCCGCGGCGGCCGCGGGCTACCTCGCGTACGCCGGCACCTTCGAGGTCCCGGCGGCGGACACGGTCGTGCACCACGTCGAGATGAGCCTGTTCCCCAACTGGGTGGGCGGCTCCCAGAAGCGGATCGCCGACCTGGCAGGACGCCGGCTGCGGCTGAGCCTGCCCGGCCCCGGCAGGATCTGGGGCGCGCTCCGCACGGGCGTGCTGACCTGGGAGCGCGCGGGACGGTAGCGGCCGTCCCCGCTGCGCGACCCCGTACGCGGACGCGGAGCGCGGGCGCCATGGCCCGCGTTCCGCGTCCGCGTACGGGAGGCGACTACGCGCGTACGGCGGGAGCCGCGGCGCTGTCCGCGTCCGTCCCGCCGGGCCGGGCGTCGTCACCCCGGCGGGTGCCGGTACGGCGGGCGCGCAGGCCGTACCGGGCGAGCGTCAGGCCCGCGAGGAGCAGGAAGCCCAGGCCGCCCGCCACCACGCCGTGCCAGCCGCGGGCCGAGAAGAGCACGCCGGCGACGGCCGAACCGACGGCGCCGCCGGCGAAGACCGCGAACATGTACACCGTGTTGAGCCGCCCCCGGATCGCCGGTGCCGCGGTGAAGATGCGGGCCTGGTTGGCTATCTGGCCGCTGGTCACCCCGTAGCCGAGGAGGTTGCAGCCGACGGCGAGGACGACGAGCGACCGCCCCGCGGCCCCGAAGAGGACGAAGGCCGCCACCGCCGAGACGGCGGAGAGGGCGTTGACCGCGAGCGGGCCCCAGCGGTCGGTGAGCCGTCCCGAGTAGCGGGCGGCGAGTGCGCCCGGAACGCTGCACAGGCCGAAGAGGCCGACCACGGCCGGGCCCAGCCCGATCGGCGGTGCGGTGAGGTGGAAGGCGAGCGTGGACCAGAAGGCGGAGAAGGAGGCGAAGAGCGTCGCACCCAGCGCGGCCGACAGGCGCAAGGGGGCGTGGTCCACGAGCAGTCGGGGGAGCGAGGCCAGCAGCCGCCCGTAGCCGCCGGAGGCCGCGGCCCCGTCGGGCCGCCCGGCCGGCATGTAGCGGGGGAGGACCAGCAGCAGCGCGGCCGTGGCCGCCGCCGCGACCAGGAAGCCGGCCCGCCAGGTGCCCGCGGCCTCGGCGATGAGCCCGGAGGCGGTGCGCGAGAGCAGGGCGCCCATCGTCAGCCCCGTGCCGACCGCCCCGAGGACCCGTCCGGCCTGGCCCGGGGCGGCCATGGACGCGACCGTCGGCATGATCACCTGCGGGAGCACCGTGCTCGCCGACAGGACGAGGGTCGCCATGCCCAGCAGGGCGACGGACGGCGCCGCGGCACCCGCGAGGAGCGCGACGGCGGTCACCGCCAGCAGGACCCGGGACAGCCGGCGCAGCCGGGCCCGGTCGGCGAGCGGGACGACGGCCACGATGCCCAGCGCGTAGCCGATCTGCCCCGCCGTGGCCACGAGGCCCGCGGCGGAGGCGGAGATGCCGAAGCCCCGGGCGATCTGGTCGAGGAGGGGCTGGGTGAAGTAGATGTTGGCGACCGTGATCGCCGTCGCCGTGGCGAAGACGGGGAGGGTTCCCCGCTTGACGCCGGGCCGGGTTGCTGCGGTGGTCATGGGTCCTCGCGGAGGGTTCGCGGGCGGGAGGGGAGCGGTGGCGGGGCCTGCTCCGGTGGAGGCCCGCGACGGATGCGCTCCTGGATGATCGATGTCATCCTCACAAACAGGATGATGCGTGTCATCCTGAATGTCAAAGGCCCGCACGAGGGTCGTACGAGGGCCGTACGAGGGTCGTGCGGGCCCTGGGTGCGGCCCCCGGGGTGTTCCGGTGGGGCGGTGTATGATGTCCGTCATCCACATGGGTCGGCCCGGTCCGACGTAGCACCCGGGAGGTCAGGCGATGGGTCACTCGCAGGCAGCGAAGGCCGAGTCGCGTGAGAAGGTCCTGCGGATCGCCGCCCGCCGGATCCGCGAGGAGGGCATGACACGCCCGGGCGTCGCGGAGCTCATGCAGGAGGCCGGGCTCACCCACGGCGGCTTCTACAAGCACTTCACGTCGCGCGACGACCTGATCGGCCAGGCCGCCGCGCTGGCCCTGGCCGACGGCGAGGACAAGATGGCCGCGGCCGCCCGAAGGGACCCCGAGGCGCCCCGCTCGGGCCTCATCGACGCCTACCTCAGCGCCCGCCACCGGGACGCCCCCGGTACCGGCTGCGCCCTGGTGACCCTCGGCGCCGCCGCCGGTCGCGGCGACGAGGCGCTGAAGCAGGCCTACGAGCAGCAGGTCCGCAACTACCTCGAACTCATCGGTGAGGCGGCGCAGGGCGACGACCCCGAAGCCGCCCAGGCCGACGCCATGGTCACCCTCAGCGCCCTCGTCGGCGCGATGCTGATCTCGCGCGCGGTCGCCGACCCCGGGCTCTCCGACGAGATCCTGACCATGGTCGCCGGACGTCTGAAGGACGCGGACGCGCCCGCGCCCGCACCGGCCGAGGTCTGACCGCACCCCCCGCCCCCAGCGGCCCGGTGGGAATGAACCCTTTCATCCCCTTGTACGGTGGTGAGGGTACGAGTACCGGGAAGCCGCGAGGGCGGACCATGGCGACACGGATCCCCTCCCTGGTCGGCCGGCAGGCCGAGACCGAGGCGATCGAGGCCCTACTGCGCCCCGTGGACGGCCACGGCGGCGCATTGGTGCTGCGGGGCGAGGTCGGGATCGGCAAGACCACGCTGCTGGCCCTCGCCCAGGACCGGGCGGCCGAGCAGGGACGGCGGGTGCTCGCTCTGGCCGGTGTGCAGGCCGAGTCCCACCTGCCGTTCGCGGGGCTCCACCAACTGCTGCGCCCAGTGCTCCAGGACACCGGCCGCCTCCCCGGGCAGCAGCGCGAGACGCTGCTCGCTGCGGTCGGCCTGCGCGACGGCGGCAGCCCCGAGCCCTTCCGCATCGCCCTCGCCGTGCTCGACCTCCTCGCGGAGTGCGCCGCCGACCGGCCGCTGCTCCTGCTCGTCGACGACGTCCAGTGGCTCGACCGGTCCACCAGCGACCTGCTCGCCTTCGTCGCCCGCCGGCTGTCCTCGGACCCCGTCGTGCTGCTGGCCGCCGCCACCCAGGGAGAGTCGGAGCCGCCGCTGTGGGAAGGCGTCGGGGAACTGACGGTGAGTCGGCTCGACGCCGACCACGCCGCGCGACTGCTGGACGCCGGCGCGCCGGCGCTCGCCCCGTTCGTCCGCGCACGGCTGCTGGAGGAGGCCGACGGCAATCCGCTGGCCCTGGTCGAACTCCCCCTGGCCGCCGGGGGACTGGAGTCCGTCGCGGTCATCCCGCGCTGGCTGCCGCTGACCGTCAATCTCCAAGGCGCCTTCGAGACCCGTATCCTGGACCTGCCGGAGACGACCCGCACCCTGCTGCTGGCCGCCGCCCTCGACACCGAGGGGGCCACCGGTGACGTCCTGGCCGCCGCCACCACCGTGACCGGCGGCCCCGTCACCGTTGACGGCCTCGAACCGGCCGTGGACGCCGGGCTCGTCCACGTCGACCGGGACACCGTGCGCTTCCGGCATCCCCTGGTGCGCTCCGCGATCCACCAGGCCGCCTCCGTCACGCAGCGCAACGCCGTGCACGCCGCGCTCGCCACGGTCCACGCCGCTCGGCCCGACCGCGCCGTGTGGCACCTGGCCGCGTGCACCGTTCCCCCGGACGGGGCCGTCGCCGAGGGCCTGGAACGGTGCGGGGAACGGGCGCTGCGGCGGGGCGCCGTCGTCGCGGCCGTGCACGCCTTCGAGCACGCCGCCGCCTTCGCCGACGCCGGCCGTCAGGCCGACCTCCTGCTGCGCAGCGCGGAGTTGGCTGTCGGCCTCGGCCGCCGCGACCTCGTCCGCCGCCTGGTGCGCATCACCGAGCGGCTGGAGCTGACGCCCAAGGACACCGCCCGCCTGCTGTGGATCTCGGAGTCCCTGATCATCTGCGGAGGCCGGGAGCCGGTCGCCGTGCGCACGCTGCTCCGCACCGCCGAACGCATGCGCGCCGACGGCGAGACGGCCCTGTCGGTCCGGCTCACGGGTGCCGCCGCCGCCCACCTCTACCGGGGCAACGGGGAGTCCGCGCTGCACGAGGAGGTCCTGCGCGCCGCCGACCGGCTGGCCGCCGAACGGGACGGCCGCTGCGACACGGCGTGCGCCGCCATGCTGCTGATTGCCGCGCACGCCGCGCCCGTCGAGCGCGCCGCCGCGGTGCTGGACGCCGCCCGTGCCGTGGCCGACCGGACGGACGACTCCGCGGCGCTGCACACCACGGCCCGCGCGCTGTGGTGCGTCGGGGCGCCGGAACGCGCGGACCCCTTCCTCACCGCCGCCGTCGAACGCCTCCGCCACCAGGGGCGGCTGGCGTCCCTCGCGGAGGCGCTGGCCCTGCGCGCCTCGGGACGCGCGGCCACCGGCCGATGCGATCCGGCACGCCTGGACGCGGACGAGGCGCGCAGGCTCGCCCGGGAGACCGGCCAGCCCGAATGGGAGGCCACCGCGCTCACCGTGCTCGGCTGCGTCGCCGCCCTGCGCGACGACGCGGCGACCGCCCACCGGCTGATCGGGCAGGCCCGGACCATCGCCGTCCGCCTGAACTCGCCCCTCCTGCACGCGACGGTGCGCATGGCCCGCGGCACGGCGCTGTCCTGCAGCGGTGAACACGCCGAGGCCTACGCCCAGTTGCGGTGGCTGGCCGACCCCGCCGACGCCGGGCACCATGTGATGACGGCGCTGTGGACCGTGGGCGACCTCGCCGAGGCCGCCGCGCACTGCGGCGAGAAGGAGGACGCGCGAGCGGTGCTGGAACGTCTCGCACCGCTGGCCGGCCGGACGCCCGCGGCCCGCGTGCGGCTGGCCGCCCGTCACGCCCGGGCGGTGCTGGCCCACGGGGACGAGGGCGAGGCCGCCTTCGCCTCCGCCCTGGACGCCGACCTCGCGGGCTGGTCCCTGGAACGGGCGCGCCTGCGGCTCGCGTACGGCGAGTGGCTGCGCAGGCAGCGCCGCGTGCTGGAGTCCCGGGCCCCGCTGAGGGCCGCCCGGGACGCCTTCGACGACCTGGGCGCGGCGGCGTGGAGCCGGCGGGCGCGGCAGGAGCTGGAGGCCACCGGCGAGACCACCCGGCAGCGCTCGCCCCGCGCCGCCGACCGGCTCACCCCGCAGGAACTGCAGATCGCGATGCTGGCCGCCGAAGGGCTGTCCAACAAGGAGATCGGCGCGCGGCTCTACGTCTCCCACCGCACCGTCAGCACCCACCTGTCGCGGATCTTCCCCAAGCTCGGCGTCACCTCACGCAGCCGGCTGGCCCGCTTCTTCCCCCCGGGGTCCTGAGCGCCCGGGTCCTGAGACCCGGGGACTCCGAGCCACCGGGGCCCCCGAACCCGGCCGCGGCACGGATCACGCGGCGGCACGTCCCGCCGCGCCGCCGGCCCCGTCCTCCGTGTCGCCCCTGATGAGGTCGGCCGCCCGTTCCGCGACGGCCAGCACGGTCGCGTTCGGGTGCGCCGACACCGGGGACGGCATCACGGAGGCGTCCGCGACCCGCAGCCCCGACACGCCGTTCACCCGGAGCTCCGGATCGACGACGGCGTGGTCGTCGGACCCCATGCGGCAGGTGCCGCCCGGGTGGAAGAAGCTGCCGACGCTGCGCCGCACGTAGTCCTCCAGGAGCCCGTGGCTGAAGGCGGTCGGCCCCGGCAGGACCTCCTCCTTGCGCCACACGTTCAGCACCGGCTCGCTGCCGATCTCCTGGGCCATGCGCACCCCCCTGATCAGGCGCTCGACGTCGGAACGCGAGGAGAGGAAGTTCGGGTCGACCAGCGGCGCGCTGCGCGGGTCCGCCCCGGCCAGGCGGACCGAGCCGCGGCTGCGGGGCGTCATCAGGCCCACCACGAAGCTGTAGCCGTTCTCCGCGCCCCCCAGCGTCGGCGGCACATAGGGCGCGCACAGGAACAGCAGCTGGATGTCGGGGGCGGTGTCCGCGTGCGTGCTGCACAGCGCGGCGGCGGCGTCGAACGCGGGCCCCGTCGGGGCGGGTACCTCGCGGGAGGCGGAGAAG
The DNA here is from genome assembly GCF_042956445.1 of Streptomyces sp. NPDC008238. Classification (NCBI taxonomy): domain Bacteria; kingdom Bacillati; phylum Actinomycetota; class Actinomycetes; order Kitasatosporales; family Streptomycetaceae; genus Streptomyces; species Streptomyces sp. NPDC008238. The sequence continues at coordinate 86,753 of NZ_JBIBGK010000023.1, read as the reverse complement.
TTGACGACGGTGACCGGATGGTCGTGCAGATTGCCGCCGACCTCGCGGAGGTCCGCCTCGACGCCGATGCCGTGCGTCCGCAGTTCGTCGGCGGGGCCGATCCCCGACAGCATGAGCAGGTGCGGTGAACCGACCGCACCGGCGGCGAGGACGACCTCGCGCTCCGCCCCCGCCCGTTCGACGGCGCCGTCCCGGCGGTACTCCACGCCCGTGCACTGCCCGTGGTGCACCAGCAGCCGGTGCACCTGCGCCCCGGTGACCACGGTCAGGCCCGGCCGGTGCAGCACCGGCCGCAGATAGGCGTCGGCGGCGCTCTGCAGGGCCCCGTCGACGATGTTCAGGTCCAGCCAGCCGCCGCCCTGCTGGTGGCGGCCGTTGAGGTCGGTGCTGATGGGGTGCCCCGCCGCCTGGACGGCGCTCAGGCACGCGGGGGACAGCGGGTGGACCCGGTGCGGAGGCGCCACCCGCATGGGCCCTTCGGTGCCGCGGAACGCCGGGTCACGGCCCGCCGCCCGCTCGCTGCGCCGCAGATAGGGCAGCAGGGTGTCGAAGTTCCAGCCGGTCGCGCCCGCCCGCTCCCAAGCGTCGTAGCCGGTCCGGTGCCCCCGCAGGTGGACCATGGCGTTGATGGTGCTCGATCCGCCGAGCGCCTTCCCGCGCGGGTACGGCAGCACGGCACGGCCCGCCCCGCGCTGCGCCACCGTCCGGTCGCCCCAGTCCATGCCGCTGCCGACCGATCGCGTCCACCACGCGGACGAGCCCGTCGTGGCCCGGGCCGGCCCCGCCTCCAGGAGCAGCACCCGGAACCGTCCACCCTCCGAGAGACGCGCGGCGAGCACGCACCCCGCGCTCCCGCCACCGACGACGATGTAGTCGTAAGCCGTCATCGCAGACCTCCGTGTCGACGCGTCCGCGGTCGCCCGGTCCTCGGCCGCGGACACAGCAAAAACTAGGGCGAAACCCGCCGAAAGGCGTCCGTCAAGCTACGTAACGGCGCTCCGCGGGGCGCCCCGCCATCCGTACCGCCGTACGTCATCGGGCGCCTGCGGCGCCCCCCGCCGAGGGCCCTGACCGCAGGGATCCGCCCGTTACATCCCTTGTGCCCGGTGTGCGTACGATGGGAGGGGTTCAGGACGTTGGCCACCCGGCCCGGGCGCGGTCGCCGGAACACCGGCTCCGCGGGCGGGCGGCGAGGAGCACAGGGTGACGGTTCAGGACAGGGATCGGCTCGGTCACCGGATGCTGGCGGGCCTGCTGGCCGACAGCCACCTGATGCCCCTGGAGCAACTGCCGGCCAAGGTGGCCGAGCACGCCCTGCCGGCCGGCCTCGACCACGTGACGATCTACCTCGCCGACCTCCAGCGCCGTGTACTGCGCAATCTCGCCGAGGACGGCGCGGACGAGTGCCGGCGCAACCACAGCGCCGAGCTGCGGATCGAGGGCACGGTGCCCGGCCGCGCCTTCCAGTACGGCCGGCTGCTCCCCGCCGTCTCCTCCTGCCCCGGCAAGTGCCGCTGGTGGGCGCCGCTGCTGGGCGGTTCGGAACGGCTGGGCCTGCTCCGCGTGACGACCGAGGGCGACGACCTGCGCACCCGCGAGGACGTGCAGTCGCTGGCCGACGCGGTGGCCCTCATCGTCACCGCCAAGCGCGACTACAGCGACGTGTACGCCCGCACGGTGCGCACCGAGGCGATGAACGTGGCCGCCGAGATGCAGTGGCGCCTGCTGCCGCCGCGCTCGTACTCGGACGGCCGGGTGGTCATCTCCGCGGCGCTGGAACCCGCCTACCGGGTCGGGGGCGACGCCTTCGACTACGCGCTCGACGGGCCGGTGGTCCACCTGTCGATCTTCGACGCGATGGGGCACGACACCGCGGCCGGACTGACCGCGAGCCTCGCCATGGGCGCCAGCCGCAACGCGCGCCGCCGCAAGGCGGACCTGGTCGAGATCACCGAGGAGATCGAGCGGGCGGTGGTCGAGCAGTTCGAGGGGACGCGCTACGCCACCGGCGTCGTCGCCCGCCTCGACACCGGGACCGGCCTCTTCGAATGGGTCAACCGCGGCCACCACCCGCCGATCCTCATCCGCGGCGGCCGCTGGGTCGCCGAACTCGCCTGCTCGCCCGGCGACCCCATGGGACTGGGACTCGGCGTGGCACCGCAGGTGTGCCGTGAGCAACTGGAGCCGGGCGACCGCCTGGTGATGTACACCGACGGCATCCCGGAGGCGCGTACCGTCACCGGCGGGGAGTTCGGCCTCACCGGGTTCCTCGACTTCCTCATCCGCCACCACGCCGACCGGCTGCCGCTGCCCGAGACCCTGTGCCGGCTGATGCGCCGGGTGTCGGACCACCAGGTGGGCGAGTTCCAGGACGACGCGACGGTGCTGTTCTGCGCATGGCTGGGGTGCTCCCCGGACAGCACCGAAGGCGCGGCGGCCGTCGCCGGGGTGCCGCTGCCGCAGCGCGCGACGGACGGAGCCCTGCCCCCGGTGCCCGCGATCGGCGGTGAACTCCCCGGCGCGGCCGACGTCATGGCGCCGGACCGGCACTCTTGAGGGGGCACCCGGGTGAACCGCCGTTTCGCCCACCCCGCCCCTGGGGCAGGAGCCCCGACCGGGGCGGCGTCGCCGCATCCCGTGGCGGAGGGAGACTCCGATGACCGGCGGTTCCATGAAGGCGGTCGGCTGGGCGAGGTCCTTCCCGGCGTCGGGCGGGGCGCGCGCCGGCCGGCACTGGACGCGTGAGCATCTGGCCACCCTCGACTGGACGGCGCACGCCCCCGGAACGGTCGACGACGTGCTGCTCACGGTGTCGGAACTGGTGACCAACGCGCACGTCCACGCGCACAGCGCCGCCGACCTCGTCCTGACCTGGGACGGCAGCCGCCTGCACGTGAGCGTCCACGACGCCGACCACCAGGTGCCCGTCGTGCGGCTCCCCGAGTGGACCGCCACCGGAGGGCGCGGACTGGCGCTGGTGAACGCCGTCGCGGACCACTTCCACGCCCGAACCCGGACGAACGGCAAGACGATCACGGCCTGTTTCACGCCGCCCGGTGGCGAGCTCGCCGAGCCTTCACGAAATCTTCCCCGTCGCCCCGGCCCGGACCGCCCGTCCCGGGGCAAGCGCAGGGCAACGACATGCTGCTGAACGGCAACAGGGCCGAACGGCGACGCGGCCGAACCGGGCCCATGAGGGGGCGTCCATGCGAGCACTCACCGAGCGCCTGTCCCTGCGGCTGATCACCGGGACCCGGCGGTTCCTCGATCTGTCGGCGGACTGCGAGTACCGGGCCGACGACCCGTACACCGTCCGCATGCGCTTCGGCCCGGGCGGTGCCGACGAGGCGGAGTGGGTGCTCTCCCGTGAGCTGCTGCTGGCCGGGCTCGCGGCCTCCGCCGGGGACGGCGACGTCCACGTCGAACCCGGCGGCCACGCCCACACCCTGATCACCCTCGCCGGCCCCGGCGGCACGGCCGTCCTGCAGGTCGCCACGGGCGAGCTCGCCGCTTTTCTGGCCGCGACCGCGCGACTCGTCCCGCTGGGCACCGAGGGCACCCGCATCGACTGGGACGCCTGCATCGCCGGGCTGCTGTCGGCCTGAGGCGGGCCGCCTGAGCCACCCCTCAGGGGGCGGGCACGCCCATCGGGTTCGGGTACGGCAGCGCCACCGCGCAGGCCCGCGCCACGGCGGACAGCACCGTGACGAGCCGTTCGACGGCCTCCGGGGCCGACGCCTCCCACGGCCGCCCGGCGGCGCGGTCGGTGGCCTCCTCCAGTTCCCGGTGCGCCTCCCGCCCCGCGACCGTCGCGGACCCGTCCGCGCCGAGCAGGCCGCGGGCGGCGAGGCGGGCCGCCGCGGCGTCCCACTCCCCGTCGGTCCACCCGCGGTGCGGCTGAAGTTCCGTACGCGGCAGGTCGATGCCCGTGCGCAGCACCAGCGCCTCGCACCCGTCCAGGCCCGCGGCGACGAGCGCCGCGACATGGCCGTCGCCGCGGTGCTCGCGCAGCAGGGTGGCCTGGTGCCAGAGGGCGTCGAGCGGGTCGCCGGGGGAGGGGAGCGCCAGGTTCGCGGCGGCGAGGACGCGGCCCGCGATGTCGAGTCCGCCGGTCACCTGGCGCAGCAGCTCCACCGCCTCCGCCACCGCGGCCTCCCGCCCCGCCAGCAGCCGCCGCAGGGCGGCGCCCGCCCCGCGCCGTCGCGCCTCCAGCGCGCGCTCGGGCGGCGCGAGAGCCCAGACGCCGGGCAGGGCGCGGGCCACCATGCCCGGCGCGAAGCCGAAGAAGGCGGCCACGACGGGCTCCGGGCCGACCGGGCCGAGGGGTGCCGCGCGACCTGCGAAGTACCCGCGCCAGTAGCCGCGCAGCCCCGCCTCCTCGTACGCGGCGCGCGCCTCGGGCGCGAAGTAGGTGACGGCGTGCACCGGTTCGGCGAGCCGCCAGACGCGCCGGGCGGTGGCGGCGGCCTCCGCCGGCGTGACGGTCGCGCTCATCGCCGGCCACCTCCCTGCGGCACGTCGGCGACCAGGTCGCCGGAGAGGTCCGTCCTGGCCTCGATCGCCCGCAGGACGGCCACCATGTCCGCACGTCCGCCGCCCTGTTCCACGGTCTCGCCGAAGAGGGCGTGGCAGACGTCCAGCAGCGGCGAGGCCAGGCCGGACGCCCGGGCCGCCTCGGCGATGAGGCGGTTGTTGTGCAGCACGTCCGCCGCGGCGGCCTGCGCGGAGAAGTCGCGCTCCCGCAGTTTCGGTGCCTTCATCCGCGACACCGCGCTGGCCATCGGCCCGGCGTCCAGGACGTCGAGGAACTGCCCGGTGTCCAGGCCCTGGCGTTCCGCGAAGTGGAAGGCCTCGGTGAGCCCGGTGACCATCGTGATCAGGAAGAGGTTCACCGAGAGCTTCATCAGTAGCGCCCCGGGCACGGGACCGCAGACGAACGACTCCCGGCACACCGGGGCGAGCAGCGGCCGCACCTCCTCCACCGCCTCCGGGTCACCGGCGAGCATCGTCACGAGCTGCCCCGCCTCCGCGGGCTTGCGGGAGCCGGAGACCGGAGCCTCGACGTAGCGGCCGCCCGCCGCGCGCACGGCGGCCTCCAGGCCATGCGAGTACGCGGGCGAGGTGGTCCCCATGTGCACGACGACGTGCCCGGCGACCCGGGCCGCGAAGTCCGGGGTGCCGCGGCCCAGGACGGCGTCGACGGCGGCGCCGTCGGCGAGCATCAGGACCACCACGCGGGCCCGGTCGCACACCGCGCCGGGCCCGTCGGCCACCTCGGCCCCGGCCGCGCGCAGCGGGGCGCACCGGGCGGCCGTACGGTTCCAGACCACGAGCCGCGTCCCCGAGCCGGCCAGCCGGAGCGCCATGGGCTGCCCCATGATCCCCAGGCCGATGAAACCCACGTCCGTCACTGCCCACCGCCGTCCCCGGCCCGTCCGGCCGATCGACCCGCGCCTTATGACGGCTGTCATAAGCGCTATGACAGCGGTCATAATAGACCCGTGGCGCCGGCCGCCGGCCCCGTTGCGCGACGCGCGTCGCTAGGCTGACGCGCACCGGGCACGGCCGCCACCCCGGGCGCGGGCGGACGGAAGGGCAGAGGGCGGGAGGTCGGCGATGACCGGTTCGGAGCGGGGTCCCCGCGAGCGCATGGTCTTCAGCGCCGCGCAGCTCATTCGCCGCGGCGGCGTCACGGCGACCGGCATGCGCGACGTCGCCACCCACGCGGGGGCGCCCCGGGGTTCGCTGCAGTACTACTTCCCCGGCGGCAAGGAGCAGTTGGTCAACGAGGCCGTCGGCTGGGCCGGCCGCTACGCCGGCAACCGTGTGGCCCGCTTCCTCGCCGCCCTGCCCGAGCCCACCCCCGCGGGGCTGTTCGCCGCCATGGTCGGCCAGTGGACGGACGAGTTCCTGACCTCCGGCTACGACGCCGGCTGCCCGGTCGCCGCCGCCACCGTGGACTGCGCCGGGACCTCCGACGCCACCCGTACCGCGGCGGCCGCCGCCTTCGCGACCTGGACCGGGCCCGTCGCCGGGGCGCTGGAGGGGATGGGCGTGCCGGCCGGGCGGGCACCGTCGCTGGCGACGCTGATGATCAGCGCCATCGAGGGTGCCGTCGTCATCGCCAGGGCGGAACGTGACGTACGCGCCCTCACCGCCGTCACCCGCGAACTCGGCCCGCTGCTGGACGCCTCCGTCGCACCGCGCGGCTGAACCGGCGGGCCGCCGGCCCGTGGCGTGCGGCAGCCCGTCAGGCGTCGACCGCGCGGGTGGTCCCGGCCCAGGCGTCCAGCTCGGCCAGGCGCGCGCTCAGGGCGTTGCGCATCGCGTCCGCGCCGGCGACGCCGAGGGCCAGCCGCAGCGGCGGGCTGTCGCTCGCGGCGGCCGTCCGGATGCCCGCCGCGATGCGTGCCGCTGACGCGAAGGCCGACGCGGGCTGCGCGCCGATGGCCTTCTGGACCTCGCGGACGGTTGGGGTCGTAGTCGGGGATGGCGGCCGCGACGTCGAGGTTGCCGAGGAACCCGGTGGCGGTGGGCCCGGGCTGGACCATGGTGACCTTGATGCCGAGCGGGGCCAGCTCGTCGGCGAGGGCGTCCGAGAGGCCCTCGACGGCGTACTTGGTCGCCGCCAGGAGCCCGACGCCGGAGTGCGCGCTCTGCCCGTAGAGCGAGGAGCCCTGGAAGACGTGGCCGGACCGCTGGGCGCGCAGCACCGGCAGGGCCGCCCGGAGCACGTTGAGCACGCCGAAGACGTTCGTGTCGAAGATGGCGCGGGCCTGCTCGTCGGTGGCCTCCTCGACCGCCCCGAAGAGGCCGTAGCCCGCGTTGTTGGAGACCACGTCGATGCCACCGAAGCGGTCCACCGCCTGCGCGACGGCCGCCGCCACGGCCGCCTGGTCGCGCACGTCGGTGTCGATCAGCAGCAACCGGTCCGGGTGCGCCGCCCGCAGCTCGGCCAGCGACGCGGTGCTGCGGGCCAGCGCGGCGACGTTCTCCCCGGCGTCGAGCGCCTGGGCGGCCAGTTCACGGCCGATCCCCGACGTCGCCCCGGTGATCAGCCAGGTACGGGCCCGGGTCTGGGGTGACTCTGTCATGTTTACGACCGTAATACCCCTATCCGTCTTCCTCGACCCGACCGCCCTGGCCCGGGCCGCCAACGCCGAGCACCGTGCGGTAATCCGTTTGAAGCGGGGGCCGGTGGAGGTGCAGGCTTGCGCGGTGATTCCCGTGCTGTCCCCCGCCTCCCTGAGCTGGGACGAGGTGGACCCCGCCCGCCATTCCTTCGACGCCGCGTCCGCGGCGCAGGTGGTGCGTTCGCTCGGGCCCGCCCGGCGTGTGCCCCGCCGACCCGACGTCTCGGCCGGCGACCCGGCGACGAGTGCCTGGAGCGATGGTGCGGGGAGGCTCTGGGCCGACGCCATGTCGCACGCCCTCATGGAGCGCTGTGGCCGCTGGGCGACGGGCTGGCGCTGGGCCCACGACGAGGGCGACTTCGACGGCGGGCCGGTCGGCAGCTGGTGCTGCCCCACTCACTCGCTCACCACCCCGGAGGAGACGCTCGCCCGTGTCGCCGCGGCGCTGTGCGAGTGGCGCGGATGGCTGGAAAGCCTCGCCGGATGGTTCGAGGCGTACCCGCTGGACCTGGCGGCGGTCGAGGACCAGCGGATCCTGTGGGAGCGTGCTGCCCGCAACCTGATCCTCCAGGTGTCCGACCGCACCGGCGGCGGCATTGCCTGGTACAGCCACTGCGAGCAGGTGCTCATGTGGTTCCTCAGCCGCTGGGGAGTCGCGCCCGACGTCGCGCGGGAGCTGGTCGACGAGGCCATCGGCGGTCGCTTCCACAGTTGGGCCGGCGCCGACACGGTGCTCGCCGAGGAGGTCGCGGAACGGCTCGCCGTGTCCCTGCGGCCCGGCGACGGCGCGGGCACCGCCGGGCCCGCGCAGGATCATCTGCGGCGCTGGCTCGAGGTCCGCGCGACGGTGCCGTGGCGGAAGGCGCCGGACGCCGTCCCGGAGGGCCCGCTTGCTCCTGCCTCCGCCCTCGTCCCCAGCCGCGACGGCGCCGCGGAGGACATCCGCGCCTTCGACGGCGCTTTGGACCCCACGAGGGCGGAAGGCCTGCTCGCCGCCCTGGAACACGTGCGGGCCGACGCGGCACGCGGCGCCACACTCGACGTCGAACTGCTCCAGGGCTGGCAGCAGCACGTCCTGGGCACACCGCAACCGCCGCCGTTCCGGACCCTGCCCGCCTTCGCCAAAGGCGGCAGGGAACGCTACGGCATCGGCCCGGACACCCGCGACCGCCTCGACGCCTGCCTGGCCGGGAGCGCGGCCGGCGGCGAGGGGTCCCTCGCCCTGACCGCCCGTGCCGCCCGCGCCTGTCTGGACGTCTGCTTCTTCCATCCCTTCGACGACGGCAACGCCCGGTCCGCGTTCCTCGCCCTCGTCTTCGTGCTCGCCCGGGAGGGCGTCGTGTTGCGGAGAGTCGGCTTGCTGCGCCGCTGCACCTTCCGGGCAGACGACCCCCAGGACGCGCTGAGCCTCGCCCGGTACATCGAGGTCCACCTCGCGGGGACATGACACGGTTCCGCCGCCCTCGCCCCCCGGCCCGACGGCTAGGACGGCACCTCGGCGCCCGGTGCAGGCCGCAGGCCGGCCGCGGCGAGGAAGTCGGCGAGTTCGATGATGCCGCCGCCGGTCCCGTCGTCCCACCGTGCCCAGAGCGCGGACCCCTCGCCGTCCCACGTGTCGGGATCCGCGTCCGGATGCCGTTCGACGCTCCCTTCGCCGTGCCGGTACCGCAGGTACAGGTACTGACCGCCCGTGGTCCATGCGTCCCACTGGGACGGGAAGCCGTGGCAGGTCTGCACCACTCGTGCGAGGACCGAGTCCTCGTGCAGGTGGACCTCGACGGGGCCCAGGTGCCGTTCGTGGGCGAGGACCAACTCGTCGTCGAGGGCGAGCAGGCGCACGCTCCCGCCCGGGAACCCGAGCCGGAGACCGGCGGCGAAGTCCGTGCGGCCATCACGGTGGCGGATCTCGCGGACCCATCGGATCGGCAGGCCGACGAACCGGGTCACCGCAACGCCCGGTGCGCCGTCCGTGACGGTGACATGGCCGTACTGCCCCATCGTGCAAGGCTCGTGGGGCCGGTCGATCCTCAGCGACAGGCCCGTCCCCGGCGTGTGGAACAGGACCGGGCCGAGGCCGTCCACGTGGAGCCACAGCTGCAGCAGGGAAGGGACGTCGTCGGCGTAGTGGTGCCAGGCCGTGGTCACCCGCAGCAGTCGCTTGCCGACCAGGTCGGCGGCGAACAGCTCCTCGTCCTCGATCATGCGCCGATGTTCGCATGACGCGCACCCGCACCGGGTGCACCAGCACATACTGGTCGTTGTGCGCGCTCCGACCGGCCCGGCCCGGAACGCGGGCCGGCCTTAACCGCGCACCCATCCATCAGCCCATCAACACGCGGACGGTACAAGGACATGTGCGGCCGTTACGTCTCCACCCGACGCCCCGAGGACCTGGTGCAGCAGTTCCGGGTCACCGAATGGAACCCGGAAGCCCTCGTGGCGCCGAGCTGGAACGTCGCCCCGACGGACAGCGTCTGGTCGGTCCTGGAGGGCGTCGACCGGGAGACCGGCGCGCTGGAGCGGCGGTTGCTGCCGCTGCGGTGGGGGCTGGTCCCGTCCTGGGCCAAGGATCCCGCGGTCGGGTCCAGGATGATCAACGCCCGGATGGAGACGGTCCACGAGAAGCCGGCCTACCGCCGGGCGTTCAGCCGGCGCCGCTGCCTGCTGCCGGCCGACGGCTTCTACGAGTGGGTCCCCGTCCCGGCCACCGAGGAGCGCAAGGCCTACAAGCAGCCCTACTTCATCGGCCCCGAGCAGCAGGGCCAGGGCATGGCCTTCGCGGGACTGTACGAGTGGTGGCGGAACAAGGAGGTCGCCGGCGACGACGACCCGGGCGCCTGGCTGGCCACGTGCACGATCATCACCACCGAGGCCACCGACGCCGCCGGCCGGGTCCACCCCCGGATGCCGCTGACCATCGCGGCCGCCGACTACGACGCCTGGCTCGACCCCGAGCACCAGGACCCGGAGGAACTGCGCGCGCTCCTGACCGCGCCGGCCGACGGTCACCTGGCCGTCCGCCCCGTCGGCACGGCGGTGAACAGCGTCCGCAACAACGGCCCCCACCTGCTGGACGCGCCCGCCTGACCCGGGCCGCCCCGGCACGGCCACCGGAGGCCGGGCGGCCGGTCTCGGCGCGCCGCGACCTCGCCGCGACGTTACGGTTTGAGCAACGGCGTACTCGGCCCGGCCCGAGTGCGGGCAAGCCCGAAACCCTGCGTTCCCACCGGAGCGAGGAGGCCTCAGGATCATGCCCTACGCAACAGCCAAGGACGGGACCCGGATCTTCTTCAAGGACTGGGGGACCGGCCGGCCCGTCGTGTTCTCCCACGGGTGGCCGCTGACCGCGGACGCCTGGGACCCGCAGATGAAGTTGATGGTGGACCACGGTTTCCGTGGCGTCGCCCACGACCGCCGCGGCGGCGGGCGGTCCGACCAGCCGTGGGACGGCAACGACCTCGACACCTACGCCGACGACCTGGCGGCCGTGATCGAGGAACTCGACCTGCGCGACATCATCCTCGTCGGCCACTCGACCGGCGGCGGGGAGGTCACCCGCTACATGGGGCGGCACGGCACCGGCCGGGTCGCCAAGGCGGTGCTGGTGGGCGCGATCCCGCCGCTGATGCTGAAGACGGAGGCCAACCCCGAGGGCCTGCCGATGGAGGTCTTCGACGAGATCCGCGAGGGCGTGGCCACCGACAGGTCCCAGTACTACCAGGACCTCAGCGCCCCGTTCTACGGCGCGAACCGCGACGGCTCGACCGTCAGCCAGGGGACCCGCGACGAGTTCTGGCTGTGGAGCATGTCGGTGGGCATCAAGGGCGCCTACGACTGCGTCAAGGCGTTCTCCGAGACGGACACGACCGAGGACCTCAAGAAGATCGACGTCCCGACGCTGATCATCCACGGTGACGACGACCAGATCGTGCCCATCGTGGCCGCCGGCGCCAAGAGCTCGAAGATCGTCAAGGGAGCGGTCTACAAGGTGTACGAGGGAGCCCCGCACGGGCTGGCGATGGTGCCGAGGTTCGCCGAGCGCTTCAACGCCGACCTGCTGGAGTTCGCGGGCGGCTGAGCCGGCGGCGTACCTGCTCCCGGCGCACGGAGCCGTGGGGCGGGGCCGGGACACGGTGTCACACGACCGGGGGGTCGTCCGGTCATGAACTACCGGAAGCGCCTCCTGGCTCCCGCCCCGGCGTTGTCGTCGTGGCCGGGTCCGGGTGGCGCGGTAGACCCAGCCCCCGACCGTCCCAGAGGTCCCCGATGACCCTCCGGCTCGACTCCGCCGCCCAGAACCTCCTCTTCCGCGAGGCGCGCACCGCCAACGCCTTCACCGGGGAGCCGGTGACCGACGAGCAGGTCCAGGCCGTGTACGACCTGGTCAAGTACGCCCCCACCGCCTACAACCAGCAGCCGCTGCGCATCGTGCTGGTGCGTTCCCCCGAGGCCCGCGAGCGCCTGGTGCGCCACATGAACGAGGGCAACCGGGCGAAGACCGCCGCGGCGCCGCTGGTCGCGGTCCTGGCCGCCGACAACGAGTTCCACGAGGAGCTGCCCGCCCAGTTCCCGGCCTTCCTGGAGGCCAACGAGGTGCTCTTCGCCGAGCGCCCGGTGCGCGAGGCGTCGGCGGCCTTCAACGCCGCGTTGCAGGTCGGCTACTTCATCCTCGGCGTGCGGGCGGCGGGGCTGGCCGCCGGCCCGATGACCGGCTTCGACGCGGACGCGGTCGACAAGGAGTTCTTCCCCGACGGCGACCACTCCGTGCTGGCCGTGGTCAACATCGGCGAGCCGGGCGAGAACGCCTGGCGCGAGCGCGGCCCACGCCTGCCGTACGACGAGGTCGTCACCACCGTCTGACGTCGGCCGTCCGCCGGTGCGACCGGCCGTCATCCCGAGCGCGACCGGCCGTCGCCCCGGCACGCGACCGGCCGTCACCCCGAGCGCGACCGGTCGCGCGCCGGGCGGCGCCGGTCGCCCGGCGCGCGGCCCGGCCGGTCCGCACGGGCCGAGGGCACCGGCGGCCGTCCCGCACGCGTGTCCCCGCCGGGCGCCCCGCGGCCGCGACGGCGGCGCCGTACGCGCTCGCCGCGGGCCACGAGGCGCAGCCTGGCCAGTACGGCGAAGCGTTCCTGCTGCGCCCGGGCGGCCTCGTCCAGCTCCTCCATCAGCCGGTGCGAACGGTGTTCCAGGGCCAGCTCGTCGAGGATGCGGTCCACCTCGGCGAGCAGCGAGCCGTGCAGCTGCCACGCCCCCGGGTGCTGCCGCACCCGCTCGAGCAGCATGTCGGCGACCTTCTCCCGGCTCGCGCGGGCCGCCGTCAGCTCCGCGGCCAGCCGGCCCTCGGCCTCCTCGGCGTTGCTGCTGACCTGCGTCGTGACCAGGACGGCAAAGCTGACGAGCGCCCCTCCGAGATGCCCGAAGAGTTCCTCCAGGGCGACCGCCACGTCGCGGTCGAACAACGGCTCGCCGGTGCCGCGCCGCTTGGCGAGGTCGGTCAGCGACCGCGCCATGACCCGCAGCACGACGACGCAGATCTCCAGGGTGTCCAGACCGGTCCTCAGCACCACCCGCGACAACAGGCCCTCCTTGACGCGGGGATTGAGCCGCAGGCTGTCCTCGGCCCGGCGCAGCGCGGTGTCGACCTCGGCCACGTCCTGGTCGAGGCGGCGCGCCTCGTGCAGCCGTGCCGCGGCCCGTTCCACCGTGGCGGGGGAGTCCAGTTCCTCCGCGCAGCACAGCAGGAGGTGGCGCATGCGGCGGGCCAGGTCCTCGAGGGACGCCCCGGCGGTCCCCACCCACACCGGCGGCGCGAACAGGACGTTGAGCAGCAGTCCCACCCCGGCCCCGATCAGGGTCTCCAGCACGCGGTCCCAGGCCTGCACCGTCAGCTGGCTCACCCCGAGCACCAGCATGGCGCTGATCGCCACCTCGTTGACGAACTCGTCGACCCGCACGAACTGCCCGATGACCAGCGCCGCGAGGATGATCAGCCCCAGGCTCCACCAGGTCAGCCCCACCAGCGCGCTGAATCCGACGGCGATCAGCACCCCGACCACCACGGAGTTCACCCGGCGGATGCCCGTCGTGAGCGTCGAGTAGAGCGTCACCTGCACGACGAGCAGGGCGGTGAGCGGCGCCGTCAGCGGGGCAGACTCGCTACTGACGTGCACGGCGATCACGTACGAGATGGTCGCGGCGACGGTCGCCCGCGCGGTCAGGGTGACGACCGGGTCCCGGCTGCGGCCGGCCAACCAGGTCACGGCATCACGTATAGGCATCTTCTGCCTTTTCCCGAACAAACATCGCGTACACCTGTGAACATCAACTTCTGGTGCACGGGAGCCGGTGGCTACGCCGCGGAGGTGTCCAGCGGCTCCGCGGCCAGCAGCGCGGCGAGTTCGGCGCGGTGCAGGCCGGCTATCGGGGCCACCAGGTCCGGGTGGCGGAGGAGGACGGACGCCGCGCGGTCGTGGGCGCCGGGGGAGGTGAGCCGGAGGGCGTCGCCCGCCAGGGAGGGGCCGTGCTCGGTGGCCGCCACGGCCGCCACGGCGGAGGCGGCCAGGGCCGGGTCGGAGAGCAGGCAGGCCGCCCAGCTCACGACGACCTCGTCCACCCAGGTCCGCCAGCCGGTGGCGGCCTCCCCCACGGCCTCGTGGTCGGCGCCGGTGCCGGAGACCCGGTCCAGCCGGTCCGCGCCGCCGGGGGCGAGCAGCCCGAGCAGGGCGGCGTCCAGTGCGGTCGGGTAGCGCAGGGCGGCGGCGACCATGGCGGCCTGGCGGGCCTGAGCCTCGGCCAGGGCACGGCTGAGCGCTCCGCCGGTCGCCGGGTAGGCGGACAGCAGCCACCGGGTGGCCGCGGCGATGACCGACGAGAACTCACTGTGCATGCCGGGCGGACCGTCCTCCGTGCGCGTGGATGCCGCGCCCGTCCGGTGCGCGGCGCGCCCAGCGTACGCAAAACCTCGCTTTCGCGACATGAGCCGCATCACGCCCGCGACCCGCGAGGACCCGGCGCAGGGTCCCGGAAGGGACGGGAACCCTGCGCCGCCGCCCGTGTGCGGCCGGAGGTCAGGACCGGCCGCGGCCGCTCACGAAGTCGCGGGCGCGGTCGACGAGGCCCGCACCCGGGGCGAGGATCTTGTTGGCGGGAGGGGTGTCCGGCGCGGCGGGGTGCGGGCGGGTGGGGGCGAGGGACTTGGCGCGGCGCACCTTGTCGCCGAGGTCGTCGAGCGCCTCGGGGGTGCACGCGTCACCGAGCAGGGGGAACAGCCTGCCCTCCTCGTCCTGGACGTGCGCGGTCACCTCGTCCATCAGCCGCATCAGCAGGGGGTGGAACCGGCCGTCGTGCGGCGGCAGCTGTTCCAGTTCCTTCAGCAGTTCCTCGATCCTGGCGTGGTCCGCGATCTCCTTGTCCGCGATGCGGTCCCCACCCTCGACGTGCTCGCGGACGGCCGGGTAGAGGTACTGCTCCTCCGCCACCGAGTGCCGCACCAGCTCGATGGTCACCTCGTCCACCAGCTCCCGCAGCGCCGGGTCGCCGGTCGACATCGACTGCATGCGGTCGAAGACCTCCTCGACCTCGCGGTGGTCGGCCAGCAGCTCAGCGATCACGTTTCCGCCGTGTCCCATTCCCTCACGCCTTTCCGTGCGGCAGTACGGCCCGGGCGTGCGCCGGGGCCGAACCCCATGCATTCCACCCTCCCGGTGCCGAGCCCACCGGGCGGGGCGGTCACCACCCGCCCGGCGGCACCTGTTCAGGGACGTGCGCGGGGCCGGCGGCGCGGGTCCGCGCGGGCGATCAGAAGAGCCACGTCGTCGTGGTCGTCCGCGCCGCGCAGCTCGCGCAGCAGCCGGTCGCAGGTCTCCTCCACCGAGGGGTCCGGGGTGCCGAGCAGGTCCACGAGCAGGGCGAGGCGTTCGTCGATCGGGTCGTCGCGGGTCTCCACCAGCCCGTCGGTGTACAGCACCAGGCGGTCACCGGGCGCCAGCGTGACGTCCGTGCTCTCGAACGCGACGCCGCCGACCCCCAGCGGCGTCCCTGTGGGCAGGTCGAGCAGCTGCGGTGAGCCGTCGCCGTGCACCAGGACCGGGGGCAGGTGCCCGGCAGTCGCCAGCCGGCACTCGGCGCTGCGCGCGTCATACAGGACGTACACGCAGGTCGCGATGTAAGGGTCGAGGCCGCGCGTGATCTTGTCGAGGTGGCCCAGCACCCTGGCGGGGTCCAGGTCCAGCTCGGCCAGCGTGGAGGTGGCGGTGCGCAGCCGCCCCATGGTGGTGGCGGCGTCGATGCCGCTGCCCATGACGTCGCCGACTACGAGCGCGGTCCGGTCGTCGTCGAGCGGGATGACGTCGTACCAGTCGCCGCCCACCTTGCTCGTGGCCTGCGCGGGGCGGTAGCGGGCGGCCACCTCCAGGCCGGGGTGGAAGGGCTGCGGCTCCGGGAGGAGGCTGCGCTGCAGGGTCTCGGCGGTGTCGCGCACCTGCTGGTACCAGCGCGCGTTGTC
This sequence comes from Streptomyces sp. NPDC008238, assembly GCF_042956445.1. NCBI lineage: Bacteria > Bacillati > Actinomycetota > Actinomycetes > Kitasatosporales > Streptomycetaceae > Streptomyces > Streptomyces sp. NPDC008238. The sequence continues at coordinate 71,114 of NZ_JBIBGK010000023.1, read as the reverse complement.
GATGCACACGGCCGCGCGTGCGGCGAGTTCGCAGGCGAGGGTCAGGTCGTCCTCGTCGAAGGAGGTGTCCGTGCGGGCCCGGCTCAGGCCCAGCACGCCCAGCACCTCGCCGCGGGCGATGAGCGGGACCGCCATGCACGAGTGGACGCCCGCCTCGGCGAGCAGCCGTGCCGACCCGGGGTCGGGACTGATGCGTTCGAGGTCCTGCCTGTCGGCACGGGCGATCATGTGCGGGCGCAGCGTGCGCACGCAACCGGCCGAGAGGTGGTCGGCGTGGTACGTGACGGCCTCGCCCGGGGCCGGGACGGCCCGGGTCGCGTCCGTCGGGTAGGCGCTCCGGACCGCGAGGGAGCGGAACACCGGCGGGTCCCGGTGCGGGGCGGTGCCGCGCCGGTCCAGGACGGCGTCGAGGATGTCGACCGCCGCGAGGTCCGCCAGGTCGGGCACGACGACCTCGACGAGTTCCCGTACCGTCCGCTCCACCTCCAGGGCGGTGCCGATCCGGGCGGACCCCTCGGCGATCATCGCCAGCCGGCGCCGGGCGCGGTCGGCCTCCGCGGCAGCGCGGTGCCGGTCGGTGATGTCGACGACGACCTCGGCGACGCCCAGCACGTGCCCGCGGTGGTCCTCCAGCCGGTACAGCGACACCGCCCACGCGTGCTCCTCGCGCGGCCCCGACGGCGCGTGGCCGACGATGTAGCGGTCGACCATCGGTACGCCCGACGCCAGCACCTGCCGCATCTCGGCCTCCACCGCCCGGAACTCGGGCCCGGGCAGGACGCCGCGGAAGGTGCGGCCGAGGTGGTCCCGGACCGGGATGCCGTGGAACCGGGCGAGCGCGGGGTTCAGGGAGAGGTACCGCAACCCGGTGTCCAGCACCGCGATGCCGATCGGCGACTGCGAGATCAGCCGGGTGGACAGGGCGACCTCCTGCTCCACCTCGCGCATGGTGGAGCGGTCGGTGGCGAGGCCGAGGATGTAGTGGTCGCCCAGGCTGTCCATCAGGCGCATGTTGCGGAACTCCACCAGCCGCCGGCTGCCGTCCCTGCGGCGGACCGGGAAGGACCCCGCCCAGCTCTCGCCGGTCTTCATGATCTCGGAGAACAGCCGGTCGACGAGCCTGCGGTGCGCGTCGTGCACCAGCAGGTGGGCGGCGTGTCGGCCGACCGCCTCCTGCGCCGTGTAGCCGAACAGCTCCTCGGCCTGCGGGCTCCACATGTCGACCCGGCCGTCACCCTGCAGGAGCACCGCGGCCACGCCCAGGAGGTCCATCAGTCCGCTCGGGCCCGTGGAGACCTCGTCCTGCCCCTCCGGGCCGGTCGTGTGCCGATCCGCGTCGTCCATGGTGGGGGCCTCTTCCGCCTGCCGTTCCGGCCGGTCGGTCCGCCGTCCCCGCCGCCCTTGCCGGTGGGATTCCATGGTCCCCCCGCAGCCGTGGCGGCGCACCCCTCGCGGCGGCCCGGTACGGGGCCCGCGGCGCGCCCCGTCACGGCACACGTCGGCTTGCGGGGACCGCGAGGAAGACGCACACAATGGTCAGCAGGTGGGGCTTCTGACGCGGCCGGCGGCACCGTCCGTCCTGCGTGCCGGTCCGGGACCAGTGGAGGAAAGCCCTGTGAGTGTTCTACCGCCCTCGCTCGCGCGCCCCGAGGGCCCGCCCGCCGGTCCGCTGTCCGGCCCGGACGGAACGGACGAGGGCAGGCCCCCCGGCCAGGACCCGCCCGGGCGGCGGCGCCGGACCCCGACGGTCGTCGTGGGGGAGCCGCCCCCGCCACCGGGCGAACCGCCGGACGACGGCGGAGGCGGCGGTGGCGGCGACGGCGATGGCCCCGGACGTCCGTGGTGGCGCTCGGTGCCCAAGGTGGCGCTGCTCACCGCGGCCGTGGTGGCCGCGGTGGCCCTCGCCGTGGTGTACACCCGGCCCGGCGGGGTGTCGGGCGGCAAGCCCGGCGAGCTGTTCCTGCAGACCGCGGGCAGCGCGGGACCCGACCCGTTCACGCGGTCGACGGCCGAGGGGACCGCCGCCCCTTCGGCGCCGCCGGCCCTGCCGACCCCGTCGGCCACGGGGGGCACCGTGCGGCAGGTATACAGCGGCAGCACGCCGGGACTGTACGGCGGCACGCGCGACGTCGCGAGCTGCGACGTGGAGAAGCAGGTCAGCGCCCTGTCCGCGGACCCCTCGAAGAACAAGGCGTTCGCCAGAGTGCTGGGCCTCACGCCGTCCGAGGTGCCGGCCTACCTGCGGGACCTGACCCCGCTCCAGCTCCGCGCCGACACCCGGGTCACCAACCACGGCTACCGCGGCGGCCGGCCCACCGCCTTCCAGTCGGTGCTGCAGGCCGGGACCGCGGTCCTGGTGGACGACCGGGGCCTGCCCCGGGTGCGCTGCGCCTGCGGCAATCCGCTGACCCGGCCGGTCGAGCAGAAGGACGGCGCCGACACCGTCGGCCAGGCGTGGCCCGGCTACCAGCCGTCCAGGACGGTGGTGGTGGCGCCGGCGTCCCGGCCGGTGAAGGAGTTCGTGGTGCGCGACCCCGCAGGCGGCCAGTGGTTCACCCGGGACAGCGGCGACGGCAAGGCCACCGGCGACGAACGGACGACGGCGCCGCAGAGCGTGCCGTCCGGCAGCCCGCCGGGTTCCCCCGGGGGTTCGGCGGCGGCCTCCGCCACGCCCACGGGGGAACGGGGCGGGACCGCCCCGCAGTCCCCGCCGCCCGGTACGGGCCCCGCCCCGCGCACCCCCGGGCCCGGAACGCCCGCACCTCCGGGAGGGGAGAGTCCCCCGCCCGGCGGTACGGGCCCCGGACAGCCGTCCGGCCCGGCCGCGTCCAGGTGACGCCTGCCGGGCCGGCACCGGTGCCCCGGTCTCAGTACGTGGTGAAGTCCGCCATCATCGCCATGTCCTCGTGCTCGAGGTTGTGGCAGTGGATCATGAACTTGCCCGTGTAGTCCGTGAAACGGACCGCCACCTCGACGGTCTCGCCCGGGCCCGTCGCCACCGTGTCCTTCCACCCCGCGTCGAACGCCCCCGGCTTCTTGCCGTTGCGGGACAGCACCCGGAACGCGTCGAGGTGCACGTGGACCGAGTGGAAGAACACCGAGGTGAACTTCCAGATCTCGACCGAGCCGAGCTTCACGTTGGCCAGTGCGCGGCCGGGCTTGTACGGCAGGTCGTTGATCGTCCAGCCGTCACGCGAGTGCCGGAAGGCGAAGGTGCGGTGCGCCACGGCCTTGCTGGGGTCGAGCACGGTCGCCGGGTGGCGCGACAGCCGGTTGGGGATGTGGCTGTCGTCGTGCGGCTTCCGGGACGACGGCGAGACGTCGAAGCGCATGACCTGCGCGGTGCTGCCGCTGCCGTACCGGTTGACCAGGCGCACCTTGGTGCCGGGCCGGTAGCGGGCGAAGTCCACGACGATGTCGAAGCGTTCGGCGGGGGCGATGCGCAGGCTGTCGTGCGCCAGCGGGCGGCCCAGCAGTCCGCCGTCGCTGCCGATCTGCAGCAGGCCCTTGCCGCCGGGCGGCGGGGGGTCCAGCTCCAGGCGGAAGTCCCGGACGTTGCAGCCGTTGAGGAACCGCAGCCGGTAGCGCTGCCGCTTGACCCGGTGCACCGGCCACGGGGCGCCGTTGACCAGGATGACGTCGCCCATCATGCCGAAGTGGTGCGCGTGCACGACGCCCGGCTTGTGCATGCCCGAGTCGACCGCGGGGTAGAGCAGCGACCCGTTCTCGCCGAACGCCCGGTCGGCGAGCAGCAGCGGGATGTCGCGGGAGCCGCGCGGCAGGTCGAGCGCGTCCTCCTCGTCGTCCGTCAGCAGGTGGAACCCGGCGAGGCCGCGGTACACCGCCGGGCCCGTGTAGCCCATGCGGTGGTCGTGGTACCAGAGCGTCGCGGCGCGCTGCAGCATCGGGTAGGTGTAGCTGCGCTGGCCGTGGCTCATGCGGCCGGACGAGCCGTGCATCTCGGGCATGCCCGCCATCGCGTCGTCGTACGACATGCGGCTGCCGACCGGCATCGTCAGGTCGATCGGGTAGCCGTCGCTCTCCTCGGGCGTGTGGCCGCCGTGCAGGTGCACGACGGTCGGCTGGGGCAGCTCGTTGCGGTGCGTGACGACCGTGGTGCGCCCCGAGCGGGAGAGGATCGTGGGCCCGGGGAAGTAGCCGTCGTACGTCCAGCAACTGGTGCGCAGTCCCGGGAGGATCTCCAGCTTCGCCGCGCGCTGGGTCATGTTGTAGTAGTCGGTCGTCGGGGTCCGCAGCGTGGGCTGGAGGACCGGCGGGATCGGCAGGGGTACCTGGTACGGGCGGGGGAGCCGGGCCTTGCTCCGCAGGACCCCGCCCGGTGGTACATCGGCAAGCGGTGTGCCCGCCCATGCCCTGCTCGTCGCGCCCGCCCCTACGACGGCCGCCCCCGCGGCGAGAAAACGGCGCCTGCCGATGCCTTCGATCACGTAGGGCTCCCAAATGTGACGATTTGCGCAATTTTACGGTCGGCGACACAATAGCCCGCCCGAGCCGTGCGCAACGGCGCCACACGCGGGCCCCGCGAACAACCTCGGACCGGCCCGGCGCCCGTCCGGCCCGCCTTCCCGCCGTCCGGCCCGCCGCCCGGCGCCCGGATCAGGGACGTCGGCGGGCCCGTCCCACGACGTCGTGCCGGGGGTCGAGCACCGCCGCGCCGACGCCGGCCAGGACCAGCCCGGCCGCCAGCAGCAACCCTTGTGGCAGCACGATGCCGATCAGGATCCAGGCGAGCGCGACGGTCAGCAGGAACCAGCCCGTCCGCCGCCGGTACTCACGCGGCGCGCAGGGGCGGCCGGTCCGCAACCCCTCGACGAAGCGGGGGTCCGTGCGCCTCGTCTCGGCCGCGATGTCCTCGATGGCCTTGCGCGGGTGCGGCATGGTGTCCTCCTCCCGGAGACGGTGGGCCCTGTCACGTCCACCGTCGCCCGCGCCCGCCCGCGGAACCATCGGGTCCGGCACCCAATCCCGCGGTCCGGAAATGGGTGCCGGCCCCGATGGCGGCCACCCCCCGGGCCGGGGCAGGCTGGAAGCGGGACCCGGGTGCCCACCACCCGCGGCAAGAGGAGCGCGGCGTTCCCGCCCGGGCGTCACCGCGGTGCCGGCGGACGGTGGGGGTGGCCCCCCGGAGGAAGGCGGGACCATGTCGCTGTACTGGCGGATCTTCCTGCTGAACGGCGCGGTGCTGGTCGTCGCCACGGTCCTGCTGCTCGGGCCCGTTACCGTCTCCACCCCCGTCCTGCTGGGCGAGGCGCTGGTGATCGGCGTGGGACTGGCCGCGATGCTCGGCGCCAACGCCCTGCTGCTGCGGGTCGGCCTCGCGCCGCTGCAGCGGCTGAGCCGGGCGATGAACTCCGCCGACCTGCTCCGTCCCGGCGGCCGCCCCGCCGTCACCGGATCCGGGGAGGTGTCCGCACTCATCACGACGTTCAACGCCATGCTCGACCGCCTGGAGACCGAACGCGCCACCACCAGCGCCCGCGTGCTGTCCGCGCAGGAGGCCGAACGGCAGCGCATCGCCCGGGAACTCCACGACGAGGTCGGCCAGACCCTCACCGCCGTCGTCCTGCAGCTGGGACGCAGCGCGGACCTGGCCCCCGGACCCCTGGGCGACGACCTGCGGCAGGTGCAGGAGACCACCCGCGCCGGGCTCGACGAGATCCGCCGCATCGCGCGGCGGCTGCGCCCCGGCGTCCTGGAGGAACTCGGCCTGCGCAGCGCCCTGCGCGCCCTGGCCGGGGAGTTCTCCACCCCCGGGCTCACGGTCGTCGACGTGGACCATTCGGCGCCGGCCCTCCCGGCGCTCGACCACGAGACCGAGCTGGTGCTCTACCGGGTGGCCCAGGAGGCCGTCACCAACGCGGCCCGGCACTCGGGCGCGGACCGGGTGGAGATCCACCTGGGCGCCGTCCCCGGGGGCGGCGCCGAGCTGCTCGTCCGGGACAACGGCAAGGGCCTCGGCCAGGTCCCCGAAGGTGCCGGGATGCGCGGCATGCGCGAACGGGCCCTGCTCATCGGCGCCGCGCTGACCGTGGGCGCCGCCCCCGGCGGCGGCACCGACGTCCGTCTCGACGTACCCGCGCCGCCGGCGGACGGCCCCCGATGACCGCCCCGCCCCCCACCCGCATCCTCCTCGCCGACGACCACGCGCTGGTGCGGCGGGGGGTCCGGCTGATCCTCGACGGCGAACCCGACCTGACCGTCGTCGCCGAGGCCGGCGACGGCGCCGAAGCCGTCGCCAAGGCCCGCGCCGCGCCCGTCGACCTGGCCGTCCTGGACATCGCCATGCCCCGCATGACCGGCCTGCAGGCCGCCAGGGAACTGAGCAGGCTCCGCCCCGGCCTGCGCATCCTCATCCTGACGATGTACGACAACGAGCAGTACTTCTTCGAGGCCCTCAAGGCCGGGGCCAGCGGATACGTCCTGAAGTCCGTCGCCGACCGCGACCTGGTAGAGGCCTGCCGGGCCGCCGTGCGCGACGAGCCGTTCATCTACCCGGGCGCCGTCACCACCCTGATCCGCAGCTACCTCGAACGCGCCCGTCAGGGCGAGCCCCTGCCCGCCCGCGCCATCACCGAACGCGAGGAGGAGATCCTCAAGCTCGTCGCCGAGGGCCACACGTCCCAGGAGATCGCCGGCCTGCTCTTCATCAGCGTCAAGACGGTCGAGCGCCACCGCGCCAACCTCCTGCAGAAGCTCGGTCTGCGCGACCGCCTCCAGCTCACCCGCTACGCGATCCGGGCCGGACTCATCGAGCCCTGACCCCGCCCTGACCCCGGCCGCCGGGCTGCCTCACGCCCCGGCGAGGACCTTGTCGACCTCACCCAGGAAGGCGTCCAGGTCCCTCGGCGTGCGCGAGGTGACCAGCGGGTACCCGGCGGAGGCGTCGCTCACCACCGGCTCGTCGACCCAGGACGCGGCGCCCGCGTTGAGCAGGTCCGTCCGCACCGAGGCGTACGAGGTGAGCGTCTTGCCCTTCGCCACGCCCGCCTCGACCAGCGCCCACGGGCCGTGGCAGATCGCCGCGATCGGACGCCCCGACGAGGCGAACGCCCGCACGACGTCCATCGCCCTGCCCTGCAGCCGCAGGTTGTCGGCGTTGATCGTCCCGCCCGGGATGAGCAGCAGGTCGAAACCGGCGGGGTCCACCTCGTCGAGGGTGGTGTCCGGTTCCACGACCTTGCCCGGGTCCTTGTCGCCGACCAGTGTCTGTACGACGTCCCGCCGCGTCGCCGCGACGGTCACGTCGGCGCCCTTCTCACGGAGGTGCTCGACGGGGACGACCAGTTCGTCCTGCTCGACCCCGTAATTGCTGACGACCGCCAGGACGCGGCGGCCGCCCGGAAACTCTGCAGCCATGGGTTTTCCTCTTCTGTGCCTTATATGCCTTCTGTGCATTCTGCGCGCTTCTTGTGCGAAATAGGCACCTGCCCGGGAGTCGGCCGGGGAAACGTGGCCTACGGGCCGCCCGGCCGGCGACGAGCAGGACTCACTCGCCGCAGCCGGGGTAGGCGGACGGTCGGAAAGCGAGGAAGGGATCGGCGAAGGGGCGGGCGAAGAGGGAGCCTGCGATGAGCGAAGCGCGGCAGCCGCTCGGCGCCGATCAGCTCGAGGCCAGGGCACTCGGCCCCAGTGGACTCATGGACCTGCTGGGAGTCGCCGCGGTCCTGCTCGAGTCGGACGGGCGCATCGACATGTGGAGCCCGCAGGCGGAGCAACTGTTCGGCTACTCCGCGGGTGAGGCGGTCGGCCGTTACGCGGCGCCGCTGCTCGTCCGGCCCGAGCACCGCGACGACGCCATGAAGTTGTTCACCGAGGTGCTCGAGACCGGCCGCAGCTGGTCGGGGGCGTTTCCCGTGCGCCACAAGGACGGTTCGACCCGGCTGGCGGAGTTCCGCAACGTCCGACTGACGGACAGCCGCGGCCGCGTCTACGCCCTGGGGATAGCCACCGACCGCCCCGTGCTGCAACGGCTGGAACGCGGCCTCGCCCTCTCGCTCCAACTGGTCGCCCAGTCCCCGATCGGGCTCGCGGTGCTCGACACCTCGCTGCGCTACCTGTCCGTCAACCCCGCCCTCGCCAGGATGCACGGCATGACGGAGGGCGACCACATCGGGCGCCGCTTCCGCGAGGTGCTCCCCGGGCCCAGGTTCCGGATGGCCGAGGACGCGCTCCGGCAGGTCCTGCGCACCGGCACCCCGATCGTCGACCGGTACGTCGTCGGCCGCACGGCCGCCGACCCCACCGCCGACCGGGCCTGGTCGGTGTCCTACTTCCGGCTGGAGGACCGCAACGGGAACGTCCTGGGCATCGCCACCTCCGTGGTGGACGTCACCGACCGGCACCGCACCGCCCAGGAGGCCGACCGGGCCAGGCGGCGGCTCGCCGTGATCGCCGACAGCTCCGCCCGCATCGGCACGTCCCTCGAGGTGGAGGACACCGCCCGCGAACTCGTCGACGTCGTCGTCCCCGAGCTGGCCGACTTCGCCGCGGTCGACGTCCTCGACTCCGCGCTGCGCGACGACGGCGGTGAGCCCGGCCTCGACCGCCCCCGCTTCCGCGCGCTCTCCTCCAAGTGCGTCGACGCCGGTGACGCGGCCGGCGCCTTCGGCAGGGCCGGCCGGCTCGTCAGCTACGCCCCCGACCACCTCGCCGCGCGGTGCCTGGACACCGGCCGCCCGGGCCTGATCACCCACGCCGACGAGCGGAGCCTGGTACGTGTCGCCCGTGACCCCGACGCCGCATCGCTGCTGGCCCGCGCGGGCGTCCACACGGCCATGGCGGTCCCGCTCATCGCCCGGGGCGTGATCCTGGGCGTCCTCGGCCTGGCCCGCGCCGGCACCCCCCAGCCCTTCGACGAGGACGACCAGACCCTCGCCGGCGAACTGGCCTCCCGCGCCGCGGTGTCCATCGACAACGCCCGCCTCCACCAGCAACTGCGCAGCACCGCCGAGACCCTGCAGCGCAGCCTCCTGCCGCAGCTCCCGCCCGCCCACCCCCGCCTCGAACTCGCCGCCCGCTACTGCGCGGCCCAGGCCAGCAGCGAGGTGGGGGGCGACTGGTACGACGTCATCCCCTTCGACGACGGCCGGGTCGCCCTCGTCGTCGGCGACGTCATGGGCAGCGGCGTCCCCGCGGCGACCACCATGGGACGGCTCCGCACCGCCACCTCCACCCTCGCCGGCCTCGACCTCGACCCCGCCCAGGTCCTCGGCCACCTCGACCGGATCACCCACGGGCTCGACCCCTACATCGCGACCTGCGTCTACGCGGTCCACGACCCCGCGCGCGGGGTCTGCCACCTCGCCAACGCCGGCCACCTGCCCCCGGTCGTCGTCCGCGCGGGCAAGCGCCCCGAACTGCTCGACCTGCCCACCGGCACCCCGCTGGGGGTGGTCGGCGGCGTGCCCTTCGAGAGCACCACCGTCGACCTCGTCCCGGGCGACCGCCTCGTCCTCTACACCGACGGCCTGGTCGAGACCCGCGACCGCGCCATCGACGAACGCCTCGACGACCTGCTCCGCCTCCTCGACGCCCCCGACGAGCCGGTCGAGGAGACCTGCGACCGCCTCCTCGCGGCCCTGCGCCACCCCGCCGACCGTGACGACGTGGCCCTCCTCATCGCGCGCCCGAAGGACGTGTGACGAAGCGCAGGGCAGCGCAGAGCTCGCCGTCCACCGGGGGCAAGGCCCCGCCGCGATCGACGGGGCCGCGCCCCGCGAAACCGGGGTGCGGGACGGCGGTGCGGTGGTGTGGGATCGGGGCATGGCGATCGTGGTGGGCAGGCCGGGAGCCGACGGGCTGGGCGCGGCCGTGGGCGCGCTGGGGGAGTGGCAGTACGAGGGGGCGCCGATGCAACTGCACCCAGGGGACGTGGGCTGGTTCTGGCGGTTCGGCGCGGAGGCGACGGCCGCGGCGGTACGGACCTGGAGCCGGGGCGGACGGATCCTCGCCGTCGGACTGCTGGACGGTGCCGGCCTGTTGCGGCTGACCCTCGCGCCGGACGTCCTGCGGGACGAGGAGCTGGCGCGGCAGGTCGTCGCGGACGTGACCGACCCCGGACGCGGCGTGCTGAGGGCGGGCGAGGCGTACGTCGAGGCCCCGGCGGGCGCGCTGGTCCAGGATCTGCTCGCCGAGGCCGGCTGGGACACCGACGAGCCGTGGACGCCGCTGCGCCGTGACCTCACGCAGCCGGTGGAGGACCCGGGCGTGCGGATCGAGGTGACCGGGCCGGGGCGGGCCGGCGTGCGGGCCGCCGTGCAACGGGCCGCGTTCGAGGCGTCGACGTTCACGGAGGAGCGCTGGCACGCGATGGCGGGCGGGCTGCCGTACGCCGGCGCCCGGTGCCTGGTCGCCCACGACCACCGGGGTGACGCGGTGGCGGCGGTGACGGTGTGGTCGGCCGGCCCGGGGCGGCCAGGGCTGCTCGAGCCGATGGGCGTCCACCGGGAACACCGCGGGAACGGCTACGGTACGGCGATCAGTGTCGCCGCCGCGGCCGCGCTGCGGGAACTCGGCTCGTCGAGCGCGATCGTCTGCACGCCCAGTTCAAATGCCGTCGCCGTCGCGACCTACACCGCGGCGGGCTTCCGGCCGCGCCCCGAGGTCAGGGACCGGCGCAGGGACGCGTAGCCGGTCGCGGCCGTCGAGGCGGGCGCGTGCCGCTGACGGGCCGGGCCAGAAAACCCGTTGGTGGAACGGCGCGGGCGTTGCTACTCTCCCCGAGGCCGTGCGAGAGAACCAGGAGGTGGTACCCGTGAACATCATGTCGACGTGGGTGCTCCCCTCCGGGGTCACGGTCGGGCGATAGGTCGTCCGGGAGCGCCGTTCAACAGCCCTCCCGAAAGGCACGACCGTGCGATTCACTTCCGAACACCGCCTCGACGACGGCGTCCTCGAGCGCGAATTCCTCCTCGGCGAGACCCCCGGCACCCTGTGGACGCCCGGACCCGCACCCGTACCGCTGGTCCTGATGTCCCACAACAACGGCCTGCCCAAGGCCGATCCCCGGCTGGTGGCCCGGGCCCGTCACACCGCGGCGCGCGGCTACGCGGTGGCCACCATCGATGCCGCCGGCTGCGGTGACCGCCCCCGTTCCGCCGCCGACGAGCGGGCCCGCGCCGACCTCCGGCGGGCGATGCAGGCCGGTGAGCCGGTCGACGAGATCTTCGAGTCCTTCATCGGCCCGCTGGTCGAGAACGCGGTCCCGGAATGGCGGGCCACGCTGGACGCCCTCCTCGAACTGCCCGGGATCGGCGGCCCGGTCGGGTACTCCGGTGGGTGGACCGCCCTCGGTATCCGCCTCGCGGTGACCGAGCCGCGCATCGCCGCCGCGGGCTTCTTCGCCGGGGGGTACGTGCCCCGGGCCCAGCGCGAGGAGGCCCGGCAGGTCACCGTCCCGCTGCTGTTCCTGCTGCAGTGGGACGACGAGGGGAACCCCCGGCAGCGGGCGCTGGACCTCTTCGACGCCTTCGGCAGCAAGGAGAAGACGCTGCACGCCAACCTGGGCGGGCACACCGGCACCCCCTGGTTCGAGCTGGAGGACGGGTGCCGCTTCTTCGACCGGCACCTGAAGTGACGCCCCGCCGTCCGGCGCGCACCGGACGGTAGGCGGCAGCGGCAACGACCGGTACACCGCCGTCGAGGACGGGCCCCGGCCCTCCTCGACGGCGGTGACGGTCCCGCCGGTGCCGCGCGGTTCGAAGGCGACGCTGCCGCCCGCGGCCGGCCGGGGGAGGGGCCCGGCCGGGGGTGCCGCGGGCGACAGGGGGTGCGTCAGGTCGTGCTGAAGGTGAACCAGTTGACGTTCACGAAGTCGGCCGGCTGGCCGCTGGTGAAGGTCAGGTACACGTCGTGCTTGCCGGTGACGCCCGAGATGTTGGCCGGGATCGTCGTCCAGTTCTGCCAGCCGCCGGTGTTGGCGACGGAGAAGCTGCCGATCGGGGCGTTGCTCCGGCTGTCCAGCCGCACCTCGACCAGGCCGCTGACGCCTCCGGCGGCTCCGGAGGCGACCCGGGCCTTGAACTGCCGGGCCGCGGTGGTCCCGAAGTCGACGCCGGAGTAGAGCGCCCAGTCGCCGTTCGCGAGCGACGCGAGGTTCTTGCCGCCGCCGCTGTCCGTCGTGGTCTCCACGGTGGTGCCGGACTGCTGGGTGTACGACTCGGCCTGGAGGGTGCCGTACGCGCTGCCGGTGCCCCCGGTCGGCGGGGGATCGGTCGGGGGCTGCGTGCCGCCACCGCCGGAGCTGTAGACGGCGACGTAGTCGACCAGCATCGGCACGCCCGAGACGGTGGAGGCCGTCGGCGTCTTGTACCCGGCCACCGGGTCGGGGAAGGCCCCGCCCATCGCGACGTTGAGCAGGATGAAGTGGCCGTGCGCGGTGGCCGCGTTCCAGGTGGAGGCGTCCATCTGGCTTGAGTTCACCGAGTGGAACTGCACACCGTCGACGTACCAGCGCAGTTGCTGGGGGCTGACGCTGCGGTCCCACTCGAAGGCGTACGTGTGGAAGTTGCCCTGGCACGCGCTGCCGGGGCAGGCCCGGGTGGCGCCGAGGCCGGTGGTCTCGTTGCAGTAGCCGCCCGGGTTGGTGCCGCAGTGCAGGGTGCCCCAGACCTGGTTGACGCCGTTCACGTTCTCCATCAGGTCGAACTCGCCGATGGAGGGCCAGTTCCAGTAGTTGCCCCGGTAGGGCGCGCCCAGCGTCCAGAAGGCGGGCCAGTAGCCGGCCGCCGCCGCGCCGGTGACGTTCGGCATCTGGATGCGGGACTCGATGCGGAGCTTGCCGCCCGACGGGGGCTCGAAGTCGCTGCGGCGGGTCTCGACGCGCCCGGAGGTCCAGTTGCCCGCGGAGTCCCGGATCGGGGTGATGCGCAGGTTGCCGGAACCGTCCTGGCGGAGGTTGGCCGTGTTTGAGGTGTACGTCTGCACCTCGCCGGTGCCCCAGTTGGCGGCGCCGCCGGGGTAGCTGGTGCCGGTGTCGACGATCCAGTTGTCGCTCGACGGGAGGGTGTTGGCGGCGCCGCTGAAGTCGTCGCTCCAGACGGTGGTCCAGCCGGACGGTGCCGCCGGGACGGCGGCCGTGGCCGAGCCGAGCAGGCCCAGGCAGAGGGCGGTGGCGGTGGCTGCGGCAGCCATCACCAGGGTGATCGGTCCGGCGGCGTACCGCCTGCGGGTGGTCGTTCGCGTGGACACGGGGGTGATGCCTCCTCGGGATCGGTGCCGGGGAAGGGTATTCGGGGCTGAGCGTTGAGAGCGCTCTCATCTGGCGGGAACACCTTCCCGCCGGGGTGAACCGCGGTCAATACATGGAACAGAAGAAGTCGCACATGCGTCCCTGCCTTCACTGCTTGGAGGTGGCGGGTCCTGCCGGGAGAGGGGCGGCCCGCTCCGCAGGAGTCAAGTGGCCTTCCAAAGCGCGCTGTTGAGTCGTCCTCCGTGCCTCGGCAGGGCATGTCACCGGGAGTGTTCCGGCTGCTGAGAGCGCTCTCTCCCAGGGGCGGTGACCCCGTCCGGCATCGGGCCGGACCGATCGGGCCGTCATGAAACGCGCGGAGCCGGGTAGCCGATCCCTGTAGGAATGGGGGTGAATGCGAAGCCGGCAGGTCCACGCCGCGGGCGTGGACGGCGGGCGACGCCGAGGGCCGATCCCGTCCGAGCGGGACCCGGCCCGGCCGCGCACCGCGCGGTCAACGCCCCGGGGCCCGCCCCCGCGGCGCGTCCGGCCCGGTGCGGCAACGGCGACCAGGGCCGAACAAGGGAGTGCATCATGATCATCCTCGGCATCATCCTGCTGATCGTCGGATTCCTCGCCGGAATCTCCATCCTGTGGACCCTGGGAGTCATCCTCGTGGTCATCGGCCTCGTGCTCTGGGTCCTGGGTGCCATGGGGCACGCCGTCGCGGGGCGCCGCCACTACTACTGACGGCGGGTGAGCCCGCCCGCGTGCCGCGTCCCCCGGGGCGCGGCACGCCCATGGGTGCGGGGCCGCGGGCGCGGCCCCGCACGCCCGTCCGCCCACCCGTCCGCCCGGCCGTCCTCGCGCCTGCGCCCGGTCGCGGCGGGGGTCGCCCGGATGGGCCGCCTGCAGTGGTCACCGGCGCGCGCTGGGGATTGGTTGTGATATGTCCCCCCGACGCCCAGGTGCACTGGAGTATTCGCATGGAATCCGGTTCCTCCGCGCACAACTGCCCCTTCGACTTCGCCGAAGCCCTCGAGTTCGACCCGCAGCTGAAGCACTTCATGGAGAACGAGCAGATCTCCCGCATCAAGCTGCCGCACGGTGAGGGTGAGGCCTGGCTGGTCACGCGGTACGAGGACGTGCGTACGGTGACGACCGACCGGCGCTTCAGCCGCGCCGCCGTCGTCGGCAAGGACTTCCCCCGCATGACGCCGGAGCCGATCGTCCAGGACGAGGCCATCAACGTCATGGACCCGCCGGACAGCAGCCGGCTGCGCTCGCTGGTCTCCAAGGGCTTCACCCCCCGGAACGTCGAGCACATGCGCCCCAGCATCGAGCGGGTTGTCGCCGAACTGCTCGACGGCATGGAGCGGAGCGGCTCCCCGGCCGACCTCGTGGAGCACCTGGCCGCGCCGCTCCCGCTGGCCGCGATCTGCGAGGTGCTCGACATCCCCGACGAGGACAGCTGGGAGCTGCGGGGCCACGCCCGCACCATGATGGACTTCAGCCCCGACAACCGGGCCAACGCCGTCCACTCCAAGGCCTTCCTGCGGGACTACTTCACCAAGCTCACCGCCGACCGGCGCGCCCGCCCGGGCGACGACCTGGTCAGCGTGCTGGCCACCGCCCGTGACGGGGACGAGATCCTCAACGACAAGGAACTCGCCGTCATGGCGATGGTCCTGCTCATCACGGGCCAGGACACCACGTCCAACGAGATCGGCAACATCGCCTACACCCTGCTCACCCGCCCCCGCGAGCTGGCGATGCTGCGGGAGCGGCCGGACCTCATCCCGCAGGCCATCGAGGAGATGCTGCGCCACATCCCGTTCCGCAAGGGCGTCGGTATCCCGCGGATCGCCGTCGAGGACGTGGAGATGGGCGGTGTGCTGATCAAGGCCGGCGACGTCGTCCACGTCTCGTACCTGACGGCGAACCGCGACCCCGAGAAGTTCGACCGCCCCGACGAGCTGGACCTGGAGCGCACCGGCACGCCCCACATGACCTTCGGCTGGGGCGGTCACCACTGCCTGGGCGCGCCCCTGGCGACCATGGAGCTCCAGGTGGCCTTCAGGGAGCTGCTGCGGCGCTTCCCGGACCTGAGGCTGGCCAAGCCCGCCGACGAGGTGCGGTGGAGCGCCACGTCGATCTGGCGCTACCCGGTGGCCCTGCACGTCGCCTGGTGACCCGTCGCCCCGGCCCGGACCGGCCCCGCACCCCGCACGGGTGCGGGGCCGGTTCCGTCACGTCGTCCCTCGTGGCGACGGGTGCGGGCCGCTCCGACATGCGGAATCCGCCCAAGTGACGTACGTTTTCCTGGTGGACGCAAATCTGAACAGGCCATGAATCCACTTCGACAGCGGCCGGTCCCCTTTTGTGAACCGACTTTTGCCGGGACCTCCTGAGAGTCCCCCTGTGGGTGCGCCGATGAATGCGCCCGTACCCCCTACCGCATTTTCGTGACAGGTACGGGCCTGCTCCGGAAATCCCGGAGCAGCGCACCACATGGACCATAGCCCGCCGAGGGGCAGGAAATGGAGCCACCCATGGCTGTTCTGTGCAAGCCGGTGATTTCGGTACCCGACAACGTTATCACCTGCGAACAAACGCTCGAGCTGGCACGGCGGCTGCACAAGGACCACCCGCAACTCGGCCTGACCCTCAGGCTCATTGAGAACACGGGCGTTCAGAAGCGGCACCTGATCCAGCCGATCGAAGAGGTGCTCAAGCATCCGGGCTTCGACGTGCGCAGCCAGATCTACGAGGCGGAGTCGAAGGCACGGGTACCGGCCGTCGTACGAAAGGCTCTCGATCAGGCCGAGTTGGAGCCCGAGGACATCGACATCATCGTGTACGTCTCGTGCACGGGCTTCATGATGCCCTCGTTGACCGCGTGGCTCATCAACAAGATGGGCTTCCGCCACGACACCCGGCAACTGCCCATAGCTCAGCTCGGTTGTGCGGCGGGCGGCGCGGCCATCAACCGCGCCCACGACTTCTGCACGGCGTACCCCGAGGCCAACGCCCTCATCGTGGCCTGCGAGTTCTGCTCGCTGTGCTACCAGCCCACGGACCTCAGCGTCGGAACGCTGCTCTCCAACGGCCTGTTCGGCGACGGCATCGCCGCCGCCGTCGTCCGGGGCAGCGGCGGCACCGGGATGCGGCTGGAGCGCAACGCCTCCTACCTCATCCCGAACACCGAGGAGTGGATCTCCTACGCGGTGCGCCAGACGGGCTTCCACTTCCAGCTCGACAAGCGCGTCCCCGGCACCATGGAACCCCTGGCGCCGGTGCTGCGCCAGGTCGCCGAGGACCACGCGTGGAACGCCGCCAAGCTGGACTACTACATCATCCACGCCGGCGGCCCCCGCATCCTGGACGACCTGTGCCGCTTCCTCGGCGTCCCGCCGGAGTCGTTCCGGTTCAGCCGGGCCACGCTGACCGAGTACGGCAACATCGCGAGCGCCGTCGTACTCGACGCCCTCTACCGGATGTTCGAGGAGGGCTCCGCCCTCGACGGGCACCGCGGGCTGCTGGCCGGCTTCGGCCCGGGCATCACCGCGGAGATGGTCCTCGGTACCTGGGTCACCAACGGGCTCGACTCCACGATGACGCCGCAGCACTCCTACGGGGAGTACGACGTCATCACCTGAGCGACGGCCCGGTGGGCGACGGTCCCGGCCGGCGGTGGCCGGGGGCACCACGGTGTCCCCGCCACCGGCCGGCCCGGCCCTCACCGGACGGGCGCGGCCCGTCCAGCCCTGCGACGCGGCGGCCGCGCGGCCGCCGCGTCGCACCCGTTCCCCCGGTCCGTCAGGCGGGCACCGCCCCCTCGCGGGCGGTCACGAAGCCGACCACGGCCTCCGCGAAGCGCCCGGGCTCCTCGAGGTGGCCGAAGTGCCCGCTGTCCTCCAGGACCAGCAGCTCCGATCGGGGGATCAGCCCGTGCAGTTCATCGGCCCACCGCACCCCGCAGATCACGTCGTACCGGCCGACCACGACCAGCGCCGGGACGGTGAGGGCTCCCAACTGCCCGCGGTCGTCGATGACATCGGGGACGAGGCCGGTGTCCAGCCCCGAGATGTACGTGCCCGTCACCGCGGCGCGCAGGGGCGCGAACTCCTCCTCCCGGGCCCAGTAGTCGGCGAAGTACGCGGGCAGCAGGCCCTTGAGGGCCGCCGTCATCCCCGCGTCGTCGGAGATCGCGGACACCCCCTGCAGGGCCCCCAGGGCCTCCGGCAGACCGGGGTGCCCCGCGTTGCGGGCGGCGAACTCCGCCACCTTGCGAGCCGCCTCGGCGCCGAGCTCGGGGCCGGTGACCGGGGAGCTGTCGTAGAGGACGACCCCGGCGACGCGCGCGGGACGGCGCAGGGCGTGGTACTGGACGACGAAGCCGCCGTGCGAGTGCCCCAGGAGGTACACGCGCGGGGCGCCGAGGTGGTCGACGAGGGCGTCCAGGAACCGGCTGTAGAGCTCCCGGGTGTACCCGTGCGGGTGCGAGGGCAGCCGGCCCGAGCCGCCGGTGCCGACCGGCTCCGGGTAGACGACCGTGAGGTGCCGTTCGACCTCGGGCATGCGCAGGTACTCCCAGAACACGCCCGGCCCGCCCGAGTGCGCTATGCACACCGGACCGGTGCCGGTGCCGTGGACGTGGTAGCGCTGGACCACACCGTCCACCTCCAGGGTGTGCGTGCCGGGGGACAGGGGGTGGGTCGCGGACGTGGACATCCGTACTCCGTTTCCGAAAGGTGTCGAGGACACCGACAGGACGGCGGGCGGCACGCGAAGTTCGATCGGCGGCGGGTGACGGTCGTCACATCCCGGGCGGGGCCGCCGGGCGGGCCCCGCGCTCGGGGCGCGTACGCGCGGATGGGCCGGTCGGCCCCCTCCCGGGGCGGAAATGATCCGTGCGGCCCCTGCAACGGGAGCACCGGCGCGTGCGACGGTCGACGGACAGGGAAGGGAGCGCGGCCATGGGCGGCAGGGCGGTGTTCTGGCGCTGGCGCCGCAATCCGATGCGGCGGCGGTCCGATGTCCTGGAGGCCTGGACGGGTGTGGCGGCGGCGCTCCTGATCGCCGCGGGCGCCCCGGCCGCGGGAGCCGCCACGGCGGTCGCGGTCGAGCACTCCGAGCTGCGGCACAGCGCGGGCACCCACCTGGCGACGGCCGTCCTGACCGAGGACGCCGCGAAGGCCGTCGAGAACCCGTACACCGGCTCCATCGGCAAGGTCCTCACCACCGTCCGGTGGACCGCGCCCGACGGCTCCACCCGGACCGGCGAGGCGCGCGTCGAACCGGGCAGCCACGCGGGATCCCCCACGACCGTCTGGCTGGACGCCGGCGGCCACCTGCAGCAGAACCGGCTCACCCCCGCGCTGGCCGAGGCGCAGGGAGTGGTCTTCGGCACGGTCGCCGCGACGGGCGCCTGTGCGCTCGTCCTCGCCGGCCGCTGGATCGTCCGCCTGCGGATCGACCGTCACCGCGCCGCGGCATGGGACCGCGAGTGGGAGCGGACCGGCCCGTCCTGGGGCCACCGGAGGGCCTGAGGCCGGAGGCGGACGTGCGGCACGGCGGACGAGGAGGCGCGGTGGGCGGCCTGGTGGTCGTGGGAGCGGACGGCTCGGCCTCGAGCCTCGCCGCGGTGGAGACGGCGGCCATGGAGGCCGCGTGGCGCGGGGCGGCGCTGCGGGTGGTGCACGCCTTCCTGTGGCCGGCGATGCACGTGCCCCTGGGGCCCTCCGGCCTCGGGCCGCCCGAGGGCGGTCTGCGCAACGCCGCGCGGCGCGTGGTGGCGGAGGCCGTGGAACGCGCCAGGAGCGTGGTACCGGACGTGGACGTCACCCACGCCGTCGTGACCGGGGAACCCCTCACCGTGCTGGAGGCCCAGTCGCGCGCCGCGGAACTCGTGGTCGTGGGATCCCGCGGCATGGGCGGCTTCGTCGGCCTGCTGCTGGGCTCGACGGCCGTGCACCTCGCCGCGCACGGCCAGTGCCCCGTCATGGTGGTGAGTGAGCGGCCGTCCGCCGGCGGACCGGTCCTGCTCGGCGTCGACGGCTCCCCGGCCGGCGCGGACGCGGTCGGCTTCGCCTTCACCGAAGCCGCGTTGCGCGGCGCCGACCTCCTCGCCCTGCACGCCGGGCCCCACGCGGCGGGTGAGCCCGGCGAAGCCACCCGCGCCGGGGAACGCCTGGTGGCCGAGGCCGTCGCGGAACGGCGGGAGGACCACCCCGGGGTCACGGTCCGGACGAAGGCGGTGCGCGGCGGAACCCGCGAGACCCTCATCGAGGAGAGCCGGACCGCCCAGCTCCTCGTCGTCGGCGCACGCGGACGGGGCGGCTTCGCCGGGCTGGTGCTCGGCTCCGTCAGCCAGGCGCTGCTGCACCACGCGCACTGCCCCGTCGCCGTGGTGCGGGGATCCCTGGCCGCGCGGTGAGTCGTGACGCTGCGCGGGGGCGGGCTGGCGCGGCGGGGTGGGTGGCGGTGCGGCGGGGTGTGAGGTCGGTGGGCGCCTCTGTGCGGCCGACCGTGGCGGGGCGTCCGGTGACGCTTGACCCGGGTGCCCCTGTGGGCGGCCGGCGGTTTGCTGCGGTGCGGGCCCTCACCCGGTCGGGAGACCGAGGGCGACGTTCCCGGTATCGCTTCCGGTGACCGCGGGTGTCGTCGACGATGTCCGTGCGACAACCGCGTCAGTGCCCTGATGTCGGCCTTCGGTGTCCTCTGTCCTCGTCGGCCTGACGCTGCTCCTTCTCGGCGTCCGTGAGTACCGCTCCGGAGCGTCGGTCCTCCGGCTCGTGGCAGGGATCCGGATCTTCCTCATGGCCGTGCACACGCTCGTGCGGGACGTGCGGCGGCTCCGTGGCCGACCGCGAAGCCTGACGGCAGCCCCGCTCCGCGCCCCACCCTGTCCCGCCGCTCCGGGCCGGGGCGAAGCGGCCTACCCGGACGTGATGCGGCGGCCCGTGACGCCGGTGGGCACGACACGGATCCACAGGGTGCGGTCGCCGCCCGCCCACGGGCCGCTGTACTCGCGCTCCGCCAGGCTCCGGACCGCGGGCGGGTCGGTGACGGCGGTGGCGAGACCGCGGACGAGCACGCTCCAGCCCTGGCTGAGGGCCTCGTCCACGTGGTCGACCTCGAACGCGCACCGGGTGTCCGCGGCCGCCGCGGGCGTGGCGCCCGGGTCGGTGCGGAAGGCGATCACGCCCTCGGTGACCGTGTAGTTGACCGGCAGGACGGCGAGCCCGTCGGGTGTGTCCAGCCCGATCCTGCCGACGCCGTGGGTGGACAGCAGGGCCCAGCACTCCTCGGGGCCGAGTTCCACCAGTTCCGTCCGGGGCGCCGCGGTCGGCTCCTGTCCGACGTCCGGCAGGTGGCCCGGGGCGATGCCGGCGCGTTCCGCCGCCTCCTTCGGGGACGGGCCCGTCTCCTCCCGGCGGCTCGCGATCCGGCGCCCGATGTCCCCGGCCGCGGCGGCCGCGTCCTGCTGCGTCATGCCCGGTCACGTCCTTCCGTACGTCGCGGCTGCGTCACCCCCCACCGCCCCGTCCGGACCCGCCCCCGTACGCTTGGCGCAGCGGTGACCTGCTCCCACTGTCCCCGACGGCACGTGCCGTCGCCCATGGGCCGATCGGCCCATGGGCGGGCCCGGCGGGCCCCTGCCGGGGGCGTGCCGCGGGCGGGAGGCTGGGGGCGAACAGCCCACGCCCTTCGCCCCGTTCGCCAGGAGGAACGTCATGTCCCGTACGGTCACCGCCGGTCTCGACGGAACGCCCGAGAGCCGGGCCGCGGCGGACTGGGCCGCCCGCGAGGCGCTGCGCCGCGGACTGCCGCTGAGGCTCGTGCACGTCCACGAGTACCAGCCGTACGGCTCCGTCCACGCACCGCTGGCCGGGGCGGTGGCCGCGGTGGACCCCGACGCCCAGCGGCAGTGGGCCGAGTCGGTGCCCCGCGACGCCGCCGCGGAACTCGCCGCGCGCCATCCGGACCTGGAGATCACCGCCGGCCTGCTGAGCGGGCAGCCCGCGGCGGCCCTCGCGGCGGCGGCAGACGCGTCGGAACTGCTGGTGCTCGGCTCGCGCGGCCTCGGCGCGCTCGCGGGCTTCCTCGTCGGCTCGGTGGCCTCCGCGACCGTCGCCCGGACGGTGCGGCCCGTCGTGCTCGTACGGGCCGGCGAGACGGGTGAGGACGAGCACCGCCCGGACCTCGACGGGCTGGTGTCGGAGTACACCCCCTTCCGCGACGTGGTGCTCGGCATCGACCTGGCCCGGCCCCACGACGACCTGCTGGCCTTCGCCTTCGAGGCCGCCGTGGAGCGCGGGTCGGGCCTGCGCGCCGTCCACGGCTGGAACCTGCCGGCCTCCTACGGCTACAACCCCGCCGCGATCGCGCTCGACCTGGAGCACGAGCTGACCGACGCCCAGGCGAAGGCGCTGACGCAGGTGCTGGCGCCGTGGCGGGCGAAGTACCCCGCCGTCGAGGTCGTGGAGCACTCGCTCGCCGGAGGGGCGGCACACCACCTGGTCGAGGCGGCGGCCGACGCCTCCCTGGTGGTCGTCGGCCGCCGTGTGCGGCACGCGGCCGCCGGACTGCACATCGGCCCGGTGACGCACGCGGTGCTGCACCACGCGAAGGCGCCCGTGGCGGTCGTCCCGCACGACTGACCGCCGGTACGCCCGGTCCGGCACCGCCCCGTCTTATCCCGCCCCGTCCCGGCCCGTCCCGTTCAGCGGGCGGGGCGGCCGGCCGCGTCGATGAGCGCCGTCTCCCGCGCCGTCAGCCGCAGCGTGCCCGCGGCCAGGTTGTCGACCAGGTGCTCCGGATCCCCCGTCCCCGGGATGGCGAGCACGTGGTCGCCCTGCGCGAGCGTCCAGGCGAGCCGCACCCGCGCGGGCGAGACGCCGTGGGCGGCCGCGACGGCGAGGACGGCCTCGCTCTCGCCGCCGCCGGCGGCGCCGGGCCCGCGTTCGCGGCCCCCGCCCGCGATGGCGAAGAAGGGCACGAAGGCGATGCCCTGGGCGCCGCACTCCCGCAGCAGGTCGTCGCTGTCGCGCGCGTCGACGCCGTAGCGGTTCTGGACGCACACCACGGGGGCGATGGCCCGCGCCTCGGCCAGGTGTTCCGGGCGGACGTTGGAGAGCCCGAGGTGGCGGACGAGCCCGGCGTCGCGCAGCTCGGCCAGGGCGCCGAAGTGCTCGGCGACCGAAGCGCCGCCCATGAAGCGGAGGTTGACCAGGTCGAGGTGGTCGCGGCCGAGTTGCCGCAGGTTCTCCTCGACCTGGCCGCGCAGCTGGTCGGGGCGGGCGGCGGTGGCCCACTCGCCGGAGGCGTCCCGTGCGGGTCCCACCTTGGTGGCGATGACCAGGTCCCGCGGGTACGGCGCCAGGGCCGAGTTAATGAGTTCGTTGGCCGACCGCAGCCGTGAGAAGTAGAAGGCGGCGGTGTCGATGTGGTCGACGCCGAGTTCGACGGCGCGGCGCAGCACGCCGATGGCGCGCTCCCGGTCGCTGGAGGTGCCGAGGTGGAAGGCCGCGCTGCCGGTGAGCCGCATCGCGCCGAAGCCGATCCGGTTCACGGTCATGTCGCCGAGGAGCCAGGTGCCGGCCGCGGCCGCGGAGAGCCTGTCAGTGGTCATGGGTGAGTGCGTCCTTTCGCCGTTCCGGAGTATCCCCTCCCGTCCGGCGCCGCCGGACGACGGCCGGGTGCCCACGTCCGCTCCGGCCTCCGTGGTGCGGCACGGTGACCGCGCTTGCTGTTCCACCTCAGGACTTGAACGATTCAGTAAGTGACGGGCAGGAACATACGCGTCGGCCACCGCTGCCGCGACAAGACGCCGGGAGCCGCCAGCGTCTTTCCCCGCGCGTGGGGGCCCCGTGGGTTCTCCATCACCCGTGAATGGAACCTTTTGTGACGGTCCGTCGGACGCGTGGCGCCATGGGTGCCGGATCGGGGTGCGGCTCTTGACGGTCTCCGCGAAGCCACCCTAGGTTGCCGCTGGCTCTAAAAACGATTCATTCGCACTCAGGCCAGTGGCCGGGCATCGGGCTGCCCGGCAACCGCGTTCCACGGCCGCGCCACCGCCGGCCGGTGGTACTCCTCCGTGCCCGGAAGGAGTTCCGAGAATGTCCGCACCCCACCCCTCCCAGCCGTCCCGCAGGAACGTGCTGACCGCCGGCGTCGCGACGGTCGCGACCCTTTCGGCCGCCGGCCAGGCCGTGCAGGTGGCCCCGGCCGCCGCCGCGCCGAGCGCCCCCGGGCCGGCGGACGCCGTCCACGGCGGTGCGTCCCCCGCCGTGCGTCCGAAGCTCGCCCCGCTGCCGCTGTCGGCCGTGCGGCTGCTCGACGGCCCCTTCCGCGACAACATGCGGCGCACCGGCGCCTACCTGCGCTTCGTCGACGCCGACCGGCTCCTGCACACCTTCCGCCGCCCCGTGGGACTTCCCTCGTCCGCCGAGCCCTGCGGAGGCTGGGAGGCGCCCGACGTCCAACTGCGCGGCCACACCACCGGGCACCTGCTGTCCGCCCTCGCCCAGGCCCACGCCAACACCGCGGACGAGGCCTACGCCGACAAGGGCCGCGTCCTGGTCGCCGCGCTCGCCGAGTGCCAGGCGGCCTCTCCCGCCGCCGGGTTCCACGAGGGGTACCTGTCGGCCTTCCCCGAGGCGGTCTTCGACAGCCTGGAGGCGGGCGGCAAGCCATGGGCGCCGTACTACACCCTGCACAAGATCATGGCCGGGCTGCTCGACCAGTACACCCTCAGCGGCAACCAGCAGGCCATGACCGTGCTCCTGGGGATGGCCGGCTGGGCGGAGGCGCGCACCGCGCCGCTGTCGTACGAGCGCATGCAGTCCGTGCTCAAGGTCGAGTTCGGCGGCATGAACGACGTCCTTACCCGCCTCCACCTCGTCAGCGGAGACCCCGCGCACCTGCGCACCGCCCGCCGCTTCGACCACGAGGAGCTCTACGCGCCGCTCGCCGCCGGACGGGACGAACTCGCGGGCCGGCACGCCAACACCGAGATCGCCAAGGTGGTCGGGGCGCCGTACTCCTACGAGGCCACCGGCGACCGCCGCTACCTCGACATCGCGCGCACCTTCTGGCGCACCGTCGTGGAGCACCACACGTACGCCATCGGCGGCAACTCCAACCTGGAGTTCTTCGGGCCCCCGGACGAGATCGTCAGCCGTCTGTCGGAGAACACCTGCGAGAACTGCAACAGCTACAACATGCTCAAGCTCGGCCGGCAGTTGTTCCTGCACGAGCCGACCCGCACCGCCTACCTGGACCACTACGAGTGGACCCTGTACAACCAGATGCTCGGCGAGCAGGACCCCGACTCCGAGCACGGCTTCGTCACGTACTACACCGGGCTGTGGGCCGGTTCGCACCGGCAGCCCAAGGGCGGCCTGGGCGCGGCGCCCGGCAGCTACAGCGGTGACTACGACAACTTCTCCTGCGACCACGGCACCGGCCTGGAGACCCACACCAAATTCGCGGACACCATCTACTTCCAGTCCGGCGACGCGCTCTACGTCAACCTCTTCATCCCCTCCGAGGTGGACTGGCGGCGCCACGGGTCGAAGGAAGGGGTGACGTTCCGTCAGCACGCCGTCTCCGAGGACACCGTGCGGATCACCGTCGCCGAGGGCGGCGGCCGCTTCGCGCTCAAGGTACGGATACCGGGCTGGCTGGCGGACGGCCGGGCCCGGGCCCGCGTCCGCGTGGCCGGACACCCGTACACCGGCAGTGTCGAGCCCGGCACCCACCTCACCCTCGACCGCCACTGGCGGGCCGGGGACACCGTCGAACTCACCCTGCCCCGCGAACCCGTGTGGCGCCCCGCGCCCGACAACCCGCAGGTGCGCTCGGTGTCGTACGGCCCGCTCGTGCTCGCCGGCACCTACGGTGCGACTCACCTGACGACCGTCCCGGAGATCACCCCGCAGTCCCTGCGCCCCGTACGCGGCGGTGACGGCACCTTCACCGCCGAGACGGCCGGTGGCGCGGTCACCCTGAAGCCGTTCCACCGGGTCCACCACGAGAACTACACCGTCTACTGGGCCGTCGCCCCCCGTGCCGCCCGCGAGCGGGACGTCGCCCGCTACCCCCTCGACGAGGGCACCGGCACCACCGCCGCCGACACCACACGGACGTTCGCCCCCGCGACGCTCGCCGCGGGCGCCTCCTGACCGCGGACGGACCGGGCGGACGGCCCGCCGTCGCGCTCGACGGCGGCGGAGGGCACGTCGCGCTGGCCCCGGCCCTGCCGTCGGCACTGTCCGAACTGACCGTCAGCATGTGGGTGCGGGTGGACGTCCTGGCCAACTCCGCCCGCGTCTTCGAGACGAACCGTTCTTCGCCTCCGCCGAGGCGCACTTCAAGCGCCTCCCGTCGTCGCCGACCCTGGCCGCGGCCCTGCGGAAGACCGGCGCCGAGCCCGGCACGGCCTACGCGACGGCCTTCGACGACCTCGGCCGCACCGGGCGCATCACCCGGGGCCGCTACTGGCAGGCCGTCTCGGACCGCTTCGCGGGCTACTTCCGCAAGCAGTCCCAGTGGTACGAGAAGCGCGGCGTCGCACTCATCACCAACCCGCTGTACGACGAGACCGCGCCGTCCAAGCGGATCGTCTCCACCGGCGACCTGCACAAGGTCCACCAGTGGGCGCAGGTCCCCGGCGGCGACATCATCACCGCCGAGTACGTGGCCGGACAGCCCACCATGATCCCCCGCAACCCGGTGAGCGTCGCCCACCAGATGGGCCGCGACCGGGCGCTGCTGGAGTGTTTCGGCAACATGGGCTGGCAGGTCGCCCCGGACTTCGTACGGGCGCTGGTCGGCGCGAACGCCGCCCGCGGTGTCAACCTCACGGTGCTGCACGCGCTGTGGACCGACGAGCAGCGCGTCTTCTTCCCGCCGCCGTTCGGCCCGCGCGCGCCCTGGTGGTGGGCGATGGAGCCGATCGCCGACTGGATCGGCCGCGTCATGGAGGTGGCCCGCGGCACCTCCGGCGCCCGTACCGCCCTGGTCCAGCCGCAGCGGGCCGCCGAGCAGTGGCGCGGCACCACCCGCCAGGGCGAGGTCGACGGCGCCTTCACCGACGCCGCGTACGCCCTGGAGAGCGCTGAGGTGGACTTCGACCTCGTCCACGAGGGCGCCCTGTCCGGCGATCCCGAACTGCTCGCCCACGCCGGCGTCCACGGCGGGCGCCTCGTCGTCGGCGAGGCCGGCTACGACCTCGCCGTCCTCCCCGTCATCCCGACGCTCGACGCCGCCGCCGTCACCCGCCTCGAAGCCTTCGCCCGGCAGGGCGGCACCGTCGTCGCCGTCGGCACCCTCCCCCAGGAGGACGCCGGCGGGCGCGACCGCACCCTGGAGCGGGCGCTGTCCGCGCTCTTCGGCGACGCCGTCCCGGGCAGCCGGCGCGTCGGCGCGGGAACCGCCGTACGCGTCGCCGGCACCGCCGGCCTCGGGGACGCCGCACGCGACGCCGGCGTCGCCGCGGCCGTCCTCGAACCGCCGGCCCCGGCCGTACGGGTGCTGCGCACCACCCGCGGCAAGGACGTCGCCTTCCTCCTCAACAACGAGAGCGCGGCGCCCGTCGAGACCGTCGCCGTGCTGCCCGCCGACGGGGTCCCCGAACTCTGGGACCCCGTCACCGGCACCGTACGACCGGCGCCCGTCCACCGGGAGCAGAAGCACGGCGGCGTCCGGCTGCCGCTGCGCCTCGCCCCCTACGAGACCCTCGCCGTCGTCGTCCGCGCCGGCGCGAAACCCCGGCCGCACCTCACCGACAGCACCCTGCCCGCCGCCTCCATCGGCTCCGTCACGGCCGCGGGGCAGACCCTGCGCGTCGCCGCCGTCCTCGACGCGCCCGGCGACCACGTGCTCACCGGCACCGACGGCGGCCGCGCCTACCGGGGCACGGTGAGCGTCACCGACCCGCTCACCCCCGTCCCGGTGGGCGGCGACTGGACGCTCACCCTGCAGCGCCCCGGAGCCACCCCCGTCACGGGCCCGCTCGGCAGCTGGACGGCCGTGGAACCGCTGTTCTCCGGCAGCGGCGTCTACACCACCGAACTCGTCCTCGACGCCGGCACCCTCGACGGCCGGGGCTTCCGCCTCGACCTCGGCCAGGTCAGGGAGGTCGCCTCGGTCACCGTCAACGGCACCGAACTGCCCCCGCTGCTGTGGACCCCGTACACCGCCGACGTGACGGACCTGCTGCGCCCGGGCCGCAACACCCTCGCGGTGCGGGTCTCCAACACCCTGTCGAACGAGCGCAACAAGCCGCTGCCGTCCGGGCTTCTCGGCCCGGTCACGCTGCGGCCGTACCGCCGGGTCACCGCCACCCTGCACCGGATCTGACGTGCCGTCGCCGGCAGGGCCTGACCCGCAGCAACCGCCCACCGCACCACCGTCAAGGAGCACCCGCATGCCCCGACCCCCGCGCAGAGCCGCCCGGCGCGGCCCGGCCCTCGCCGTCGCCACCGGACTCACCGCGCTCGTCACGATCCTGCCCACCGCCGTCACCGCGGAGGCCGGCGCCCCCGCGTCGCTGACCGCGACCACCCTGCGCACCCAGAAGCTCACCCAGGCCCTCGGCATCGACGACACCACCCCCGAACTGAGCTGGGCCCTGACCGGCCGCTCCCGGGGGCTCGTCCAGACCGCCTACCGGGTCCAGGCCGCCACCTCGCTCACCAGACTCCGCCAGGGACGCCCCGACCTGTGGGACTCCGGGAAGGTCGGCTCCGCCGTCCCGCAGACCGTCTACGCGGGCAAGGAGCTCGGCTCCCGCACCCGGGTCTACTGGCGCGCGATGCTCTGGTCCGCCACGGGCTCGCACGGCGCCGGCCACGGCGGCGCCGGTCACGCCGCCGACTGGAGCGCGCCCGCGTCCTTCGAGACCGGCCTCACCAGGAGCGACGACTGGCAGGCCGACTGGATCACCAACGCCGACTGGCAGCTGGGCAAGCGCGAGGTCACCCCCGTGGTCGTCAAGTTGCCCCGCACCACCGCCCGTTACGTCCGTCTCGACGTCACCCGCCTCGGCCTGCCGCTGCAGGAGGACTTCCCGGGCCGCACCTGGCGCCTGCAGCTCGGCGAGATCGACGTCCGCGACACGGCCTCCGGCACGACCGGCCTCGCCAAGGGCGCCGCCGTCACCGCCTCCGAGTCCAACACCCTCCGCAAGACCTGGGAGCCGGCCCTCGCCGTGGACGGCCTGCCCAACAGCGGCCTCCAGACCGCCGCCGGCTACTCCAGCGCCGCGCACACCGGACCGGACGTCTCCCAGCAGCCCGTCACGCTCACCCTCGACCTCAAGTCCGCCAAGACCTTCGACGAGGTCGCGCTCTACCCCCGCGCCGACGTCCTCACCGACGACGGCCGCGTCCCCGGCTTCCCCACCGACTACACCCTCGCCACCGCGGACACCCCCACCGGGCCCTTCACCCAGGCCGCCGCCGTCACCGGACAGCAGCCGCCGAAGCCCTGGCTGCCGTCCGGACTGCCGCTGTTCACCAAGGGCTTCGCCCTGCCGGAGCACGTGCGCAGCGCCCGCCTGTACGTCTCGGGCCTCGGCATCCACGACGCCACCATCAACGGCAGGCAGGTCGGCGACGCCGTCCTCGAACCCGCCAACACCACCTTCACCCAGCGCGTCCAGTACACCACCTACGACGTCACCGACCTGCTGCGCACCGGCGGCAACACCATCGGCGTCTCCCTGGGCAACGGCATCTCCAACGTCGTCAGCACCGCGGACCGCTACCGCAAGCTCTACAGCAACATCAGCGACATCAAGCTGATCGCGCAGCTGGAGGTCACCCTCGCCGACGGCACCGTCCGCCGCATCAGCAGCGGCGACGACTGGCGCACCACGCTCGGCCCCACCACCTCCTCCAACTGGTACGGCGGCGAGGACTACGACGCCCGCCGCGCGATCCCGCACTGGGACGAGTCCCGCGGCAGCCGCGCCGGCTGGGACCCGGCCGTCACCGTCGCCGGTCCCGGCACCGCCGACGCGCCCGCCCGGCTCAGCGCCCGCGAGACCGAACCGATCCGGGTGATCGAGACGCTCACCGCCAAGGAGGTGCCCGGCGCCGAGGGCAGCCGCGTCTTCGACGTGGGCAGGAACATCGCCGGCTGGCCGAGATCACGGTGAAGGCCCCCGCCGGCACCACCGTCCGCATCGTGCCCGCCGAGAGCCTGAAGGACGGCCACGCCTTCCAGTCCATCAGCAACGTCGGCGGCCCGCTGTGGGACAGCTACACCACCGCGGGCCCGGGCGCCGAGACCTGGCACCCCGAGTACGGCTACCAGGGCTTCCGCTACCTGGAGCTCAAGGGCCTGCCCGCCGGGGCCACGGTCACCGTCCGCGGCAAGGTCCTGCACACCGACAACACCTCGGCCGGCGACTTCACCAGCTCCAACGACCTGGTCAACGGCATCCACTCCATCATCCGCCGCTCCATCGAGGGCAACATGATGAGCGTCCTCACCGACTGCCCGAGCCGCGAGAAGCTCGGCTGGCTGGAGCAGGACCAGCTCGTCTTCCCCACCCTCGCCGCGAACTACGACATGGAGTCCCAGCTCCGCAAGATCGTCCGCGACATGGCCGACGGCCAGACCCCCGAGGGCCTGATCACCTCCACCACCCCCGAGTACACGGCCCTGCCCGGCGGTTACCGCAACGACTCCAACTGGGGCGGCGCCTTCGTCCTGGTGCCGTGGCAGCTCTACACCACCTACGGCGACGAGCAGACCCTCGCCACCTACTACCCGCAGATGCGGAAGTACGTCACCTTCCTGGAGGAGAAGGTCTCCGGCGGCATCCTCGACTACGGGCTCGGCGACTGGTTCACCCCGGACACCACCTTCCCCCGCGCGGTGGCCGGCACCTACGGCTACTGGCGCGTCGTCGACGCCATGAGCCGCATCGCCACGCTCCTCGGCGACCAGGACGCCGCGGCGGAGTACCGGGCCAAGGCCGACGCCACCGCCAAGGCCCTCGCGGACAAGTACTACGACCCCGCGACCGGCACCTTCGGCGGCGGCGGGCACGGAGGTGAGGCGCTCGCCCTCGACATGGGAGCCGTCCCCGCGGACCAGCGCGAGCGGCTGCTCGGCCACTTCGTCGCAAGCGTCGAGGCGGCGGACTTCCACCTCAACCTGGGAGAGATCTCGCTGCCCGCCGCGTTCCGGGTGCTGTCGGAGTCCGGGCACGACGACGTCGTCGGCCGCATCGCCACCCAGACCACCAGCCCCAGCTACGGCTACCAGGTGCTGCACGGCAACACCACGCTCGGCGAGAGCTGGGACGGCGGCCCCGGCCAGTCGCAGAACCACTTCATGCTGGGCGCCATCGACGCCTGGTTCACCGCCCGCCTCGCCGGCATCCAGCAGGCGCCCGGCTCCGTCGGCTACCGCGAACTCCTCGTGGACCCGGCCCTCGTGGCCGGCCTCACCTCCGCCTCCGGCTCGTACCGCACGCCCTACGGCACGGTCAGCACCGCGTGGCGCCTGGACGGGGACGCGTACCGGCTGCGGCTCAGCGTGCCCGCGGGCACCACGGCCGAGGTGCACGTGCCGGTGACGTCCGGTCACGTCGCCGCGCCCAGGGACGCCCGCCTCGTCCGCTCCGGTGAGGGGGAGCGGGTCTACGAAGTCGGCTCCGGCGACTGGACGTTCAGCTCGACCTACCGCGCCGGCGCCTGACCCCGGCCGGTACGGCACGCCCCGGACGGCCGCTCCTCCCCATGCGGCCGGCCGGGGCGGCGGGGTCCGGCCCGGCCTGCGCCCGGCCTGCGCCCGGCCTATGCCCGGGTGGGCCGGGGCAGCAGCGACGCCGGGAGGAGGCCGAGGGCGGCGAGCGCGGCGAGGAGGAACACCGTGGCGCCCGGCACCCCGGCGGAGCCCGACGTCCCGGCCGCCACGGCGATGCCGAGGGCCGGCCCGACGTTCATCGCCGTCTGCTTCAGGCCCCCGACGACCCCGGCGTGACCGGGTGGCGCGTCGCCCACGACGGAGGCGGTGGCCGTCACCATGACGGTCGCGAAGCCCGCGCCGAGCACGGCGAACGCGGCGGCCATCGCGACCCACGCACCGCCCGCCCCCGACCGCGCGAGCGACGCGATGCCCAGGACGACCAGGAGCGTGCCGCTCACCGCGGTGCGGCGCGGGCCGTACCGGCGCAGCGCGGCAGCGGCGACGGGCGCCCCGAGCACCATGAGCGCCGTCAGCGGAAGCACCCGCAGGCCCGCGGCCAGCGGGTCGAGACGCAGTACGTCCTGCAGCTGGAACGTGGCCCGGAACAGGGTGCCGAACAGGCCCGCGGTGGTCACCAGCAGGATGCCGACGGACGCAATGACGGGCACCGAACGGGCCACCG
This sequence comes from Streptomyces sp. NPDC008238, assembly GCF_042956445.1. Lineage (NCBI taxonomy): Bacteria > Bacillati > Actinomycetota > Actinomycetes > Kitasatosporales > Streptomycetaceae > Streptomyces > Streptomyces sp. NPDC008238. The sequence continues at coordinate 39,528 of NZ_JBIBGK010000023.1, read as the reverse complement.
CTCGCGGCACGTTGGGGTGCTCCGCACGCCGTTCGTACGCGACGAGCAGCGCGAGGGCGCCTGCCGCGGCGAGGAGTTCGAGCAGCGTCCCGCCGCCCGTCCACCCCCGCGCGGGGATGCCCGACAGCGCGTGGACGAGGGCCGCGAGCGCCGTCGCGAGCAGGGCCGCACCGGCCACGCCGACCCGCCCTCCGCCGTCCGGCCGCCGCGGCGCCGGCACGCGGACGGCGAGCGTGAGCGCGGCGATCGCGAGCGCCACGGGGACGTTGACCCAGAACACGGCGCGCCATCCCAGGTGCGTCACCACGAGCCCGCCGAGCACCGGGCCGGCCCCGGCGGCCACCGCGAGCGCGCTCGTACGGACGGCGATCGGCCCGTCCAGCCGGTCCGGCGGGTACGCCAGCCTCAGCAGCGCCAGCGTCGCGGGTTGCAGGAGCGCGCCGAACACACCCTGGGCCACGCGCAGCGCGATCACCCAGCCGACGCTCCCCGCGACGGCGATCCCGGCCGACGCCGCCCCGAAGCCGAGCGCCCCCGCGCAGAGCAGACGCCGGTGCCCGTAGCGGTCCCCGAGCCGTCCGGCGAGCACGAGCAGCGCCGCCACCGCCACCAGGTAGCCGGTGCTGGTCCACTGGACCTCGGCCACGCTCGCACCGAGATCCCGCTGCAGGCTGGGCTGCGCCACCAGCAGCACACCGCCGTCCAGGGCGACCATCGCGGCGCCCGCCACGCTCGCCGCCAGCGCGAGCCGCTGTCGTGCGGGGGAGATCACGCGGGCGCCGGCCCGAGGTGGGAGTGGAGGACGGCCGTGAGGAGTTGCTCCTGGCGCAGCGACGCCTCGCCCGGGTCGTCGGCGCCCAGAACCACCTGGAGACTGCCCCAGGTCCACAGCTGGACGAGGCCGTGCAGGTTCGACCAGAGGGCCGCCGCCGTCACGGCGGCGGGCGGCGCGGCGGCGGCCGTGGCGGCGTCCTGCTCGGCCCGGCACCGGGTGACGAGCTCGACGAGGGCCCCGAAGAGCGGCAGCGACGTCTCGCGCAGCCGCGGACCGCCGTCCGCCTGCGGCGCACCGTCGAGCAGGTCGTGGCGGAACATCAGCTCGAACATGCCGCGGTGGTCCAGCGCGTACCCGACGTACGCCCGGGCGGCGGCCTCCAGCCCGGCGCGCGGCGTGGCCGCCCCGGCGGTCGCGGTCGCGAACCGCCCGTGCAGGTCCTCGAAGCCGCGCCGGGCGATGGCGGACAACAGGGAGTCGTGCGTGGGGAAGTGGCGCCTCGGCGCGCCGTGCGACACCCCCGCCCGCCGCGCGATCTCGCGCAGCCCCACCGACGCGGTGCCCCCGGCCATCACGAGGTCCACCCCGGCATCGACAAGTCGCTCCCGCAGGGAGCCGCCATCGGTCATGGGGGAGTGTCTACCAGCCGACCGTAGACACTGTCTACGTGCGCGGCGTTCTCGTCCGTGACCGGCGGACACCCGGCTACCGGGGGTTGCGCTTCCGTGTCCAGTCCCGTTCCCCGAGGCGCCGGATCCGCCAGCTCGGCAGCGGGTGACGGGCCTCCGTGTGGAGGAAGGTCATCATGTCGATCAGCATGCGGCGAACGTCCGCAAGGGGGACGACCAGGTCTTCCCACTGCTTGTAGTGGGCGTGCAGGCGAACCTGATCCTCGGAGACGCGCTCCAGCCGGCAGCTTTCCACCCCCAGCCGGAGTTCCTCGCCGGCTTCGATCCTGAGCCACTGCAGGAGGACGGAGGACACCGCCCAGTCCGGCACGCATTGGGAGACGATCTCCTCCGCCGCCCAGACAAGTTCCTGGGGCGCGCCGTCGGGAGCGCTGATGACGGTGGTGCCGAAGGCACCGGCGACACGATGGAACGCCCCGTCCTCGCCCCGGTCGGTGGCCGGTATCTCTTCCAGACCGAAGATTCAACGGTCCCTCGAGACATCCTGGCGCTCGCTCATCTCGCTGATGCGCACGAGGATTCCAGGCCGCACACGTGACCGGCCCACCTGCCCCGTCCCTCGGGCGGCCGATCCGCCCGTGATCAGAGCTCGTAGTCCTGGGCCAGTTCCTCCCAGTGAACGCCGCGGAGCGCGGGACCGGCATCCTCACCTGACGGGACATCCGGGAGGGACTGGAACCAGATCACGGTGAGAGCGGAGCGGTGCAGCACCGGGTCGAGTTCAGGCGCCACCGCCGTCGAGCCGAAGCGCCCCGTGCACGCCACCGGCGGCAGCACCTCAACGGGGCCGAAGGCGCCGGCGGTCTGGTCCGGGTACTCGCGGGAGGGCGGGACGAGATGGACCGGCGTCGAAGGAAAAGTGCGTTCGGCCATCCGCTGCAGACCACTGACCCGCATGTCGTTGATGCGCTTGCACGGGTAGCCCTCCAACAACCCGTGGTAGGTCGACACCATGCGCAACTCGGTGAGCTCGATCGACCGACCCGAGAAGAGGACTATGCGGCTCAGTGACATGTCGACACCCTATGCGCCTGATCCACTTCCGATGCCCGCACAGCTGTACCGCGCCCGCCGGATCACGTCCTGGACCATGCGCGACGCGACAGGCCGGTGAGCGACGAGGCCGAGCCCCCCACGGCCGCGCTTCGTTCCCCACTCCGGCGACTCGCCGTCGGGACACCACGTCAGGTCGTGGACCGACCGTTGACGCGGTACTCCTCGGAGGGCAGCGAATCCCATTCCGTGTACGCGCCGTCGCGTGTCACCATGCGGGCGAGCTCCGCGAGTTGCGGGAGCCGTCCCGCACGGAGCAGCAGATCCATGTGCCACAGATGGGAGTTGTGCCTGTACGGATCGGGGGAGCAGCACTCGGCGTGGACCCCGACCAACGCGATGGCCGCATCCCGATCCCGGCGCTCCTCCGCTGCCTCGGCCTCGAACCAATCCACCGGACGGGTGTCGCGTGGCGCCGCGTCGCTCATTCCCCGCTCCGGTGAGCGGTCACGGAGACGGCCAGGTACGTCTCGCCCGGAGCGGGCGGGCGCGTCCACGACCGGGTACGGAAGGTGTGCAGACGTCCACGGGTCAGCGCGAAGCGCGGCAGCGACACCCCGAACTGCTCGGCCACGGCGCGGAGCGCCCGCAGTTCGCCCTCCGGGTGGAAGTCCTCCGGCGTGAACAGCCGCCCGGGCTCGAATGCCTCCGGGACGTACCCGCTGCTGCTGACCTCGGTCCTGCGTACCGTGAAGGCGTAGCGCTCCTCGCCGCCTTCGGCCATGGACAGGTGGAACACGTCCGGCGTCCCGTCGAAGCGTGTACCGGGGGCGCTCCAGACGACGAGCGCGCGCCCCGTGCCGGACGCGGCCGCCACCGGGGAGACGAAGCGCTGGTCGGCGAAACCGCCCGGCTGTGCGTCGAAGGCGAAGCTCCAGCCGTCCCCGGCGCTGCCGACGGCCACCAGTGCCTTGTCCTCGTGCGAGGAGCCCGACCGGCGCGGCCACATGGCCGACGATTGAACCATCACCGGTTCCTGGAGCCCGCCGCCCTCCGCGTCGCCCAGGCGGGCCGGCAGCTCCGCGGGCGCCACTCCCTCCACCAGGACGAAGCGGTACCCCCGCTCGTACTCCGGCTGGGCGGCGAGCCAGGCCAGGCCGTCCGGTTCGGTTTCGGCTTCCGGCGCCGGCGCCTCGCCGGGTTCACCGGCACGTGGGGTCGACAGGATCAGCCGTCCGCGGGCCTCCGTGATGACGGGAGCGAGAACCGGGTCCGCCAGCAGGCCGACGGGGGCGAGGTGGTCGGGGCCGAGCGGTTCCCACTGCGGGAGCGCGCGGGCCAGGACGCGCCACGCGGTGTCCGTGCGGCCCCAGCGGGCGTGCTCGCGAGCCTCGTCCACGGCACGTCCGAACACACCCGCGGCGGTGTACTGGAACGCCCCGTCGCGGGTCCGTTCCACGAGGGCGTCCCCCATTCGGCGGGCCTCGTCCGTCGCGCCGCGCATCCGGAAACCCCATGACGCCTCGTCGTGCGAGGAGCGGACGTGCTCCATGGCCAGCAGCGGCAGCAACTCGGCGCCGTACACCGGGTGCAGGGCCAGGCCCGCGAAGTCCGCAAGGTAACGGCGTCCCAGGAGCCACCGGATCTGGTCGAGCAGCGGCTTCGCCCGTGGCCGGCCGAACTCCTCGGCCCGCGCGAGCACGGCCTCGGCCCGAGCGTACCGTCCGGCCAGCGCATCGCGCCTGGCCGCCTCGATGTCCGCGTCGAGCGCCTCGGTCGTGGCGTTCACGAACCGCCGGCCGGAACGCTCGCCCCGGTGCACCGACAACTGGTGGAACTCGGCGTACATGGCCTCCATGAACTCCCTGAACGACCCGTGGCGTTCGGGGAGGTCACCGGACCATCCCTTGTAGTGGGAGACGGCCCACTCCCCGTCCTCGTCGACGTCGCCCGGGTCCATGAGGACATAGGTGATGTCGGACTCCACGTCCAACTGCAGTGCCCGGCCCCACATTCCGGCACGCCGCACCTCCTCGGGCGTCGAGTCCTCGTCCAGGGCGTCCTCGTAGAGCTCCGCGAAGCCGACCTCGTCCTCGAACCAGCGGGCACCCTGTGTGCCGGCCAGCAGCGAGACGAATCCGCCCGCGTGCCGCCAGCCGTCCGTCACCTCCAGGAACGCCCGGTAGGACGGCGGCAGCCGACGCCCCAACCGCCGCTCGGCCTCCGCTATGCGTTCCGGGCTCGCGGGGGCGAAGCCCAGCCGGCGTTCGCGCAGGGCGCGCGCCTCGTCCTCGGAGGGAGACGCGTCGGGATCCTGCGCATCGGCCCACTCCCCGCTCCAGCGCGCGAGGAAGGATGGCCAGTCGAAGTCGGTGTCCGTCACCTGTCGATCGTGACATCCGGCACCGACAAAGCCCCCGGTTCGATGGCCGCGGGGGACTGGGCCCTCCGGGGCGAACGGGACCGCGTCCGCCGGTACGTGCCGCGGCCTTGCAGAGAAGCTCTCCCGGTGCCCGGCCCCGGGCAGGTGGCCGCGTGGTCGCTCACTGGCCTACCTCCGTCCCTTCCGGCGCGGCGGAGAACTCCGCGCGGACGGCGTCGGTGTGCTCGCCCAGGGCCGGCACCGCCCCCATCAGGGCCTCGCGGCCGCGTACCGTCACCGGCGGGAGCAGCCCGCGCAGCGGGCCGGACGGTGTGGCGAAGTCCCGCCAGCGGTCGCGGGCCTCCAGTTGGGGGTGGGCCGCGAACTCCGCGACCGACCGCAGCCTGGCGTTGGCGATCCCGGCGCCGTCCAGCCGCTCCAGGAGTGCGTCCGCCGGGAAGGCGGCGAAGTGCTCCTCGAGGATCGCGGTCAACTCGTCGTCGTGGGCGTGGCGCAGCGGATTGTCCGCGAACCGCGCATCGCGGACGAGTTCGGGCCGCTCCAGCACCTTCTCGCACAGCGCGACCCAGTCCCGGTCGCTCTGCACGCAGACGAAGACCTCCGCGCCGTCGCCCGCCCGGTAGTGGCCGTACGGCGAGATCGACGGGTGCCGGGCACCGCTGCGGCCCAGTGGCGCGCTCCCGTACAGGCCGTGGAAGAGCGGCTGCCCCAGCCACTCGCCGAGCGCGTCGAGCATCGCCACGTCGAAGGCGCTGCCCTCGCCGGTGCGTTCGCGTTCGTACAGGGCGGTCAGGACGCCGGTGTACGCGTACATCCCGGCGGCGACGTCGGCGATGGAGACGCCCGCCCGCGCGGGGCTGTCCGGCGTGCCCGTGAGCGACACCAGCCCCGACTCGCACTGCACCAGCAGGTCGAACGCCTTCTTCGCCGCGTAGGGTCCGTGGTCGCCGTAGCCGGAGACACCGCACCAGATCAGCCGTGGATGCCGTGCGCGCAGTGCCTCCGCGCCCAGGCCCAGGCGGCCCGCGGCGCCGGGGGCGAGGTTCTGCACGAAGACGTCCGCCCCGGCCAGCATCCGGTCCAGCAGCGCCCGGTCGGCGTCCTGCTTGAGGTCCAGGACCACGCTCTCCTTGCCGCGGTTGCACCAGACGAAGTACGCCGACTGCCCGCGGGCCGCCCTGTCGTAGTCCCGTGCGAAGTCGCCGCCCGGCCGTTCCACCTTGATCACCCGGGCGCCCAGGTCCGCGAGTTGGCGGGTCGCGAACGGCGCGGCGACGGCCTGTTCCAGGGAGACGACGGTGACACCGTCCAGTGGCTGCCGCACTGCCCGGTGCTGAGACTGCTGCCGTGACTGCTGCAAGGTCGCACTCCTGGTCTGCGTGCGGTCGGGAACGGTCAGAGGTCCACGGTGGTGCCCAGTCCCTCCGCGCGGGCCACGGCGTGGACGACGTGGGCGGCGGCCACGTCCAGCGCCGCGTGCCCGGTGGACTTGAAGAGGGTCAGCCCGTCCCCCTTGCCGCGCCCGGGGTGGTCGCCCGCGAGCACCGAGCCGAGCAGGACGACGTCCCGGCCGGGGGAGAGGCCCTGCAGTTCGTGGGCCCCGGCCGGGGGCGGGGAGCCCGCGGCGCCCTGCCACTCGGCGAACAGGGCGGCGTCCCGTACGGTGTCCACGTCGATCTCGGGCCCGTGGGATCCGCCAACGGAGCTCACGTGCGTGCCCGGTGCGAGCCACGAGCGGCGTACGACCGGACGCGTCGCCCCGGTGCAGCAGAAGACGACGTCGGCCCCGCGCACCGCGTCCTCGACGTCCTCCGCCGCGCGCGCCCCCGGATGGCGGGCCGTGGCCTCGCGCACGGCCCGCGGATCGCGGCCGGCGACGACGACCTCCGCGCCCGGGTGGAGTTCCGCCAGCAGGCCGATCTGGGCGCGCGCCTGGGCCCCGGTGCCCACGACGGTGTGGCGCACCGCCCCGGGGCGGGCCAGCACGCGCGCGCCGAGCGTCGCCGCGGCGGCGGTGCGCACCGCCGTCAGCGACTCGGCGTCCATCAGGGCCAGGGGACGTCCGTCGTGCTCGTCGAAGAACGCGACCACGCCCCGGTGCGCACCGCGCCCGGGCCGCGCCGGGTCCCCGAACACCGACACGAGCTTCGCCGCCAGGCCCAGCCCCGGCACATGGCCCGGCATCGCGCCCAGCAGCCCCGCCGGGGTGCGCGCGGCGATCCGTGGCGGGGCGGACACCTCGCCGCGGCTGATCGCGACGAGGGCCCCGGCCACGGCGTCGACGACACGGCGCGCGTCGAGCGCGGCCCGGGTCTGCGCGCGGTCCAGGACGAGGACACCCCTCACGCCGTACCTCCCTGAGGTCCGGTCAGCACCCGCAGGAGTTCGTCGGCGGCGTCGCGCAGCGCGCGCTCCAGGGCGGGTAGCCGGGCCCCGTCGAACTCGGCGTCGGGCCCGACGACGGTCAGCGCACAGACGGGGGCGCCGGGGCCGGGCGTCACCGCGCGGCTGACCGAGGCGATCAGCCTCTCGTTGCGCCCGCGCTCCACGGCGACCCCGGTCCGCTCCGCGCGGGCGATGTCCGCCAGCAGGCCCGCCTCCCCGTCCAGCGGATGCCCGTCGGCTTCGGCGGGACGCAGGTAGGGTGCGCGGGCCGCCGGTTCGAGCGCCGCGACCAGCGCCAGCGGCCCGGCGAAACGGTGCACGGGCAGCGCCTCGCCCAGCAAGTGGCTGATCACCGCCAGCCGTTCCGGCCGGACGACGTCGACCACCCGGGACCGTTCGGCCTCCAGGACCTGAAGGTTGACCATCATCCCCGTGACGTCGGACAGTTCCCGCAGCACCGGCTTGGCCAGGGCGGTCAGCGAGTTCCCCGCCGCGGCCGCCGACATCCGCAGCACGGCGGTACCGGGCAGGTAGCGGTCGCCCGCCCGCAGCACCCAGCCCCTGCGCACCAGGTCCAGCAGGATCCGGTACGCCGTCGCCCGGTGCAGGCCGACCTCGACCGCCAGGTCCGTCAGGCGGACGGGACGCGGCGCGCGGGTGACGGCCTCGACCAGGTCGAGCGCCTTGTCCACCGCGGTGCGCGGGGCCTGGGACATCGCGGGCACTCCTCCTCGTCCCTACGGCGGCTGGAGTACAGTACCGACCGTTTCGGCAGACGATACAGATGTCACGCAGGCTGCAACAGTCGAGGTGAGCATGGCCGACCGGTCCCAGGGAGCAGCCACTCCCCACGCGGCGCCCGCCGCGGGCACGACCGCCGTCTACCGCGGCGCGACCCTCTTCGACGGCACCGGCAGCCCGCCCCGGCCCGCGACCACGATCGTCACCGACGGCGAGACGATCCGCGCGGTCGCGCCCGACACAGGCCTCGCCTCCCGGCTCCCCGCCGACGCCGAGGTGTTCGACCTCGGCGGACGTTTCGTCGTCCCCGGCCTGATCGACACCCACCAGCACCTGGCCACCCCGCCCGACCGCCCCGCGGCCGAGGCGGCGCTGCGCCGCCACGTGTACGGCGGCGTCACCGCCGTCCGGGACATGGCCGACGACCTGCGGCAGATCGGCGACCTCGCCCGTGCCACCCTCGTCGGCGAGATCCCCGGCCCCGACATCCGCTACGCCGCCCTGATGGCCGGCCCCGGCTTCTTCGACGACCCGCGCACCCACCAGGTCTCCCAGGGCGCCGTGCCCGGCGAAGTGCCCTGGATGCAGGCCGTCACCGCCGCGACCGACCTGCCCCTGGCCGTCGCCCTGGCGCGCGGCACGTACGCCGCCGCCATCAAGGTCTACGCGGACCTCGACGCGGACCTGGTCGCCGCCGTCACCGCCGAGGCCCACCGCCAGGGCATCCCCGTCTGGGCCCACGCCACCGTGTTCCCCGCGACCCCGGGCCAGGTCGTCGCAGCCGGCGTCGACACCGTCTCCCACGCAACCCTGCTCGCCTTCGAGGGCAGCCCGGACGGGCTCACCACCTACAGGACCAAACCCCCCGTGGACCACGCCCGGTTCGCCGCCGGGGACGACCCGCACCTGGAGCGGCTCTTCGCCCTCATGCGCGCGCGGGGCACCGTCCTGGACGCCACCGCCGCCATGTGGGAGAGCGACGAACTCGCCGGCAAGGGCCACGAGGACGCCGCCCGCGCCCGCGCCAACAGCGAACTCGCCGCCGCCGTCACCGCCCAGGCCCACCGGGCCGGCGTCGCCGTCTCCACCGGCACCGACCACGAGACCGCCCCCGGCGCCCCCTTCCCCGCCCTTCACGACGAACTCGCCTTCCTCGTCCGGCGCTGCGGCATCCCCACCGCCGACGTCCTCCGCTCGGCCACGCTCATCGGCGCCCGCGCCGCCGGCACCGAGGCCGTCATGGGCACCGTCGAACCCGGCAAGCTGGCCAACTTCGTCGTCCTGGACGAGGATCCGCTGCGCGACATCGCCCACCTGCGGAGCGTCACCCTGACCGTCAAGCGTGGACACCGCTTCCCCCGCGCCGAGTTCGAGGACGGCCGGTGAATCCGGCCAGGGAATCCGGCTCGCCGGACGGGACCGGAGGAGCACGACACGTGCGACTGACCGTCGACCTGGTGTACGGCGAGGTGGATCTCGCGGCGTCGGCGCGGGAGTCGGCGGCCCTGGCGGACGCGGTGGCCGCGGGCGACGGCTTCATCGGGGCCACGGCGCCGGCGGGCGACGGGTTCCTGGCCGGGGTCGACGTGCGGACGGCGGCCGGTCCGGGGGTGCGGATCGGGGTCGATGCCGCGCGGCGCGTCCTCGTGATCAGCGGTGACCCCGGTGCGAGGGCAGTCCTCGCGGACGAACTGCACGCGATGGCCGCCGCGACGGACGGCGGTCACCTCCACGTCGACCACTTCCCCGACCACCCCTACCTGGCCGAGGGATCGGTGTCCCTGGTGGTGAACAGCCCCCACGGCGGCATGCCGGCCAGGTGACCGGGCCCGGGCCGGCATCCGCGCCGGCGCGGCTGAGCGGACGGATCGCCGGGCCGCGCCCGGGGGATCAACCGCCGTACGGGACGGTGCCGGGCTCGCGCACCATGAACACGTCGACCGGGTCCTCGGTGTCGACGGTGAAACCGTGCCGCTCGTACAGCCGGCGCGCCGCGCTGCCGCGCAGCACGTTCAGCCGGACGGGGACGCCGGCGCGGTCGCACCGCTCCAGCAGCGTCCGCAGCACGGCCGTGCCGATGCCGCCGCCCTGCAGGTGCGGGGCCAGGTAGAAGTGCTCCAGCCAGTGCGCGTCGTCGGCGGGCCGCAGGGCGACACAGCCGGCGAACGCGCCGTCCACGTCGACGACCCAGGTGTGCTCCGGTACGAAGGCGTCGCGCAGGCGCTGCCGCACGCGCCGCTCGTCGTAGCGCCCGAGCCGTTCCAGGTCGGGCCGCATCACCACGGCGCGCAGTTCCGCGACCGCCTCGACGTCCGTCGCCGCAGCCGGCCGCATGTCCCAGTCCACCGTGATCACGAGGCCAGTGTGCCGTGCGCGCACCCTGCGCAGTGCACGGGGCCCGCCCCGCTCCGACGACGGCGCTTCAGGTGACGATGACGTCCACGCAGCCGCCGTCGACGCGCAGCGCGCCGCCGGTGGTGGCCGAGGCGAGGTCGGAGCTGAGGTACACCACCATGTTGGCGATCTCCGCCGGTTCGATGAGCCGTTGCAGCAGCGACTGCGGGCGGTGCTCGCGCATGAAGAGGCGCTGTGCCTCGTCCCAGGGCAACTCGTCGCCGACCAGCCCCCGGACGAACTCCTCCACCCCGGCGGTGCGGGTCGGGCCCACCAGGACCGAGTTGACCGTGACGCCCGATCCCGCGGCCTTCTTCGCGAAGCCGCGGCCGAGGGCGAGCATGGCCGTCTTCGTCATGCCGTAGTGGACCATCTCGACGGGGATCGCCACGCCGGACTCGCTGGAGACGTACTGGATGCGGCCCCAGTCCCGTTCCAGCATCCGCGGCATGTACATCCGGGTGAGGCGGACGGCGGAGAGGACGTTCACCTCGAAGTACCGGCGCCATTCGGCGTCGTCGATCTCGAGGGCGTCCCTGGCGCCGTAGACGCCGAGGTTGTTGACGAGGACGTCGACGTCCGGCACGGCCTCGCGGGCCCGTTCGGCGCCCTCCTCGGTGGCCACGTCGGCTGCGACGGCGACGAAATCGCCGTCCGGCACCTCGTCCCGCAGCTCCTTGAGCGCCTGGTCCACCCGCCCCGGGTCGCGGCCGTTCACGCCGACGCGGGCACCCGCCCGCGCGAGCCCGGCGGCGATGGCCGCTCCGATGCCCTGCGTCGACGCCGTCACCAAGGCGGTCCGTCCGGTGAGGTCGATGCGCATGTCCGCTCCCTGGGGCGAGCCGGTCGACGATCACGGCAGCACGCGCGTGCTCCTCCCAGTCTCCGCCCGGCGCCGTCCCGCCGCGCGGCGAGCGACGGGGACGCCGCTTCGCGACGGCGATGCCGCCAGGACACCGTGACCTGCGGAAGGACGCGTACCGCGGCGGCGGCGCCGGCCGGCACCCTCAACGCGGCCGGGAGCCGCGGCAGTCGGGGCGCCGGACGGACGCGCCCACGCCCCCCTCCGCCACGACAGAGCAGGGGTCGGCGAACGCGCCGTCCACGCGGGCCGGTTCGCCGTTCCGCGCCCCCCGGATCAGCCCTCGGCGTCCTTGCGCAGGCTCGCGAAGACCGCACGGACCCCGGTGCCGTCCGGCTGCTGCCAGCCCGCTTCGACGTGGCCCAGCACGTGGCCCGCGGCGCTGTCGGCCGCGCCGGGCCGCAGGGCACGCGTCAGGCGGAGGACCAGGCGGCCGGCCGGGCCCGCGTCGACGGTGACATCGGTGGTGGCCCCGGGGCCGTCGGCGACGGATGCGGCGCCGGAGACGGCGGCGTCCGCCGGTCCCGCGTAGTGGCGGACGACGGTCGGGTCGGGCGTGTCGCTGACACTCTGGGCCTGGGCCTCGGCCTCACCGCGCACCAGGGCGGTCAACTGGGCCACCACGACCGGGTCGTGCGCGCCGTCGTAGATCCAGCGCCGGCCCAGCACCCCGTGCTCCGTGGTCCCGATGAGCGCGCTCTCCGCGCCGGCGAGCGACGCGCCGCGGTAGGCCATGGGCACGTGGTAGGCGGCGCCCTCCTGGTCGGTGACCACCATGAACTCGACGCCGACCTCGCCCAGCGGGTCGTCCAGGCGGAAGCCGCCCGCCCTCACGAGCTCCGGTCGCCGCCCGGCGCCCGCGTACCAGGGCTGCCGGGGGAGCCAGTCGGTGAGCAGTTCCAGCTTGGTGGGCGTCAGAGTCGTGCGGTGGATGAGCGACATGGCCGGTGGATCCTCCCCTGAGTCCGTACGTGCGGCGGGGACATCGTCCCATCCGGGTCCGACACGCGGACGTCCGGCCGGCCGGGTGACGGTCGGCGCCCGCGGGGCCATACGTCGGTAAGGTGACCGTATGGCGAAACAGAAGGTCACCATCACGCTCGACGAGGACACCGTCGCGGCGGTCGACAAGCTGGCCGGCGGCCCCGGCGGCAACCGTTCCGCGTTCATCGAGGCGGCCGTCACCGAACGGCTCCAGCGCACCGAACGCGCCCTGCGCGCCGTCGACTGGCTCGCCGCCCGGGCCCGTCAGGACCACCCCGGCGAGTGGGAGGCCGCGCTCGAGGCCGTCGCCTCGGCCGACACGCGGCGCGGCTTCGAGACCGCGCCTCCGGCCGACCCGGGTCAGGCGGCGTGAGCGGCGGGTACATCCTCGACCACACCGCCGTCCGCGCCCTGGCCCTGGGGCGGCCGTACATGGTGGCCCGGGTCATCCGCTCGGCGCAGACCGCGGTGCCGCTGATCGTCCCGGCGGTTCCCTTCGCGCAGGGGCTGACCGAGTCGGTCCTGGGTGAGGTGTACGAACGGCTCCAGGACGCCCTGGCGGCGCCGTGCTTCGTCTTCCGGGCGCTCGGCGAGGCCACCTGCTGGTCCGTGGCCCAGATCGCCCACGAGCGCGCCACGGACATCGCCACCGCCCACGCCGCGCACCTCGCGCTCTCCACCGGCCTGCCGGTCCTCACCCAGCAGCCCGACGCCTACAAGCGCGTGGACGCCCGGATCGACACCGAGCAGATCCTCTGATCCGGCTGCCGGTCCTCGTCACCGCTCGACGAGCGCGGCCGCGGCCTCCACCGGTGCGGGCAGGCTCCGGCGGTCGCGCAGGGCGGCGGGCAGGCGGGTGAGCACGCCGGCCAGCGCGTCCCGCGCCACGGGGTCGTCCGCCGCGTCCGCCGCCAGGGTGCACGTGCGCCGCAGCGCCAGGGTCAGGGGACGGCGCAGCCAGGCGGTGAGCACCTCGTTGCGGCGCTGGACGGTGCGCCGACCCGGACGCGGGCCGGGGGACGGCTGGTGCACCGACAGGACCTCGGGGCAGTAGCAGCACGACCAGCCGCAAGCCGCCAGGTCATAGGCGAGGAGCACTTCCTCGCCGCCGATGAACAGCAGTGGGTGGTAGCCGCCCGCGTCGAGGTAGGCGGCCCGGCGGGCGACGGCGGCGCATGCCAGGAAGCCCATGACCTGGGGGCCCGGAAGATCCGGGGCGCGCCCGAGCGGGGACCCGGCCAGCACGTCGTCGAGCGGATCGGGGGCACCGCGCTGTCCGACGCGTGTCCGTGCGGCCAGCAGGCCCATCCGGGGATGGCGGTCGAGGAGGTCGCGGGCGGTGTACAGGGCGCCGGGCTCCCACCACGAGTCGTCGTCGCTGAAGGCGACGTAGGGCGTGCGGGCCCGCCGCACGCCCAGTGTGCGGCCGCAGGCGCCGAGGTTGGCCCCGGCCCGCACCACCCGGACCTGGGGGAAGCCCTGTGTCACCGCGTCGGCGCTGCCGTCCTCCGAAGCGTTGTCGACGACGATCACCGGTGGCCGTTCGGGGAGCGACGTCAGCCGGCCGAGCGTCTCCAGGAGTTCCGTCCGCCGGTTGTGCGTGATCGTGACGACAGTGGTGAGACAGTCCGCGCCCATGTGGATTCCCTCCGCGCTCCTGGGACGTCACCGCCGGTTCCCGTGCACGGTGCCCGACCGGCGGGACGCGCACGTTCACGGCACACCTTCTCGGGTACCCGACAGGCGCCGGCGATTCCCCGGCGGGCCGGATTCCCAGGAGGAGCGATGCGGGACGCGTTGCACGACGACGACCGGCAGCGGATCCGGTGCGAACTGACGGCCGTGCTGCAGGAGGCGCGTGACGCCCTGGCCCGGACCGAGCGCGCGCGGGCCGACCTCGCCGCCGACTGCCTCCTCGACGCCGCCGACGCCGCGGAGAGGGCGGCGGCGGGCGAGCGGCTGGACGCCGATGCCGCGCTGTGCGCGGACCGGATCCGGCGCGTCTCAGAGGCTCTGCACCGCGTGACCGAAGGGACCTGCGACCCCTGCGTGAACTGCGGCGAGCCGATCGGCCGGGAGCGCCTCCTGGCCCTGCCGACGACAACGTTGTGCGTCGACTGTTCGGCGGCACGGGCGGTCTGAGGAAGGCAGTGCCGGCCCTCCGGTACGGCTCGCGGAAATCTCCACGTCTCGACTGCCACAGCGTGGGTAAGTGTGGGGTGAAACGTCCGAAATGAGTGGGGATGGTTTAGATGGCCTCTACGCGACCGAGTATCGAGCAGCACCCCGACCTGCTGGCGCTGCGCGCGGAGTACGAAAGGACGACCGCCACCAACCGGGGCCAGGCGATCGAGGCCATGGGCCTGGTGACCGGCACCTACCTGGCGGCGTCCCCCTGGATCGTGGGCTTCAACGGACTGTCGACGATAGCCGTCGGCACCCTGATCGCCGGCATCGCGTACGCCATGCTCATGGGCGGCGTGGGCAGGGCCTTCGAGCGCACGCACTCCATGGCATGGGCCGCGGCCATCATCGGCCTGTGGACGATCATCTCGCCGTGGTGCATCGCCGGGAACGTCGCCACGACGCGCACGATCATCAACAACGTGGTCGTCGGCGTCATCGCGCTGGTGCTCGCCCTTGCGGCGGCCTCGATGCGGCCGTCCACGGGTCGTGGGACCCCCACGGACATGAGGGGACCCACGGGAGGCTCGCGCATCTGACCGGCTCCCGCCGGAAACCGTTCCGCCGGACGAGCGCCTCGTGCGCCCGCCCGGCGGTCGGCTTTCCGAGGCGGTCCGCCTACGGCGTCCCGCCCGCCGCGGGACCGAAGGTGACGGGCAGGCGCGCGGGGCCGCGCAGCACGCGGGGCCGCCAGTGCAGCTCCTCGGCCGGCACGGCGAGCGCGAGGCCCGGCAGCCGGCGCAGTACGGTGCCGACGGCGATCCTCCCCTCCAGCCGGGCCAGCGGCGCGCCCAGGCAGTAGTGGATGCCGTGGCCGAAGGCGAGGTGGGCGTTGTCCGCCCGCGTGACGTCCAGTCGGTCTGGGTCGGCGAAGCGTGCCGGGTCGCGGTCGGCGATGGCGGAGGCGACCACCACGGTCGCGCCGCGCGGGATCGCCACCCCGGCGATGGTCAGGTCCTCGCGGGCGAAGCGCGCGATGCCGGGGTTGACCGGTCCGTCCCAGCGCAGGAACTCCTCGATCGCGCCGGGCAGCAACTCCGGGTCCTCGCGCAGCATGCGCAGCTGGTCGGGATGGGTGAGCAGCGCGGCGATGCCGTTCCCGATGAGGTTGACGGTGGTGATGTAGCCGGCCACCAGGAGCAGGAACGTCATCGAGACGAGTTCGTGCCGGTCCAGCCGCTGCTCGTCGTCGTGGGTGGCGATCAGCGCGCTGAGCAGGTCGTCCCCGGGGTCTGCGCGCTTGGCCTCCAGCAGCGCGGTGAGGTAGCGGTGCATCTGCTGCCAGGCGGCCTCGATCTTGGCCGGGTCCGGGGGCTGGGGGCCCTGCAGGACCATGTCGTCGGTCCACCGCTGGAAGTCGTAGCGGTCGGAGACGGGGACGCCCAGCAGTTCGCTGATGACCGTGACGGGCAGCGGCACCGCGAAGTCCTCGACGAGGTCGGCCCGTCCGGCCGGGAGGATCGCGTCCAGGAGTTCGTCGGCGATGCCCTGGACGCGCGGCTCCAGTTCGGCCACGCGGCGGGCGGTGAACGCCTTGGAGACCAGCCGGCGCAGCCGGGTGTGGTCGGGCGGGTCGGCGCGCAGCATCGTGCGGATCATCGACTCGCGCTCGGTGGTCGGCAGCCGCTCCATCAGCCGCGGGTCGGCGGCGTCCCGGACGTCGCTGCTCAGCCGCGGGTCGGTGAGGGCTGCCAGGCCGTCCTCGTACCGGGTGACCAGCCAGGCCTCGAGCTCGCCCTGGATGACCGCGCGGCGCACCGGGCCCTCCTGGCGTAGTTCCCGGTACAGGGGGAAGGGATCGGCGGCGAAGTCCGGATCGGTGAACGGAAGAGTGACCGGCTGCTGGCTCATCAGGCCTCCGGGAGTGCGTGGCACCTCATGACGGCAACACCAATGTGCATCGTTCAAGGATAATATGTCCCGTTGTGTTCGGTCAGGATGCGGTCAGGGACGGCGGCGGAGGGCGGGGAGATGGAGCGGACGACGTGCTGCGTGGTGGGCGGCGGTCCGGCGGGGATGGTGCTCGCCCTGCTGCTGGCCAGGGCGGGGGTGGACGTCACCGTGCTGGAGAAGCACGGCGACTTCCTGCGCGACTTCCGGGGTGACACCGTGCACCCGTCGACCCTCACCCTGCTGGACGAGCTCGGCCTGGCGGAGCGCTTCGCGGCGCTGCCGCAACGCCGCGTGACCACCGTCCAGTTGCCGATCGGTCCCGGCCGGTCCCTGGTCACCGTCTCCGACGTCGGCACCCTGCGCGGCCCGTACAACTACGTGGCGATGGTGCCGCAGTGGGACCTGCTCGCCCTCCTGGCGGACGAGGCGGCCCGCGAGCCCTCGTTCACCCTGCGGATGGGCACCGAGGCGACCTCCTTCATCGAGGAGCGCGGCCGGATCACGGGCGTGCGCTACCGGGCCGCCGACGGCCGCACCGGCGAACTGCGCGCCACCCTGACCGTGGCCTGCGACGGCCGCGGGTCCCTCGCCCGGTCCCGTCCGGAGCTGGGCCTGCGGGAGTTCGGCTGCCCGATGGACGCGTGGTGGTTCCGGGTGCCGCGGCACCCCGACGACCCAAAGGGGCTGGTGGCCGGGGTCGGTGACCGCTTCCTCACCGCGATGATCGACCGCGGCGAGTACTGGCAGTGCGCCGCGCTGATCCCCAAGGGGAGCGACACGGGCCTCCGGGCGGCGGGCCTCGACAGGTTCCTCGCCGCCTTCGCGGCGGCCGTGCCGTGGCTGGGCGACCGCGTACGGGCGGTGCGCTCCTGGGACGAGGTTAAGCTGCTCGACGTGCGCTGCGACCGGCTGGAGCGCTGGCACCGCCCGGGCCTGCTGTGCATCGGCGACGCCGCCCACGCGATGTCGCCCGTGTTCGGGATCGGCATCAACCTCGCGGTCGAGGACGCCGTCGCCACCGCGCGCCACCTCGTCGAGCCGCTGCGCCGCGGCAGCGTCGGCCTGCGCGACGTCCGCGCCGTCCAGCTCCGGCGGTGGCCGACCACGGTCGCCACCCAGGGCCTGCAGCGGCTGGCGCACCGCCGCTTCATCGCCCCGGTGCTGGCCGGCCGCTCCCCGCTCGGCGACGCCGACCGGGCGGGAAGGCTCGCCGGACTGCTCAACTCGACGCCCTGGCTGAAGCGGGTGCCCGCGTACTTCATCGGCTACGGCGCCCTGCGCGAGCGCCCGCCGGGGGCGTGCGTGCGGTAGGCACCGGCCGGCCTCCGGGGCCGGCCGGTGGTGTCGTCCGCGGGTCAGGCGGCCCGGGCGGCGTTGCGGACGATCGCGTCCACGACCGCCGGCCACACCTCTTCGGGCAGGTCGTGGCCCATGCCGGGGATCAGCAGCAGTTCGCTGCCGGGGACCGCGGCCGCCGTGGCCCGGCCGCCGCTGTGGTCGACCAGGGGGTCCTGCTCGCCGTGCACGACCACCGTCGGCACCGCCACCGCCCGCAGACCCGGGGTGCGGTCGGGGGAGGCGAGGATCGCGGCGTACTGGCGTACGTAGCCTTCCGGCCGGTAGGCGCGGTCGTGCGCGGCCGTCACGCGCTCGCGCAGCTCCTCGGGGGACTGCGGGTAGCCGGGGGAGCCGATCACGGCGGCCCGGCGCACCCCCTCGTCGATGACGGCCTCACGCGTCAGGGGAACGCCGTTCGAGCCGGGCATCGCCGCGATGGCCTCCGCCGAGGCGCGGCCGACCGACCGGTCGCCGGTGGTCGACATGATCGAGCACAGCGACAGCACCCGGCCTGGGTGGTCGATCACCAGCTGCTGGGCGATCATGCCGCCCATCGAGGCGCCGACGACGTGCGCCGCCGGGATCTCCAGCGCGTCCAGCAGCCCGACGGCGTCGTCGGCCATGTCGGCCAGCAGGTAGGGGACGTTCGAGCGGTCGCCGGACAGCACGGCGCCGATGTCCGGGACGGGGTGCTCGTCGAGCCCGGTCGACAGGCCCGCGTCACGGTTGTCGTAGCGCACGACGAAGAAGCCGCGGTCCGCGAGCGCGGCGCAGAACTCCGGCCGCCACAGGGTCATCTGCGCACCGAGGCCCATGACGAGCAGCAGCGCCGGATCGCCGGGGCTGCCGAAGGTGTCGTACTCGAGCTCGATTCCGTTGGACTTCGCGCGGGGCATGCGTGGCTCCTGGGGGCTCGCGACGGGGGACCGGCTCATACCGTCCAGTCGGTACGATAGCCGCGCCGTCCCCGCGCGG
Organism: Streptomyces sp. NPDC008238; assembly: GCF_042956445.1. Lineage (NCBI taxonomy): Bacteria > Bacillati > Actinomycetota > Actinomycetes > Kitasatosporales > Streptomycetaceae > Streptomyces > Streptomyces sp. NPDC008238. The sequence goes on along the minus strand of NZ_JBIBGK010000023.1, from coordinate 20,932 downwards.
CACCCCCGGTGCGACGGGTGGCCGAGGGCAAGGTTGGGTTCATGCTGCCCGCGGCGTCCGGGGTCCGCACCCTGGTGCGCGGGCCGTCCGCATGGTGAAGTGAGGGGTCGTTACATTACACTTATGTAATGTAATGCCCGCTATCGATCGGCACGGGGCCCGTGTCCCGGCACAGAGAGGACCGCGGATGAGCGGCGAGGACCGCGCCGGGAACGCCGGGGACGAGCGGGAGGCCGGCCGCGGTGCCGGCTCGCGGGCCGGTGGCCGGCCGCGGGACCCGGCGATCGAGGAGGCGATCATCCGGGCGACCCGCAAGCGCCTGGTCGCCGACGGCTACTCGCAGATGACCATCGGGGACATCGTGGCCGACGCCGGGGTCACCCGCCCCACGCTGTACCGGCGTTGGGCCAACAAGTACGACCTGGTCGTCGACGCGCTCGCGTACGGCTTCCGCGCCCAGCGCGAGGCGTACCCGGACGTCGACATGGACGCGCTGCCCGGGGTCGAGGCGTTCCGGGAGGCCGTTCGGCGCCTCGACCCCCGCTACCACAACAGGGGTGCGATGGCCCTGCACGGCAACTTCATGGCGGAGGTCGAGCGCGCCCCCGGCCTGCTGGAACAGCTGCGCGAGCACGGGGTGGGGCCCCGGTGCGAGGAGCTGACGCGGACCCTGCTGCGGCTGCGCGAGCGCGGTGAGCTGCGCGAGGACGTCGACCTCGACACCGTCGTGACGCTCTGCTTCGGCAGCTACTTCGCCGACTACCTGCGCACCGGCGGTTCCGGCGCGGACGTGGCCGACCGCGTCGTCGCCACCCTCTGGCCCGCCGTCGCCGCCCGTCCCGCCGGCTGACCGGCCGCGCTCCGGGCGTGCCGGGCGGCGGGTCCGTGTGACGATGGGTACCTGCGACGGAACCGCCACCCATGCCCTGGGAGCCGACCGGTGGACGTTCACGAGGCGCTCTACACGACCCGGATCATGCGCCGCATGAAGCCGGACCCCATTTCGCTGGACAGCCAGTGCCGGATCCTGGACGCCGCGATCCGCGCGCCCAACGGCGGCAACACCCAGCGCTGGCACTTCCTCGCCGTCGACGACCCCGCGCTCAAGGCCCGGCTCGCCGAGCTCTACGCCTCCTGCCGGCGGCAGGAGTACGACGACATCGCGGCCGGCCTGCTCGGCGCGGCGCCGCACGAGGACGCCGAGCTGCGCGCCGAGTCCCTGGCGCGCATCAGGAAGTCCGGGGACCGCTTCACCGAGCACTTCACCGAGATCCCCCTGCTGGTCTTCGTCTTCGCGGTGGACGACCACGGCGGCGCGAACATCTACCCGGCCATCTGGAGTTCGATGCTGGCCGCGCGTGCCGAGGGCATCGGCGCGGTGCTCACCACGGTGCTGCGCTACGAGGCCGGCACCGTGTGCGAACTGCTGGGCGTCCCCGCCGAGGACGGCTGGCGGATGATCGCCATGCTGGCCTTCGGCTACCCGCTGGGCCGCTGGGGGGTCGCGGCGAACCGGCGTCCCGTCCACGAGGTCTCGTCGCGCAACCGCTGGGGCGCCTCGTTCGGCGCCCGGGTCCCCGAGCCCCTGTGGCCGCCGGACGCCGACGGCGCCCGCATCGAACCCGACCCTCCGTCGTCCTGAGCGGGCGCGCCGCGGCACCGGCCGACGCCGCCGCACGTCAGGCGGCCGGCGGGCACCGCACCGCCACCAGCGCCACGTCGTCGTTGAGCCGCCCGTCCGTGTGGCGGAGCAGGTCCGCCAGCACCTCGTCGAGCAGCGACTCCGGTTCGCACGCGGCGGCGTCCCGGGGGATGCCGCGGTCGGCCACGGAGTGGACGGGGTAGAAGGCGCCCGAGCGGTCCCGGGCCTCGGCGAGGCCGTCGGTGTAGAGCAGGAGCAGGTCGCGCGGCGCGAGCGGGAAGCAGTCCTCCCGGTACGCGGCGGCGTCGAGGCCGGCCAGTCCGAGCGGCGGCGCCGGCGCCGGTCCCGCGAGGGCGGTGACGCGGCCGTCCCGCAGCAGCAGCGGCGGGGGGTGCCCGCAGCTGACCGTCCGTACGAGGCCCCCGCCGGCCGGGAACTCCACCAGGAGCGCGGTGACGAACCGCTCGGGCGCGTCCGCGTCGGCCTCGGCCGCCTCGGCCACGTGCCGGCGCACGCTGACCTCGAGGGCCGCGGCCAGGCCGGGCAGGGTGCGGTGCTGGTGCGCCGCCTCACGGAAGGCGCCGAGCAGCGCCGCCGCGTCGTCCAGTGCCCGCAGGCCCTTCCCCTTGACGTCGCCTATGAGGAGCCGGACGCCGTGCGGCGTCCGAGCCGCAGCGTAGAGGTCGCCCCCGACCTCGGCCATCCTCTCGGCCGCCCGGTACACCGAGGCGACCCTCAGGCCGTCGATCCGCCGGGGGAGGGGCCGCAGGACGACGTGCTGGGCGGCCTCGGAGATCGCCCGCAACTGGCGCGCCTCGCGGCGGCTGCGGTCGCGGGTGCCGCAGAAGGCGACGAGGAAGACGGAGACCACCAGGAGGGCGGCGAGGTGTATCGGCAGGACGGAGGACCGGAGCAGGCCGTCGTGGACGTCGCAGACCACCGCCGCCGCCAGCGACAGCAGGGCCACCCCGCAGGTGGCCCGCGCCGAGGAGATCGCCGCCGCCAGGGCGGGCGCGGCGATGAGCAGGGACCCCAGGTGCACGTTCGTGGACGTGACGAGACCGATCCCCGTGATGATCAGCACGAGCGCGACCGGGGCGCTCAGCTCGAAGAACCGCAGCGCCCGCCAGGTCCCGGACGGCCTCCACCCGCGGTGCGCCGCGGGACGCCCGGCGCGGTGGCCGTGGGGCGCCCTCGTGGCGACCGGGACGGATGCGGCGGGTGCGGGACCTGCCGCACGCCGGACGAGCTTGTGCACGGGTCTGACCTCCTCGCCCGGTCCGCCGCCTCGCTTCGGGAGAGCGGGCCTGGATGGGCGTTTCGTTACATTTAGGACATGTAACGTTAACCGATGTTTTGGGGATTCCGGCGCGGTGGTGGGTTTCGTTACAGTCATTGACGATAACGAAACCGGCTGGCAGGCTGACCCCGAGGGGACGACGGTCACCCCGGGCACCGAGGAGGACGGACGATGGACCACAGGCGAGAGCTGATCGAACGCAGCGTCCCGTTCCTGGACGAGGTCATGAACCGGACCCCGGGCAAGGAACTCGAGGACTGGCTGAACACGACCCACGGTCCGCACGGCGAGCTCTACGGCCACCTCTCGCGCCTGGCCGGGCTGGGCGTCGAGGAGGGCTGGGCCGCGAACGTCGAAGTGGACGGCCCGGACTACCGGCGCAGCCTCATCGCGCCGCCCTCCGCCGAGACGCGGTACTTCAGCATCACCGCGGTCTACATGAACGCCGAGGCCCGCTACCGGGGTCAGTACCACGCCCACCCCTACGGCGAGATCAACCTCGTGGCCCCCGTCGACCCCGGGGCGCAACTGGCCGGCCCCAGCGGCTGGCAGGGCCCGGGCTGGACCGCCCCCGCCCCCGGCAGCCACCACTACCCCGAGGTCCGCGGCGGCGCCCTCATCGCGCTGTTCTACCTGCCCGCCGGGCGCATCTCGTACGACATCAGCGCGCCGGGCGGCGACTAGGGTGCGGGCGTGGACTCCGTGGAAACCCCTCGTCGCCGGGCCGCCGGCGACGACGCGCGGCGGCACCCGCTGCCCGGCCGTCAACTGATCGTCCCCGCGCGTCGGGTCGGCGCGGCCCGGCTGCCCGGCGCCGGACCGGTGACCGCCGGCCACGCGCTGCTGCGGCATCCCGGCGGCGCGCACCACGCGCTGCTGCACCAGGACGGCGCCATCGCGCTGGTCGACCTGGAGGCCGCCTTCGCCGGCCGGCCCGCGGTGCTCGCCACCGTCGCCGACCCCTGGCCCGGGTGGCGCAACAGCGCCTGCTCGGCGAGCGCCGACGGCGCACTCGTCGTCCTCTCCGGGCAGCGTTCGGTGCTGGCCCTGGACGCCGACGGCCGTACCCGCTGGGAGTACCGGCACGGCTGCTGGGGCGACGGACCCCACCGGCACGACGGCCCCGCGCCGTGCCCCGGCCTCGCCCGGGGGTCCGTCCAGGTCGGCGCGGACGGCGGGCTCGTCTGGGCGCACGTCCTCCCGGACATCGACCACGGGGACCCGGCCGCCGACTCGTACGAGCAGTGGGTCGTCCTGGACGCCGCGGACGGCACCGTGCTCGGCCTCGCACGCGTCGAGGGCGGCTCCCAGGGCTCCCACCAACTTCCGCACCCCGACGGCTCCCGGATGATCCTCGGCACGGGCCAGGGCCAGGACGGCTCCCCGGCCTACGCCGGCCACTGGGACGGCTCGGCGCTCACCGTCCAGGAGGTCGGCGACGGCTTCCGCGTCCCCGTCGCCGTCCATCCCGGCGGCGGCGCGTTCCTGAGCACCCCGCACGGCCACGACCCGCTCCTGCTGCACCGTTTCGCGGACGGCCGCGTCCTGATGGAACGGGACGCCGCGGACCTCGCGGGCGTCCACGGTGAGCACGAAGGCGACGACGACCACGACGGCGAAGGCACCGAGCCGGCCTGGGACTTCGTCGCGGGTTTCGTCGACGGGCACACCGTGATCGCCAGCGCCTACGAGGCCCGTCACCACTGGGCGGCCGCGCGGCACTGGCTGCTGGACGCGCTCACGCTGCGCCCGCTCGGCCCGGTCGCCTACCCCGGCGGGGAGGGGGGCACGGGCAGGAGCGACTACCCCGTCGCGCTCGGGGACGGCACCTGGCTCACCCTGGCTTCCGACGGCACCACCCTCAACCGTTGGTCCGCAGAACGCCGTTGACCGCGGGAGGGATCACGGACCGCCTCCCTCCGACGCGCCCGGACGTGTTCGTGCCCCGCTCCTGGGCCCGCCCCCGCCGGGTCCGCGCAGGTCGGCGGCCCTACCATGTGTGTCATGCACACACGTGGGCGAGCGGTCGGCGCCCGGCCGTACGCACCCTGGCGGTGAACCCATGCAGCGGAACGTCCCGGATCCCGCCGAGACGGACACGTCGTTCGCGGAACTGCTGGCCCTGGAGCGGCTGGAGGAGAACCTCTACCGCGGCTCCTGCCACGCCGGGATGCCGTTGCGGGCGTTCGGCGGCCAGGTCGCGGCGCAGTCGCTGATCGCCGCGGGGTCGACGCTGCCCGCCCCGAGCACGCCTGCCGCAAGCGCGCCCGCTCCGGCGGCCCCCGTCGCGCCCGTCCCGGACCTGCTCGTCCACTCGCTGCACGGCTACTTCATTCGCGCGGGCCGCACCGACCGCCCCATCGTCTACGAGGTCGACCGCACCCGGGACGGACGCTCCTTCGCCACCCGGCGGGTGGTCGCGATCCAGGACGGCGAGGCCATCTTCAGCCTCTCCGCCTCCTTCCACCGTCCCGAGGACGGCGACGAGCACCAGGCGGACGCACCCGACGCGCCCGGGCCCGAAGGGCTGCCCGAACTGTGGGAGTCCGGGCGGCGGGGACGGGGCGTGTCCGTCTTCGAGGCCGTCCTCGAGTCGCGCTGCGTGGGCGACCCCGTCAAGGGGCTGCCCGGCATCGGGCAGGGGCCGCGCCAGCAGCTGTGGGTGCGCACCCGCGCCCCGCTGCCCGGGGGGGCCGCTGCTGCACGCCTGCGCGCTGACGTACATCTCCGACATCCGGCTGCTCGCGACGGCCGGCCTGCCCTACGCCGACCACCCCGGTGAGCGGCAGGCCGCCTCGCTCGACCACGCCGTGTGGTTCCACCGGCCGTTCCGCGCCGACGAGTGGCTGCTGTTCGCCATGGAAAGCCCGACGTACGCGTCCTCCCGGGGTCTGGCCAGGGGCCAGTTCTTCACCAGGGACGGCCGTCTGGTCGCCTCCGTCGTGCAGGAGGGCCTGTACCGGCGGCGCCCGCCCCGCTGAACCGCCGCCCCCGAGGAAGGAAGGACGTCATGCCGCAGTCCCCCGACGGCCCGACCGCGCACGCCTGGCAAGCCCTCGGCGGCGCCCCCGAGCCGGCCCACCACGTGACGTACCGGGAGGCCCGCGGCGTGCTGCCCGCGCGGTTGCCGGTCCGCCGCCTGGCCCGGGCCACGGTCGGGGTCTGCTCCCTCGCCGCCGCCGAACTGCTGGCCCTGCGCTCCGGCGGGCCGCCGCCCCCGGTGCGGGTGGACGAGGGGGCCGTGGCCACGGCCTTCGTGAGCGAGCGGCACCTGCGGATCGACGGCCGGGCGGGCACGTCCTTCGCGGCGCTGTCCGGTTTCTGGCGCACCGCGGACGGGTGGGTGCGCACCCACGCCAACTACCCGCACCACCGTGCCCGGTTGACGGCCGCCCTCGGCATCCCCGACGCGGGTGAGGGCGGCGCCGCGGACGGAACGTCGCGACTGCTGGCGGCCGAACTGGTCGGGCGTACGGCCGCGGAGGTCGAGGAGACCGTCTACGCGGCGGGCGGACTGGCCGTCGCCGTACGGGAGGAGCCGGGCCCCGCCGCGCAGCCCCTCGTGGAGACCGAGCGGACCGACGACGCCCCGGTGCGCCCCCTGCCCCCGGCGGAGCTGCCCGCGGCGGGCGTCCGCGTGCTCGACCTGACACGGGTCATCGCCGGCCCGGTCGCCACGCGCACGCTGGCGCTGCTCGGCGCGGACGTCCTGCGGGTCGACAGCCCCTCCCTGCCGGAGGACGAGTGGGCCCACGCCGACACCGGGTTCGGCAAGCGGTCGGCGCGGCTCGACCTGTCCGGGCCGGGCCGCACCGTCCTCGAGGAACTCCTCGCCACCGTCGACGTGGTCGTGACCGGCTACCGCCCCGGCGCGCTGGACCGCCACGGACTGGCGCCGGAGGCACTGCGCGAGCGCCGCCCGGGACTGGTCGTCGCGCAGCTCCGCGCCTGGGAGCGCTCCGGACCGTGGGCCGGGCGGCGCGGATTCGACAGCCTCGTGCAGGCGCGCTACGGCATCGCCTCGGCCGAGGCCGGACCGGACGGCCGCCCCGGCGTCCTCCCCGCCCAGGCCCTCGACCACGGCACCGGTTACCTGCTGGCCGCGGCGGTCCTGCGCGCCCTGACCGACTCCCGCCGGCACGGCGGCGGCCGGCTGCTGAGGCTGTCGCTGGCGGGCACGGCCTCCTGGCTGACCCACGGCATCGGCCCCGGTGACGCCGTTTCCGGCGAGGACCACGACCCCGCCCCCTGGCTCTCCGCCGTCGACTCCGCGTACGGACGCCTGGTCCACGCCCGGCCGCCGCTGGGCTACCGCGGGGCCCCGGCGGACTGGAGCCGTCCGCCGGGCCGCTGGGGCACCGATCCCGCGGTCTGGCGGCAGCCCTGACCGGACCCCGTCCGTGAGCCCGGCCCCGGCCCCGGCCGTCCGCCGCGTAGGGCCGCTGGCCGATCCCCTACGATGCCCCGGCCGAAGACGATCAAGGGGAGGGGCGGCATGGAGACCGACGGAGGAAGACCGTGCCCGCAGTGCGGGCAGCGGCTGACGGAGGACGAGCGGTTCGTCGTCTGGTGTGCGGCGTGCGACTGGAACGTGCGGGGCGGGAACGAGGACGACGAGGAGCACGACGGTCCCGTCGGCGCGCTCCGCCGGCGCCTGTCACGGGCGTACGGCGAGGAGCTGTTCGCCCGGATGACCTCGGAGCGGCCGCCGCGCCCGGGCCGGGGTGCCGCCTACGCCGGCGCCTACGCGATCGCCGGCCTGGTGCATCTGCTGACGCTGGCGGTGGCCGGCTCCGGCGTGTGGCTCCTGGTGACCGGCTGGCGGGCGATCATCCCCGCCGTGCTGGGCGCCCTGCTGTTGGGCCTGGCATGGCTGATGCGTCCCCGGCTGGGGCGGATGCCTCGTCACGGCGTCCACCTGCGGCGGGCGGACGCGCCCGCGCTGTACGAGCTGCTGGACGAGGTGGCCGACACCCTCGGAGCGCCACGGGCGGACGTGGTCGTCGTGGACGCCCACGTCAACGCCTCCGTCGAGGCCGTCGGCCTGCGCCGGCGCAAGGTGCTGGCGATCGGGCTGGGACTGTGGGAGGTGCTCACCCCGCAGCAGCGGGTGGGCCTGCTGGGCCACGAGTTCGGTCACTTCGTCAACGGCGACACCAGCGAGACACCCGTCATAGGCTCCGCCCAGCGCACGCTCGTCGAGTGGTACGTGCTGCTGCGTCCGCGGAACGACAGCCACGGCCTGGGGCTGGTGGAGACTGCGGCACGGCTGTTCATGTACGTTCCCGCCTCCGCCGTGCTGTTGCTCCTGCACGTCATGGCACACCTGACCCTGCGAGCGAGCCAGCAGGCCGAGTACCTCGCGAACGACCTCGCGGCGCGGACCGGCTCGACGGACGCCGCCCGGGGCATGCTGGACGTCCTGCTGCTCGGGGACGCCGTCTCCTTCTGGCTCGACCAGCAGTACGTCACCGCCGGCACGGTCCACCGCGCCGCACGTGGAGCCGGCCGGGAACCGGACGAGGCGGTCTGGGAGCGGCTCAAGGAGTACGTCGCGTCGATCCCGCCGCACGAGTTCGAACGCCGGCGCCGGGTGTCCGCCCTCACCGGCCACACCGAGGACCAGACCCACCCGCCGACCCACCTGCGCCGCGCCGCCGTGGAGCGCCGGGAGCACCACCCCGCCGCCGTCGTGCTGGACGTCGCGCGGAACAAGGAGGTCGACGCCGCGCTGGACCCGGCCCGCCGCCGGCTGGGCCGCGAGGTCCTGCGCGGCTGAGGGGCGGGGCTCAGGGCCGTCCGCCGCGTTCCAGGGGGATCCTCTCGCCCGCCTCGACGGCGAACGGAAGCCGGTTGCCGGCGGGCGGGAGGGGGCAGGTGGCCAGGTCGGTGTAGGCGCAGGGCAGGTTGGCCGCGCGGTTGAAGTCGAGGCGCACCCGTCCCTCGGCGTCCGGGGGGCCGATCTGCAGGGAGCGGTTCGCCGCGTAGGTGGTCACCCCGGACGTCGCGTCCGTGAACAGGGCCATCAGGGCGCCCGGCCGGGAACCGTTGAAGACGGTGAGCCGGTACGTCGCGCCGTCCACCTCGAACTCCACGTGCCCGGGGGCGTCGTAGACGTGCTCCAGCCCCTCCACCGTCGCGCCCACGGTCACCGGACGCGGGGCGTCGTAGGGCACGAACCGGCCCTCGCGCACCCAGCGGGGATCGGGTGCGTAGGCGGGCGTCCCGGTGAAGCCGGTGCGCAGTGGGTTGTCCGGGTGGCGCGGCCGCAGCACGTCGTGCCCGCCGCGCTTGGCGACCTCGACGACGGCGTCGCCGAACCCGGCGTACACGCTGTCGCGCTCGGCGATGACGCCGAAGTCGTGGCGTCCGCGCACGGCCGCCCCGTCGACGGTCAACTCCTCGCCGTCGCCCAGCTCGACCACCACACGGCCGTCGGCGGCCGACCAGGCGCCGGGGGCGTCGTCGAAGCGTTCGGCCCGCGGGCCGAGCCAGCGCAGACTGGTGATCGCCAGGAAGCCGTGCGGACCGGCGAGCACCTCCTCCTTGGCGCGGTGCCAGTGCTCCCAGTCCTCGGCGAATCCGGTGCGGTCGACGTCCTGCGCGGTCATGTCCGCTGCTCCCTCGCGTGCCGGGTGTACTCCCTGCTCCGTACAACCGCCGCGGACCGCGAAGTCATCCCGCCGGCGTCGGAGGCAGTGCCGGCAGACGGCAGCGGCCCACCCGGTCGGCGTGCGAGGACGACCGGGCGGGCTCCGTCCTCCAGGCTGCCCCGTCCGCGCCGGCCGCGCAGGCCGGAGGGCGTGGCGATTGCGCCGGACGGGGTGGTGCCTCCTCCGGCGCGGGTCAACGCGCCCGGCCCGTGCGGAGGTTGCCGGCCACCGTCGGGCGCCGCGGGCGGACGGGCCGGTCCGTGACGAGGCGGCGGACCGGCTCCACGACGACCCGCCTGCGCTCCGGCGCGGGCACCGGGGAGCGGACGATCCTCGCCCCGGCCGGGCAGCCCCGTCGAGGCGGTCGCTGCACGCCGCGACCGGCCCCGCTACCGTGGCCGGCCATGGACACCGACGACTGGCTGGCGGACACCCGCGCCTCCTACGACACCGTCGCGGAGGACTACGCCGACCAGGTGCGCGGCCTCCTGGACGGGACACCGTACGAACGCGCGGTCCTCGGGCTCTTCGCCGACCTGGTCAGGAGCGGTGGCGGGGGGCCGGTCGCGGACGTGGGCTGCGGACCCGGGAGGATCACGGCGCACCTGCACGGCCTGGGCGTGGACGCCTTCGGGATCGACCTGTCACCGGCGATGGTCCGGGTAGCCCGGCGCGAGCACCCCGGCCTGCGGTTCGACGTCGGGTCCATGACGGACCTCGACCTCCCCGACGCCTCGACGGCGGGCCTGGTCGCCTGGTACTCCCTGTCCACGTCCCCGACGACGCGCTCGGCGCCGTCCTCACGCACTTCCGGCGCGTGCTGCGGCCGGGCGGCCCGCTCCTGCTCGCCTTCCACGTCGGCGAGGAGACGCGCCTGAAGACGCAGGGCTACGGCGGCCACCCGATGAAGGTCCGCGTCCACCTCCGCCGGACCGGCCACATGGCGGCCCGGCTCGCCGACGCCGGTTTCACCGTCGAGGCGAAGATGACGCTCACCTCGGCCGAGAGCAGGCTCGGCGGGATCCTCCTCGCCCACCGCGACGCGTGAGTCCACGGGCCGGTACGGCCCCCGGCCGGCATCGGAGAACGCCCCCGTGCCGGACCGGTCCGCTGCGGTCAGAGCGGGGACAACGCGCGCTCCAGCGCGGTCCGGTCAGCCGGTGCGCCGTGTGCGGGCAGGACGAACCCGACCGGGAGGGCGAGCAGTGGGCGCAGGCGTTCGACCACCTGCTCGCGCGTGACGCCGTCCCGCAACCGGTCGTTGATCTGCAGGCCGCGGCCGAAGTCGACCAGGGTGTCGCCAGGGACGACGGCCCGCGCCCGGCCGTCCCAGAGCACCAGGTCGTTCCGCTCCCGTCCGGCGAACGCCTCGACCCCCGCCGGGAGCCGGTCGCCCGCTGCGTACAGGTGGCCGGGGCCGTCGCCGCCCGTGCGGAGCCAGGTGAGGTCGGGGCTGCCGTCCCCGGCCTGTTCGCGCGTGACGCCGAACTTCCGCACGAGGTCGTCGGCGGTGTCGGGCGGCGGCGTGAACACCGGTGCGCCGAGGCGCTCGACCAGACGCCGCGCGTCACGCTCGTGCCAGGGCGCCGTGAGCACCACCACCGGCTCCCGGTCGGCGGCGAGCGCGAGCAGTCCGGGCGGTACGGACAGCGGGTCGAAGAGGAGCAGCCGGGTGCCGTCGTCGATCGCGGACGACGACACCTCCCGCGGCCACCGCTCGCCGGGCGTCCACTCCGGGTGCGGCGCCTGCCAGTGCCAGACGCCGCGGGCGAGTTCGCGCATGCGCGGACCCTACCGGCACACGCCGTCCGGGTCGTCCGGTTCAGTGCTCCGCGGCCGCGCCCAGGTTCGCGGCGAAGAACGCGGCGAGCGTCTCGACCGCGGGCCCGACGTACTGCTCCCGGTCGTAGAGGTCGACGTGGCTCGCGCCCTCGATCCAGTGCAACTCCTTGGGCCCGGTGGCGCGCTGGAACGCGTCGACGCTCATCCAGGCGGTGACCGCGCGGGATCCCGCGACCATCAGCAGCGGACGCGGGCCGATCAGGGGGACGGCGGCGAAGGCGTCGAAGGCCGCGAACCTGTCGACGCTGGACCAGGTGAAGAAGTCGGCCGACCGGGGGTGCCGGGCGCGCGGGGTGCGGTAGTACTCAAAGCCCTCGACGCCGTGTTCCCCGCCCAGCGCGCGGGCCTGTTCGGCGGTGCCGGGGAACAGGGTCAGGACGGGCGGCTCCTCGCCGCGCGCCTCGGCGGTACGCGCGGCGGCGGCGGCCTCCAGCATCCCCTCGAACACGGCCGCGTCCTGGGTGCCGTCCGCCCCCAGGCGGAACTGGCGCGAGATGTCGGCCGCGCTGACGGTGGCGACGGCCCTGATCCGCCGGTCGCCGGCCGCGGCGGGAAGGACGTAGCCGCCGGAGGCGCAGATGCCGAGGGCGCCGATGCGCCCGGCGTCGACGTCCTCGCGGGTGGTGAGGTAGGAGACGGCCGCCTTGAGGTCCTCGACGCGCTGGGCCGGGTCCTCCAGGCCGCGGGGCTCGCCGCCGCTCTCGCCCTGGTGGGCCGCGTCGAAGGCGAGCGTGACGAAGCCCTCCTCGGCCAGGCGCCGTGCGTAGAGGCCCGCGGTCTGCTCCTTCACGCCGGTGCCGGGGTGGCCCACGACGATCGCGGGCCGCGGGCCCGCCGCGTCGGGGGCGTCGGGGGAGTGGATGTGGCCGGCGAGGGGGATGCCGGCGCTGTCGAAGGTGACGGTGGTCTGGGCCACAGGATGCTCCGTGTCTCGTGTCGCGTGTCTCGTGTCGCGTGTGCGGTGTTCCGCGGGGCCGCGCCCGTCCGGCGGGCCCGCCGCGGCCCGGCTCCGTGCCGGGCACTTCCCGACCATCCGCCCTGGCCGGGGCGGGCGGGAGAGGCGGGTTCCTGCCCGGGAAGAAACCTGCCCCCTCACAGGCGGGGAAGCCCGCGGGAGAATGGGGCACATGACTGCGGCATCTGGTCCTCGCGAACTCGGAGCCTTCCTCAAGGCCCGCCGGGCACAGCTCGCACCGCACGAATGCGGACTGCCGCCGGCGGATTCCGCGCGCAAGGTCGCGGGCCTGCGCCGCGAGGAGGTCGCGCAACTCGCCGCAATCAGCGTCGACTACTACACGCGGCTGGAGCAGGGCCGGGTACGCGCGTCGGCGGCGGTCCTCGCCCCGCTCGCCCGTGCACTGCGCCTCGACGAGGACCAGCAGCGGTACCTGTACGAGCTGGCCGGCAAGGCCGACGCACATCCGCGGCGGCGTCGTCCGCCGCAGCGCGTCAGGCCCGCGATGCGGCGCCTGCTGGACCGGCTCACCGCGACGCCCGCCGTCGTCCTCGGCACGCGGATGGACGTCCTGGCCTGGAACGACGCGGCCGCGGCCCTCTACACCGACTTCGGACAGGTCCCGCCGGACCGCCGCAACTACGTGCACCTGCTGTTCACCCACCCCGTCGTCCGCGGCATGCACCGGCAGTGGGAGCACGACGCCCGCGACGCTGTGGCCGCGCTGCGCATGCAGGCCGCAGCGGACGCGGACGACCCCGAACTCGCCCGCTTGGTGGGCGAGTTGTCGGTCCGGGACGCCGACTTCCGTGCCTGGTGGGCGGAGCACCGCGTCATCACCGCCGCCTACGGCACCAAGCACTACCGGCACGGCGTGGTCGGCGACCTCACGCTCGACTGCGACACGTGGAGCAGCCCCGACGGCTCGGGACAGCGCCTCATGGTGCTGACCGCCGAGCCCGGCACCCCGTCGTACGACGCCCTGCGCATCCTCGCCTCGTGGACGGCGGGGCAGCCGGGCGGCGACGGGGCGCGGGAGGGCGACGCGACGCCTGACGGTACGGCCCCGGGGCGGGCACGCCGGGGTGGCGGCCCGGCGTCAGCCCTCGGGAACTGACGTCCCGGCGGCGGCCGTCCTGACCTGCCGTGCGAAGCCCGCGACGGTGTAGCCCGCGGGGACCGCGTCGATCAGCACCAGGTCGGAGATCGCGTTCCTGGTGCGCAGCGGCAGGATCTCCCGGTACTCCGGCGAGTCGTACCAGCTCTCGGCCGCGGCCCGGTCGGGGAACTCCAGCAGCACCACCAGGCCGGGCCATGCGCCCTCCACCACCGTCGGCTCGCCGTTCGCGAGCCATGCGCCGCCGTAGGGCCGCAAGGTGGCGTCGACGCGCTCCAGGTACCTCAGGCCCTCCTCGTTCGGGATGCCGCCGGGGATGCGCAGGTGGTTGATCAGGTACGTGCTCATGCCGGACCTCCGTGGTGGGTGTCGTCGGCGTGCCTCCGGCCACGGGCCTTCGGCCGCCGTCACCAGGCGACGTGACGCGCCCGCCCGGCCGCCGCACGACGCGCCGCCCGGGCTCCGGGATGCGCCCTGTCGGGTGACGTGCCTGGTCCCCGTGTTCCCAGGAACGGCGGGGCACTGCCACCCACGCCCGGGGCCGCGCACAGTGGGTGGCGGCCGCCGTCGACCGGCTCGTCACCTTGTCGGCGGCGCGCCGCCGACCCCGGGCGGTGGGGGTCGCCCGGGGCACCCTGCCGCGGGGGTGGGCCGGATCCCCGGGGCACCCCCGCGGCCGTCCGGCCCTCGGACGCGTACGGGGTCGGCGGGCACCGCGCAGTAGCATGCGAAGGACGGCCCCGCCGACAGCACAGTCCATCGATCCGGAGATACCGACGCGCACATGGTGACCATCGCCTACCAGGGAGAACCCGGATCGAACTCGGCCGCCGCCGCCCAGAGGCTGTACCCCGACAGCCGGGAGCTGCCCTGCACGACCTTCGAGCAGGCGCTTGAGGCGGTCACGCTGGGGACCGCCGACCTGGCCGTGATCCCCGTCGACAACTCGGCCGCCGGCCGTGTCGCGGACGTGCACCACCTGCTGCCCGAGGCGGACCTGTCGATCATCGCGGAGTACTTCCTGCCGATCCGCTTCGACCTGATGGGTGTGCCCGGCGCCGCGCTGGAGGACGTCGCGTGCGTCCGCAGCCATGTGCACGCGCTGGGGCAGTGCCGGAAGATCATCCGCGAGGGCGGCTGGCAGACGCTGGTCAGCGACGACACGGCGGGCGCCGCCCGCGAGGTCGCCGAGCTCGGCGACCGGCGGCACGCGGCCCTGGCCCCGCCCGGAGCCGCGGAGCTCTACGGGCTGCAGGTGCTGCGCGGCGGCGTCGAGGACACCTCGGACAACACCACCCGCTTCGTCGTCCTCGCCCGCGACGCCGCGTTCCCGCAGGACTCGGGCACGCCGATGATGACCAGCTTGTTCTTCTCCGTGCGCAACATCCCGAGCGCGCTCTACAAGGCGCTCGGCGGGTTCTCCAGCAACGCGGTGAACCTCACGAAGATCGAGAGCTACCAGGTGGGCGCGGGCCTCAAGGCCAGCCGCTTCTACATCGAGATCGAGGGCCACCCGGAGGAGAGCAGCGTGGCCCTGGCCCTGGAGGAGCTGCGGTTCTTCTCCTCCGAGGTGCGGATCATGGGCGTCTACCCGGCGCATCCGCACCGCACCCTGGACCACGGCTGACGCCGGATCCGGTCGTACGGGGCGGGGCCCCGAGGGCTTCATGCCCGCTCTTCGCCGTTCCGGTCGCCGTGCCCTGCCGTGGGTACGGCGAAGGCCGCCGTACCGCTGCCGCCGAGTGACGTGACGCACCGTGGACGTCACACCCTCCGGGGCCGGGTTTCACCCCGACGGCCCCCGCACGTGACCCGGTCGGCACACGCGGCCGGGCCTGTCGCCGCCGGGCCGTGAACACTCAGGTGCCGTAGGGCCCGGGGCCGTCGGGCCCCGCCCTGAGCCCCGAGGAAAGCGAGATACGGCATGGCGGCAACTCTGGATTCCCGTTCCCGGCGTCGCATACGTCGCGCCCACGTGGCCGCGGCCGGCTGCGCCCTGGCCCTGAGCGCGTCCGCCGCGGCCCCCGCCGCCGCGGACGGGGACACGGCCGGCGCGAAGCCGACGGTCGTCCTGATCCACGGGGCGTTCGCGGACGCCTCCAGCTGGAACGGGGTGATCGAGCGGCTCGAGGCCCGCGGCTATCCCGTCATGGCCCCCGCCAACCCGCTGCGCGGGCTGCACAGCGACGCCGAGTACGTCGCCTCCGTGCTGAAGAGCGTCAAGGGCCCCATCGTCCTGGCCGGTCACTCCTACGGCGGCGCCGTGATCAGCTCCGCCGCGGCCGGGAACCCCCACGTGAAGTCGCTGGTGTACGTCTCGGCGCTGATGCCCGACGTCGGCGAGAGCGGCATGTCGCTGGCCGAGCGGTTCCCCAGCGCACTCGGCACCGCCACCAGGTCCGTGCCGTACCGGGCGGGCGGCGGGGTCAGCGGTACCGACCTCTACCTCGAGCGCGACAAGGTGCACCCGGTGTTCGCCGCCTGCCTTTCGGAGGGGCAGGCGAACCTGCTGGGCGTCACTCAGCGGCCCGCGGCCACCACCGCGTTCTCGGAGAAGGCCGAGGTCGCGGCCTGGAAGACGATCCCGTCCTGGGCGCTCGTCGGCCGCCAGGACATGACCATCAACCCGGAGCAGGAGCGCTTCCAGGCGCGCCGCGCGCACTCGCACACCGTGGAGCTCGACACCTGCCACGTCTCACTGATCGCGCGGCCCGACGCCGTCGCCGACCTGATCCTCCAGGCCGCCGGCGCCGCGGAGGGCGGCCGCCCCGAGCTGGCGGACACCGGCTCCGCGGAGCGTCGTTCCGGCGTCGCCGCACTCGCCTCCGTCGCCGCGGGCGCGCTGGCCGCCGGTGCGGGAGCCCTGTTCGGCGTCCGTCGCCTGCGGCGTCGCTCCGCCTGAGGGGCGAGCCCGCGGACGGCGCCCGCCGTCAGTGGCCGTGGCCACCGCTGCCGCCGTCCGCGTCGGCGTGCCCGTGTTCCCCGCCCTCGCCGGCCGTGACCGTGAAGGCGGCGGTGCGCACCGTCCCCCGGTGCTTGAAGTCGAGGAAGAGCCGGTACGTGCCCGCGCTCGGGGCCGTGGCGGTGAAGGAGACCTCGGGCCCGGGCGCGGTGCGGCCGTCGCCGGGGGTGCCGCCCGGGTGCACGTGAAGGTACGCGAGGTCGCCGGCGCGCAGGGCGACGAGGTGGCCGTACGCACCGAGGTACGGCTGCAGGTCCGTGACCTCGCGGCCGTCCCTGGTCACCGTCAGCCGGAGCTCCCGCTCGGCGCCGGACCGCAGGGACCCGTCGAGCGTCACGGTGTAGCCGTCGACGGTCGCGGTCCGGGAGGCCGGCGCGGGGGCGGCGGGACGGTGGGCCCCGGTCACCGACAGGTCGCGGGCGAGCGTCAGTTCGCGGCTGCCCTCCGCGGCGGGGGTGAAGTCGGCGAGGACCCGGTAGTCCCCGGCGCGGGGGAGGCCGACCGCGGTGCTCCATGTGCCGTCGGCCGCGCGGACCGGATGCAGATGGCGGTATTCGGTGAGGTCGCGCGAGACGAGGACCAGGTGCAGTTCCTTCTCGTGGGCGCGCCGGTACGACGTGAGCGGGTGGCCGTCGGCGTCGCGTATGACGAAGCGCAGGCGGTCCGGGCGGCCGGAGCCGACCCGCGGTGTGAGCAGGTCGAGGGTGTAGCCGGCCTCGGTGGCGGCCAGGCCGGCCACGGGATGCGCCGCTGACGCGTCGCCTGTGGAGTTGGCGGTGCTGGCGGTACCGGTGCCGCCGTGCGCGTGCGCCGCCTCCGGCGCGTTCGCGCCGGAGCCCGGGGCGCGCACCGGGTCCAGGGCCGCGCCCACGCCGTAGGCGCTGCCGAATGATGCCGCCAGGACGACGGCGAACGCGGTGATCTTCGCTCCGGTGTTCAAAGGGTGCTCCGTGGACGGCGTGGCCGGGGACGCGTGCCGGGTGGCCGCGCGGCACCAACATATACCCCCAGGGGGTATGTGCCAAGGCGCGGGGAGCTTTCTCGGGATACGGGGTGGGGGTATATCGGTCAGGCGGGCGTCATGCGGTCGCCAGGGCCGGCACCAACGCGACGTACCCGGCAGAGCGGGACGGACGGGGCGGTGCGGGGGCGCCGGGAGGCGCGCCGTCGCATGAGAGCATCGCGGGCATGTTCCCGCAGACCTCCCGGCTGCGCCTGCGCCGCTTCCGCCCCGACGACGCGCCGGCCCTGGCCGCCTACCGCTCCGATCCCGCCGTCGCCCGGTACCAGGGCTGGAGCGAACCGGTCTCCCCGGAGGGCCGCGGACCTCGTCGCGGCCTTCGCGGCGGGCGATCCGGCGGAGCCCGGATGGTTCCAGTACGCGGTGGAGCTCGTCGCCGGCGGCGAGCTGATCGGCGACATCGGCGTGTGCCTGCACGACAACCGGATGCAGGCCGAACTCGGCTTCACCCTCGCCCGCGCGCACCAGGGCCACGGCTACGCCGCCGAGGCCGTCACGACGCTGCTCGACCGGCTCTTCACCGAGTGCGGTCTGCACCGCGTGTCCGCCGAGTGCGACGCCCGCAACAGCGCCTCGGCACGGCTGCTGGAACGCGTGGGGTTCCGGCTGGAGGGCCGCCGGCCGGCCCACTCGTGGATCAAGGGCGAGTGGACCGACGACCTGCTGTTCGGCCTGCTCGCCGACGGCTGGGAGCGGCGGCACCCCCGCTCCGGACCCGGCGGGGGATGACGGGAACGGCTCCCGGTCGACGCCGGCCGGTCCCGGGCCTGTCCGCGACGCGTCGGCCCTCACCGCATCGCCGCCCGCCACGAGCGCCCGGACGGCGGCGGTACGGGCAGTACGGCGCGTCGGACGGCGGCGGCGACGGGGGAATGACGGGGTCCGCCGCACGGTTGGACCGGGTGCGGGAGACCTGACGCGGGACTCCGCCGGGGACCGACGAGCGGTCCGGCCCCCACGGAGCCCGCGGTCCAGGAGAACGGCCCCGCTTCGATCCGGCGCCGGCCCGGCCCCCCTTCCGGCCGGCGCCGATCGTGTGCGGCGCCGCCCCCCGCCGTGCCGCGCGGCGTTCCGGACACCCCGTCACACCGCTGGTCCCGGTGCCCGGTTGACCCCGGGTGGGTCAGCCCGGCTCGCAGGAAGGTGCCGGCGGGTGTCTGATGGCATCAGCGGCCCGGGGCCCCGGAGTGGCCCCCGATGAAACGGCCCCGGGCCCGCTTCGTACCTCCCCCGCCCCCGCTCACCGGCCGACTCCGCGCCGTCGCACATGTTCTGACGCCGCATCAGGCGGCGATGGGCTGCCGGGCCTCACTGATCGCCCACGCGGCGTTGACCAGGCCGATGTGGCTGAACGCCTGCGGGAAGTTGCCGAGCAGTTCACCGGTGACCGGGTCGATCTCCTCCGCCAGGAGGCCCACGTCGTTCACGTACGACGCCGCCCGGGCGAAGACGTCGCTGGCCCGCTCCGCCCGGCCCGCCAGCGCCAGCGCCTGGGCCAGCCAGAAGGTGCACAGCAGGAAGGTGCCCTCTTCCCCGGCCATGCCGTCGAGCCCCTCCTCGGGGCGGTAACGGTAGACCAGCCCCGCGCCGTCCGTCAGTCCCCGCTCCGTCGCGTCGATGGTGGCACGGATCCGCGGGTCGTCGGCGGGCAGGAAACCGACGATCGGCATCATCAGGTTCGATGCGTCGAGCGCGGTCGAGCCGTAGTACTGCGTGAACGCGCCCGCCTCCTCGCTCCAGCCCTCGCGCAGCACGGTCCGGTGGATCTCGTCCCGCGTCCTGCGCCAGCCCACCACCTTCGCGCGGGGCGCGCCGAGAGGCGCGGCGAGCCTGACGGCCCGGTCGAGCGCCGTCCAGCACATCACCTTGGAGTACAGGAAGTGGCGGGGCTCGCCACGGACCTCCCAGATGCCCTGGTCCTTCTCGGTCCACCGCTCCGCGGCGGCGTCCGCGCAGGCCACGAGGAAGCGCCGGGTGTCGTCGTCGATCCGGTCCAGTTGGTCCGCGAGACGGTGCACCGCGTCGAGGAGTTCCCCGTAGACGTCGATCTGCTGCTGGCACCACGCGCCGTTGCCCACCCGCACCGGCCGGCTGTCCCGCCATCCCCGCAGGTGGGGGAGGGTGCGCTCGCTCAGGTCGTGTTCACCGCCCACGCCGAACATGATCTGCAGCGTCCGGTCCTCGCCCAGCGACGGCGCGGCCGTCGCCAGGAAGTCGAAAAAGTCGTGCGCCTCGTCCGGGCAGGCCGCCACCCACAGGGCCTCCATCGTCAGACAGGCGTCCCTGACCCAGGTGTAGCGGTAGTCCCAGTTGCGCGCGCCGCCCACGCCCTCCGGCAGCGAGGTGGTCGCGGCGGCGATGATGGCACCGCTGGGCTGGAAGGACAGCGCCTGCAGCACCCGTCCGCTGTGGTGCACCAGGTCGCGCCAGGGTCCGTCGTAGGCCTGGTGCAGGTCCGACCACGACTGCCACGCCGCGATCGTGGAGTCCAGGAGGGCGGAGAGTCGGTCCTGCGTCCAGACGTGGGCCGGGGGTTCCTCGAGCGTCGAACGGTGCAGACCGAGGCAGACGGACTCGCCTGCCCGCAGGGTGAAGGCGCCGCGGGCCGTGGCGTCGGCGAGGTTCATGCGGTGCGGGGTGGTCAGCACCAGCCACTCGGCCCCGCCGCGCGACGTCACCCCGCCCTCGGTGCCCGACAGGATCGGCGCCACGAGCCCGTACTCGGGGCGCGGACGGTATTCCGTCTCCACCGGCACCTCGCCCTCCGTGCAGGTCAGCCGGCGGGCCAGCAGGCGTGGTGCGCCCGCCCCGAGGCTGTGCCCGTCGCCGCCCGGGCCGGTCAGCAGCGCGTCGGTGAGGGTGACGGTCCCCGACCCGGTGCGGAAGGTCGTCTCCAGCACCATGGACCGGTCCACGTAGGTCCGTGTCGCCTCGTACGGGACCGACGGCCGGACCGACCAGTGACCGGCCGCGCCGTCCAGCAGCCGCGCGAAGACCGAGGGGCTGTCGAACCGGGGGAAGCACAACCAGTCGACGGAGCCGTCCCGGCTGACGAGCGCGGCGGAATGCCGGTCGGAGATCAGTGCGTAGTCGGCGATCGCGGTCGAACTCATGGCAGCTCCCACGGACGGTGCCCCGGTGGACCGGCCGGCCGGCCCCGTACCCGGCGGCCCGTGCCGGCCACGCGAGCACCGTCGGCGGCTGCGCCAACACCGCGGGCCGCGGGCGGAGTTCGGCCACGGCCGTCCCGATGTCCCCGGCCCGTCACGGCGGACCGGTCCCGCCGGCCACGTCCATTCCTCCAGTGTGCCCCGCACGGCGGCGGGCGACCGGTCGTGCGGGGGTGTGCGGTGTTTGATTCGCCGGTCGGGGGGTGTGGGGGGATGCTGGTGTATATGGGTACGCGTGTTCCTGCGGGGTCGGTGGCTCGGTCGGATCTG
>NZ_JBIBGK010000022.1:0-120103 GCF_042956445.1 Streptomyces sp. NPDC008238 | reverse complement strand
AACACCTCACCGGGCGCGCCGGGGTCACGGCGCGCCGACGCCAGCACCGCCGCCGACAGCGCCCGCGGCTCGCCGGACTCCGCGTCCAGCAGCAGTAACTCCTCCTCCACACCCACCGTGCGCAAGAGTCTCCTTCCCGGCCGCCGAGGGGTCGCGGACGCGCCGTCAGGCGAGCACCGAGTCGTCCAGCGGACGGGCCCCCGGCAGTCGCAGCCGGGCCGCGATCAGCGCCGCGTCGACGTCCCGCGTGCCGGTCGCCACGCAGAGCGTGTACGCGACGTCCGCCGTCCGGCGCCGCACCTCGGGGTCCTCGGGGTCGAGCAGCGTCAGCGTCTCGTAACGGTCGACCAGGTCGTTCAGCACGGCGGGGTGGGCCAGCAGCACGTTGTCCTCCTGTGGGGGCGGGGGGCACGGGATCAAGCCGTGTACCTGGCTGCCGCCTACCCCGACTTCGTCCGGGCACGCAACGGCGGTACGGCCCGCGATCAGCGGCGGGTCCGCTCCGGCAGGGCGGTGACGATGATCTCGCGGGTCGCCGTGCTGTCCTCGACCGTGCGGAAGCCGGCCAGGGCCAGCGCGTCCAGCACGGCCCGGTGGAGGGGACGGCGATGCGTCCCGGCCGGCGTCCCGGCCGGCCAGAACGCCGCCGGGCCGGTGCCGAGCAGGGTGTCCCAGTGCACCACCACGCCACGGGGACCCGCCTCCACCACGGGACGGTCGTCGTCGCTGTCCTGCCGGGCGAGCGGCAGGCCCGCGTCCAGCAGGGCCAGGCACACCGCCGTGTACAGGCGCCGGACGTCCGCGCCGAGCCGGTGCGCCGACGGGCGGGACGGGGTGAGCGCCCCGCGGTTGCCGGTGAGGTCGAGCAGCCGCAGCACGGTGTCGCTCGCGGCGGTCACCGTCAGCGTCCGGTGCGCGGCCAGGGCGCGGTTGCGCAGCTCCAGCAGGGCGTTCAGCCCTGCGCCGTCGCAGCCGGTGACGTCGCGCAGGTCCAGGTCGAGGCCGTCCCCCGCCTCCAGGGCGGCGAACAGGGCGCGGCGCAACTCCGGCGCGGTCCCGGCGTCGAGCTCCCCGATCACGACGGCCTCGGTGCGCGCTGTGCCGCCGGGACCAAGCAGGACGGTCAGTCGCGTCGGGGAATCGTGCCGCCCGGCGGGTTCGGGTCCCGCGGGAACGGAGTGCACCCGCAGATCGGGAGACCGGTCCGACATGCCGTACCTCCTGCACTTTCGCTGCGCGCCGGTGCGTGCGCCACCACGGCGTGGAGTGATCGGAAGACATGAACGACACCCGGGGGCCCGCATGAACATTTCCGGGCAAAGGGGTGTCATCAGAATGATAAGTGCTGGCGGGCACGTTGGCGCCCGGTGTGCGGGGAGGGCCCGCCCCCGCGCGTTTCGGGGCATCCCGCCGGGACGCCCCGCGACGGGGGCCGTCACCGGACAGGCCTGCGGCCGGGCACCGGCAGGAGAGGGGGGTCCCGGTGCCCCGGCCGCCATCTTCCGACCGCGTGACGCGGGTGCCCCCGATCCGCCCCCGCAAACGGCGGCGCCGGCGGTCCCGGCTGACGCACCGGACTCCCGCCGGGCTGCTCTCCGGCCGTCCGGCCGCGTTTGCTAGCCTCCGGCCCCATGAGCGGTGCGGACGATCGGTGGGCGGGGCTGCGGAAACGGGTGACGGGGCTGGAGAAGCCGCTCACACCCGGCGAACTGGCCGAGCTGGAGGAGCAGATCGGCGTACGCCTGCCCGAGGAGTACCGGCGGTTCCTGCTCCTCGTCGGCGCCGGCGGGTCCGGCCCGGCCTACGGGGTGTTCCCGGTCCGGCGCGGTGAGGACGGCCGCTGGGCGTGGCATGGCGACGGCGCCGACCTCACGGACCTGGACCGGCTGGCCGAACCGTTCCCCACGACACGGGTGACGGCCGCGGAACTCGCCGCGATGGCTGCCGCCTGTCCGGAGGAGGAGGACTTCGAGGACATCGAGGAGTTCGACGCCGCCTACGAGGCCTGGGACGAGCGCTGGGCACCCCTGTTGTGGGGCGACGACCGCACGGTGGGCGCCATCTGCCTGTGCCATCTGGGCTGCGCGCTGCGGCAGTGGCTGGTGGTCTCGGGCCCGGCGGCCGGTCAGATCTGGGACGACGAACGAACCGACGACCTCGACCTCCGCCCGGCCATCGGCCCCGACGGCGCCCCGCTCACCTTCGCCACCTGGTACGACGCGTGGCTACGCGAGTCCACCGGCACGGCGTGACCCCCGGACCCCGACGCGTGCGCGTGCCGCGTCCCGTACGCGGCCGCGGACCACGACCCGCGCACGAGGCTCGACTCCGGCACGGGCCTCGGCCACGACGCGAGGTCTCGCAGCGTGCGTCAGGCTTGCCTGCGGCGTGACGGCGGACCCGCTTCGATCGGGGCGTGAGCCCGGTGGCACGAGGCTCGGCCCCGACCGGCACGTGAGCCGGGACCACGACGCGTGCCTGAGCCGGGACCACGAGGAACGGCTTGACCCGGGCGCGCGGTTCGGCCTCGGCCTGGGTGCCGACTCGGCTGCGGCTTCGATCGGGGCGTGAGCCCGGCGGCACGAGGCTCGGCCCCGACCGGCGCATGAGGCGGGACCACGACGGGTGCCCCGACCCGTGCGCCGGCCGCGATGCCGACCAGTGCGCGAGTGCCGGCCACGACGTCGGCCTCCATGCGGGGTTCGATCCCTGCGTGGGACCCGGGCCGCGACGGCCTCGGCGCGCGGAGGAGCGTCAACCCCGGTGGCGCCTCAACCGGGCCAGACCCCGGTGAGGCGCCTCGTGGCGGTCGCGCCCGCGCGCTCGACCGACGCCTTGACGAAGGCGAAGATCGCCCCCTGCAGCGCCGCCGCGGTCAGCACCTCCGCCCAGGAGCGGTCCTCGTCGGTGGCGCCGGGGGCGTCCTGTTCGTGGCCGAGGGTTTTCCACGCCCGCCTGAACAGCGCGCTCGCGATCAGCCCGGAGACCGCGCCCAGGGTCATGCCCACGGGCTTGTAGACGATTGTGGACGCCTTCACCCGCGCCTCCTCCTGGCGCGGCGCACCAGCAGCAGCACCCCCATCGCCGCGCCGGCGCCCAGCAGCGGCCCGCGGTGTGCCCGGGCGGCCCGGCCGGCCTGCTTGGCCTGCGCCCGTACGAGCGGTGCCTTGGCGCGGGCGAGCCGCCCGGTGCGCGCGGCCCGCAGCCGCAACCGCCCGGCCGCCTTCACGGCCTTGTCCCGGGCCGGGCCCGGGGTCTTCTCCCGGACCAGCTCGCCTATCCGCGACGCCGCCTCGTGCGCCTTGGCGCCGGCCTGGCCCGCCCGTTCCGCCAGGCGGCCCGTGACGTCGGTCTTCGCCGTCAGCGCCGCGACGGTGCGGCCCAGTTCCTCGCGCGTCGCCTCGACCCGCTCCCGCAGGTCGTCGGTCGTGGGTGACTTGTCGCTCGTCATCGGTGTGCCCTTTCCCTGAGTTCCGCCGTGTCCGTCCTGACGTTCTCGACGGGGGCCTCCGGCGCCGGCGGGGCGACCAGGGCCTCCACCTGCCTCCGTCCGCCCGGCGTGCTCGCCGCCCCTCACTGCGCGCCTTCCCGCTACCTCCCGGCTCACGCGTGATCACGATCCTGACGGTGCCTCAGGCGATGTGCGCGGGCCGTGGGTTCGGCAGGATGGGGGCCATGAAGACTTCCTCCACGCCGCCGTCGGCCTCCTGCGCGGGATCCACGCTCTCCCTCTGGTCGCAGGACTCGGTCCTCTCCATCGGGTCGGTGGGCTCCGTGCTCTCCATCGGCTCCGTCGGCTCGGTGCTGTCCGTCGGCTCGGTCGGCAGCGCCCTGTCCGCCGCGTCCGTCGGTTCCGCCCTGTCCCTGCTGTCCGGCGGCTCCTGGCTGAGCCTGGGCTCACTGCTGTCCGCCCAGTCGCGCTGGTCGGTGCTGTCCTGGCGCTCCTCGCGCGGCTTCCGGGCCGCGGGCACGGCCGCCGCCCTCGCCGGTACGGCCGCGCTGGTGCTGATGGCGCGTACGGCGGGGGAGCGGCCAGCGGAGTGATCGCGGGCCCGCCCGGCGTGCCGCGCCGGGGCCCCGGCCGGGTCCCGGGGTTTGGATGGGGGCGGCCGCCGACCGGTGGCCGTCGCGTCCGAACCGGAGGCCGTCGTGCGTGTGCGCCCTGTCGCTGTGTCCGTCCTGTCCGCGGCGATGCTGCTGGCCGTGACGCCCTCCGTCCGTGCCGCCGACGGCTGGACCCCGCACCGTGACGGCGGGCGGAGCGTGCGGCTCGCCGTGTACGACTCCGGGCGCGTCGGCCACGCCGTGATCACCGTCCACCGGGCCGGGCGCGGCTGGGAGGTCGACGCCCTCGTCACCAAGGAGGTCGACGACCCGGGCTGCCTCTACCTCGCCACCGACGACGGCGCGTACGACGGCCCGGGCCGGGAGATCGGCGCGCAGTGCGGCTCCGCGGACACCACCACCCGCATGATCAGCCACACGGAGTTCCGCCGGCTGGTCCTCGGCTGGGTCGACGGGGACGGCGTCCCCGTCAGCCGGCGCAGCGTCAGGCTCTGACCCCTACGCCTCGTCCGCCGCACCGCGACCCCGCCCGCACCGCGATCCCGCCGGAACCGCTGGTCCGCGACCCTCCCGATGCGGTACGACTGCACGATGGACTGTGAGCGTTGCCTGGAACCCGTGATCGAGGGACCGGAGGGCGGCTACGTGTGCGGCCTCTGCCTCTTCACGGTGGAACCCCCCGGGTACAACAAGCGCCGGGAGGAAGGGCTCCGGGCCGTCGCGGCCGAACGCCGCCGGCGAACCCTGGAACGCCGCTCCCGCAAGGGGATGCCGGTCTGACACGATGTCCGACCGGCCCCCGGCGCATCGGCCCCCGGGTCACCCGCCGCCCGAGGACCCGGAACCCGCGGCCTGGCGGGCCCGCGACGTCCTGCCGCTGAACGGCCTCGACGCGGGCGCTCCGTTCGACGACCTGCGGCCGCTCGAACGGTCGTTGCGCGGGGTGCGGATCGTGGGCCTGGGCGAGGCGACGCACGGCACGGGCGAGTTCTTCCGGCTCAAGCACCGCCTGCTGGAGTTCCTCGTCACCGAACTCGGCTTCTCCGTCCTGGCGATGGAGGCCAGTGCGTCGGCCGGGCCCGCCGTCGACGCCTGCGTGCGGCGGGGCGTGGGCGACCCCGTGGCCGCGCTGGGCGGCCTGGGGTTCTGGATCTGGCGCACCCACGAGGTGCTCTCCACCCTGGAGTGGCTGCGCGCCCACAACGGGACGCGGCCCGAGGACGGCCGGGTGCGATTCGTGGGCATCGACCCGCAGCGGTGCGGCGACTCCCTGGGGCTGCTCGAAGCCTTCCTGCTGCGGACCGCTCCGCACCGGGTCGCGTGGCTGCGCACGGCGTTCGGCACGCTCGCCGCGGCCGCCCCCGGATCGGCGCCGGACCCCCGGCAGCGCCTCATGCGCGACGCCGAGGCGCTGGTGGAACTGGTGCGGGGGCTCGCGCCCGGGGCCGCCGTGCCGCTCCGGCACGCACGGATCCTCGTCCGGGCCGCCGACCTGGTCACCCGGCCCCGGCAGCACCGGGACCCGGAGCGCACCGTCGCCGCCGCCCGGGACCGGTTCATGGCCGACGCCGTCGACGACGTCCTGCGCGACCCGGCCGCCCGGGTCGTGCTCTGGGCCCACAACGCGCACATCGCCAAAGCCCGCCACGACGGCGGCCCCGCACCCCTGGGCCGGCACCTCCACGCCCGGTACGGGGACGCCTACTACGCCCTCGCCCTGCTGTTCGGCCAGGGCGGTTTCCGGGCCCGCAGGCTCCGGCCGGGCCCCTGGGGCGCGGCCCGTCCGCGGCCGCCCGTCGCGCACCGGATCGGCCCCCCGCCACCGGGCTCCCTCGAGGCGCTGCTCGCCGCCGCGCACCCGGGCGACCACCTCGTGGACCTGCGGGCCGCGGCGGAGGCCGGCCCGGACGTACGGCGACGGCTCGCCGAGGGCCTTCCCGCACGGTCCATCGGCGCGCTGGTGCCCCGCAGGATCGACCGTCTCACCCCGGTCACCGTCGTGCCGGCCGAGGACTACGACGGCCTCGCCTACGTGGCGACCTCGACCTGCTCCACGCCGCTGCCGCCGCCCGCGTGACCCGGATCACCGTCCTGACCTGCATAGTGAGCCGGCCCCCCGCGTCTTTCACATGACGTAAGGGCGGATCACTCGGTGCCGGAGCCGGGCCACACCGCCCACAGCCCGGCCGCGCAGAGCGCGGCGCGATGGCCGCCGAGACGCGCGGTGACGGCGTACACGCCGAGGGCGGCGACGAAGGAGGCGGCGTTGGTGGCCTGGGGGCCGGCCGGGACGCCGACGCGGACGCCGACCCCGGCGGCGGGACCCGGACCGTGCCCACGGGGTCGCGTCATTCCCGCCACACCGGGCAAACGGCACATATGGGTCTCCAGCGGCGCATCGCCGACCTGTGGCAGCCGTGGCAGCCGGGCCACGCGCTGGTGTCGATACCGCTCGGCCTGATCGTCGCGATCACCGCCGCGGACCTGGTCGCACCCAGCAACGTGCACCTCGGGCCGCTGCTCGTCGTCGCGCCCGCCGTGACCCCGTGGTTCGCGGGCACCGGGCTCACGGCGGTCATCGGAGGGCTGGCCGTGGCCGCGCAGGCGCTGATCTCCGTGCTGCGCGGCGGCTTCACCGGCAACCACCAGGCGCAGATCGTCGCCCTGGCCGTGATCACGGTGCTGCTGGTGGGCATGTGCCGCAGGCGCGAGTGCCGGAGGCGGGAACTGGAACGCGTACGTTCCGTCTCCGAGGCCACGCAGCGCGTCGTCCTGCGCCCGCTGCCGCACCGGATGGGCCCGCTGCGGATCGCCTCGCTCTACCTGGCGGCGGAGCACGACGCCGACATCGGCGGCGACCTCTACGCCGCCACCCGAAGAGGCTCCGGCACCCGCCTGATCATCGGGGACGTCCGCGGCAAGGGCCTGACGGCCATCGGGGACGCCTCCGCGCTGATGGGCGCCTTCCGGGAGGCCGCGCACCGCTGCGCCGACCTCCTGGACCTCGGCGACAGCCTGGAGACGAGCATCTGCAGGCACCTGGCCGAGCACGCGGAAGAACACGCCGAACGCGCCGCGCGCACGGACGACCCCGGCGACGCGGAGCCGGCCAGGGCCGCCAGTGCCGCCAGTGCCCCAGGGCCGGCGACCGGCCGCGCCCGGCGGCCCGCCGACGAGGTCGCCGGCGAGTTCAGCGAGCATTTCGTCACCGCGCTCGTGCTCGACATCGAGGACGAGGACGCCGGCGCCCGGATGATCAACTGCGGCCATCCGCCGCCCCTCCTGCTGCGCGACGGCGAGGTGCGCACCCTTCACGCCGACCACCCGGCACCGCCGCTGGGCATGTGCGGACTGCCCAGGGAACACTTCACGACCGACACCTTCACCTTCGAGGACGACGACACCCTCCTGCTGCACACCGACGGCGTGCTCGAGGCCCGGTCACCCGACGGCTCCTTCTACCCGCTCGCCGAGCGCGTCGCCCTGTGGGGCGGCAGCGGCCCCGAGGCGCTGCTCCGGCACCTGCGCGACGACCTGGTCCGCCACGTCGGCGGGCCGCTGCGCGACGACGCGGCGATGGTGGTGATCCAGCGCTCGCCCAAGCTCATCGGCGACCACCACGTGCACCACGTACGGGAGCGGGAACGCGACCACGTCGACGCCGCTCCCCGGGCCGTCGCACGGCGCGTCGTCCGTGACCCGGATTCGTAGCGGGACGTTAGACCCGGGCGCCGTACCTCGTCCCCGTCCGGGGCTTTTCCGCTGGAGCCGCCCATGCCGCCGACCCCCGCCGCGCCCGCGCCCGCACCCGCGCCCGCGCCCGGGCCCCCGTCCGCCCGGAAGCCCGGCAAGCGCCGCCTCGCCCTCGTGGGAGGCTCGCTGGGCAATCTCGTCGAGTGGTACGACTGGTTCGTCTACGCCGGCTTCGCCGTCTACTTCGCCGACTCCTTCTTCCCCGGCGGCAATCCGACCACCCGGCTGATGAACACCGCCGGCATCTTCGCGGTCGGCTTCCTCATGCGCCCCGTCGGCGGCTGGGTGCTGGGCCGCGCCGCCGACCGCCACGGCCGCAAGAGCGCGCTGACCCTCACCGTCACCATGATGTCGGTCGCCGCCCTGCTGATCGCGGTCGCCCCGACGTACGGGCAGGCCGGCTACGCCGGAGCGCTCGTCCTGCTGTTCGCCCGGCTGCTGCAGGGCATGAGCATCGGCGGCGAGTACGCGGCCAGCGCGACCTACCTCACCGAGGCCTCGGCCCGGAACCGGCGCGGCTTCGGCTCGTCCTTCCAGTACGTGTCGATGACGGCCGGTCAGCTGCTGGGCCTGGCGGTCCTGATCGTCCTCCAGCACGTGCTGACCGACGCCCAGTTGCACACGTGGGGCTGGCGCGTTCCCTTCGCCCTGGGCGCGGTCTTCGCGGTGGTGGTCTTCTGGATCCGGCGCAGCCTGGAGGAGACCGACGCCTTCGCCGAGGAGGCCGGGTCCGGGGACGACGCCCGGGGCTCGCTCCGGCTGCTGTGGGAGCACCGGCGCCAGGCGCTCCTGGTCATGGCGCTCACCCTGGGCGGCACCGTCGCCTACTACACGTACACGACCTACCTCACCAAGTACCTGATCGGCAGCGCCGGCATGGCCAAGAACACCGCCACCCTGGTGAGCTTCACCGCGCTGTCCGTCTTCGCGCTGCTCCAGCCCCTGGCGGGGGCGCTCTCCGACCGGATCGGCCGCAGGCCGCTGCTGATCACCTTCGCGGTGGGGTGCACCCTCGGCACTTACCCGATCATGACGGCGCTCGGCTCGGCCTCCTCGTACTGGCCCGCGCTCGGGCTCACGCTGGCGGCGCTCGTCATGGTCACGGGCTACACCTCGATCAACGCCGCCGTGAAGGCCGAGTTGTTCCCCACCCGGGTGCGGGCGCTGGGCGTGGCGCTGCCGTACGCGGTCGCCAACGCGCTGTTCGGCGGCACCGCCGAGTACGTGGCCCTGTGGTTCAAGGACGCGGGCCACGAGTCGGCCTTCTTCTGGTACGTGTCGGCGTGCGCGTTCGTCTCCCTCGTCACGTACGTCCTCATGCCCGACACCAGGAACGCGGCGCTCAGCCGCGCCGAGGAGACGCCCGACGACCGCGAGCCCCGGACCGCCCGCTCCCCGGCCGACGGAGTGGTGCCGCAGGCGTAGGCCGGGGCGGCGCGTCATGGTGACGCCGGTCATGCGTGCGGTGGGGTCCGGGCGGCCGCCATGCGGCGCCACGATGCCGGGGACACGCCGTAGGTCGCGCGGAAGACCCGGCTGAAGTGTGCCGGGCCGGCGAAACCCCGCCGCCGCGCGATCGTCTCCACCGTCAGTCCCGCCAGTTCGGGACGCGTGAGGTCGTCGAGGCCCGCCTCCAGCCGCTGACGGCGGATCGACCGGCCGACGGTCAGGTCCTCGTCCTGGAACAGCTTGTGCAGGTAGCGCACGGAGACGTGGTGGGCGGCCGCGATCAGGGCCGGGGAGAGATCCGGATCATTGAGGTGCGTCCTGATGTAGCCGCGGACGAGTAGCCGCAGTGTCTCCTCCGCGGTCGGCGAGACATCGGCGCCGAGCCGCCCCTCGTGCGCCCCCAGCGCGGTGAGGACGTCGACCATCCCCCGCTCCAAGTAGTGGTGCGTACCCGACAGGCAGGCGTTGGACTCCGCCGCCAGGGCGAGCCTGCTCACGAACGAGGCGAGGATGCCGCCGATGTCGTGCGTCGCCGGGTACGCCCGGCCGATGACCCGGGCCAGGTACGCGTCGGGGACGTCCAGCATCTCCAGGGGTATCGCGGCGATGTTCTGCCGGAAACCGCCGGGAAAGTCGCGGAGGAAGGGCCGTCGTGAGTCGACGAGGACGATCTCACCGGGCGTGAGGAGCGTCTCCCGGCCGTCCTGGGCCACGACGCTGTTCCCCGCTTCCTGCAGGCTCACGATGAGCGCGGCACTGGAGTCGTTGGCGATGGTCCCCCGCGTCCGGGTCATCCGCTGGGGACCGGCCTCGACGTGGCCTATGTGGACGGCGCCCACAGACGCCAGCCAGAGGGATCCGCGTACCGCCCCCTCGTCGTGGGTCCGGATCTCGAACCGGGTGAAGGCCTGCTGGACGGCGTCCCGCCAGTACTCCGCCCGCTCGTCGGGGGGAAGTGCCTCGGTGTCGAATGCCTTGTGCCATGGCGTCAGTTGGAGTGCACGGGGCCGCGGGGCCTCCTGCGCACACGACCATCGGATCATCTGATACGTCCGACATTCGCACCATAAATCCCCGCGGCACGGTCCGGGAGCCGAGGGCCGGAATATTGCGGGCTGTTTGCCCGCCGGGGCGCGCCCCGCGCCCCGCTCAGCGGCCGAGACCGCGCAGCACCATGTCCGCGTAGCGGTGCCAGACCGCCGGGTCACGTTCCTCGAGCCGCACCAACTGGAGGGCCGCGCCGCACAGGAGCACCCGCAGATCCAGAGGGGTGGCGTCCTGGCGCAGCGCCCCCGCCGCCCGGGCGGACTCCATGGCACCGGTCAGCGACTCCAGGACCGACACGGCGGCCGGCGAGGCGCCGTCCGCCAGCCGTTCGGCGAGCAGGCGGTCGTGGGCCAGCACGTCGAAAAGGGCGAGGACGTGCCGCCGGAAGCTCTCGTCGGGGCCGGGCGCGTCCTGGGCCGCCGCGGTGCGCCGCCCGAGCTCCTCCAGGCTCAGCCGGGTGACCGTCTCCAGCAGGTCCTCCTTGGTGGGGAAACTGCGGTAGACCGTCGCCTTGCCGACCTCGGCCCGGGCCGCGATCTGGGGGACGGTGGCCAGGGTGCCGCGTTCGCGGAAGACGTCCACCGCGGCGGCGACCACCCGTTCGTGGTTGCGGCGGGCGTCCGCCCGTCGTGGTGGGGCGGACGCCGGCCGGGCGGGGTCGGGGTCGGGGGAGGGGGTGGGGGTGGGCGAGGGGCTCATGGGGCGGGCGGCCTGTCTGCGGTCGGTGGGGGTTCGGTCTCCCCGCTGGGGTGCCCCATCGTAGCGGACCTCAAGGTCCGCTTTCCGGTGCGTGCGCCGAACGCTGGGTGCACCAGCGGCAGTTCCGCCGACACGGAACGTGTGCGCACGGCAGGGTCAGACCATCAGACCATGGGGCGGAGCCTGCCGCGGCGGGACGCCGCCGTGGCCACCGCGGTCATGCACGGGGTGCAGTACTCGTCGCGGCAGTCGTCGTCATCAGGGGCGGGGACGGACCTGGCGGCGAGCGCACGGCCGCACAAGGCGCTTCCGTCAAGCCGGAGAACATGCCACAACTGGGCGGATCCGGTTTCCGTCGCTATGGGTTCGGCGCGCATGTCGTACATCGGCGACCTCCCACTCGAACGCGGATGCGGTCGCGTCCAGGAGACGCCGGTCGCCCCGCAACCGCGACCAAGAGGCCGCCGAACGGGTGAATCGCGCGGAGTGACGACCGGGTGCCGGACGCGTCAGGCCGCCGGGACGGGCTCCAGGGTCTGCTCGGCCCAGATGGTCTTGCCGGCCAGGGCGTACCGGGTGCCCCAGCGGTGCGAGCACTGCGCCACCAGGAAGAGCCCGCGGCCGCCCTCGTCGGTGGTGGCCGCCCGGCGGATGTGCGGCGAGGTGCTCGCCGTGTCGCTGACCTCGCAGATGAGCGTGCGGTCCAGGATCAGCCGCAGCCGGATCGGGTCCTGCCCGTGGCGGATCGCGTTGGTGATCAGCTCGCTGACGATGAGTTCGGTGGAGAAGGCCAGGTGCTCCAGCCCCCACTGGCCGAGCTGCCGCAGCACCAGGGACCGCATGTCGCCGACGGCCGCCGGGACCGGAGGCACGGTCCAGGTGGCCAGCTTCCCCGGGTCCAGGGGGTGGGTGCGGGCGAGCAGCAGGGCCAGGCCGTCCTCCACCGTGAGGTGGGCGGCGACCAGGTCGGAGATGGCGCGGCAGATCTCCTCGATCGGGCGGCCCCGGTCGGCGACGACGGTGCTGAGCCTGGCGGCGAGCGTCTCGGAGGTGTCCGTGGGGCGCTGGAGGCTGTGGCTGGAGAACACCAGGGTGCTGCCTTCCGGCAGTTCCAGGTCCAGCGGCTCGAACACCGGGTCCCCCAGGCCGAGGGGGTTGTTGACCGGCACCTCGGGGATCAGCACGTCCCCGGTCCTTCCGACGACCGCGGGCGGCGGATGCCCGGCGCTCGCCATGACGCACCGCCGCGTGACGGGGTCGTAGACGGCGTACAGGCAGGTCGACCCCTTCAGGGCCTCCACCACCGGAGCGGACCCGGTGGCGTGTTCGCGTTCCAGGAGCCGCGGCACCATGTCGTCGATCTGGCCCAGCAACTCATCGGGCGTCAGATCCACCTGGGCGAGGGTGCGGATCGCGGAGCAGATGGTCCCCATGCACGCGGCCGCCTGGAAACCCGTGCCCGGCACCGCGCCCACCACCAGCGCCACCCTGGCCCCCGACAGCGGGATCACGTCGAACCAGTCGCCGCTGACCCCCGCGTGGACGCGCGACGGCCGGTAGTGCTGCGCCACCTCGACCGCGCTCTGGTCCGGGACGCTGCGCGGCAGCATGCTCGCGTGGAGGGTGAGCGCGGCCGTGTGCTCGTTGGTGTAGCGGCGGGCGTTGTCGAGGCACACCGCGGCACGCGCGACGATGTCCTGGGCGAGCACGAGGTCGTCCGCTTCGAAGGGCTCCGTTTCGCGTCCCCGGTACAGGTGCACCAGGCCCAGCGTCGCGTCCCGCGCGCGCAGCGGCACGAGGATCAGGGAGTCGGTCCCGTGCCCGGGCATCGCCCCGACCTCGCGGTCGGCGGTGTCCCGCAGCCAGCCGGCCTCGGGGCCCACCGCGGGGATCAGCCGCGGCCGGCCGTCGGCGAGGCTCTGCACGTGCGGCGAGTCCGTGGGGTAGTCCTGCAGTTCCCCGGGCCGCCGGAGCCCGGCGACGACGTCCGGGTCGACGGCCGTGCGGGCCAGCGACCGCAGCGCGACGGGCCCCGAGCCCATCGGTTCCGGTTCCGCGCCCTCCATGACGTCGTCGAGGAGGTCGATCGTCGCCACGTCGGCGAGCCGGGGCACGAGCACGTCCACCAGTTCCTCCGCGGTGCGCCGCACGTCCAGCGTGGTGCCGATGCGCATCCCGGCCTCGTCGAGGAGCGCGAGGCGCTCCTTGGTCCGGTGGCGGTCGGTGATGTCGATGATCAGATCGGTGACCCCGAGGACGTCGCCGTCCGGTGCCGTGAGCACGACCGAGGAGACGTGCCAGACGTGGTCCCGGTCCGGGTCGGCGGGGGTGCGACCCTGGTGGACGGCGTTGACGACCGGACGGCCGCTGTCCATGACCCCCTTCAGCCTGCGCTCGATCGCCATGGCGTCGAGCCCCGGCAGCACCTCGCTGACGGGACGGCCGAGGGCACTGTCACCGGGGAACCCGTGGATGCGTTCCAGGGCGGCGT
Source organism: Streptomyces sp. NPDC008238 (assembly GCF_042956445.1). Lineage (NCBI taxonomy): Bacteria > Bacillati > Actinomycetota > Actinomycetes > Kitasatosporales > Streptomycetaceae > Streptomyces > Streptomyces sp. NPDC008238. Next base: position 106,599 of record NZ_JBIBGK010000022.1, on the reverse strand, counting down.
TGATCCGTACGAAGCGCAGGTCCCGGTCGTAGACGGCGATGCCGATGGGCGCCTGGGTGAAGAGGGCCTCCAGGATCGCCTGTCCCTCGGCCGTGGCATGCGCCGCCGGGACCACGACGACCAGTGTGCCCCCGGTGTCCTGGCCGCCCGGGCCCAGCAACCGCGACAGGTCGAGGACGACGTCGGCGTGCTCCCCGTCCCGCCGGGTCAGCAGGGCGCGCCGTCCCCCGTCGTACGGCTGTGCGGCGGCGTCCCCCGTGCGTCCGGCGAAGGCCTCCGGCCACAGCGCGGCCGCCGGGCGTCCGACGACGTCCGCGGGCCCGAAGCCGAGGAGCCGCTCGGCCGCGGCACTCCACGCCGAGACGACGCCTTCGTCGTCCAGCACAAAACCGGCGACGTCCTCGTCGCCGGACGCTCCCGTGAAGTGCCGTCCGAAGGGAGCCTGTGAGGGATTGCCCATGCTCAGTCCTGTCACGCAAGGTGACGATCCCGGTCGCCCCGGGATGCCGGGGCGCCTGTGAGGCGGCTGCCGTCGCGGCGCCCGCGGCTGGACCGCCTCATGGCCGTACCACCCTTCAGGCTACCGAGACCCACAGGCTCTTGCCCGGCCTCCGCGGGCGCCCCCGTACGGACGCCGACCGCGGGAACGCGACCCGCGGGAACGAACACGACCCGCGGAGACGAAGAACCCGGCGGCGGGGCGGCGCGGGCATCGGCCGAAAGTCGTAGCGCACCGTGAAGACGTCCGACTTCCGCCCGAAGCGGGCGGCCGGGGTGGCTTCGTAGCGTCCTTGCCATGAGCTCCACGCCACGTACCGGAACCACGCGCACCCTGTGCCCCGGCCACCGGTCCTGGCCCCCGGCACCCACTCAGGCGTGGGCCGCTCCCCACTTCCGTCCCGGTGACGCCTCGTGTCCGCCCGGCCCCCGGGGGGCCGGTCCGACCGCGACACCCGAAGGGCCTCCCATGCTGTGCGCACCACTGACCGATCCCGTCGTCCGCCTCGTCGGCCCGCCCCCGCCCCCGCCACCGCCGCCGCCACCCGGCGGCACCACGGGCCCGGAGCTGGGCGTCGACCTGGCGGCGGTCGTCGCGAACACCCGCCTCCTCGCCGCCCGCGCGGCTCGACTGATGGCGGTGGTCAAGGCCGACGGCTTTGGCCACGGCGCGGCCGGCGTGGCCCGTGCCGCGCTGGGCGCGGGTGCGACCTCCCTGGGCGTCACCTCCGTCGAGGAGGCACTGTTCCTCAGGCACGCGGGATTCCGGGTCCCGATCCTGAGCTGGCTCAACCCGGTGGACGCCGCCTTCGACGAGGCCCTGCGGGCCGACGTCTCGGTGGCCGTACCCGGCCGCGAGCACCTGGCCGCGGTGGCCCGCGCCGCGTCGCGGACCGGACGGCCCGCGCGGGTGCACCTGCACCTGGACACCGGCATGGCCCGGGACGGCGCCGACCCCCGCCAGTGGCCCGACCTGTGCCTGCGGGCCCGTGAGGCGGAGCGGGCCGGCCTGGTCCGGGTGACCGGCGTCATGGGCCACCTCGGCTGCGCGGACACCCCCGGGGACCCGTGCACCGACCGCGCGCTCGACCTCTTCCGGACGGCGTCGGCGACCGCGGTACGGGCCGGGCTGCGCCCGGACGTCCGGCACCTGGCCGCCACCTCGGCGACCCTCACCGACCCGCGGACCCGCTTCGACCTCAGCCGCGTCGGCGCCGGCCTCTACGGCATCGACCCGACGCGCACCACCCGGCTCCGCCCCGCACTCACGCTCAGGGCGCCCGTCGTGTCCGTCCGCACGGTGCCGGCCGGCGCCGGAGCCGGTTACGGGCACGCGTGGACCGCCCCGCGGCCCACCCGCCTGGCCCTGCTCGCCGTCGGCTACGCGGACGGCCTGCCCCGCGCGGCGTCCGGCCGCGCGGAGGTGCTGCTCGGCGGCCGCCGCTGCCCCGTCGTCGGACGCGTCTCCATGGACCAGGCGATCGTGGACTGCGGCGAACACCCGGCCGCACCCGGCGACGTCGCCACCGTCTTCGGCACGGGCGACGCCGGCGAGCCCACCGTCCGGGACTGGGCCCGGTGGTCCGGGACCATCGAGCACGAGATCGTGACGGGGCTGGGCGCACGCCTGCGCCGCACGGCGCACGGCCCGGCGGTGGCCGCATGACCGACCACGGGAACGCCCCCCGCATCCGCGTCGCCGTGCTCGGCGGCGGCCGCAGCACCGAGCACGAGGTCTCCCTCGCCTCCGCCGCGTCCGTCGGCTCGGCGCTCGACCCGGCCGTCCACGACGTCGTCGCCCTCACCATCGGACGCGACGGGGTGTGGCGGGACGCCGCCGGGCGGCCCCTGGCGGGCTCCCCGGCGGAGAGCCTGTCCGCGGCGCTCGGCGTGCTGGCGGGCTGCGACGTCGTCTTCCCGGCCCTGCACGGCCCGCTGGGCGAGGACGGCACGCTCGCGGCGCTGCTGGACCTGGCAGGGCTCCCCTACGTCGGCGCGGGCGTCCGGGCCGGCGCCCTGGCGATGGACAAGTGGGCGACGAAACTGGTGGCCGAGGCCGTGGGCATCGCCGTCGCCCCGGGATTCCTGGTCACCGCGGACACCGCCGACCAGGTGCGCTTCGACGGCCCGGTCGTGGTCAAGCCGGTCGCCGCGGGGTCCAGCCACGGCGTGTCACTCGTCACCGACGAGACGGACCTCGCGCCGGCGATCGCCGCCGCGCTGCGGATCGACGGCAGGGTCCTGGTGGAGCACCTCGTGACCGGCCGCGAGGTGGACCTCGCCGTTCTGCGGCGCGCGGACGGCCGCCTCGTGGCCGGGCCCCCGCTGGAGATCGTCCTGGACGACGGGCGCCTCTTCGACACCGAGCGAAAGTACGACGGCGGAGCCCGGTTCCTGATCCCCGCCCCGCTCTCCGCCCGGGAGCACGACCGGCTCGTCGAGGCCTCCCTCGCCCTCTTCACGGCGCTCGGCTGCCGCGGAGTGGCGCGCTGCGACTTCTTCCTCACCCCCGACGGCCCTGTCCTCAACGAGGTGAACACCATGCCCGGCATGACCGCGCAGTCCCAGGTCCCCAAGATGTTCGAGCACCAGGGGCTGACGTACCCCGCGCTGCTCGGCGAACTCGTCCAGGGCGCCCTCGCCGACGGCCCGGCCACCGGGCAGGTGCGACGGTGACCGGGGCGCACGGTGGCGGCGACGGGCCCGTCCCGTCCACGGCGCCGCACGCCGGCACCCCCGGGGAACCCCCGATGCAGCGCCTGCTGCGCACCGCCCGCGTCTACGCCCAGGCCGTCCTCGACGTGGTGGTGCTGGGCGCGGGAACGGACGGCTCGGACGGCTCGGACGACAGGGACGCGGACCGGGGGAGGGCCGCGCGCCCCGACGGCACCGGCCCGCCCCCGGCGCGGGGAAGCGGGCCCGGGTCCTCCGCGGCGGATCGGTGACACTGGACAGGGCACCCGGAGCGGCCTCCGCCCGGTCGGTGAGCGGAAGCGGAGATGACGGGAACGTGGGGAACAGGGCTGAGGGCCTCTTCGAGCGGCTGGTCCAGGGCATCGGCTGGGTGGCCGCCCTCGTGGCGCTGCTGGTCCTGGGCACCCTGGACGTGACGGTGAACGCCGCCCACCCGCCCACCGTGCTGCTGGCCATGGTCGTCGCCGTGCTGATGCCGCGCCTGAACGCCGCGGCACTGGGCACCGCCGCCTCCGTCCTGGGAGCGGCCCTGGTGCTGGTGACCTTCGTGGCGCCGCCGGTCTCCTACCAGGTCGTGCCCTTCGGGTTCACCGTCTCCGTCGTGGGCGTCGTCCTGGTCGGACTGGCCGCGTGGCGGGCCGAACCGGTACGCGCCGGCTTCGCGGTACCGCTGCTGCTGGCGGGCCTGGTGCTCCAGCCGACACGGCTGGTGAACCAGCGAGCGGCGTTGGTCCTCGCCCTCATCCTCGCACTGGGCGGCGTCATCTTCGCTGCGGCGGGGCTCTACCTGCGCATGTTCCAGACCAGCCGGCAACGCCGGATGATCGCGGCCCAGCAGGCGCAGCGGACGGGCATCGCCTCCGATCTGCACGACTACGTCGCCCACCACGTCACGGGCATCGTCGTGCTGGCCCAGGCCGCCCGGACCGTGGCGGCGAGCAAGCCGGAGGCCGTGCTCCCCGCCCTGGAACGGATCGAGGAGGCCGGCGACGAGGCGATGACCGCCATCCGCCGCATGGTCACCCTGCTGCGCGAGCCCGACGCCCACGCCCGGCTCTCGCCCACGGGCACGATCGCCGACATCAGGTCCCTGGCCGGGCACTTCACCTCCGACAGCGGCCTGGAGGTGAGGCTGCGCATCGAGGGCGAGGTCGACGTGGTCCCCATCGACGTCCAGTCGGCCGTGCACCGGGTGGTCATGGAGGCCCTCACCAACGTGCGCAAGCACGCCGGCGACGCCCGCTCGCTCGACATCCTCGTCCGCCGTCACGGCCGGCCCGACGCGGTGACGGTCGAGGTGTCCGACGACGGCCGCGGCCGGGCCGGGCACACGGCGGGAGGCGGCTACGGCCTCAAGGGCCTGCGGGAGCGCACGGCGGCGCTCGGCGGCTCCCTCACCGCCGGCCCGAGGTCCCCCGAGGGCTGGCGCGTACAGGCGCGCATACCGACCAGGGGTGCCCGATGACGATCCGTGTCCTGCTGGCCGACGACCAGACCATGGTCCGCACCGGCTTCTCGCTGATCCTCGGCGTCGAGGACGACATCGAGGTGGTCGGTGAGGCCAAGGACGGCGTCCAGGCCCTGGAACTGGCCCGCGCGCTCGAGCCCGACGTCGTCCTCATGGACATCCGCATGCCGCGGATGGACGGCCTGCAGGCCCTGCGCGAACTCAACCGGCCCGGCGCCGGGAGCTCCCCGAAGGTGGTCGTCGTCACGACCTTCGACGACGACGAGTACGTGTACGACGCCCTGAACAGCGGCGCCTGCGGTTTCCTGCTCAAGGACTCCGGCCCGGCCCTGCTGACCGAGGCGGTGCGCGCGGCGCACTCCGGGGAGGCCCTGGTCAGTCCGGCGATCACCATCCGCCTGCTGCGGGGGCTGAGGACGCCGCGGACCGCCGCCCCGTCGGGACCGGGGCTTTCCTCACGGGAGACCGAGGTCACCCGTCTCGTCGCCGAGGGACGGACCAACGCGGAGATAGCGGCCGCACTCTTCGTGTCCCTGGGAACGGTGAAGACCCACATGGGCAACATCCAGACCAAGCTCTCCGCCCGCAACCGCGTCGAGATCGCCCTGTGGGCGTGGCGCTCCGGCCTGGCGGAACGCTAGCCGGCCGCCCCGACGCGCCGCCGGCCTACCGGGTCCCGCCCGTGTCCGGCGTCTGCCGCGCGGTGGGGAGGCGGACGGTGACGCTGAGGCCGCCGGTGGGGCGGGGGGCGAGGTGGAGGGTTCCGTGGTGGGCGCGGACGATGCTGTGGACGATGGCGAGGCCGAGCCCGACGCCGGGGTGTTCGTCGCTGCGGATGCGCTGGGTTCCGCGTTGGAACGGTTCGGTGAGGGTGGGGACGAGGCCGGGGGGCAGCGGCGGGCCGGTGTTCTCGACCCGCAGGAGGCTGGTGTGGTGGTGGGTTTCGGTGTGGACGGTGACGGTGCCGTCGGTGGGGTGGTTGTGGACGACGGCGTTCTGGACAAGGTTCGTTGTCATGCGCAGGAGGAGTTCGACGGAGCCGCGGGTGGGGGCGGTGCCGCCGGTGACGTGGAGGGTGATGCGTCGTCGTTCGGCGTGGGGGAGCAGGGTTTCGGAGGTCTCCTCGGCGAGGAGGGAGAGGTCGACGGTCTCGCGGGGGAGGTGGGCGCTGTTGCCCCGGCTGAGCAGGAGGAGCGCTTCCGTCAGGTCGATGGCGCGGGTGTTGACGGCGTGGAGGCGGTGGATGAGCTCGGTGTGGTCGCGGGTGGGGTCGGTCCGGGCGACGTCGAGGAGGGCCTTGGAGATGGCGAGGGGGGTGCGCAGTTCGTGGGAGGCGTTGGCGGCGAAGCGTTGTTGTTCGGCGACGTGGGATTCGAGTTGCTCGAGCATGGTGTCGAACGCGTCGGAGAGTTCGCGGAACTCGTCGTGGCGGCCTTCCATGCGGATGCGGTGGGACAGCGATCCGTTGCCGGCGGTTCGTGCGGCGGCGGTGATCCGGGTGAGGGGTGCGAGCATCCGGCCGGCCAGCAGCCATCCTCCGAGCAGCCCGAACAGCAGCAGGAAGACCAGTGCCGCCGCGGCGGCGGGGGCGAAGACGTGCAGGAGGACGGTCCGGTTGGGCGAGATCCCGAGCAGGCCCCTGCTGTTGTCGGGCACGTAGCGCAGCAGGAACGCCCAGACCACGGCCAGCAGCAGGCCGCCGGAGAGCAGGACGAACCCGGCATAGCTGAGGGTGAGCTTCAGCCGGGCGCTGAGCCCCGGGCGCCTGCGCAGGGGTGCCGCCGGTGCCGCCGGGCGGGGACCGTCATGGACGTTCCCGGCCGGCTCGGACTCGTCCTCCACGATCGGTGCGCGCATCCCCGAAGCCTAGGCAGCACCGCGTATCGCCCGCGTAGGGGACCGGCACTCGGCCGAAAGTCGCAGTGACCGCGGGACGGGTCGGACTTCTGCCCGAAGCGGGGTACCCCGCCGAGTTCGTAGCGTGACGTACAGGAGCCCTTCCCCGGAACGGGCCCGCGGGCAGCCCGCACCCGGGCTGCGGCGCGGTCCGCGTCCAAGGCACGACGGGCTCACCTTCCACCGTCACAGGAGGCCCGCGATGTCCACTTTCCTGCACCAGTTGCTGCGTTCCGCCCGGGTCTACGCGCGGACGGCCCTCGAAGTCGCCGTCCTCGGCGCGGACGCCGACCTGATGGACCGGGAAACCGCGGTCCCGCGGCCCACCGCCCCGATGCGGCGCGCGCCCGGCGCCGACGCCTCGGTGGAACCCGTGTGAACGGTGCGGTGCAGCGCGCCCGCGGGCGTGCCGGCGTGGTGCGCCGACCGGTGACGGAGGGCCGTGACCCGGTCCGGGACGACGGGCGGAGCAGACGGATAAGGTGATGGGCTGCCGCAGGGCGCGGTGGAGAACCCGCCACCGGAACGGCCGCCGGCCCAGGGTCCGCAGTCGCAGTGCACGATCTGCTCGGCGGCGTGCCGACGCGTGGGGCCGCGAGGACAGGGGGAACCCGGGAAATGCCGGATTTCGTGTGTGAGGGGCGGCTGTTCCGCGTGGTCAGCTTCGCGCCGTCGCACCGGGTGCTGCTGCTGCGCAGCGACGCCACCGCGGTCGACAACACGAACACCCGCGTCGAGGTGTACTTCGGCCACGTAACGCTCATGCTGCTCAAGCCCATCTACGAGAAGGGTATTCACCTTCGGCGGGCGACCGGGGCCGAGTTCGCGGTGCTGCGGGAGCGCCATCATCTCCCTGCGGACGATGCGGTCTTCACGTGGATGATCGAGTCCGACGGGGACAGCTTCGTCGTCTCCGGTAATCCCTCGTGGCGCGAGGCGGACCGCAAGTTCGAGGACCCGTCGCTGTTCGACTTCAGCCGGCCGTGGCCCCCCGACTTCCCCGTGGAGTACGGCGAAGTCGACTGACGCGGACGGCATGCCGAGTGCGGCCCCTGCCGCAGGGGGCGCCCTCAGCCGTCCAGGCCGGCCGGCCCCCCGGAGGACGCTGGTACCGCGAGTCCCAGGAAAACGGGACGACTGCCTGCCCGTCCCGTCCCGCCGCAACCTGGGGGTGTCGGAGAACGAACACCTGAGACGGGAGCCACACCATGACCACCACACTGATCACCGGGGGCAACAAGGGGCTGGGGTACGAGACCGCGCGCCGCCTGGTCGCCGAGGGCCACACCGTGTGGATCGGGGCCCGCGACCCCGAGCGGGGGAGCGCGGCCGCCGAGCGGCTGGGGGCGTCCTTCGTCCGGCTCGACGTGACGGACGACGACTCGGTCGCCGCCGCCGCCCGCACGGTCGGGGAACGGGGCAGCCTGGACGTGCTGGTCAACAACGCCGGCATCGAGGTGCGCCGGGTGGACAACAGCGTCGTCCCCACCGTGGAGACCACCGCCGACGCGATGCGGCGGACCTTCGAGACCAACGTCTTCGGTGTCGTGCGCGTGCTGCACGCTTTCCTGCCGCTGCTCCGCGGGTCCGCCGCCCCCGTCGTGGTCAACGTCGGCAGCGGCCTGGGGTCGCTGCACCACGTCACGGACCCCGACCAGCCGGCCCACCTGTTCCCGGGCCTGGACTACCCGGCGTCGAAGCTGGCGGTGAACATGATCACCGTGCAGTACGCGAAGGCGCTGCCGGGCTTCCGGATCAACTCGGTGGAGCCGGGCTTCACGAAGACCGACCTCAACGGCAACACCGGCTTCCAGACCGTCGAGCAGGGCGCCGAGATCATCGTCCGCATGGCGCTCGTCGGCGCCGACGGACCGACCGGCGGCTACTTCGACCGCGACGGCGCGCTCCCCTGGTGACGACCGGGACCGGCCGTCGGCGGACGCGCGCCGCCGGGGTTACGCGTCTCAGGCGCGGAAGCTGAACATGGGGCCGAGGGACTTCCAGGAATGGAGGTTGCCCGCGGGTTCGGTCGTCGAGGGGCCCGTGCAGTCCGTGTTCTTGTAGAACGTGACGGGGCGGTCCGTCATGTTGATGTTCGCGAGGATCCCAAACGGCGCTGTGACGCACCCGGCGTCGACCTCCCGGTAGAGCGCCGAGCGTCCCGTGAACCACTCCGTCTCGTAGACGCAGAGACTGCCCGCGGTGGCGCACCCGGAGTCCCCGGCGTCGCCCGCGGCGACCGGACCGGTCGTCGCCGACGCCGGGGCGGGGGCGGTGGCCAGCAGGATTCCGGCGGCCGCTGCCGCCACGGCCGCCGCGGCGCGCCGGTACCCGAAACGGTGCATGACTCTCCTTCGTGGTGTTCGTAGGTGCTGCGATGGCGTCTTGAGGCACCTCCAGCCTGACCGGCCCACGCGGAGGTGGTCAACGATTCAACTAGATATGGCCGGTTCCGTGCCCGCCCCCTTGACGCGGTACGGGGCGGCCGCGGTCTCCGGTGCCCGGCGGGCGACCGCCCGGCAAATCGGTGGCGCGTCCGGGCCGTCACCGGCCACCATGCGGGGCATGAGCGACCGAGCGACGCGATGGACCAGGGCGACCGTCTACCCCGACATGTGGGCCGACCCGGACGACGACCCCCGCAACAGTGACGGCCCGAGTCCGGACGGTGAACTCGCCACCCTCCAGGACTACCTGACGAGCTATCGCATGACGCTGCGGATGAAGTGCCAGGACCTGGAACCGGAGCAGCTGGCCCGCCGTTCGGTCCCGCCGTCGACGATGTCGCTGCTCGGCCTGGTCCGGCACCTCGCCGAGGTGGAGCGGGACTGGCGCAACTGGATCAGCGACGGCGAACCGCTGCCGAAGCTGTACGGCCCGCGCGACGCGGACTTCGACGGCGCCGTCGCCGACCGGGACGTGGTCGACGCCGCGTTCGCCGACCTGGAGCGCGAACAGGCCGCGACCGACGCGGCACTGGCCGCGCACCCGGACCTGGGCGCGCGCGTGGGCAAGGACGGGATCGCGGTCCGCGAGCTGCTGGTGCACCGGGTCGAGGAGTACGCCCGGCACTGCGGGCACGCGGACCTGTTGCGCGAGTGCGTCGACGGCAGAGTGGGTCAGTGACGCGGACCGGGGACCTCGCGCCCCGGCCCGCCGGCCCCGGGCGGACGCCCGCCCGGGGCCGCGCTCAGCCCACGCTCCGGTCCCGCCCCGCGAGCAGGCCGGCGGCCAGCTGGGCCACCATCAGGACGGCCAGCAGGGCGAGCGGGACACGCCAGCCGTCGGTGCGCTCGTACAGCGCGCCGACCAGGAACGGCACGGGGATCGACAGCAGGTAGCCCGCGCTCTGGGCGAAGGCGGAGAGCCGCACCACCGTCGTGCTGTCGCGGCCGCGCAGCCCGATCATCGTCAGCGCGAGCGGGAACGAGCAGTTGGCGACGCCCAGCAGTACCGCCCACACCCAGGGCGCGGCGGCCGGTGCCGCCCACAGGCCCGCGTACCCGGCCAGTCCGAACGCACCGAGCGTGACCGCGATGCCGCTCTGCTGCCGGAGCCGCCCCGCGAGGGCGGACAGGGCGTAGGACAGCGGCACCCCCAGCAGCGAGGTGACGGCGAACAGCAGACCCGCCGTCCCGGCCGACAGCCCCGCGTCCCGGAACATCTGGGGCAGCCAGCCGATCACGACGTAGGCGGCACCGGCCTGCAGCCCGAAGTACCCGGCCAGCGCCCAGGCGGTGGGGGAGCGCGTCATCCGGACCCCGGACCCGTGGCCCGGCCCCGGCCCGGCACCGGGCGGGGGCACGGGCTCCGGTTCCGGCGCCCGGTCCGCCATACGCAGGCGCGCCAGGACGAGCCACGGGGGCACGGCGAGGGCCGCGACCACGCCCCAGGAGCCCAGCCCCCACCGCCAGTCGCCGCCGAACGCCCCGGACAGCGGCACGGTGGCGGCCGCCGCGACGGCGGCACCCAGGTTGAGCGCCATGGAGTACAGGCCCGTCATCCGGCCGACCCGGTCGGGGAAGCGCTGCTTGACCACCACCGGCAGCAGCACGTTGGCCACCGCGATCCCGGCGAGCGCCACGGCGCTGAGCGCGAGGAACAGCGCGGTGCCGCCGGCCAGCGGCCGGAGCACCAGCCCCACCGCGACCACGGCCGTACCCGCCGCGACGACCGCCGACGGCCCGTGCCGCCGGGCCAGCCGGGGCGCGGCGACGCCGACCAGGGCGAAGCACAGCGCCGGCACGGAGGTGAGCAGCCCGGCCACGGCGCCGCTCATCCCCAGCGCGGACCGCGCCTCGGCCAGGACCGGCCCGAGGCTGGTGACGGCGGGGCGGAGGTTGAACGCCACCAGCAGCAGCGCCACCACCGCGAGACCGCCGGTACGGGCACGCGGCCGCGCCGGGTTCCGCCGTTCCGCGGACCTGGACCGTCCCGGGACCCTCCGGCGTATAATCATGGGATGAGTCTACGTCCCGTGTCCCGTCCTTCCGGGCTCTACGAGCAGGTGGTGTCCGGACTGCGCCGCCAGATCACCTCCGGGGCCTGGCCGGTCGGCTCGCGCATCCCGACCGAGCCGGAACTCGTGCGGCAGCTGGGCGTGGCCCGCAACACGGTCCGCGAGGCCGTACGCGCGCTGGCCCACAACGGCCTGCTGGACATACGCCACGGCTCGGGCACCTACGTCGCCGCGACCAGCGAGCTCGCCGGGGTGATGCGGCGCCGCTTCGCGGAGGCCCGGCAGCGGGACGTGACCGAGGTGCGCGGCACCTTGGAGTCGTCCGCGGCGGGACTCGCCGCGACGCGCCGCACGGACGAGGACCTCGCCCGCCTCGACACGCTGCTGGAGCGGCGGGAAGGGGCCTGGGCCTCGGGCGACCGGGACGCCTTCGTGGACGCGGACAGCGCCTTCCACCTGGCGGTCGTGGCCGCCTCGCACAACGAGGTGCTGGCCGAGCTCTACGCGGACCTCGGCCAGGTGATCAGGGACTCGCTCAAGGAGCACTTCGGCGCCCCCGTCCTGCGCCCCGAGGACCGCATGGACCACACCCGCCTGCTGGAGGCGATCCGCGCCGGGGACGCGGCCGCGGCGGCCGGGGAGGCCGCCTCCCACACCTCCGGCTGCCGGTTCGTCGGCTGAGCCCGGCGGGCCCGCGGTCCGGCGGTCACCCCGGCAGGGCGCCCGACCGTACGGCGTCCTCCCTGAGCCGCGCGGCGGTCCCGGTGACGTCGTAACCGGGTCCGACGCCGTCCACGAGGACGACGTCACCGTCCAGACGGCGGGTGCGGAGCGGAAGGATCTCCTGGTAGGCGGGCGACCGGTACCAGGCGCGCGCCCGGTCCAGGTCGGGGAACCCGATCAGGACGACCGTCCCCGGCCACCGCCCCTCCACGACCTCCACGGTCGCGCCGTGGGCGACGAAGTGTCCGCCGAAGGGGTCCAGCGTGTCCTGGATGCGCTCCATGTAGGCGAAGACCTCTTCGTGCGGCGGTCCGGGACGAAGGTGGGCGACGGCGTAGGCGGTCATGGCTGCTCCCTCGGATCGGGGTGTGCGGTGTCCGGTCCCTCCGTGCTGCCGGACGTCCTCGATCCTGCCGGGACGCGTGCGTGCGGTCGATGACGCCGGAGGTCATGGCGGGCGTGCGAGCTTCATCACATTCGGGTCATATCGCCACGCTTCGGGCATGGGTGCGCGGCCGGGCGCGGGAACCCGTTCCGGAAGGCCGCGCCGGCCCGGGCGGGGCCCGGACCGCCGGGCGGTGACGGCGCCCCGCGACCGCCGCCTCCGGTGCGCCGCCCGATCGCCAAGGTCTGCTCGGCGGGCGTGACTTGGGGTGTCCGGACTACCGCCGCGGGGGAGCGGAGCGGCCGCGCGCCGCGACCATGCGAGGGCCGCCCGAGCGTGCCCCGGTGACCCGTCGGCCCGCCCCGGGACCGTGCCGCGCCGGGCCCGGCGGAGCGCCCGCCGACCCGTCGCGACGTAGTGGACGTCACATCCCGTCCGGCCCAACCGTCCACCGACACTGGGCAGTCAGCCCGGTCGGCAGCAACCCGATGGACGGAGTGACATGGGTCATACGCGAATATCCCGGCGAGCCATGGCGGCGGCGGTCGTCGCGGGGGTGGCGGTCCCCGTGGCCGCCGGCGCCGCGACCGCGCAGGCCGCCGCCGCGACACCCCGGGTCAGCTGCAGCTCGGCGGCACCCGCACTGGCCGCGGCGCTGCAGCGGGACATCACCAAGGCCCTGGAGGGCGGCACCGCCCGTACCGCGGTGTCCGTGCACGACCGCACGACCGGCACGTCGTGCACGCTGCGCGCGGACCAGCACTTCGACTCCGCCAGCACGGTCAAGGTCACCGTCCTCGCGACCCTCCTGCGGGACGTGCGGCAGCACCACCGCCACCTCACCGACCGCGAGGCCGCGCTCGCCACCGCCATGATCACGAAGTCGGACAACGACGCCACGACCGCGCTGTGGAAGCAGCTCGGCGTCGCCAAGGTCAACGACTTCCTGGCCGCCGCCGGGATGCGCCACACCGTGCCGGACGGCGCCGGGGCCTGGGGGCTCACCCGGATCACCGCCGCGGACGAGCAGAAGCTGATGGACCTGCTCACGGCGCCGAACGGAGTGCTCGGCGACGACGCGCGCGCCTACGCCCTGAAGCTGATGGGCGAGGTCGAGCCCTCCCAGCGCTGGGGCACCCCCGCGGGCGCGCCGCGATCGGCGGGCGTCCACGTCAAGAACGGCTGGCTCTCCCGTGCCACCCACGGCTGGCGGGTGCACAGCCTCGGCGCCTTCACCGGCGGCGGGCACGACTACAGCATCACCGTCCTCACCGACGACGACCGGACGATGGCCTCCGGCATCGCCACCATCGAGGCGGTCTCCCGCGTGGTCCACCGGGACCTCGACGCGGCGTAGCGGAGCTCCCCCGGCGCCCCGGGTCCGAGTGGGCTGGACTGTGCGTCCAGTCTGGACGTACAGTCCAGCCATGGAGAAGGCGCGCGTCGACGAGAACGACCCCCGGGTACGGCAGTGGGCCCCGGTGTGCCAGGCCGTGGCCCTGCTGCTGAGCCCGTACGCCGAGGTCGTCCTGCACGACGTGGCGGACGACCGGGTGCTCGGCATCTGGAACCCGATGACCCGGCGCACCGCGGGCGATCCCTCGCTGCTCGGCGAACTGGACGGGCTGGACCCGTCGGCGCACGACGTCTACGGCCCGTACGAGAAGCTGCTCGGTGACGGGCGCAGGCTCTCCTCCGTCAGCGCCGTCCTGCGGGACGCCGGCGGCGAGCCCTCGGCGGTGCTGTGCGTCAACCTCGACCGGACGCCGCTGGAGCAGGCCGCCTCGGTGCTCGCCGCCTTCGGCGCGCCCACCGTGCCGCGCCCCGAGCCGCTCTTCGAGCAGGACTGGACCGAGCACGTCCAGCGGACCGTCGGCACCTACACCCGTGACCGGGGCTGCCCGGTGGAACGCCTCGGCCGTGAGGACCGCCTCGCGATCCTCGAGGAACTCGACCGGGCCGGGGTGTTCGCGATGCGCCGCGCCGTACCGGTCGTGGCCGGCGCGCTGCAGGCGTCCCGCTCCACCGTCTACGCCCTGCTCGCCGATCTCAAAGCACAGAGGAAGCACCCGTGAGCCGACTGCCCGACTTCCGGCTGGAAACCTACTTCTCCCGCTGGGAGTTCACCGCTCGTCACCACCTGACCGCCTCCGACGCGGAGACGATGACCCTCCCCGAGCTGCTGGAACTCGCCGGCACCGAGGACCGGCACGCCTGGGAGACGCTCTCCTTCGGCTACACGCGGACGCACGGCGACCCCGGGCTGCGCGAGGCGATCGCCGCGACGTACGAGCGGGCCGGCGCCGACGACGTCATCTGCTTCGCCGGCGCCGAGGAGGCCCTCTACCTGGCGATGCAGGTGCTCCTCGGCCCGGACGACCACGCGGTCGTCGTCACCCCCAACTACCAGGCCGCCGAGACCGTGCCCCTCTCCCTGTGCGAGGTGACGGGCGTCGCGCTCGACCCCGGGCGGGACTGGGCCCTGGACGTGGACCGGGTGGCGGCGGCGCTCCGCCCGAACACCCGCGTGGTCTCGGTCAACTTCCCCAACAACCCGACCGGCAAGGTCATCGGCGCCGCCGACTTCGCGCGCCTGGTCGAACTCTGCGACGAGCGCGGCATCCACCTGTTCAGCGACGAGGTCTACCGCGGTCTCGAACGCGACCCGGCCCGGACCCTGCCGCAGGCCGCCGACCTCTCGGAACGGGCGCTGTCGCTGAACGTCACGTCCAAGTCGCTCGGCCTGCCCGGGCTGCGGATCGGCTGGATCGCCTGCCGGGACCGGGAGTTGCGTTCCCGGCTGGAGCGCGCCAAGCACTACACCACCATCTGCAACGCCGCGCCCAGCGAGGTGCTCGCCCGGATCGCCCTCAAGGCCCGCGACCGGATCCTGGAGCGCAACCGCGCCCTGATCGCCGCCAACATCCCGCTCTTCGACGCCTTCTTCGCCGGGTTCGACAACCTGTTCACGTGGCGGGCCCCGGACGGCGGCTGCGTCGCCTACCCCCGCTACCTCGGCGCCGAGGGCGTGGAGCGCTTCTGCACCGAACTCGTCGAGCAGGCCGGGGTGCTGCTGCTGCCCGCGAGCATCTACCGCTCCGAGCTGACCGACACGCCCGCCGACCGCTTCCGCGTCGGCATCGGCCGCCGCGACCCCGCCCCCGCGCTGGACGCCCTCGCCGGCTGGCTGCGAGCACGCCGATGAGCGTCCCCGTCCTGGGCCCGGAGGAGATCGAGGCCGCCGCGCGGCCCGGGCTGGTGCTGGACGCCGTCCGCACCGCGCTGATCGCCCACGCGGCCGGCCGCACCACGGTCCCGCCACCGACGCACCTGACCTTCCCCGCCGCGGACGGCGACTGCCACGTGAAGACGGGCTGGATCGACGGCTCCGACGACTTCACCGTGAAGATCGCCTCCGGCTTCTACCGCAACCCCGACCGCGGCGAACCCGTCAACCACGGGCTGGTCTGCGTCATCAGCGCCCACACCGGCCGGGTCCGGGCCGTCCTCGACGACGGCGGACGCCTCACCGCCTGGCGCACCGCGGCCGCGGGGGCGCTCGCCGGCCACGCGCTGGCCCGCCCGGGCGCCCGCAGCGTCGGGGTGTTCGGCACCGGAGAGCAGGCGCGGCTGCAGGTGCGGTGGCTGGCGATGCTGCGTCCCGTCGGCCGGGTGCACGTCCACGGCCGCGACGCACGCCGGACCGGTGCCCTCTGCGAGCACCTCGCCGCGCACGGGCTGGACGCCGTCCCCGCCACCGCGGCGGAGGCCGCGGCCGCCGACGTCGTCGTCACCGCCACACCGGCCACCGCCCCGGTGCTGGACGCCGCCGCGGTCCGCCCCGGCGCGCACGTCACGGCCGTCGGCGCCGACATGCCGCACAAGAACGAGCTGCCGCCCGCGCTGTTCTCGCGCGCCGCCGTCATCGCCACCGACGACCACGAGCAGTGCCTCCACCACGGTGACCTCGCCCACGCCGTCCGTGCGGGCGCGGTCCGGGCGGACGCCGACGTCCCCCTCGGCGCCCTGCTCGTGACCCCGCCGGAGCGCGCTGACGCGGCCGTGACGATCGCCGACCTGACGGGCGTGGGCGCCCTCGACGCGGCCGTCGCCTCCGCGGTGGCCGCGGAACTCCTGGGCTGAGCCGAGGCCCGGGGCCGGGCGCCCCGCCGGCTCCCGGCCCCGCCGCTCACCTGCGCGGGGCCACGAACAGGCTCTGCACGCCGCGCCCGATGGGGCCCTGCTCGTCGTGGAGGGCGGTCTCCGCCATGCCCACCCCGTACGGGTCGACGGTGGTGCGGGCGTCGAGGCACACCCACTCGCCCGCCGGGTGGCGGTGGAGGTGGACGGTGAGGTCGGGGTTGACGAAGAGGTGCGTGGCGAAGTCCAGCACGTTGCTCACGCCGTTGCCGGAGTCCGCGGCGACCAGGACGCGGTCCAGGGGAGCGGTCTTCTCGCCCGCGACGAGCGGGACGCGCATCCGCAGCCAGCAGGTCGCGGGTCCGCGGTCGAGGAAGGAGCCGGCGGCGAACCGGGCCTCCACGGCCGTGTGGTAGCCGGTGTCCCACGGCACGGGGAAGAACGGCTCGGGACGGGCCTGCCGGGGCCCGGGAACCGGGGGCTCGGGCGAGGCGGCGCCGGGGTCCGCGTCGGGACCGGTGCCCGGGGCCGCGGCGGGCCCCGCGGCCGGGACGGTGCCGGGCGCGGTGCGGATGCGCAGGGCCCGCGCCCGCATGACCTCCGCGCCCCCGTCGGGAGTCAGGGCGGCCTCGACCAGTTCGACGCTGCGCCCCTCGCGCAGCACGCGGGTGGTCACGGTCAGCGGGGCGAGCGGCACGGGGCTGTGGATCTCGAAGGTGATCCGGGTCAGGCGCATGTCCTCGCGGGCGCCCGGACGCGTCTGCACCGCGCGGCCGAGCAGGGCCGCCGGCGGCCCGGCGTGCTGGCTCGCGGCGTCCCAGGGGCCGCGTGTGTACCCGGTCGGGAGGAAGCGCTCGTCCGCCACCCGCTCGAAGAAGGCCTCGACTGAACTGTGGTCCGGCACGCTCACCGCTGCTCTCCCGCCCGCTGACGACGGAACAGAGGCTACTGGCGGGTAGCCGCCGTGTCACGGGGGCGCCCGCCCGTCCCCTCAGGCGGCGGCCACCGTCAGCTCGAACCACGTCGTCTTGCCCGTCGCCGTCCGGTCGGAGCCCCAGGCGTCGCTGAGCAGGTCGAGGATCTCCATGCCGCGCCCGCCCTCCGCCTCGCTGTCGGCGACGCGCCGGACGGCGGCCCGGGGGCTGACGTCCTCGACCTCGCACCGCAGACGTGCCTCCTGGACGCGCAGGTTCAGCCGGACCGGGCCGCGCGCGTGTCGCAGCGCGTTGGTGACCAGCTCGCTGACCAGCAGCTCCACGGTGTCGGCGAGATCGCCGAGGCCCCACTCGGCGGTCCGCGCGGTGACCAGCCCGCGGGCGCGGCCGACGGAGGTCAGCTCGCGCTCCAGCGGCCAGGAGGAGCCCAGGGTGGTGGTGCGTCCCGCCGGAGCGTGCAGGGGGCGCACGGGTTCCAGGACCCGCGACCACAGCCTGAACTGCCTGGCGAGCCAGGACGCGGGGGTGCTTGCCTCGTCCGTGCCGACGGCCTCGACGGCCATGGCGATCATTCCCTTCGGTGTCGGTGTCCCTCCGGCGGCAGCGGCTCGGAGCCCGGCGGCCATTCCTGTAGCAGTCGCTACACCTACCGAATATACATGTAGCGGGTGCTACGGTAAACAAACCGGCAAAGCAGATTAAACAGACGAATCATCCACCGGAGGTCGCGATGCCACGACGGGCCGATCCCGCCAAACGGCGGGAACTCCTCGACCGCGTAAGGGAGTACGTGGTGACGCACGGTCTGGCGGACCTGTCCCTGCGGCCGATGGCCAAGGCGCTGGGCACCAGCGACCGGATGCTCCTCTACTACTTCGGCAGCAAGGAACGCCTGGTCGCCGAGGCGCTGGCGCTGGACGCCGACCGCCCGATCCTGCGCTTCCAGCGGGTCCTCGCCGTCATCGGCACCCCCCGGGACGCGACCGCCGTGCGGCGCCTGGCGGAGGCGCTGTGGCGGGACATCCGCAGCCCGGAGCGGCGGGCGCTGCTGCCGCTGTACTTCCAGGTGATGGCCTCCTCGATGCTCAACCCCGAGCGGCACGGCCCCTACCTGGGCGGTCTGGTCGCCGAGTGGACCGATCTCCTCGTCCCGGTCTTCGAGGGCCTGGGCATGGACGGGGAACACGCCCGGATCGAGGCCCGCCTGCTGGTGAACGGCTCCTTCGGCACGCTCGTCGCGCTCCTCGCCGACGGCGAAGAGGAGCGGGCGGACGTCTCCTTCCGCGCGCTCCTCGACCGCCTCGAAACCGGCTGGCGCGCCCGGGACCGTACGCCCGGGGGCGCCGCGGCTACGTGAGCCCGGGCCGGGTTCACGCCCTGGCCAGTGCCTCCTCGGCCGCCTCGAGCGCCGTCTCGCGGTCGGCCGGGACGAGACCGACGCGTGTGCGCCGGTCGAGCAGGTCGCCGGTGTCGAGCGCGCCCTCGTGGCGGACGGCCCACACCAGTTCCGCGCGCGTGACGGGGTGGCCGGGGACGACGGGCTCCCGCAGGGCGGGGTCGGCGGCACCGAGGGCGTGGACGGCGGGGGCCTCGGTGCCGTAGCGCTGCACCAGGCGGCGCGGGGCCTTGAGCGCGGTGAGCACGTGCGGTGCGGCGGCGCCCACGAGGGGGAGCGACGCGGTGCGGCAGGGCCCGGCGCCGAGGCCGCGGGCGGTGACGGCCGCGTCGACGGCGTCCTGGGCCATGCGGCGGTAGGTGGTGAGCTTGCCGCCGACGACGGTCACGACGCCCTCCGCCGAGGTGAGCACCGCGTGCTTGCGCGAGATGTCGGCGGTGCGGCCCGAGCCGTCGGCGGAGGTGTCGAGCAGCGGGCGCAGCCCGGCGAACGCGCCCACCACGTCGTCCCGGTGCACGGGGACGTCGAGCGCCGTGCCGAGCACGTTGAGCAGGAAGCCGATGTCCGTCTCGGGCACCTCCGGCACGTCGGGCACCGCACCCTCGACCGGCTCGTCGGTGAGCCCCACGTACACCCGGCCGTCGCCCTGCGGCAGCACGAGCACAAAGCGGTTGGCCTGGCCGGGGACCGGTATGTGCAGCCCCGCGGGCAGCCCCCCGAGGCCGTCGGCGCGCAGGACCAGGTGCGTGCCGCGGGACGGCCGCAGCCGTACGCCGTCGACCAGGCCGCCCGCCCACACACCGGAGGCGTTGACCACCGCGCGGGCCCGGATCGTGTGCTCCTCGCCGGTCAGTTCGTCGCGTACGACGGCGCCCGAACCGCTGAGCGAGACCGCGCGCACCCGGGTCAGGACCCGGGCCCCGTGCGCCGCCGCGGTCCGGGCGATCGCCGTCACCAGACGGGCGTCGTCGGCGAGTTGGCCGTCCCACGACAGCAGGCCGCCGCGCAGCCCCGACACGCGGAGGGCGGGGGCGAGGTGGCGGGTCTCGACCGCGGACAGCCGGCGCGGCGCCGGGAGCGTGGCCCGCGCCGTCCGCGCCGACAGGCGCAGCGCGTCGCCGGCCCGGAAGCCCGACCAGGCCAGCGCGGCCTGGCCGCGCGAGACCAGCGGGGTCAGCGGCAGCACGAAGGGCTGGGGGCGGACGAGGTGGGGCGCGGTGCGCTCCATCAGCACGCCGCGTTCCACCGCGCTCTCGTACGCAACGTTCAACTGGCCCGAGGCCAGGTAGCGCAGACCGCCGTGGATCAGCTTGGAACTCCACCGCGAGGTGCCGAAGGCCAGGTCGTGGGCGTCGATCGCGGCGACCGACAGCCCCCGGGACGCCGCGTCGAGGGCCGCGCCCGCGCCGGTGGCGCCGAGGCCCACGACCAGGACGTCCACCTGCTCGCCGGCGGCGAGCAGGGCCAGCTCGCGGGCGCGCCGCGCGGCGGTGAGCGAGGAGGCGGGAGAGGGCGCGGGGGAAGCGGCCCGGGCACTCGTGGGACTCGTG
Source organism: Streptomyces sp. NPDC008238 (assembly GCF_042956445.1). Lineage (NCBI taxonomy): Bacteria > Bacillati > Actinomycetota > Actinomycetes > Kitasatosporales > Streptomycetaceae > Streptomyces > Streptomyces sp. NPDC008238. The sequence continues at coordinate 86,455 of NZ_JBIBGK010000022.1, read as the reverse complement.
CCGCTCATGGGGCTCATGGGGCTCATGGGGTGAGGATCCTCTCCAGGATGTCCCGCAGCTCCCCGAGGAAGGCCGCGGAGTTCAGGTCGGGGTCGTCCTCGGCGGTCATGGTGCGCAGCGAGAGCGCGAACGACTGGACGACGAGCATCACCGAACGGGCCTGCAGGACGAGGTGCCCGGCGCGGACCGAGCCGTCCGCGTGGCCCTCCTCCAGGGCGCCGGCGACGAGCTCCAGCAGCGCGTCCTGGCTGGCCCCCCGGCGGTCGAGCACGTAGGGGAGCAGCAGTTCGGGGTCGACGTCGAGGATCTTGACGAACAGCGGGTGGGCGCGGAGGGCGCGGACCACCTCCACCAGCCCCTCGACCATGTGCGTCCGGGTGCTGGCGCCCGGGCGCCGCTCGGGCATCGCCTCCACCGCGACCGAGACCCACTCGCGGGTCATCAGGTCACCGACGAGCGTGCGCACGTCGGGCCACCGCCGGTAGAGCGTCATGCGGGAGACGCCGGCGCGGCGGGCCACGTCGGTCAGGGTCGTGCGGCGGACACCGACGGCCAGGACGCAGTCGCAGACCGCGTCGAGCACCGGATCGCTGTCCGAGGTGTTGTGACGAATAGGCGTCATGTGTCACAGTGTAACGCCCTGTAAGGGGCGCGGGGACGACACCCCGGGAACGAACACCCAGAGACGACCGACCGGTGAGGACGAGCCCGTGGACATGTTGTGGAGCGGCTGGGGCGAACCGGCCGAAGCGGCCCCGCTGCCCGACACCGTGACCGGCCTGCTGCGCGACCTGCTGGGCGTCAAGCCCCGCGGCGCGGAACCGGCCGCCCTGGAGGACCTCGCCGTACCCGGCTCCCCGCTCACCGAAGCGGCCCGGATGGACCTCGCCGACTGCCTCGGCGACCCGGCCCACGTGCGCACGGACGCCGAGTCCCGGATCCGCCACACACGCGGCAAGTCCACCCCGGACCTGCTGCGCATCCGCGGCGGCGACGTCGAGGACACCCCGGCGGCCGTCGTGCTGCCCGCCGGCCACGACGAGGTCCTGGCCGTCCTCGCGGTCTGCGCCGAACACGGCCTCGCCGTCGTCCCCTTCGGCGGCGGCACCTCCGTCGTCGGCGGCCTCGCCCCGCACGGGCCGCGCCCCTTCGTCGCCCTGGACCTGCGCCGCATGAACCGGCTGCTCTCGCTGGACGCCGTCTCACGGACCGCGATCCTCCAGCCGGGGCTGCGCGCCCCCGAGGCCGAGGCACTCCTGGCCGAACAGGGCTTCACCCTCGGCCACTTCCCCCAGTCCTACGAGTGGGCCACCATCGGCGGGTTCGCCGCCGCCCGCTCCAGCGGCCAGGCCTCCGCCGGCTACGGGCGCTTCGACGAGATGGTGCTCGGCCTGACCGTCGCCACCCCGCGGGGCACCCTCGACGCCGGCCGCGCCCCCCGTTCCGCGGCCGGACCCGACCTGCGCCAGCTCGTCCTGGGTTCCGAGGGCGCCCTCGGCGTCATCACCTCCGTGACGGTGCGGATCCGCCCGCTTCCCGAGGTCAAGGTCTACGAGGGCTGGCGGTTCGCCTCCTTCGCCGAGGGCGCCGCGGCGCTGCGCCGGCTCGCCCAGGACGGACCCCGCCCGACGGTGCTGCGCCTGTCCGACGAGACCGAGACGATGGTCGGCCTCGCCCAGCCCGACGCCATCGGCGCGGAAGGGGCCGCGACCGCCGGCTGCACGGCGATCGCGGGCTACGAGGGCACCGCGCAGGACACCGCGCTGCGCCGGGAGCAGGCCGCGGCCGTACTGCGCGAGTGCGGCGGCGAGTACCTGGGCGAGGAGCCCGGCGAGCGCTGGGCCCACGGCCGCTTCTCCGCCCCCTACCTGCGGGACGCGCTCCTCGACGCGGGCGCCTTCGCCGAGACCCTGGAGACCGCGACCTTCTGGTCCCGGATCGCCGAACTGTACGACGCCGTGCGCGAGGCGCTCACCACGACGCTGACGGAGGCCGGGACCCCGCCGCTGGTGATGTGCCACATCTCGCACGTCTACGAGAACGGCGCCTCCCTCTACTTCACCGTCGTCTCGGCGCAGGGCGAGGACCCCGTGGCGCACTGGACCCCCGCCAAGGAGGCCGCCAACGAGGCGATCCTCGCCGCGGGCGGCACCATCACCCACCACCACGGCGTGGGCACCGACCACCGCGACTGGTACGTACGGGAAGCGGGCCCGCTCGGCATCGCGGCACTGCGCGCCGTCAAGGAGGCGCTCGACCCCGACGGGCTGCTCAACCCCGGTGTCCTGCTGCCCGTCCGCTGACCGGCCGCCGACCACCCGCCCCGCGTACACCCGCCGCCCACCCGCCCCCGCACCGCACCGACCCGCACCGGAGGCACGCCCATGCGCCCGTTCACGGCCGTCGTCAATCCCACCGCCGGGGGTTCCACCGGGGCGGCGGCGCTCCTCCCGGTGGCGAAGCTGCTGCGGGAGGCGGGCGCCGAGCTGGAGACCGCGTACAGCGACAGCCTCCGGCACGCGCAGGACCTGGCGCGCCGGGCGGGGGAACGCGGCCACGTCGTCCTCGCCGTCGGCGGGGACGGCATCGTGGGCGGCATCGGCGGCGCCCTCAGCGGCACCGGCACCGTCCTCGGCCTCGTCCCCGCCGGCCGCGGCAACGACTTCGCGCGTGCCCTCGGCCTGCCCTCCGGGCCCGCCGAACTCGCCCGCGTCCTGCTGCGGAACGAGCCGCGCGCCGTCGACACCATCGAGGTCGAGTCGGCGGTGCACGACCGGACCGTCGTCCTCGGCAGCGTCTACGCCGGTGTCGACGCCGTCGCCAACCACCACGCCAACACCGCCCGGCTGCTGCGCGGTCCGGCCTCCTACTACGCGGGCGGGCTGCGCGCGGTGGCCGGCTGGCGCGCTGCCGCCTATCGCGTCACCGTCGACGGCGTCGTCCACGAACGCCGCGGCTACACCGTCGTCGCCGCCAACTCCGGCTACTACGGCTCCGGCCGCGCCATCGCGCCCGCCGCCCGGGTCGACGACGGGCTGCTCGACGTCGTCATGATCCACGACGCGCCGCGCCGCCTCTTCTTCGCGCTGATGAACGAACTCAGGACGGGCGCGCACGTCGAGCGCCCCGAGGTCGAGATCGTGCGCGGAAAGGAGATCCGCATCGAGGCCGACCGCGCGGTGCCCTACGGCGCCGACGGAGAGGTGGAGGCCGCCCTCCCGGTCACCGCGCGGATCCTCCCGGGGGCGTTGCGGGTGCTGTGCTGACCCCGCGCGCTGAGTAGGCTCGCCCGGTGCCCGAACACGCCTACCTCGCCGCGGTCCGGCAGTCGTACGACACCGTCGCGGAGGACTACGCCGCCCGGGTCAGCACCCCGGACGCCCTGGATCCGCTCTCCCGCGCCATGCTGGCCGCCTTCGCCGAGACCGTCCGCACGGCGGGCCGCGGCCCGCTGGCGGACCTGGGATGCGGCCCGGGCCACGTGACGGCGCACCTGGCCGCACTGGGGGTGCCCGCGCACGGCGTCGACCTCTCGCCGCGGATGGTCGAACTGGCCCGGGCGGCCCACCCGCACCTGCGCTTCGCCGTGGGCTCCATGACCGCGCTCGACATCGGCGACGGCGAACTCGGCGGAGCCCTCGCCTACTACTCCACCCACCACACGCCGCCCGAGCTGCTGCCGGTCGCCCTCGCCGAGGTCCACCGCGTCCTGGCACCCGGCGGTCACCTGATGCTCGCCGGCTGGGTGGGTGAGGACGAGCACCTCCACCCGGAGCACGCCTACGGCGGCCACCCCGTCTCGTACGCGCTGCACATGCTCCCGGCCCCGCGCATCGCCGCACTCCTCGCGGAGGCGGGCCTCACCGTCACGGCCCACCTCGTCCAGGAACCCGACGCGGGAACGAAGCGCCCCGTCGCCACCTTCCTCGCCCAGAAGCCCGAACACCCCGGAGGGGCGGGCCCGGCGTTATCCGGGGAGCACGCCGGTGTCCGGACCTCGCCGGCGCAGTCGAACACCACGCGACCCGGACCGATCCCGCGCGGCGGGCTTGAACCGGCCGTAACGGAAGGTCATAGCGTTGTCGGCGTGATCGGGAACGACGACGACCGGCAGCTGTGGAGCATCGGCGAGGTGGCCCGCGCCACCGGGACGACCGTCCGCACGCTGCGCCACTACGACGAGATCGGCCTGCTCGGGGCGAGCGCACGCACCGCCTCCGGACACCGCCGCTACACCGCCGGGGACGTGCGGCGGCTCTACCGGGTGCGGGCACTGCGCGGGCTCGGGCTGCCCCTGGACGAGATCCAGCGCGTCCTCGCCGACACCGCGGAGGACCTCGGTTCGATGCGGGACCTGCTCGCCGCCCAGCTGTCCGCCATGGAGGCGCACGCCGGGCGGATCCAGCAGCTCACCGCGCAGCTCCGCGGGCTCCTCGGGCGCATGGAGACGTCGCTGCCCGATCCCGAACAGTTCATGACGACCCTGGAGATGATGTCCGTGTTCGAGACCCACTTCACCACCGAGCAGCAGGAGCAACTGGCCGCGCGCCGGGCCGAGATCGGCCCGGAGGGCGTCGAGGCCGCGAGGACCGAGTGGGCCGGGCTCGTGGAGGCGCTGCTCTCGCACGCCGAGGCGGGCACCCCCGCCGGTGACCCCGAGGTCAGGGACCTGGTCGCCCGCTGGGACGCCCTGGGCGGCCGCTTCCACGCCGGGGGAGAGGACGGCGAGGCGACCAGGGCCGCCGCACGGCGGCTCTGGGACGAGCGCGGCGAGGAACTCGCGCGGAACCTGCCGTGGTCCCCGGACCGGATGAGGGCCCTGGTGCGGTACGTGGAGGAGGTGCGCGCGGCCGGCTGACCCGCGCCGTCCGGGGCGCCGGGGCGGCCCGTCCGGGACCTCGGCGCCTCCCCGGGGCCCGGTTGCCCGCCCCGGGCACCGCGCGCCCGGGCGGGCCGTCCGCCCTCCGGACGCGTTTCCGGGGCGCCGCGCCGACGTCGTAGCATCCGCTGGAGGGGGACGACAGCGGAAGGGAGCCGATGGACCCGCACGAATCCGTGGCGGCGCGCGCCGAGGACGTGGTGCTCACCCGGGCCGCACAGGCCGGTGACGTCGCGGCGCTCGGCGTGCTCCTGGAACGTCACCGGGCCGGCATGCGGGCCGTCGCGCTGAGCGTCCTGGGCCCCGGGCCCGATGTGGACGACGTGCTGCAGGACGCGGCGCTGACGGCACTGCGCCGCGTGGGCGACGTCCGCGACCCCGCCGCGGTCGGGCCGTGGCTGCGGATGGTCGTCCGCAACGGCGCCCGTTCCCTGCTGCGCGGCGCGGTCCCCACCGCGCCCGTCGACGACCTGGTGCTGCGCGCGGCGGACTCCGGCCCCGAGCGGTGGCTGGAGAGCAACGCCCTGCGGGACTGGATCTGGGAGGCCATCGAGCAGCTGTCCCCCACGCTGCGACTGCCGCTCGTCCTGCGCCACTTCACCACCGGTGTCAGCTCGTACGAGCAGATCGCCACGGCCTGCGGGCTGCCCGTCGGCACCGTCCGCAGCCGGCTGAGCCAGGCCCGGGCCAAGCTGGCCCAGGCGCTCGCCGACACCGCGGACGGCGCCCACGACGACACCGTCCGGCGCACCAGGGCCAGCAGGACCGAGGCCCACGAGACCCTGGCCGCGGCCGAACGCGGCCACTTCGCCGACCTCCTGCGCGAACGCTGGTCCCCCGAGGTCGCCCTGCTCAGCGGGAAGGAGCGGGTGGGGGACCGGGGGCTGCTGATCCGCGGCATGGAGTGCGACCTGACCGCCGGCATCCGCCAGCGCCTCGTCCACGCCGTCGCCGGGCGCTCGCTGACCGTCTGGGAGATGGACATCGTCAACCCGCCGGACAACCCGGACCACTGCCCGCCCTCCGTCGCGTGGCTGATGACCCACGACTCCGCGGGCCGGGTGGACCGCCTCCGCCTGCACCACCCCCGCCCCGTGCCCCTCCCCGGCGCCGCGGCCGCCTGAGCGGAGCGGTGCGGAGGGCAGCGGGCGTACGGGGCGGGGGTGGCCGCTCCTCAGCCGTGGAAGCGGACGTAGCCGTCACCGTCGGCGTCCGAGCCGCGCTTGGTGTACGCGTGGACGTCCGAACGGCTGCCGGACGGCTTGTAGAGGTAGACCGTGTCCCGGTCGTTGTTCCACAGGAAGTTGCAGTTGTCGCGGTAGACCACGTTGCCCTTGTCGGAGTCCGTTCCGTGGCCCCCGCGGAGCTTCACGAAGTCCCCGGGCTGCAGGCGGTGGCTCGCGGTGAAGACGAAGCGGTTGCCCGTGGCGTCCTTGACGACGTAGCCCTTGAGGTCGACCGTCGCCGAGGCCGAGTAGTTCTTGATCGTCAGGTACTCCCCGCGGGTGTTGCCCGAGGAGCAGCTGTTGGAGTCCCGCCCGGGCGCGTCGTACTGCGCCCCGCGGACCTTGAGGGCCGAGCTGTACTCGGCGGCCTGCGCCTGGGTGGGTATGAGGACGGCGGTCGCGCAGACCGCGGCGAACGCGGCCGCACCGATGCGGATGTGCCGGGACATGGGAATCCCCCCTGCCGGGATCGGGCCGCGCGCGGGTCGTGCGCGCGGCGGAAGCGGAACGTCACATCGGACCGGGTCACGGTGCCGCCAGGACGACGAGCGTGGTGACGACGAGCGTGGTGACGACGGGCGCGGTGACGGCGAGCGTGGTGACGGCGGGCCACACGTGGGTGCGGCCACGTCCGTTCACGGCCGCGTTCCCCCGCCCGGTGCCCGGTCGATGCCGACGCCGGCTCCGCCGGGCGCGCGGGGAACACGTCACCCCGCCTGCCCGTGCCGGGTCCCCCGCCCCCGCCGGCGTCTTGCGAGGTATCAAACCACTCCAGGTGAAGCGGAGTCGGGCTTTCCGGAAGTTGGCTTCCCAAGCGAAGCAACCGGTCGGCAACGGGCTCATACCGCCAGGTCCGCACTATGGCGACGCGTGCACCACCGCGTCGCCGGGCTGTCAGGATGTGGGCATGAACGAGAACGATCAGGGGCGGGACGAGCTGCTGGCGGCCGCGGTGGGGCTGCGCGAGCGCGGGGAGGCGGAGGCGTCGAGGGAGCGGCTGGTCGCCCTGGCGCAGCAGTTCCCGGGGGACGCGGAGGTGGCCTACCAGGCGGCGTGGGCGCACGACGTGCTGGGCCTGGAGGCGGAGGCGGTGCCCTTCTACGAGCAGGCCCTGCGCGGGACGGGACTGTCGGAGGACGACCGGCGCGGCGCGCTGCTGGGCCTGGGCAGCACCTACCGGATCCTCGGCCGCTACGACGAGGCGGTCCGGCTGCTGCGCGCGGCCATGATGGACTTCCCCCGCGACGGCGCGCTGCGCACCTTCCTCGCGATGGCCCTGTACAACACCGGCGGGCACCGCGAGGCGATGCGGATCCTGCTGACGCTGCTGGCGGAGAGCAGCACCGACCCGGACGTCGCCCGCTACCGGCAGGCCGTCGCGTACTACGCGGAGGACCTCGACGCCACGCTGTGACCCCGCTCGGTGCCCGGACCGCCGCCCGCGCCACGCGTCGGGCCGGACGCATGGCCGCGGGCCTGCGGCACGGCGCGGGAACCGGCAGAAGCGCCGCTTATGGCCCCCTTCGGGGGCGCGCATGGCCGCCCGCTTGGGCTCGGGCGGCCCGCGAGGTTGCCTGGGAGGAAGGGGCGTACGTCCCTCCCGCTCGTGCGCGATCCCGTGAGGAGAGGGCCATGGACACCAGCGACCTGCGACTGGCGGCGATGCACACGGTCTCGCGGCGCCTGGGCGACACCGTCGGCTCTCTCACCGGCGACGAGCTGCTCCACCCGTCGTTCGCCGACGGCTGGAGCCTCGCGCAGGTGCTGGTCCACCTGGGCACGGGCGCCGAGTTGTGCGCCGCGGCCGTGCGCCGAGGCCTCACCGGGGACCTCACCAGGCCGTCCCGGGACGAGATCGCGGACGTGTCCGAGCAGTGGATCCCGCTCAGGCCCGCCGCGCAACGCGACGCCTGGCAGGAGGCGGAGGCCGGGCTGCTGGGACTGCTGGACTCCCTCGACGCCGGGGTGCGCGCGTCGCTGACGGTGCCGTACTTCACCGGGCCCGTGGGCTTCACGGACTTCACCGGCTACTGGCTGTCCGAGCAGTCCGTGCACACCTGGGACGTGGCGGTGGGACTGGACGGGACCGCGACGATCCCCGCCCCCGAGGTGGCGCTGCTGTGGGACCGGATCGACATGGTCGCCTCGATGAGCCGCGACGGGGACACGCTCACCCGGCTCGGCCCGCGCCAGATCGCGGTGGAGCTCACCGACCCCGAGCGCCTGCTGTGCCTGGCCCTCGGCTCGGAGGTGCACATCCTCCCCTGCGAGGGGGCCGAACCCGCAGGGACGGTGTCCGGACCGGCCGAGGCCGTGCTGCGCCTGGTGTACGGCCGCAACCGTCCCGAGGACGGCGTGACCGCGCGCGACGGCGTCACCCTGGACGACCTCCGCGCGCTCTTCCCCGGCTACTGAGCCGGACCGTCGCCGAGCGCGACGAGGCCGGCGCCGGTCGGCACGAACCCGCAGGCGTCCACGTAGAACTCGCGCAACCCGTCCTCGAAGTCGACGTGCAGCCACGCGCATCCGGCCGCCCGCGCCCGCCGGACCGCCTCGGCCACGAGCCCGGCCCCGATCCCGGAGCGGCGGGAGTGCGCGGCGACCACGGTGTCCAGGACGAAGGCGTGGGCGCCGCCGTCCCACGCGACGTTCACGAAACCGACGAGCTCACCCTCCCGGTGCGCGCAGACCCAACCGAGGCTGTGGCGGCGCACCCGGGCCGTCCAGTCGACCTCCGCGCCCCCACCGCCGAACCCCTCCGCGTGGAGCGCGTTCACGGCCGCGTCGTCGAACGTGCCGCGCCACGCGTACGAGATCGTCATGGCGCGAGCCTACGCGGCCGCTCCGAAGCCACCCCCGGCCCGCAGCGCACGTGGCCGGCCCGCGGGTTCAGTCCCCAAGGCGCAGGATGACCGGGTTGGTCAGCGCGGCCATCGGGCCCCACTGCAGGTCGGGACCCATCGTGTTGCCCCGGCCGGGCGTGCCGTCGGCCTTCGGGTGGCGCACCTCGGCCCGCACGTACGCGGCGAGCGAGGCGGTGGTGCGCCAGAGGACGGTGCCCGATCCGGCCGCGTCCAGCGACTCCTGGTGCATCTGGCCCTCGTCGGTGATGAACCGGACGGTGCCGTCCGGGACCCCGGAGACCTCCAGGCGCACGTCGACCGGCGCGTCCGCGCGGAGCTTCAGCGTCTCGCCGATCCCGGCCTGCCGGCCGCCGCCGGTCGCGGTGAGGGCGAGGGTCACGGAGGAGGACTCGGCGACGTAGGTCCGGCCCTCGCGGATGCCGTTCAGCACGGCCTTGCGGTTGAGGTCCTCCGCGTACACCACGGTCTGCGGCAGGCCGATGACCTGCGGGACGCTGTGGGCGTCGCTGTTGCCCACGGCCGGCAGCCAGTCGTTGCCGGTGCGCATCGCGGTGCCGAGCATGGCGTCCCAGGTGTCGACCGCCGACTCGTCGTCGTAGGTCCAGGGGCCGTTCCACACCTCGACGGCGTCGGCGTCCTCGTAGCCGAACTTCCACTGGCAGGCCACGTACGGGCAGTACGGGTGGGCCGGGACGACCAGCCCGCCCTGGCGGTGGACCTGGCGGGCGAAGCGGGAGAACGCGTCGTCGCGGGCCCGGTATCGCCAGTCGATCCACGCGCCCGGCTCCAGGCCCAGCGCCAGCCAGTGGCCGTTGCGGGTGGTGACCTCCTCGCCGGTGACGACCAGCAGGTCGGGACCCGCGTGGTCGCCCCACACGCCGTGCGCCGAGGAGGTGTTGTGGTCGGTGGAGACGATGAAGTCCAGCCCGGCCTCGCGCGCCCCGGCGGCCACCTCCGAGGGCAGCCGCTTGCCGTCGGAGTGCACGGTGTGCAGGTGCGCGTCGCCCCGGTACCAGGCCCGGCCGCGGCCCTTGGCGCGCTCGGCGGGGTAGGACGGCACGAAGCGCGCCCCGGGCGCGCCGTACCGCAGGGTCACGCTGACCGAGTAGTCCATGCCCTGCGGGGCGACCTGGTACGGGCCCAGCACGATGTGCCACGTTCCGTGGTTCACCGGCCCCGGCAGGTAACCCGGCGTGGCGCTCTCGCTGTTGACGGTGAACGAGGTGCGCGCCCCGCCGGACCAGCCGCGGAAGCCCGGGCCGCCGAGCGCGGTGCCGCGTTCGTCGAACACGCCGATGTCGCAGGAGTTGCCCGGGGTGCCGGCAAGGACGGGCGGCTTGTCGTAGCCGTAGGACACCGAGATCTGGTTGACGCCGCGCGGGACCTCGACCGGCAGGTACACGAAGTCGCTGACACCGGTGTCCAGATGACCGGTGATCACCTTGGTGACCTCGCCGCCCTCCGGCGTACCGGCCTCGGCCGCCTCGGCGAAGGTCACCGGCGTGAGCGTCAGGATGCCCGCCGCGCCGACGATCCCGCTCGCCATCAGCAGGGCCCGCCTACCCGGGCCGGACGCCTCCGCGGCCGCCGCCGGCGGCACCCGGGGCGGTTCGTGGCTGTCTTCACAGGTTCCAGGCTGGCACACGGCGGTTCTCCTGAACGGGTGGTGTGTGCACGGACCCCCGGTACGCTCCTCCGCCCGGGTGAACGCCGGGCAGAGCGCGGGGAACCCCCGGCAACGCCTGCCTGAATCCCGTGCCGCCCGGCGTCCCGGCGGCGGAACGGGGTTCCGCCGCCGGGGAGGCGGAGGTCAGCGGCGCAGGAGGCGGCGGCTGACGGCGGCGCAGATCGCGACGAGCACCGCGGCGAAACCGAGGAGTGCCAGGCGCTGGGAGACGTACAGTGTGCCGACGCCGAGCCCGAGGACGGGCACCGACAGGCCGATGTACGCGGCCAGGAACAGGCCCGCGAGGGCCTCGCCGCGGCGGTGCGGCTCCGCGAGGGAGACCACCGTGGACACGGTGCCCTTGAAGAGCACCCCGGCACCGGCACCCGCCGCCATGCCGCCCGCCACGAACAGGCCGAGGCTCGGCAGCCACACGGCCGCCGTCACCGCGGCCAGGCCGGCCACCATCAAGGCCAGGCCGGTCGCCATCTGGCCCCGGGCGGAGACCCGCAGCAGCAGCGCCTGGGCGCCGGCCGCGGTCCCGAAGATCAGGAACGGGACGAGGCCGGCCAGCGCGCGCGACGGATGGTGCAGCGTGCCTGAGACGAACGCGGGCCCCAGTGAGGTGAACAGGCCCAGCACCGCGAAGGCCGCCAGCGTCGCCCCGGAAGCGGCGAAGAACGCCGGGCGCGTCGCCGAGGGCACCGAGACGCGCTGCGGCCAGTAGGCGGGGCGCTCCTCGGCCAGTTCCACGGTCTCCGGCACGAGCGCCACCCCGGCGGCGGCGATCAGCAGCAGTCCCAGGAAGACCAGGTAGGGGGTGCGCAGCGGCGCGCCGACGTACTGGGCGAGCAGTCCGGAGACCAGCGGGCCCACGGCGAAGCCGCCCATGTTGGCGGTGGTGGAGATCAGGTCGGAGCGGCCCCGGCCCGCGTGCGGCCGCGCGGCGGCGTGCAGTTCCGACAGGTGTGCGGTGGCGGTGGCCGTGATCATCCCGACGCCCAGGCCGGAGACGACACGGGCGGCGATCAGGACGCCGAGCGAGGTGGACGTCAGGAACATCACCGCCGACAGGGCCTCGACGATCACGGCGGGCAGCAGGACGCGGCGCCGGCCGAGCCAGTCCGAGACGTGCCCGGCGAGGAACAGGCTCACGACGACCCCGAGCGCGTACGCGGCGAAGGCGACCGTGACCATGAAGGTCGAGAACCCCTCGCGGGCCTGGTAGAGCGTCCACAGCGGGGCCGGGACGGCGGCGAAGGCCATGGCCGCGAAGAAGGCGAAGGCGATGACCCAGAAGCCGGAGCCGTGCCCGAGGGGGCTCCGGCGGGTGGAACGGACGGGAGGACGGGCGGTGGCGCCGGCGTGGGAGGCGGACCTGGTGGCGCGGCGTGCGGTGGCCGTCTGCGGGGACACATCTTCTCCTGGGCGGACGAAATGATTGAACCCTCAAAGAGTGTGCCGGGCGGTAGCATCTCGTCCAACGATGATTCGTGCTCGGATCGATCCGCCTGATGGATGGTCAGCCATGGAACTCCGTCACCTGGAGTACTTCCTCGCCGTCGCCGAGGAGCTGAACTTCACCCGCGCCGCCCGCCGGCTGCACGTCGTGCAGTCCGGGGTGTCCGCGGCCGTCCGGGCCCTGGAGCGGGAGCTCGGGGCGCCGCTGTTCGAGCGCACGTCCAAGCAGGTCGCCCTCACCGCCGCCGGCGACGCGCTGCTCCCCGAGGCGCGGGCCACGCTGGCCGCCGCGCAGGCCGCCCGGGACGCCGTCGGCCAGGTCGCCGGAGGGCTGCGCGGCACCCTGCGGGTCGGCACGATGACCTCGATCGCCATCCTCGACCTGCCGGGACTCTTCGGACGCTTCCACGCCGACCACCCCCAGGTCGGCATCCGCCTCATCGCACCGATCGGCGGTTCCGTGGGCCTTGCCCAGGCCCTGGCCGACGGGGAGCTGGACGTCGCGTTCGTCTCGCTGCCCGGCAGGCCGCCGGCCGGACTGACCGTCCGGTCGCTGGCCACGGTGCCGCTGGTGGCGGTCCTGCCCGCCGGCCACCCGGCGGGGAGCGGGTCCGTCGTGGACCTCGCCGACCTGGCGGGGGAGCCCTTTATCGACTCGCCGGTCGGCTTCGGCAACCGCCTGGTCGTCGACCGGGCCTTCGCCGCCGCCGGGCTGGAGCGCTTCGTCGTCATCGAGGTCACGGACATCACCACGACCGCCGACTACGTCCGGCAGGGCCTTGGCGTGGCCGTCATGCCGTCCTTCGCGGTCGCCGCAGGCGACCCCGGCGTACGCGTGCGCCCCGTCGCGGGCACGCCCCTGGAATGGTCGATGGGCGTCGCCTACTCCTCGGTGCGCCGCCCCGGCGCCGCGCTCACGGCGCTGCTGGCCCTCATCGCGGAATACGTACGCGTCCCGCCCGGAGCCCTGTGAGGACGGCGGTCGTGACCAGGGCGTACGCCACGTGCGGCACGACGTCGGAGATCCAGTCCGAGCGCGACCAGGTGCGCGGATCGGTCACCCGCAGCACGGTCATCGGCCCGTTGGTCCCGATCAGCGCGCCCACGGTCGCCGTCGCCGTCAGCAGCACGGTCTGCGGCCGCCAGCCGCAGGCCAGCGCCAGGCCCAGCGTCGCGCCCATGCCGGCCCCGGCCGCGATGCCGGTGAGGGCGCCCAGGGACGAGGTGCGGTTGCGGCGGGCGCCGTCGTCGCCCGGGATCCGCACGTGCGTGGTCTCGGAGAGCCGCTCGACGGTCGTCTCCGGGGCGGTGCTGGCGGCGCGGCCGCGCAGCAGCATGTCCAGGTAGCCCACGGTGTTGAGCGCCGTCGTGCCCGCCGCACCCGCGGCCGCCCCGCAGAGCACGCCGTGCGCGGGCCCGAAGCCGTCGCGGCGCGTCACGGGAACACCCTGCCGCGGGGAGGCGTGCCGTCGGACCGGGGGGCGGGAGTGCGGGTCGTCGCCTGCATGTCTTCCAGTAACGCGCCGGACCGCTCGCCTCGCCACCGGGAGCCGGGGGCGGCCGCGGGGAGCGGCGGCGGTCATCCGAGGGCGGGGTCCAGGCCGGTGAGCAGCCGCGCCACGCCCAGGCCCGCGGTCAGGTACTCGACGAAGGTCCCGTTGTTGAGCGCCCACGGCGAGCGCCGCTCGCGGACGAGCGCGACGGCGGCGGTCACTTTTAGACCCCCCTCGACCAGCGCCTGCGCGACGACCAGCCCGGAACGGTTGTAGCCGGAGTGGCAGCGCACCAGCGTGCGGCGCCCGTCCCGCACGGCCCCGGCGACCGTGCGGGCCATCCCCTGCACCGTCTCGATCTGCCCCGGGGTGAGCGGGCCGTCCGGGATCTCGGCCACGAGGTGCTCCACGCCGGGCGCCGGGCCGTGCCCGGAGCGCGTGAACAGACTGACGACGAGGTCGAACTCGTCGGCCACCACGGCCGGTTGCGGTGCGCCCCGCGGGTCCGTCCAGTCGTGCCCGCCCATCCACAACGCCGGCGCGACCTCGTTCCAGGCCGCATCCGGCCCGGGGAGGTCACGATCCCTTTGACGCGTCCTCATGGCACACCCCTCCGATTCCCCCAACGGCCCCCGCCCGGAGAGGGTTTCTTGTTTTTCGGGGCCGACTGCATGAACCCGTCGCGTCCGGGAACCCGAGCAGTACGGCCGCGCCAGCGACTACCCACCCCCCCCCCGGTCGCCGGCGCGGCCTTCACCTGCGCGTGCTCAGCCGGCCGCCTGGAAGACGCGGCCAGCGGGAGTGGTGTGGGTGCCGTCGGTGAACAGGCCGCTGCTGGGTTCGGCCGGGTCGGCACCCAGGCCGAACCAGGCGTAGCGCTGCACGTAGGGCAGTTGCTCCAGCGCCTTGGTGGACGCGGTGACGAACGCGGCCTGCTGCTCCGGGGTGGGGAAGCGGGTGCCGTGGGAGAAGTCGATCAGGGCGTACTCGGTGAGCCAGATCGGCTTGTGGTAGCGCTGGTGGACCTCCTCCAGGTAGGACGTCAGCTGGGACACGGCCTCCGCGGTGCGGAAGTCGCCGCCGTACCAGTGGAGCGTGACGAAGTCGACGCGGTAGCCCTTGGCCGCGGCGCCCGACATGAAGCGGTCGAGCCACCCGCCGGGGGTGGCCCCGTTCCTGGCGACGGCCGGGCTGCCGACGATCCGGCCGGCGTCCGTCAACTTCGGCCACAGCGACAGGGCCTGCTCCACCGACATGTTCGACTGCTGCGCCATGTCTGGCTCGTTGAAGCCGAGCAGGTACGGGCCCTGCGCCTTCGCCTGGGCCAGGTTCTGCGGGGTGACGGAGGCGGGCCCCCAGATCATCGGGACGAACCGGCCCGACGGCGGCGAGGCGACGTCCTGGTGCCCCGTGGACCAGGTGTAGTACCAGCTCGCACCCGACGAGGCGAGGGCCTTGCCCACCCCCGGGAAGGTCCACACCCCGACGCCCTTCTTGCCGGTCGAGGCGACCTGGACCACGGGGGCCTTCCGGGTCGGCTTCGGTGACGGGGCCTTCTTCGTGGGCTTCTTCGACGGGCTCGGCGAGGGGGACGGGCTGGGGGAGGGGCGCGAGGGCGTGGCCGCCGCCGTGGCGGCGGGTGAGGAGACGGCAGGGAGTGCGTCCGCCTCCGGCGCCGCCGACGGACCGTTCATGACGTGGGCGGCCAGCAGCGCCGTGGCCACCACCGCCGCGACGGCCGCGGCGCCCAGGACCGGGGTCCGCGCTCCGCGTGACGTGGCCCGGCCGGCGGCCCGGTGGGCACCGCGCCCGGCCGGTCGCGGCGCCCGTGCGGGGCCGGAGGCGGCGTGCCCGTGCGTCGCCGGCCCCGGGAAGGTCTGCCCGGGCCCGGTGTGCGTGGTCAGGCCGTGTTCGTTCAGGCCGTGTTCGTTCAGACCGTGCCCGGTCAGGCCGGGCTCGTTCAGGCCGGTTTCGTTCAGACCGTGCCCGGTCACTTCGGCGACCACCCGCCCCGGGTCCAGCGCCGGGGGCAGCGCGAGCAGCGGCAGCCCGCTGAGCAGCCGGTCCATGGGGAGCAGACCCTCCTCCATCCCGACGCAGGCTCCGCACCCCCTGATGTGCCGCGCGAACCGCTTGCGCCACAGCGGACTCGGCACGCCGTCCCAGGTGGCGGCCGTCGCCCGCAACTCGCCGCAGCCGGGCGCGGCGGCCAGCGCTCGGACGACGACGCGGGACGCCTCCATCTGCTTCTTCATGCGCTGCACCCGCACCGCCGCGTGCCGGTCCGACAGGCCCAGCGCGGCGGCCAGTTCGGCCCGGTCCAGTTCCCCGGTCTCCTCGAGCCACCACAGCGCCAGCAGCTCGCGGTCGTCCTCGTCGAGCCACCGGGTGGCCTCGGCGACCTCACGGCGCTGCTCGGTGAGCCCGAGACGCAGGATCGTCAGCCCCGCGAAGTCCAGGGCCGGGTCCGGTATGCGCTCGGCGTCCTCCAGCTCCGCGCTGCGGTGCCGCGCCACGGTGCGGTCCCGCTCACGGTCGCGGACCTGCCGGATCGTGATCGCCACCAGCCAGGACCGGAACGCCGCCGGGTCCCGCAGCTCCGACAGCCCCCGCACCATGCGCAACAGCGTCTCCTGAACGACGTCGTCCACGTCGGCATGGCCGTTCAGCGCCCGGCCGACGATGTTGTAGACCAGCGGCAGGCACTCCGCCACCAGCCGGTCGAGGGCCCGCCGGTCGCCCGAGCGTGCCGCCGCCACCACCCCGGCGCCCGGTCCGCTCCGGTGCGTCTTGCGCATGTGGCCTCTTCCCTACTCGGTCTCGCTGTCCACGACCGCGCGGCCGCCCGGCGACCGCGCTGCCTCCACGAACAGGAGACGGCCCGCCCGCGCCCGGACAACACAAATCCCGTGCGGTCCGCGTGCGGATGTGTGTGGTCCCCCGGTGGCCCCGGCGGTCCCCGGCTCAGGCTCACGCGCCGGGCGAGGACGAGGAAGGCACAAGGATGGCACGACCCGGCCGGAACGGAAGCGGCCCACGGCCGCGGCTCCGGGCCGAGGGCGCGGCGAGGGCCGGGCGAGGGCGGCGGGGTGGCGGTACCGTGAGTGGGTGCTAAGTTCGAAGTCATAACTTCTGTTCTAGCAGTGACCCCGGAGCGCAGTGTGAGCATCACCCCGAACGAATCACTGGCCGGCCGTCGTGCCCTGGTCACCGGAGGCACAAAGGGTGTCGGCGCGGCCATCGCCCGTCGGCTGGCCGCGGCCGGCGCGACGGTCCTGGTGACGGCCCGCCACGAGCCGGCGGACGCCGACCCGAAGACCTTCGTCGCGGCCGACCTGACCACTCCCGAGGGGGCGGCCGCCGTCGTCGGCGAGGTGACAGAGCGGGTGGGCGGGCTGGACGTCCTCGTCAACAACCTCGGTCACTCCGAGGCGCCCGCCGGGGGCTTCGCGGCACTGGGCGAGGGCGACTGGGCGAAGGAGCTGAACACCAACCTGCTCGCCGCCGTCCGCCTCGACCGCGGTTTCCTCCCCGGCATGATCGGCTCCGGCGGGGGTGCCGTCGTCCACGTCACCTCCATCCAGCGCCGCATGCCGCTGTGGAACGGCACCCTCGCCTACGCGGCGGCCAAGGCCGCCCTGGCGACCTATAGCAAGGGCCTGGCCAACGAGGTCGCCCCGCACGGCGTCCGCGTCAACTCCGTCTCCCCGGGCTTCGTCCGCACGGCGGCCGCCGACGCCCTCGTCGACCGCATCGCCCGCGAGGCGGGCATCACGACCGACGCGGCCCTCGGGCGCCTGATGGACTCCCTCGGCGGCATCCCCCTCGGCCGCCCCAACGAACCCGAGGAGGTCGCCGAACTGGTGGCCTTCCTCGTCTCCGACCGCGCGTCGGCCATCGTCGGAGCCGAGCACGTCATCGACGGCGGCACCGTCCCCACCCTCCTTCCACCCCGAACACCCCGACCCCGAAAGGCAGGACCCGCCATGAGCACCACCGGCCCGCAGTCCATCCCCACCACCGGCCTCCCCGAGGTGATCACCCGTTACCTGGCCGCCCACCGCGTCCGTGACACCGCCACCGCCGTCTCGGCCTTCACCGCCGACGCGGTCGTGACCGACGAGGGCGCGACCCGTTACGGCACCGCGGCGATCGGGGAATGGCTGGAGACCGCCGCGAGCGAGTACACGTACACGACGGAACTCGTCGGCGCCGAGCAGGCCGACGAGCGCCACTACGTCGCCGTCCAGCACCTGGAGGGGGATTTCCCGGGCGGAACGGTCGACCTGCGCTACCGGTTCACCCTGCGCGACGGCCTCATCGAGCGCCTGGTGATCGAGGTCTGAGCCCCGGGCGGTGGGCGGGCGGGCGGTGCCAGGGTTGCTGCTAACATGAAAGCGACGGCGTGCATCGACCCTGGCACCAACCCCGCGGAGGTGGTCGACATGGTGAGCCGCATCCGGCTGGAAGACCGTGAGTGCCCGCTGTCGACGACCGTCGGGCACGTCGGCGAGTGGTGGACGCTGCTCATCCTGCACGACGCCTTCGACGGCTACACGCGCTTCGACCAGTTCCAGGAGAACCTCGGCATCTCGTCGAGCATGCTCACCACCCGCCTCAAGACCCTCGTGGCGGACGGGTTGCTGGAACGGCGGCCGTACCAGACCGGCCCGACCCGTTACGAGTACCTGCTCACCGACCTCGGACGCTCACTGCGCCCGGTCGTCGTGGCCCTCGCCGCGTGGGGCAACGCCCGCCTCACGCCCCAGGAACGCAGCATGATCCTCGTCGACGCGGAGACGGGCGAGGAGGTCGAGCCGGTCGTGGTCGACGCCGCCACGGGCCGCCGGCTCGACGACAGCGAGGCCTTCGTCTACGCGGCGGGCCCCGCCGCGAGCCCGCTCATGCGCGCCCGCTACGCCGACCGCGACCGCGCCTGAGGCCCGCGGGGCCCGGCAGTCAGGCTCCACCTCCGGATATTTCTAGAGATACCCACCACCGTCGACGTACTTATTTCGCCTCTTAAATTGCCGCTTCCGCCTACGCCATGGCCGCGAGAAGGGAGTCGAAGGAGCCTGACTTGCGGGCCGGGCCGCTATGGTATTGTCGCGAGTGTGACCGACGGTAATTTGGATCCATCTGCGATTGTTGATCTCGTCGGGTGGGCTGATCTCGAAAATGCCGATGGCTCCGCCTTCCCTGATACTCCGGCCAAGCTTCGCGACTTGATGTCGGGTGAAATTGTGGCGGTAACGAGTTCTCTCGATCACCTTTACAGCGCCCTTCTGAATGATGAGGTGGTGTATTCTGCAACCGTGCCGGCTTTCAGGTATGTTGCCGCGCTTTTGGGTGGCCGGTCGAGTCGAGCGGCACTTGCTCCTCTGTGGGAAGTGGGGAAATTTCCACTTCGAGCCAAACTTCTCAGGTGGCTGGCCGACGTGGCCTTTTGTGTCAATAGCGGTCGGGAGCAGTTCGTTCGGGAGTGGGGGAACCGTGCACCGGATGAGCCGTTTTATGATTTCATCGGAATAAGGAATATGTACCCGGAGGCTTTTTCGAGTGTCGCGTCCTACTTTGACGACCCTGATTCGAAAGTGGTAGGGGCGGCCGTTGTTGCCGGCGTTCGATTTTTGGAGTCACCGGAATTGGCGATGCACCAGGAAAGGTTGACTCCTTTGGTGGAGAACGTTCTGGCGAAAAGTCTCAATGTGCAGCACAGGCGTCTGGCCTCTGAGGCATTGAAGGCTTGGGGGCAAGGGCGCATATTGAGTGAGTCTTATGGTGATCCACTCCACTCCGAGGGGCTTCGTAGCGCGCAGGGAAAATGGGGATCGGCTGACGAGCCGCCTTTTTAGGCTGTGTTATATTGCCCAGTCGCCCTGTCGGGTCAATCAATTTCACGATCAGGAGCCGCACAGCGATCAAGGCGACCTGGCGCACCAAATAGGACGCGATGGGATCGGGGAACTCGCCGCGATCGTAGTGCTCGACCGTTTGCTGGTCAGCCTGCTCGAACAATCGCCGACCCGAACCGACACGAACCGACAAGGAACCGGAGGAAGACGCCCGTGCCCACCGCGGACGAACTGCTCGGCCCCGCCGCCGTCACCGGACTCGCCGACTGCCTGGCCGCCGCCGGCGCGGCACCGATGGCCGCCGCGGTGCGCGACACCCTGCCGGCGCTCGACGGACTGGCACTGCGCGAGCGCAGCGACCTTCTGCGGGACGCGATGCTCGCCTCCGGCCCGGCGGATCCCGCGGGCCTCGAGGCCGTCGTACGGGCCGCGCTGCCCGATCCGCGCTTCACCGGCTGGATGATCTGGCCGGTCACCGAGGCCGTGGCCGCCCTCGCCTCCGGCACCTCCGAGGGCACCGCCTTCGAGGACGGGCTCCACCTGCTGGCGGAGCTGACGCCGCGCCTGACCGCCGAGTTCGCCATCCGCCGCATGCTCAACGCCGACCTCGACCGGGCGCTCGCCGTCGTCACCGCGTGGACCGCGCACCCGGACGAGCACGTGCGCCGCCTGGCCAGCGAAGGGACCCGCCCTCGCCTGCCGTGGGCGGTGCGCGTACCGGCGATCCTCGCCCGGCCCGAGGCGACCCTGCCGATCCTGGGCGAGCTCTACAAGGACCCTTCGGAGTACGTCCGCAGGTCCGTCGCCAACCACGTCAACGACATCAGCCACGCCCGGGTGGACCTGGCCGTCGAGACGGCCCGGCGGTGGTCGGCCGCGCCCGACGCCCGGACCCCCCGGCTCGTCCGCCACGCGCTCCGCACCGCCGTCAAGCGCGGCGACCGGGGAGCCCTGGCGCTGCTGGGGTTCGAGCCCGCGACCGGGCTGACCGTCGAAGGGCCCTCCGTGGCCGCGCCCGTCGTCACCGTGGGCGGTGAACTGCGCTTCGACTTCACCCTGGAGAACCACGGCGACGAGCCGCTCCGCCTCGTCGTCGACTACGTCGTGCACTACCGCAAGGCCAACGGCAGCACGGCGCCCAAGGTCTACAAGCTGACGACCCGCACCCTCCAGCCGGGGGAGCGGAGCGAGCACACCGGCACGCGCTCCTTCAAGCCGATCAGCACCCGGGTCTTCCACCCCGGCGGGCATGCCCTCGAACTGCAGGTCAACGGTGAGCCGCGCGGCAAGGTGCCCTTCGAGGTCGTCACCGTGTGACACGACGCTCGATACGCTGTGGCGCGTGAAGAGCAAGCAGGTGCCCGCCGACCAGCCGACCCTGGACGCGGTCGCGGAGACGGCGATCTCCGTCATCGACGAGGACGGTCCCGCGGGGCTCAGCTTCCGTGTCGTGGCCCAGCGCCTCGGCGTCTCGCACGCCACCGTCTTCCGCCGCTGCGGCGACCTCGACGGGCTGCTGAGCGCCTGCGCCGACCACCTCGCCGCCTCGCTCCCCCTGGTGCCGCCGGCCGGCGACTGGGCCGCGGCGACGGAGACCCGCTTCACCGGCCTGTACCGCCTGCTCAGCCGGCACCCCGGCCTGGTGGCGCTGCGCGCCGGGCGTTCCTGGCTCGGCCCGCAGATGCTGGGCCGGCTCGTCGAGCCGCAGATGGCGCACAGCATCGCCGCCGGCATGGACGCGGACACGGCCATCCGCGTCTACCGCAGGCTCTACCTGCTCACCCTCGGCGCGGTCGCATTCGGCGACCACCGCGACGAGAAGAAGGTCCTCGCCTCCGCCCGCACGGCCCTGGCCGCGCTCGACCCCGAGGACTTCCCCACGCTCACCGGCGCGATGAACGTGGTCCTCCCCGTCCTGGTCGACCACGAGGTCTACTACGAGGCGCTGCGCGCCCTCATCCACGCCGCCCGCGCCGACCACCTCCCGGCCGCCCCCCGCTGACGCTGCGCGACCGCGGGGCAGGTGTACGCGGGGCGCCTTGCGCGCATGTGCCGCCTCGTCCGGATCGCACCGTCGGTGGGCCGACAGCCGGGACAGGGCCTCGTCCCGCTGCTCCACGGCGTCGTGCGCCGGCGACCGGTCCGGCATGGCGGCGGCCCACGGAACACCTCCCGTGGGCCGGTCGATCACCCCCGCGCCCTCAGGAAGCGCGGACCAGGTCGGAGGGGTCCGTGTTGGCCCCGCAGACGACGACGGCGACGCGCTCGCCGGGGGCGGGGCGGTGGGCGCCGGAGGTGAGGGCGGCGAGCGCCGTCGCGGCGCCGTGCTCGACGGCGAGGCGGCGGTGGTCCCACAGGGTGCGGCGGGCCGCGACGATCGCCTCGTCGGGGACGAGGACGGAACGTACGCCGTCCTTGAGCGCCCACTCCAGGGCCGTGCCGGAGGCGCGTCGCGCGCCCAGGGAGTCGGCCGCGACGGACCGCACGGGTACGTCCACCACCTCGCCGGCCGCGACCGCGGCGTGCAGCGCGCACGAGCCCTCGGGTTCGACCGCGACGACCCGCACCCCGTGCTCCAGCGCGGACGCCGCGACCCCGGCGAACAGCCCGCCGCCCCCGACCGCGACGACCACCGTGTCCAGTCCGGGGAGCGCCGCGGCGATCTCCTCCATCAGGGTCCCCGCCCCGGCCGCGATGAGCGGATGGTCGTAGGCGTGGGACTCCAGCGCACCGCTCTCGGCGGCGTACTTCTGCGAGGCCTCCAGGGCCTCGGCGTACTCGCTGCCGGCTTGGCGCACGGCGGCGCCCAGCTCGCGCAGCTTCGCGACCTTCACCGCGGGCGCCGTCTCGGGGACGAAGACCGTGGCGGCCACGCCGTGCCGGGCCGCGGCCCAGGCGCAGGCCAGGCCCCCGTTGCCGCCGGAGGCTATGACCACGCCCGCCTCGGGCATGGCGTCCCGCTCGACGTGGCTCCGTACGAAGTTGAATGCGCCGCGGGCCTTGAAGGACCCCGTGTGCTGCATGGACTCCAGCGCCAGCCAGCCCTGTACGGCGGCGCCGAACGCCCCCGGGTCCACCGGGGTGAGCGTGACGGGGCGGGTGTGCCCGGCGATGCGGGCGGCCGCGGCCCGTACGTCGGCGTGGGTGATGGTCACGGTGTGCTCCGGGCTGATGGGCGAGTCCGGAGAAACAGTGTAACAACCACTGTTCCGGCGGACCGGACTTCGCGTACTCAGGTCCACGGCCTCCGGTCAGCGGCTCCGGTCAGCGGCTCCGTCAGCGGACGACGAGCCGGTGCTCACCCGCCGGGACCAGCTCCCCGACGACCGGCGCGCCCGGCACCTCGCCGGCCACCAGCAGGCCCCCCGACGTCTGGGCGTCCGCCAGCAGCAGCCGGGTCAGTTCGTCCGCGCCGCCGAAGTCGGTGTGCGGGGCGACCCAGGCGAGGTTGCGGCGGGTGCCGCCGCTCACGTGGCCCGCAGCCGCGGCCTCCCTGGCCCCGTCGAGGTAGGGGACCGCCGAGGCGTGGACCACGGCGCTCACCCCGGAGGCGCGGGCGAGCTTGTACAGGTGGCCCAGGAGCCCGAAGCCGGTCACGTCGGTCGCGCACACCGCGCCCGCCGCCAGCGCCCGTTCGGCGGCGTCCCGGTTGAGCGTGGTCATGGTCTCCACGGCCTGCGGGAAGACCTCCCCGGTCGTCTTGTGGCGGTTGTTGAGCACGCCCAGCCCCAGGGGCTTGGTCAGCGACAGCGGCACGCCCGCCCGTCCCGCGTCGTTGCGCAGCAGGCGGTCAGGGTCGGCGGTGCCGGTGACGGCCATCCCGTACTTCGGCTCCGGGTCGTCGACGCTGTGGCCGCCTCCCACGACGCAGCCCGCCAGGGTGGCGACGTCCAGCCCGCCCCGCAGCACCTCCCGGGCCAGTTCCAGCGGCAGCAGGTCCCGCGGCCAGCTCAGCAGGTTGACCGCAACGAGCGGGGTGCCGCCCATCGCGTACACGTCGGAGAGGGCGTTGGCGGCGGCGATCCGGCCCCAGTCGTAGGGGTCGTCCACCACCGGGGTGAAGAAGTCCGCGGTGGTCACCACCGCCGGCCCGCCGGGCCCGCCGGGCAGCCGGACGACGGCCGCGTCGTCACCGGTGTCCAGGCCGACGAGCAGGTCACCGCCCGGGGGGCCCGCCGGGCTCCCGGGGGTCAGCCCGGCCACCATCTCCTCCAGCTCCCCCGGGGGGATCTTGCAGGCGCAGCCGCCGCCGTGGGCGTACTGCGTCAGCCGCACGCTGTCCTGCCGGACGCCGGTTCCGGTTCCTGTCATGGTCGCTGTGGTCCTTCCGCGGTGGGCGCCGGCACGGCGGTCGCCCGGCTCCGGGCGACGCCGCCGTGTGGCGCGTTGACTTGGGCTGGGGCCGGAGGTTCCATGGGCATCCGGCACGGCAGGGAGACGTCAGGGTGCCTGGTGGCCCTCCCGGTCTTCAAAACCGAGGTGTCCGAGCAACTCGGGCAGGCGGGTTCGATTCCCGTCCGTCTCCGCCGGCCGGCCCGCCGCCCCCGTACGCCGGCGCCGCTCACGTCGCGCTCCCCGGGGACCGCGCGCAGCGCCGGAGCGCGCCGTCCAGGCGTACGGTGCGGCCCTGCCGGTCGAGGTGCTCCAGGAGCGGGATGACGACCCGGCGGGTGGTGTCCAGCGCCCGGCGCGCCTCGCTCGCGGTGAACGGCTGCTCCAGTCCCGCCAGTACGGCCGCCGCCCGCGCGTCCGCGCCCGGCAGCAGCACGATGCCCTCGCCGATCCTCAGCAGCGCCCCCGCCGCCTCGGCCGCCGCGAGCAGCTTCGGGGTCAGCCCGAGCTGCTCCAGCCGTTCGGCCTCCGGCGCACGGAACGGCGTACGCGCCAGGTCGGCCCGTACCGCCTCGACGCCGGCCCGGGCGCCGGGCGGCAGCGTCGGGCGCGTGTGGCTCCCGTACAGCCGTCCGTCGCCCTGCCGCAGGCCCGGTACGGACCCGGCGAGTGCCTCCACCAGGGTGCGGTCCGGCAGGCCGAGGGCCTGGCGGGCCGCCTCCAGGGGCATGCCCGGCTCCAGGGGGTTGCGTACGGCGTGCTCCTCGACCGCCTCGCACAACCGGTCGCGCAGCGCGGCCCAGTGGCCCGGGTCCGCCAGCCAGTCGCCCGCCACCGCCCCGCCCGGCGGCCGGACGCCCATGGCGAGCAGTTCGGTGCGCCGGACCAGCCCCCGGCGGCGCAGTTCCGCCGCACCGTCCGCGACGTCGGGCAGGGAGCTCAGCTCACCGGCGCGGGCCGCGGCCGCGCCACGGCGGGTCAGCCGGGGCGGACGCACGTCGAGCACGGTGAGTCCCGCCGGGACGCGGTGCCGCCCCGGGTCGCGCAACAGGGCGGTGTCGGCGACCCTCAGGGGCAGCGCCGACGCCAGCCGCAGGCGCGCGCTGTCGTCGCCGAGCGGACGGACCGTCACCGGCACCGCCGCCGAACCGGCGTGCAGCATGAGCTCGCGGGGCAGGTCACCGGCGGCGTCGCCGCGCAGCCGCACGTCGACGAGGTCGGTGGTCAGCCAGCGGTCCGGGGTCAGCAGCGCGTCGCCGCGCCGTACGGAACCGGCGCCGGGGCCCGTCACGTTGACCGCCACCCGGGCCACCGCGGCGGCCTCCTGCCGCGGCTCCTTCAGGGACTCCAGCCCCCGTACGCGCAACGGCCGCCCGTCGCGGGCGAGGAGCAGCCGGTCGCCGACCCGTACGGTCCCCGCGCCGAGCGTCCCGGTGACGACGGTGCCGCGACCCCGCACCGTGAAGGCGCGATCGACCCACAGCCGTACGTCCGCCGCCGGATCGGGCGGCGGCAGCGTGCCCGCCAGCCGGACCAGGGCCGCCCGCAGCTCGTCGAGGCCGGCGCCCGTGACGGGGCTGACGGCCACGCACTCCACCTCGCCGAGGGAGGACTCGGCGATGCGGGCCGCCGCCTCCTTCCGCGCCGGGCCGGGGTCGGCCAGGTCGCAGCGCGAGACGGCGAGGACGCCGTGCCGCACGCCGAGGGCGTCCAGGACGGCCAGGTGCTCCTCGGACTGCGGCTGCCAGCCCTGGTCGGCGGCGACCACGAACAGCACCGCGGGGACCGGGCCGACACCGGCCAGCATGTTGCCCACCAGGCGCTCGTGCCCGGGTACGTCCACGAAGGCGAAGTCCCCGGCGCCGGGGAGCCGCGTCCACACGAACCCGAGGTCGAGCGTCATGCCGCGCCGCCGTTCCTCCGCCCACCGGTCGGGCTCCATGCCCGTCAGGGCCCGCAGCAGCGCCGACTTGCCGTGGTCGACGTGGCCCGCGGTGGCGACGACGTACACGTCAGCCCCCGGTCCCCGGCAGGACGCCGGCCCGGCGCACGGCCACCGCCAGCTCCTCGTCCGCCTCCTCCGGCACGGCCCGCAGGTCGAGCAGGCACCGGCCGTCCTCCACGCGGGCCAGCACCGCCGGATCGGCCCGCCGCAGCAGCGCGGCGTACCCGGCGGGCAGCGACACGGCGGCGCTGGGCAGCGTGACGCCGGGCGCCCCGCCGCCGCCGACGACCGCCTGCGTGTCGCACGCCGTGCTGTCGAAGCCGTGCGCGCGCAGTTCGGCGGCGAGGCGTCCGGCGCGGTCCCGCAGCCGTGCGGGGTCGGCGTGCAGGGCCGCCCGGGTCGGGGTCTCGGGGCCGTGTACGGTCGCCTCCAGCGCCGCCAGTGTCAATTTGTCGACGCGCAGCGCGCGGGCCAGCGGATGCCGGGCGAGCCGCCGCACCAGGTCGGTGCGGCCCAGCAGCAGGCCGCACTGCGGACCCCCCAGCAGCTTGTCGCCGCTCGCGGTGACCAGGGAGGCCCCCGCGCGCAGCCACCCGGTCGCGTCGGGTTCGTCCGGCAGCACCGGGTCGGGGACGAGCAGCCCCGAACCGATGTCGGCCACCACGGGCACGCCGAGCCGCGCCAACTCCGCGACGGGCACCTCGCGGGTAAAGCCGGTGATGCGGAAGTTGGAGGGGTGCACCTTCAGGACGAACCCGGTGTCCGGCCCCACGGCCGCGGCGTAGTCCTCCGGCGAGGTCCGGTTGGTCGTCCCCACCTCGCGCAGCCGGGCGCCCGTCGAGACCAGCAGGTCGGGCAGCCGGAAACCGTCCCCGATCTCCACCAGCTCACCGCGGCTGACGACGATCTCGCGCCCCCGCGCCAGCGCCGTCGCCGCGAGCACCAGCGCCGCGGCGCCGTTGTTGACCACGTGCGCCGCCTCGGCGGCGGGCACCTGGCGCAGCAGCGCCGCCAGTGCGGACCGGCCCCTGCGGGAGCGCGCGCCGGTCTCCAGATCCAGCTCCACGTCCGTGGTCCCGGAGGCGGCGAGCACGGCGTCCCGGGCCGCCCGCGACAGCGGGGCCCGACCGAGGTTGGTGTGCAGCAGCACCCCGGTGGCGTTGAGCACCGGACGCAGCCCCGCGGCGGTCGCCGGGAGCGCGGCGACGGCGAGTTCGGCGAGCCCGTCGACGGGCACCTCACCGGCCCGCGCCCGCTCCTGCACCCGGGCCACCGCCTCCTTCACCACGGCTCGCCCGAGCCGCTCCGCCGCCGCGGTCAGCCGGGGATCCGCCAGCAGCGCGTCCGTGCGGGGCACGTGCCTGCGTGCGTCGGCGGCGGACGGGGAGGGAGCGGTGGAGGTCTGGTCGCGGTCCATCAGCAGCACCTTCGCTCTGGCCTGGATGCCGCCCAGGGTACGGCGGCGGCGGCCCGGGGGTGCTCCCGCCACACCGGGCGCGGCTTCCCGGGGGCCCGGCATGCCGAGTCCGGGGCTCGCGGTTGCCGCAGCGGCGACTTCCACCGTCCTGACCAGGGCCGGAGGGGCCGGCCCGAGGAAGCGGTCGTGAGGGAGCGGCGATGGAGTGGCCGACCGCGGAGGTCGCCCGGATGCCGGGCGTGACCGCCCGGACCCCGCGGCACCACGACGAGACCGGACTGCTGTCGCCCGCCAGGGCGGGCACCGGAGGTCTCCGCTCCTACGGGGAGGCGAGACTCCTGCGGCTGCAGCAGATCCTCGTCCCACGGACGCCGGGTCTCGGCCTGCCCGAGATCGGCCGGGTCCTCGCCCGGCAGGTCGACGAGGTGGAGGCGCCGCGCGGGCACCACCGGCGCCTGCTCGCCGGGCGGGACCCGATCGAGGGCGTCGGTCCGTCTTCCCCGAGCACGCGGACGCGGTCGCCCGCAGGGCGGCCGCCATGACCGCGGCCGAGATCGGCGCGGGCCTATGCGGTGCCCGCCCAGGCCGAGCCCGACGCCCCGTACCGGGCGCTCACCGCGACGCGCCCCGTCACCGCGGACGCGTACCGGGCCTGGCCGCCTGTCGGCGGGACGTCGACGCGGCCAGGTCGGCCACGGCACCGCCGCCGCCTGACCTCGTGCCAACCTCGACGTCCGGCGCCGGGGTGCATCGTGCGGCGTGACCCAACCGGCTGTCACCCCCCGCCGGGGCCCCCGTCGGCCTCGGCGCGTGCCTCGGCGCGTGCCTCGAGGCGTTCGCGCTGCGGCTTCACCACGTACGCCGGGTCCTTCGTGGACACCACGCCCGCCTCGAACGTGCCGAAGCGCTGCAGCACACTGCCCGCCATCAGGGCGAGGCCGCCCACGGCCGCCGCGGCGCGGTTGCGGCGGGCGAGGGTCAGGGCGGTGAGCGCGCCGCCGAGGGTGAGGCACTCGGAGGCGCGGCGCAGCCGGTGCGGGAGGCCGGTGGTGTAGGCCTCGGTCACCAGGCCGGGGCGGCGGTCGATGAGCCGCGCCGCGACGAGTTCGGCCGCCGCGCCGAGCACGCCGAGCCGCCGGGCGGGGCCCGCCTCGGCCACCGGGGCCAGCAGCATGCCCAGGCCCGCGCCGCTCGCCGCCGCGGAGCCGGTGAAGACGAAGGGCAGTTCGCGGCGGGCGTCGTGCCACGCCGGGACCGCCGTCTGCGACAGGAGCGTCGCCGTGTACGAGGCGACTCCCGGGGCGAGGAGGGCGGCCGACAGCCCCGCCGGGCGCGCGGCGACGCGCAGCAGTCTCCCAAGGAGTGTGCCGCGCACGCCCGCGGGCAGCACCTCGGCCGCGGCCGCCAGCGCGCTGCCGGGACCGTAGGCGACGAGGATCCAGGTGCCCACCGACATCGGCGAACTCGGCTTGGCCACCCGCAGCATGTGGAGGAAGCGCTCCGGCCGTCCGAGGTCCGCGACCAGCAGGTACATGCTCACCAGCAGGGCACCGAAGCCGCCGACCCGGCCCGCCCTGGCCAGCGCGGGACGCCGCGTCAGGTCCGCGCCCGCCGCGAGCAGGGCAGCGCCGGCCGACAGACCGCCGGTGAACAGGTACGCCGGGATCTTCCACTCCCACACGGGCGGCTTGAGCACCGGACGCCCGTAGTAGGAGCGGAACGTCGCCTTCGGCACCATGGGGCGCTCGCGGCTCCCGTCGTCGTCGCGGCCGCCCCGGCCACCGCGCCCGGCCCCGTCGCGGGTCACCGCCGCACCCCGCCGAGGAACACCGCGGCCGAGGCCGCCAGCAGCGCCGACGCCGCCACGCCCGCGTGCTTCCACATCGACGCCAGGTCGCGGGTCGGCACGACCGGGTCCGGCGGCAGCCCGTACACCTCCGGGTCGTCCAGCAGCAGGAAGAACGCGCCGTCCCCGCCCACCCCGTCGTCCGGGTCGCGGCCGTAGAGCTGCGCCTCGGCGACCCCGGCCTCGTGCAGCTGCGCCAGGCGCCGGTCGGCGCGCTCGCGCAGTTCGTCGAGCGGGCCGAACTGGATGGAGTCGGTGGGGCAGGCCTTGGCGCAGGCCGGTTCCAGGTCGCCCCGGAGCCGGTCGTAGCACATCGTGCACTTCCACGCCCGGCCGTCGTCGGGCCGCCGGTCGATGACGCCGTAGGGGCAGCCGGACACGCAGTAGCCGCACCCGTTGCAGATGTCGGGCTGGACGACGACCGTGCCGAACTCGGTGCGGAACAGTGCGCCTGTGGGGCACACGTCCAGGCAGCCGGCGTGCGTGCAGTGCTTGCACACGTCGGAGGACATCAGCCAGCGGAAGTCGGTGCGGGCCTCGGCGCCCGTCCCCGCGCCGGGCAGGTCGAAGGAGGGGAAGCCCAGGTCCACCGGGGCGGTGCCGAGGTCGCCGCCGCCCCGCTTGGCGACCTCCAGGGCGTCGGCCACCACCTCGGCCGTCCCTTCCGTGCTGGACGGGCCGACGGGCAGGTCGGCCAGCCCCGCGTCCTGCCGGCCGAGCGGGCGCTGCTGCTCGATGAAGGCGACGTGCCGCCACGAACTCGCACCCAGCATCCCGGTGTTGTCGAACGACATGCCCAGCAGGTCGATGCCGTCCTCCGGGATGGCGTTCCACTCCTTGCAGGCCACCTCGCACGCCTTGCAGCCGATGCACACGGAGGTGTCGGTGAAGAAGCCCACCCGCGGCGGGTGGTCGCTGTGCCCGGCGTTGCCCGCGGGGTCCGCGAGCGGCCCGTAGAAGCTGTTGTCCTGCGTCATGACGGCTCCTCCGGCCGGTCCGGTTCGATGTGCGCCCGCTCGGCGTGGCCGCCGGCCGTCGCTATGCGGGTGCCGGTCTCCGCCGTGATGCCGGCGCGGCGGCGGTAGTCCTCGACGTACGCGAGCAGTTCGGGCCCCCGCGGGCGCCGCCCGGGTCGGACGTCGCAGGTCAGCACCTTGCTCTCCTGGATGAACACGTTCGGGTCGGCCACCACGCCGATGAGGTCGTTGACCACGTCGCCCTTGGTGAGCCCGGTCTGGCCCCAGTGGTACGGCATCCAGACCTGGTGCACGACCCGTCCGTCGACGCGCAGCGGCGCCATCCGGTCGGTCACCATCACACGCGCGTCGACCGCGGTCCTGCTGGTGATCACATGCGCCCAGTCCAGGTGGCGCAGCCCCCGCTCGGCCGCCAGCTCCGGCGAGACCTCCACGAACAACTCCGGCTGGAGTTCCGCCAGATAGGGCAGCTGTCGACTCATCGCGCCCGCCGTGTGGTGCTCGGTCAGCCGGGCCGCGGTGAACACATAGGGGAACACCTCGGAGTGCGCCTCCGGCGGCGCGGGGTTGGACGGGTTGTCGGGGCGGCCGTAGACCTTGCGCACCGGGTTGCCCTGCTGGCCGTAGAGCAGATTGCGCATCGGCGACTCGTGCGGCTCGTAGTGCGTGGGCAGCGGGCCGTCCGCGAGCCCGGTCGGGGCGAACAGCCAGCCCTTCCCGTCGCGCATCATGATGAACGGGTCGTCGCCGTCGAGCGCCTCGACGCCCGACGCGCCCCTTGGCGCCCGGTAGTCCGGCGGCTTGTGCTTCTCGAAGTCCGGGGTGTCGCGGCCGGTCCACTCACCCGCCGCCGTGTCCCACCAGACCAGCTTCTTCCGCTCGCTCCAGGGCCGTCCCTGCGGGTCGGCGGAGGCGCGGTTGTACAGCACCCTGCGGTTGAGGGGCCATGTCCAGCCCCATTCGGCGTCGTACGGGCCCGTCTCGAAGCGGGAGGTCCGGCGCCGCGACTGGTTGGTCTCGTTCGCGTAGACGCCGCTGTAGATCCAGCAGCCGCAGGCGGTGGTGCCGTCGGCCTTCAGGTCGAGGTAGCCGTCGACCGTCCGGCCGGTGCGCAGGTCGATGCCGTTGATGTGGCGCAGCACGTCCGCCGCGGAAGGCTCCTCGCCCTCCGTCTCGTAGTCCCAGGCCAGGTCCAGCAGGGGTCGGTCGCGCTCGTCGGCCGAGCCGGCCAGCTTCTCCTTCAGCAGCACGCCCAGCCGGTGGAAGAACCACAGCTCCGACCGCTGGTCCCCGGACGGTTCGACCGCCTGGTCGCGCCACTGGAGCATGCGCTGCGTCTGCGTGAAGGTGCCGGCCTTCTCCACGTGCGAGGCCGCGGGGAAGAAGAACACCTCGGTGCGGCACTCCTCGGTGACGATCTCCCCGGTCTCGATCTCCGGCGCGTCCTTCCAGAAGGTGGCGCTCTCGATCATGGTGAGGTCGCGCACGACCAGCCAGTCGAGGTTCGCCATGCCCAGGCGCTGCAGCCGGCCGTGCGCCGAGCCGACCGCGGGGTTCTGCCCGAGCAGGAAGTAGCCGAAGACCTTGCCGCCGTCGACCATGTCCATCACGGTGCGGTAGGTGCCGTGGTCGCCGTTGATCCGGGGCAGGTAGTCGAAGCAGTAGTCGTTCTCGGCGGTCGCGGCGTCGCCCCAGTACTCCTTGAGCAGCGAGACGGTGTAGGCGTCGGCGGCGCCCCAGAAGCCTTTCTGCCCCCGGCCGCGGACCCCGTCCAGGTAGGTGGCCAGGTCCTCGTGGGTGATGTCGGGCATCGGCAGGTAGCCCGGCAGCAGGTTGAAGAGGGTGGGCACGTCCGTGGAGCCCTGGATGCTGGCATGGCCGCGCAGGGCGAAGATCCCGCCGCCCGGGCGGCCGATGTTGCCCAGCAGCAGCTGGATGATCGACGCGGCCCGGATGTACTGGACGCCCACCGAGTGCTGGGTCCATCCGACGCTGTACACCAGCGCGGCGGTGCGCTCCCGGCCGGAGTTCTCCGTCCAGGCGCGGCAGACCTCCAGGAACAGCTCGCGCGGGACCCCGCAGATCCGCTCCACCATCTCGGGGGTGTAGCGGGAGAAGTGCCGCTTGAGCACCTGGAACACGCAGCGCGGGTGCTCCAGTGCGGGGTCGGACTCGATCCCGCCCTCGGCCCCCTCGATGAACGGGCCGCCCGCGCCGTGCTGGAAGGGGGCGGACACCTCCTTCAGGTGGTGGCCGGGCCGCTCCTCCACGGGGACGCTCGCGTATGTCCAGCTCGACGCGTCGTACGCGGCGGTGTGCGGGTCGTAGCCGCTGAACAGCCCGTCCAGGTCCTCGGTGTCCTGGTAGCGCTCGCTCAGCAGGAAGGGCGCGTTGGTGTACGCCGCCACGTACTCCCGGAAGTCGAGGCCGTGCGTGAGGATGTGGTTGATCACGCCGCCGAGGAACGCGATGTCGGTGCCGGCCCGGATGGTGACGTGCTGGTCCGCGAGCGCGCTCGTCCGCGTGAACCGCGGGTCGATGTGGATGACCCTGGCGCCGCGCGCCTTGGCCTCCATGACCCACTGGAACCCGACCGGATGGGCCTCGGCCATGTTGGAGCCCATGATGACGATGCAGTCGGAGTTGATGAGGTCCTGCTGGTAGTCCGTGGCGCCGCCACGTCCGAACGAGGCTCCCAGACCGGGAACCGTGGCGGAGTGTCAAATACGCGCCTGGTTCTCGATCTGCAGGGCGCCGAGGGCGGTGAACAACTTCTTGATGAGGTAGTTCTCCTCGTTGTCCAGCGTCGCCCCGCCCAGACTGGCCAGGCCCATCGTGCGGCGCAGCCGCCGCCCGTCCTCGTCGGTGTCCTGCCAGCCCTTGCGCCGTGCGTCGAGCACCCGGTCGGTGACCATGTCCATGGCCGTGTCCAGGTCGAGTTCCTGCCAGGCGGTGCCGTACGGCGGGCGGTAGAGCACCCGCTGCTCCCGCTGCGGGCCGGTGACGAGCTGCTTGCTGGCCGAGCCCTTGGGGCACAGGCGGCCGCGCGAGATGGGACTGTCCGGGTTGCCCTCGATCTGGACGACCTTGCCGTCCTTGACGAAGACGCGCTGCGCGCAGCCCACGGCGCAGTAGGGGCACACCGAGCCGACCACCCGGTCGGCGCTGTCCGTGCGGGACCCGAGCCCGGCCGAGCGGGCCGACTGCGCGGCCTTGCCCCGGCCCAGCGGGTCCGTACCGGTGAGCTGCCGGTACACCGGCCAGGCGTCGATCCACCGTTTCACGCCCATCCGCCTGCTCCTTCGTGCGGTGGTCCCACCTCCTGTCGACGCTACCGGGCGGGGGGCCGCTCGCAAGTCCGGCGGCGGCGCGCCCGGCGGGCACGGTCAGGCGGGGTCAGGCGGGTGAGCCGGAGCGCGTGGCGAGGGCGCGGGCGGCCGAGGTGAGCAGTGCGGCCGCCAGGTCGACGTCGTCCGCGGTGGTCCAGCGGCCGACCGACAGCCGTACGGCGCTCAGGGCGCGGTCGTCGTCCAGGCCCATGGCCCGCAGGACGGGGGAGGGTGCGCGGCTGCCGCTGTGGCAGGCGGAACCGGTGGAGGCCGCGATCCGGGGCACCGCGGCGAGCAGCTCGTGGCCGGGGACGCCGTCGACGGCGACGTTCAGCGTGGTGGGCAGGCGGTGGCGGGCGGACCCGTTGACGTGGACGCGCCCCGGCAGTGCCCGGGTCAGGGCCCCGTACAGCCGGTCGCGGAGGTCCGCGGCGCGCTCGCCCGCGCCGTCGGCGAGTTCCGCGGCCGCCAGCCCGGCGGCCTCCCCCAGGGCCACGGCGAGGGCGACGTTCTCGGTGCCGGCCCGCAGCCCGCCCTCCTGTCCGCCCCCGTACACCAGGGGCTCCAGGCGCAGCCCCGGGCGCACGTACAGGGCGGCGATCCCCTTCGGGGCGTACATCTTGTGCCCCACCACCGTCAGCAGGTCCACCCCGAGCGCGGCCACGTCCAACGGGACCTTCCCGGCGGCCTGGGCGGCGTCGCAGTGGAAGAGGGCGCCCCGTGCGCGGGCCAGCCGGGCGACTTCCGCCACGGGCTGCAGCGTGCCGGTCTCGTTGTTGGCCGCCATGACGGAGACGAGCACGGTGTCCGGGGTGAGGGCGGCGGCCAGCACGGCCGGGTCCAGACGGCCCTCCCGGTCCACCGGCAGGCAGGTCACCCGCACCCCGTGCAGCCGCCCCAGCGCGCGGCACGTCTCCAGCACCGAGGGATGCTCGGTCACCTGGGTGATCACCCGCGGGCGGTCGGCACCGGCGGCGAGCACCGCGCCGCGCAGCGCCAGGTTGTTCGCCTCGGACCCGGACCCGGTGAACACGATCCCCTCCGCCGTCGCCCCGACGAGCGCCGCGACCAGGCGGCGGGCCCGCGCCAGCGCCGCGGCGGGCTCAGCCGCCCAGGCGTGCCCGCTGGAGGGGTTGCCGAACCCGGTCGTGAGGCAGGGGCCCATCGCCTCCGCGACCCTCGGGTCGACGGGTGTGGTGGCGTTGTGGTCGAGGTAGACGGTGTTCCCGTCGAGGCCGGGATGCGGCGGCACCTTCACGGGGCGGGTCCCTTTCGGTTCTGCGGAGCGGACGCGGACGCGGACACGGACGCGGGCCGGTGCGGCGGGCGGCGGCCCCCGCCGTCAGCCGATCGCCCGCTGCCCGCCGTACACGTCGAGGACGGCGCCGGTGATGTAGCCGGCGCGGTCCGAGGCCAGGAAGACGACCGCCTCGACGATCTCGTCGAGCTCGGCCACCCGGTCCAGGGCGGTGCCGTGCGCGACGGTCGCCAGCGCGTCCTCGCCCATCTCCGCCGTGCCGGGGGTGCGGACCGGGCCGGAGGCCACGGCGTTCACGCGCACCCCGCGGGCCCCGAACTCGTCGGCCCACACGCGGGTCATCAGCTCCAGCGCCGCCTTGGACGCCCCGTAGACGGCTCCCCGCCGCGTCGGGACGCGCGCCGCCAGGGTGCTCAGGTTGACGACCGCACCGCGGCCCCGCGCGGCCATGGCCGGTACGAGGGCCCCGACCAGCAGCAGGGGCGCCCGGGCGTTGACCGCCATGTGGAGGTCGAACATCCCGGCCGTGGAGTCCGCGGCGCCCGCGAACCGGTAGACGCCGGCGTTGTTGACCAGCACGTCCACCGCGCCCGCCGCCTCGGGGAGGCGCAGCACATCACGGGGGTCGGACAGGTCGGCGGCGACGAACCGGGCCCGCCCGCCCGCGTCCTCCGCCTCCGCCACGACCCGCGCACCGCGCCCCGGGTCCCGTCCGTGGACGACGACCTCGGCGCCCAGCGCCGCCAGCCGTAGCGCCACCCCCCGCCCGATCCCTGCGGTGGCCCCGGTGACGAGGGCGGTGGATCCGGAGAACTCCTGGTGCACGGCTGGCTCCTCGGGGCGGCGCGATCCACGGACCCGCACGGTCCGTGTCAGCGTTGGTTGTCTACCTCACGTACGGTCACCCCCGAAGTCGGCTCGCCGCCGCGGCGGCCGTTCGGGGCGGCACTCGTCCCGCGTCCCCTCCCGCGCCGCCGGGACGCCGCGCCGCTCCTTCAGGCCCCTGCTTCCGGCGGGACCGAGAAGTGCCGGAACCCCCTGCGGTCCCGGTGCGCCGACCACAGGGCGGCCGCCAGCACGGCGGGATCGTTCCTGGGATGCCCCGCGGCGATGACGCCCGGCACGATCAGCTGCGCGACGTGGATGTCCTCGGCGGCCAGCGTGTCGTGCAGCATCCGGGCGTAGGCGCTCTCCGCCGCGAACGCCACGGAGGTCCCCGCGCGGGTGGGCAGTGGCCGCACCGCGCTGCCGCCGTTGACGAAGAGGATCGTGCCGCGTCCCAGGAAGCGCATGTCGGGCAGCACCGCGTGGACGGCGGTGACCGCGCCGTACAGGGAGAACTCCAGGGGCCCCGCGAAGTCGGCGGCGGTCGTCTCCAGGAGGGGCCTCATGAAGTCCCTGTGCGGCGCCGGACTGTACTGCAGCACCTCGATCGGCCCGAGCGCGGCCGCGGCGGCGTCCAGCGCGGCGCCGAGGCCGAGCGGGTCGCGGACGTCGGCTGCGAACCCCTGCGCGTTGACGCCGTCCTTGTCCAGCGCGGCCGCGAGGGTGTCCAGGCGGTCCTGGTCGCGGGCGACGAGCGCGACGTCGAAGCCGTCGCTGCCGAACTGGCGCGCCACCGCGGCGCCCAGACCGCGCCCCGCACCGACGATGACCATGGTCGTCATGTCCGTCCCGTGTTCCGCTGTGCGGCCGCGCTCAGCGCGGGACGAGTTCGAGCGTCGCGGCGCGCGCGGTGCCGGCCACCATGGGCTCGGCGCGGACCACCCGGACGGTGGAGGGCGGGTCCAGGGTGCCGGGGTCGCGCCGGGGCGCGCCGGAGAGCTCGTAGGCGTGCTCGATGCGGTCCAGTTCGTCCTTCGTCCACGTCGTCATCGGCGCGACTCCTCGGCGGTGTCGGGAACCAGTTCCGTGCGTCCTGCCGCAATGATCGACATTTTCGGCCCCGGCCTGAAGCCGCGTGGGCCAGACGGGTCCACGGCCCGGCGCCCGGCGGAGCACCGTGGGGGCCGGTTCACTCCGGGGGAGGGCCTGAGGTGGCCGCGGGGGCGATTGCCGGGGAGCGTGAGGGGATCGCCAGCGGGAGAGACCGGGAGGGTGCGTGGGGAGGGCCGATGACGAGGGCTTCGGCGGCGCCGCCGACGTGGCCTGGTACATCCGCCTGCTCCCGGTCGTGGTCCTGGTCGGCGGGCTGTGCGTGGACCTCGTCACCCCGACGCAGTACACGAGCGCCGCCTTCTACTCCGTCGCGCCGGTGCTCGCGGCGCCGCTGCTGTCGATGCGGGCGACCATGGTGGTCGGCCTGGCGGCGATCACCGCGGACACCTGGATCCTGGCCCACTTCGGGCGGCTGCGGGGGCTGAGCGGGATGAGCGAGCTGCTGACCGTCTCGCTGGTCGCCGTGGTCGCGGTGTTCATCAACCGGCTGCTGGAGGCACGCGAGTCCCGGTTGCGTTCCGCCCGCTCGGTCACCGCGACCGTGCAGCGCGCGGTGCTCCCCGAACCGCCCGCGCGCGTCGGCGACCTGAGGATCGCGGCGCGCTACGAGGCCGCCGAGGAGGAGGCCGAGATCGGCGGGGACCTCTACGCGGTCCAGGACACCTCGTACGGGCTGCGCTGCATCGTGGGGGACGTGCGGGGCAAGGGCCTGGACGCCGTGGAGGCGGCGACGCTCGTCCTCGGGAGCTTCCGGATGGCGGCCGACGAGCAGGCGACCCTCGCGGACGTGGCGCGGCAGATGCTGCGGGCCCTCATTCGGGAGGTCGGCCGGCGGGAGGACGGCGAGCGGCTGGAGTGGTTCGCCACCGCGGTGCTGGCCGAGTTCCCGCACGGCGGCGACCACGTCCGGCTGGTGAACCTCGGCCACCCGGCGCCGCTGCTGCTGCGGGGCGGACGGGTGCGCGCGGCCGATCCGTCGGAGAACGGGCTGCTCCTGGTGGAGGGGCTGGGGGAGGTGGACGCGGTGGTGGACACGGTGCCGTTCCCCGCGGGTTCGACGCTGCTGCTGTGCACCGACGGCGTCACCGAGGCCCGCGACGTCAAGGGCCGCTTCTACGACCTGGCGGGACGGCTGGCGGGGGTGCGGCGCGGAGGTCCGGCCGAACTGCTGGACGCGCTGCTCGAGGACGTGCACCGGCACGCGGGCGGGCCGACCGACGACGACATGGCGCTCCTCGCGGTGACCCGGGACCGCTAGGCGTATTGCGCTGTGAGGTCGCCGGCTCCCGGACGGCTCCTCGGTCCCCGTCTTCGGGGGGCGGCGCATGACGGCCGACATGCGGTCACCCGGCCACGGAGCGAGGCGGCGCCCTGGCGTCCGCCCCCGGGGCGTCGTCTGCCCGGTGGGCGCGGGGCCGGGGCGGCCCGGCGAAATGCGGTGGAGCGGAACGGAACGCGCTTCTAGGGTCGGCGCATGAGCACCCGCACCTTCCGCGTCACCGTTCGCGGCGTCTTCGACGGACTCACCGCCGAGCAGCGCGCCGAACTCCTCGCCCACGCGGCGGAACACGACGTCCTGCGCGCCGCCTTCACCCCCGAGGGCCACCTCACCTACGACATCGCCGCGCGGCCCGCCTTCACCTTCCGGTTCCTCGACTCCGGGGAGGCGGAGGAGGACATCCTGGAGGCCGCCGAACGCGCCGAGGCGGCGGCCCGGGCCTGGCTGGGCGAGCGCGGGTACGGCCACAAGAACCTCAGGTCCCAGGCCGAGGACCTCTCCCAGGCGCCGCTGGGCAAGCGGCAGCGCCGGGCCGCCGCGCAGGGCGGCGCCTGACACCCCGGCCCCGGCCACCCCGGCCCGCAGTTCCGGCCGTCAACTCGGGTTGACACGTCCGTGCCTGTCAACGTAAATTGACAGACATGACCGAGGCAACCGATCTCGCCGAGCGGGCGGGTGACCGCGACCCGAGGGTCGGGCTGCGGGCCGTCGCCGCGCTGCGGCGGCTGCTGGAGCAGCTGGAGACCGTACAAGTCAGGAGCGCGCGGGCGCAGGGGTGGTCGTGGCAGGAGATCGCCCACGAACTCGGCGTCAGCAGGCAGGCCGTGCACAAGAAGTACGGGAGGCATTGAGGATGTTCGAGAGGTTCACCAAGAGCGCGCGCGAGGTCGTCGAGGGCGCGGTCGGGCACGCCGAAC
Organism: Streptomyces sp. NPDC008238; assembly: GCF_042956445.1. NCBI lineage: Bacteria > Bacillati > Actinomycetota > Actinomycetes > Kitasatosporales > Streptomycetaceae > Streptomyces > Streptomyces sp. NPDC008238. The sequence goes on along the minus strand of NZ_JBIBGK010000022.1, from coordinate 47,773 downwards.
GCGCCGCCGACCCGGCCGTCACCGAGGACCACCTGCTGCTGTCGCTGCTCGACCGGCGCGGCACCCGGGCCTCCGCGGCCCTGGCCGCACTGGGCGTCGACCGGCGCCGTGAGGCCCTGGAGGAGGCGCTGGGGGAGAGCCGCCGGCGCGGCGGGGTCTCGCGGGCCGATGCCGCGGCGCTGGCCGGACTCGGCATCGACGTCGCCGAGATCGTCGCCCGCGTGGAGGACGCGCACGGCTCCGGCGTCCTCGCCGCCGGCTCCGGGCCGCGGCGCCGGCGGCCCTCGGGGCGGCGGCCGTTCGGCCGCGGCGCCAAGGGCGTGCTGGAACGTTCCCTGCGGTCCGCGGTGGCCCGGGGCGACCGTCACATCGGTGACGAGCACATCCTGCTGGCCCTGACGGCCGGCCCCGGTGTGGTCGCGGACGTCCTGGCCGAGCACGGGGCCTCGTGGGCCGACGTCGAGCGCGTGCTCGCCGCGGAGGGCGGGGGCCGGGCCGAGGCGAGCTGAACGCCCGCCCGGCGGCGGGCAATCCGGTTGATCGGTCCCCGACGGACGTGTTAACCCTGTCGGGTTCCACGACCACGATCACGACGACCCGGAGGGGGCCGCCCCATGGTGCCCGGACGACTGGTGACACTGCGCCCGATGGAGCCCTCGGACGCCGAGGCGCTGTGGCGCTGGAACCACGACCCCGAGGTCATGCGCTGGATGGACGACGGTTACGCCCAGCCCCTCGCCCAGGTGAGGAAGCGCATGGAGGAGCGGCCCCGCAACGCCTACGGCGACGTGCTCCACGGCATTCAGGTGCGGGACGACGGCCGGCTCATCGGCCTGGTGCGGCTGCGCGACGCCGAGCCCGAGACCGGCTGCGCCGAACTCGACATCTACATCGGCGAGAAGGAGTACTGGGGCCGCGGCTACGCCACCGACGCCATGCGGACCATGTGCCGCTACGGCTTCGAGAAGATGCGCCTGCACAAGATCTCGCTCACCGTCGTGACCGAGAACGAGGCGGCGCACCACGTCTACCGGAAGGTCGGCTTCGTCGACGAGGGCCGGCTGCGGCAGGTCTTCCGGCGCGACGGCCGGTGGTACGACATGTTCACCATGGGCCTCCTGGAGGGCGAACTCCGCGACTGACCCTCGGCGGCACCCGCGTGCGCCCTGCCCGGCCGCTGATCGCGCCGGGCAGCGGGTTGACGTAGCCTGGGGCGTCCGGAAGCAGCGATCCGCAGAAGGCGCAGGTGGCCCGCGTGACAACAGCAGCGTGTACCGATCTGGAGCAGGCCCCGGCCGACGTCGCGGCCGCGCCGCCGGAGGACGGCTGTGCCGACTGCCTGGCCGCCGGACACCGCGACTGGGTCCATCTGCGGCTGTGCCTGAGCTGCGGCCACGTCGGATGCTGCGACAGTTCCCCGGGGCGGCACGCCACCGCGCACTACGGGGCCACCGGCCACCCGGTGATCCGCTCCTACCAGCCGGGCGAGACCTGGCGCTGGTGCTTCGTCCACGAGTCCATGGGCTGAGGCCGGGGCCCCCGTCCCCCCGTCCGGCGCTATTCGCGCTGCAGCGCCGCCTCCTCCAGGTCCAGTTCGCGCATGACGTGGCGCAGCACCTCGTCGTCGATGAGCCGTTCGTCGCGGAAGCGCACGAACTCCTGCCGCTCGGCGTCGAGCATGGCGCGGCGCAGCCGCCGGTAGGCCACACTCGGCGGCTCGGCGCCCCCGCCGGTCGGGCCGCCCAGCCGTTCCCAGGCGGCGTTGCGGCGGGCCTCCGCGGTCTGCCGCAGGGTCTCCAGCACGGCCTGGTGGGAGCCCTTGTCCCCGGCCAGCTCCTCCAGGCGCGCCAGTGCCGCCCGGGCGGCACTGTGCTGGGCGTTCGCCTCGGCCAGGGCGTCCTCGTACGCCTCCTTGTTGCAGATGCCGAGCCGCCGGATGAGCGGGGGCAGCGTCATCCCGTGCAGCAGCAGCGTGCCGACCGTGACGAAGAAGGTCAGGAACAGGATCTCGTCGCGCCCGGGGAACTGCGCGCCGCTGTCGGTGGTCTCCGGCAGCGCGAAGGCCGCGGCCAGCGAGACCACGCCGCGCATGCCCGCCCAGGAGAGGACGACCGGGTACTGCCACGGGGGATAGGGGTCGCGGGCCCGGATCCGCGGGAACATCAGCCGTGGCAGGTAGGTCGCGGGGTAGACCCACACGGCGCGCGCCAGGACGGTCACCGCCGTCAGCGCGGTACCGGCCGCGACCAGTTGCCACACGCCCGTGTCGACCGTGTCGACGATGCCCCGCACCTGCAGGCCGATCAACGCGAAGACGAGGGCCTCCAGCACGGTGTCGAGGGCGCTCCACACCGCGTACACCTGCAGCCGGGAGGTCGCCTCCGTGTCGGGGGAGCGGTGTCCCAGGTAGAGCCCGGCCACGACCACGGCCAGCACTCCCGACGTGTGCGCCTCCTCGCCGACGAGGTAGGCGAGGAACGGCACGAGCAGACCGAGCGCGCTGGCCAGGTCCCCGGGCAGGAACCGGTGCCCGAGGCGGGCCAGCCAGCCGATCGCCAGACCGATCAGTGAGCCCCCCACGGCCGCCATCAGGAAGACGCCGACGCCCTGCAGCAGGGTGTAGCCGGCGCCGGCCACGGACGCGACGGCCACGCGGTAGGCCGTGAGCGCGGTCGCGTCGTTCACCAGGCTCTCGCCGCCGAGCACGGTCAGCAGCCGGCGCGGCAGGCCCAGCCGGCGTCCGATGGAGGTCGCCGCGACCGCGTCGGGCGGCGACAGGACCGCGCCGAGCACCAGTGCCGAGCCCAGCGGCAGCCCCGGCACCAGCCAGGACGCGGCGTAGCCGATCACCACCGTGGTGAACAGCACCAGCCCCACGGCCAGCAGTCCGATGGGGCGCAGGTTCTCCCGGAAGCGCAGGTAGGAACTCTCCCGTGCCGAGGAGTACAGCAGCGGGGGCAGGACCAGCACCATCACCAGTTCGGGCTCGATGGCGTAGGCGGGGATCCCCGGCACGAAGGATGCGCACAGGCCGACGGCGACCAGCAGCAGCGGGGGCGACACCCCCAGTCGGCGGGCGACAGCGGTGACCAGCACCGCACCGGCCATGAGCGTGACGAGCGCCAGCCCCTCCACGGACGTCTCCTCCACCCCTGTGGCGGCAGACGCCGCACGTGTGGCTCGACTGTACTGGCGACGCGGCGAGCTCTCAGCCCTCGGTGGTGGCCGGTCCGGGTACGGCGTCGGGGAGGCCGATGAACATCGTCCGGTGCAGTACCCGGACGTGGCCCTCGGCGACCGCGGCCGCCGCGGCGCGGTCACCGCGGCGCAGGGCGCGGACCAGCTCGCGGTGCTCGGCGTTGGAGGCGCGCAGCGCGTCGAGCGGGTAGGGCAGGTAGTAGCGGTAGAGCTCGCGGACGACGGCCGCGTAGGGGACGACGACCGAGGGCGTCCCGGTGGCGGACGCGACCGCGAGGTGGAACTCCTCGTCGTGGCGGTGGAACTCGGCCCAGCTGGTCACCCGGTCCATCAGGTCGACCAGGCCATCCAGTTCGCGCAGCGCGGCGTCGTCGGCGTGGCCGGCGGCGAGGTGGGCGATGCCGCACTCCAGCACCAGCCGGTGGTCGATCAGCCGGCGCACCGCGTCGGTGTCGGAGCGGTAGCTGCCCACGGCGCTGACCGAGCCCTTCGCCGGGTGCCTGGCGACCAGCGTGCCGCCGTTGCGGCCGCGGCGGCGCTCCAGCAGCCCGTCGTCGCACAGCGCCACCAGGGCCCGGCGCACCGTGATCTCGCCGACGTCCAGTGCCGCGGCGATCTCCGCCGCCGCGGGCAGCCGCTCCCCGGGGGCGAGCAGGCCCAGGTCGACGGCCATGGCTATGCGGGCGCGCACGGTGTCGAGTGCGGACAGCCGGCGGATGCCGCCCAGGGCCGGGGTGCTCAGCGGCGGGCCGGCGGCGAGGGGCGCGGCCTGGCCGGTCCGCTTCTCCGTGTCGGGCATGGGACCGACTGTAGTACCGGAAAACATCTCACCTTGAGCACTCTTGTTTATCTGATCAGAATGCTCTAATTTCCACAGCATTCGAACGAAGCAGGTGAACCATGTCCCGACCCCTTCCCGTGACCCTCGCCCAGGCCGGGCCGCGCCCGGCGGGGGCGCCGGTCTCCGGCTTCGCGGACGAGGCCGGGACGCTGCTGGCACGTTTCCCGCAGACCCGGCTGATGGCCTTCCCCGAGCTGCACCTGTTCGGCGTGGACGGGGGCCCGGAGGACGCCGAGCGGCGACTGCGGGACTCCGCGGAGCCGCTGGACGGACGCCTCGTACGGGAGCTCGGCGAGATCGCCGGGGACCTGGGCGTCTGGCTGCTGCCCGGCAGCATCTGCGAACGCGGCCCGGACGGCGAGCTGTTCAACACGGCGCTCGCCTTCTCCCCCGAGGGCCGGCTCGCCGCGCACTACCGCAAGGTCTTCCCCTGGCGGCCCCGCGAGCCCTACACGCCGGGTGACCGGTTCGTGGTCTTCGACGTCCCCGGGGCCGGCCGCGTCGGCTTCTCCATCTGCTACGACGCCTGGTTCCCCGAGGTCGCCCGGCACCTGGCCTGGATGGGCGCCGAGGTCATCGTCAACCCCGTCATGACCACGACCGGCGACCGCGCCCAGGAACTCGTCCTGGCCCGCGCCAACGCCATCACCAACCAGGTCTACGTGGTCAGCGTCAACACGGCCGGGCCGCAGGGCACCGGCCGCAGCCTCGTCGTCGACCCCGAGGGGCGCGTGCGCACCGAGGCGCCCGACAGCTCCGCCACCGCGCTCACCGACGTCCTGGACCTGGACGACGTCACCCGGGTGCGCACCTACGGGACGGCCGGCCTCAACCGCATGTGGTCCCAGTTCACCGACACCGACCGCCCCCTCGAACTCCCCCTGTACGACGGGCGCATAGACCCTCGCAGCTGGCGCCCCGCCTGCCGCGGCTGACCCATCCCCGGAGCCCCACGATGACCGACAACGCCGCGCGCTCCGCCACCACGGCCCCCGCGCTGTCCCGCACCCTCGGACTCAGAGCCGTCGTCTCCTTCGGCCTGGCCTACATGACCCCGCTGATCGTGCTCGGCACCTTCGGCGTCGTCGCGGAGAAGACCGGCGGCGCGGTGCCCACCGCGTACGCCCTGGCGCTGGTCGCCATGCTCTTCACCGCTTACAGCTACGGGAAGATGGCAGCCGAGCACCCCGTCGCCGGCTCCGCCTACACCTACGTGCGGCGCTCCATCGACGGGCGGGCCGGCTTCCTCGTCGGCTGGGCGACCCTCCTGGACTACTTCTTCCTGCCGATGGTCATCTGGCTGATCGGCGGCGCCTACCTCCAGGCCGAGTGGCCCGGCGTGCCGATGTGGGTGTGGATCCTCGCCTTCGTCCTCAGCACCACCGCGCTCAACCTGCTCGGCATCCAGGCCGCGGACCGGGCCAACTCCCTGCTGATGGCGTTCCAGATCCTGGTCATCGCCATCTTCGCGCTGCTCTCGCTGCGGCACGTCTTCCACGCCGACGGCGCCGGCGGGCTGCTGAGCGCGTCGCCGTTCCACAACGACGCCACCACGCTGGCCGGGATCTCCGGCGGCGCGGCCATCGCGGCGTACTCCTTCCTCGGCTTCGACGCCGTCACCACGCTCACCGAGGAGACCGTCGAGCCCCGCAGGACCATGCCGCGCGCCATCCTGCTCACCGCACTCATCGGCGGCGGCATCTTCATCGTGCTCGCCTACACCACCCAGCTCGCCCATCCGGGCAGCGACTTCGACGACCCCAGCTCCGCCGCCTTCGAGATCGCCAGGACCATCGGCGGCGACCTCTTCTCGTCGGTGTTCCTCGCGGGCCTCGTCGTCGCCCAGTTCGCGTCGGGGGTCGCCGCCCAGGCCAGCACCTCGCGCCTGCTCTACGCCATGGGCCGCGACAATGTGCTGCCCCGCAAGGTCTTCGGCTACATCCACCCCCGCCACCTGACGCCGGCCTTCAACATCCTGCTGACCGGCCTGGTCGGCCTCGTCGCCCTCCGCCTGGACGTCGCCACCTCCACGTCCTTCATCAACTTCGGCGCCTTCACCGCCTTCACCTTCGTCAACCTCAGCGTGATCGCGACCTTCCTGCGCAAGCGCCGCGCGGGCGAGCCCGCCGGTGTCCTCGCCTGGGCCGTCGTCCCGGCCGTCGGCGCCCTGATCGACCTCTGGCTCCTGCTCCACCTCGACGGCAAGGCACTCACCCTCGGGGTCATCTGGCTCGCCCTCGGCGTCGCCTACCTCGCCTACCTGACGCGCGGCTTCCGCACCCCGCCGCCCGAGCTCACCTTCGACGAGCGGCACGGCACCCCGGGCTCCGCGTGATGCCCGGGCGGGGGCGGTCGTCGGGGGGACGCCCCGGGGCGTGGCCGCCCCTCGCGCCCGAGCCGCCCGGGTCAGGACGCGGCACGGAGCCGGGCGAGGGTGCGCAGGCCGCGGGCGAGGACTTCCGGATCGCCCTCGGCCGCGCCGTAGGCGACGCCCGAGACCGCGTCGAGGGCGGAGTCGACGGCCAGGCGCTCCTCCTCGAGCGGGGTGGGCCGGCGCCCGTAGCCGGTCAGGAACGCCTCGTGGAGGTCGGGCCGGCCGGCCCAGGCGTCGGAGAGCCGTACGAGGTCCCGGAGAGCGGGTTGCGCCTCGCTGCGCTCGAAGTCGATCACGGCGAGCCGGCCGGACCACAGCAGGTTGCGCAACTGGAAGTCGCCGTGCGTGGGGACCGGTTCGAGCGGAGGAAGGGCGGCTGACCGGGCCGCCAGCGCCAGGACGAACTCCTCGTCGCCGGGGGCCAGGTGGGCACGGGCGCCGTCCAGGTGCCGGTCGAGCTTCCGCACGGGCGGTCCCTCGTCCTCGCAGGAGGGCCGGGCCGGCGCGCTGCCGTGGATGGCGGCGGCGAGCGCGCCGATGCGGACGAAGAGGGCGCGTTCCTCGTCCGGGGCGCGCCGGGTGCCGTCGCTGAGGGGGCGGCCGGGGACGGCGGTCACGACGACCGCCCCCAGCCGTGCGTCGGCCGCGACGAGCCGCGGTGCGGCGGCTCCCAGGCCCGGTACCCACGTCCGGTAGGCGGTCACCTCCCGGCCGTGGAAGCGGTCGTTCAGGTGGACCTTGACGTAGCTGACGAGGCCGTCCGCGGCGTCGGCCCGCCACACCCGGCTGCCCCGGCGGGGCCAGGAGGTGTCCGTCCAGCGCACGACCGGTCCGACCGCGCGCTCCGCGAAGCGGCGCACCCCGGGTTCCGGTGCGCCCGGGGTGGGGGTCATGTCCAGCCCGACTCGGTGTAGGGGCGGCCCGCGCGGATGGCCTCGATCGCGGCCCGGGTGTACGGCACGAGGCGTTCGGGGAGGGCGTCCGGGTGCCACCAGCGCCATGCGAGGCACTTGTCGGGCTCACGGACCACCGGTTCGCCCTGCCAGCGGCGTACGCGGAAGACCAGTTGCAGCCGGGGCGGGCCACCACCCGTGTCCACGAGGTGGACGGCGTGCGCGAACGCGGCGTCCTCCGGCCTGATCCGCAGACCGGCTTCCTCGTCCGCCTCCCGGACCAGGCAGGCGACGGCGCTCTCCCTCTCGCAGTGCCCGGCGGGGAAGTGCCACTCGCCGCCTGCGAAGGCGGAGTCGGGGTGGCGGAGTCCGAGCAGGACCTCGCCGCCGGGGTTCTCCAGGTACAAGTGCGCGCCGACGACGTGCAGCACGCTCCGTCCGCCCGCCGGGGCCCGGGTGCCGGGAACGGCGGCCGGGCCGGCGTGCCGGCGGACGAGGTCCAGGGTCGCGTGGCCCAACCGGAGCCGCGGCATGACCTCGGGCCGGAACCACCGGAACACGACGCCCTCGGCCGCCTCCGGGGCGTCGGGGTCACCGTTCCAGCGGGCGGTGAACACCTGGACCGGCAGGCGCGACCCGTCCGGATCGTGGACGTGCTCCACCGCGAAGGCACGCAGCACGGGCAGGTCGAGTCCGGCCCCCTCGCGCAGCTCGCGCCGGGCCGTGGCCTCCAGCGACGCGTCGTCCGGCGCACGGCCGCCGCCGAGCAGCGACCAGGTGCCCGGGTTCCGGACGTCCGGACGGCGGCCGCGCAGGTGCAGCAGGTACTCGCCCCGGTCGTTGTGGACGAGCACCGAGGTGTCGCGCGGTTCACCGGCGGCCGGTTCGGCGTCGCGGTTCGAGGTCAAGTGGGCCTCCAGGGCGGTCCCGGGATGTGTGGTCACCAGGGTCAACGACCGGGGACGGCCGACGGGAGGGCCCGTTCGGGCCTTTCTGCGCCGCCTGCTGCGAGGACCGCCCCGGGGAGCCCCGCGGAGTGGCACCAACTGGCCGTTTCACCAGCTAAGTTGTGTGCTGATCAGATCGCGTATCCGAGTCCCAGGGGATGGCCATGACCAGCGGCAGCGACGCTCCCAACGACTACGACTCCGCCGAGCAGCTCCGCAGGCGGATCGACACCACCAAGGCGCATCCGGCGCGCGTCTACGACGTCTTCCTCGGGGGCAAGGACAACTACCCCGTGGACCGCGACGCGGCCGCGGCCGCGCTGGCCGCCAATCCGCGCGGCTACCTGGACGTGCGGCACAACCGCGACTTCCTGCGCCGCGCGGTGAACCACATCGCGGGCGAGACCGGCATCCGCCAGTTCCTCGACATCGGCACCGGGCTGCCCACCCAGGAGAACGTGCACCAGATCGCCCAGCGCCTCGTCCCCGGGGCGCGGGTCGTGTACGTCGACAACGACCCCGTCGTCCTGGCCCACGCGCGCGCCCTGCTGACCAGCGGCCCCGAGGGCCGGACCGACTACATCGACGCGGACCTGCGCGACCCCGCCGCGATCCTGCGCGACGCGGCCGGCACGCTGGACCTCACCGAGCCCGTCGCGCTCGTCCTCGTCGCCGTCCTGCACTTCGTCGAGGACGACGAGGCGTACGGCATCGTCAAGCACCTGGTCGACGCGCTGCCCTCGGGCAGCCACGTCGTGCTGAGCCACCTCACCTCCGACCTCAACGCCGAGCAGATCGCCAAGGTCGCCAAGACCTACCAGGACCGCGGCTTCTCCTTCGTGCTCCGCGGGCACGCCGAGGTCCTGCGGTTCGTCACGGATAACGGCCTGGAGATCGTGGAGCCGGGTCTCGTCCCCGTGCACCACTGGCGCCCGGACGGCGTCGACGACACCCTCGCCGCCCACGCCGACGCCTCCCCGGAGTTCGTCGAGGGCCTGGAGGACATCGACAAGATCCGCTACCGGAGCATCACCGACGTCACGGACGCGGACATCAACGTCTACGCCGTGGTGGCGCGCAAGCCCTGACGCCGCGGCACCCGGCGCCGCCCTCCCCGAGGACGGGGGCGGCGGCGCCCGGCGTCAGTCGCGGCGGTAGATCGTGATCGAGTGCCCCACCTCGTCGACCGGCACGCTGCCGGCGATGAGTTCGGCCAGCCGGCCCTCCGCCTTGGCGACCGCCGAGTCCGACACCACGAGCAGCCCGTGGACCTGGTCCGCGGGGACCTCGCGCGGGTCGGCGGCGTGGATGCCGTAGTACGCGGGGACCCCGCTGCCCTTGTAGACCAGCCACACCCGCTCGCCGGGGTGGCGTTCGCGGAGCCGGTCCGCGAGGAGGCCCAGGTCCTGGCCCCAGTCGACGTTGGAGTCGTGCAGCCGCAGATGGGTCTTCGACGTGCCGCCGAACGCCTCGTTGGAGTACTGCAGGTAGTACGGGAAGGTCCGCAGTGAACTGACGGCGACGAGGACGGCGAGCGCCGCGGCCGCCGGCCCCGCCCAGCGCCGTGCCACGAGGGCCACGCAGGCCGCCGCCACCGCCCCGAACATCGGCAGGAAGACGACGTAGCGGACGCCGAAGTCCCGGGAGCCGGTCATGGCGGCGGCCGTCAGCACGGCCGCGGGGACGAGCAGGTACGGGGCGGCGGGGCGCAGCCGGGGCAGGGCGAGCAGCGCGGCGGCGCCGGCGAGCCACAGGGCGAGCATGCCGAGCGGGGTCTTCACCAGCACCGCGGCCGGCAGGTAGTACCAGAGCGCCCCGCGGTAGTGGCGGCCGAAGAGGAAGCCCTCGAAGGTCGAGTCCTCGAAGCCGAACTGGACCGCCATCCCGTCGCGGTACGCCCGGGGGAGCGGGAGCGCTTCCACGGCCGGGCCCCGCAGACCGTGCAGGGCCGGCAGGGTGTCGGGCGCCGTCCAGCGCAGCCGGGGGTCGACGAGGAGGTAGGAGGCCCACACCACCGCGACGGCGACGAGCCCGACCCCGCCCGCCGCCACCGCGGCGCGCCGCAGGGACCGGGCGGTACCGGCCCGCCCTGCACCGCTCCCAGCCGTGCCCCGCCCACCCGCGTGCCACACCGACAGGGCGGCGAGGAGCAGCAGGACCGGCACCGCGGGAAGCGCGCTCATGCGCGTGGCGAGCGCCGCGCCCAACGCCGCGCCGGCGAGCGGCAGGTGGCGTCCCGGACGCTCCTGCGCCCGCCACAGCGCCCACACCGACGTGAGCAGGAAACCGGCCGCCGGGACGTCGAGGGTGGCGAGGGAGCCGTGTGCGACGACGTCCGGCGAGAAGGCGTAGAGGGCGAGGGCGAGCAGCCCTCCGGCGGGGCCGGTGAGATCGCGCGCGAAGGCGAGCACGACCAGTCCGAACAGCAGCGTCAGTACGATCATCGGCAGCCGGGCCGCAAGCATCAGGCGCCACGGATCGTTGCCGGACTCGTAGAGCACGCTGCGGCCGAGCTGCGTCTGGTCGCCCTCGAAGTCCGGGTCGAGGCGCGGGTGGGCGAACACCAGCCCACTGGCGATGACCAGCTTGCCGAGCGGCGGGTGCTCGGGGTTGAACCGCAGGCTGTGCTCGCGCAGGTAGACCGTCGCCGTGCCCACGTACACCGGCTCGTCGATGGTGGGCGTCTGCCGGACGGCGGTGGTGACCATCGCGCACGCCATCTGCGCGAGGAGCGCCAGCACGGCCAGGACGTACAGCGGACGGCGGTGCCGTGGCGCGGGGGCCGGGAAGCGGCGCACCGGAGCGGTGGTGACGGCGGCGGGCGTCGCCGGTTCGGGGGACAGCGCGGCGGGCGAGGGCCGTTCCTGCGTCATGGTGCGCTTACCCCGTCGCCCGTCCCTGTGGCGCCGTGTCCCCGCGCCGGCGCCCTCCCGGTGGGCGCCGCGGGACACACTAGCCCCGTGGCCGGGCGGGCGCGTGGGGTTCGGGGTGTTGCGCGGGCCGCGCGGCGGACGTCGTACCGTGGGCGCATGGCAGTTCCCGAGCTGATCCGCATCGTCTCCCGCTCCTCCCCGATGGCGCTCGCCCAGGTCGAGCGCGTCCGCGCGGAGCTGGCCGCGCTCCACCCCGGCATCCGGACGGAGGTCGTGCCCGTCACCACCTCCGGTGACCGCTGGATGGGCGACCTCGCGCGGCTGGGCGGCAAGGGCGCGTTCACCAAGGAGGTCGACGCCGCGCTGCTGGAGGGCCGGGCCGACCTGGCCGTCCACTGCGTGAAGGACGTCCCCGCCGACCGGCCGCTGCCCGCCGGGACGGTCTTCGCCGCGTTCCTCAAGCGGGACGACATCCGTGACGCCCTGGTGCACCCCGGCGGCCTCACCCTCGACCGGCTCCCGCCGGGCACGCGCATCGGCACCTCGTCCGTGCGCCGCATCGCGCAGATCACGGCCTCGCACCCGCACCTGACCTGCGTCCCCATGCGCGGCAACGCCAACCGCCGGCTGGAGAAGCTCGCGGCGGGCGAGGCGGACGCGCTGCTCCTGGCCGTGTCCGGGCTGGAGCGGATCGGCAGGACCGAGGTCATCAGCGAGGTGCTGCCGGTGGAGACGATGATCCCGCCGATCGGCGCGGGCGTCCTCGCCCTGCAGTGCCGGGAGGGCGACGCCGAGACGATCGACGTCGTCAGCGACCTCGGCGACCCGGCCGCGCACCGGGAGACCACGGCCGAGCGGATGTTCCTGCACGTCCTGCAGGGCCACTGCAACAGCCCGATCGCGGGCTACGCCCATGCCGAACGCGACGGCCGGCTCTCGCTGCGGGCGCGGGTCTTCTCGCCGGACGGCAAGACCGTCCTGGACGCCCACGAATGGGCGGGTCCCCTCGACCCGGCCACGCTCGGCACGTCGGTCGCGGTGGCGCTGCTGCGGCAGGGTGCCCGCGAGCTGATCGACAGCATCGGGCACTGACGGGCCGGGGCCGCCGCGTGCGCCGTGGCGGCGCCGGGGACACTGGTGGCGGCCGCTCGCCGTCCGTCACCGCCCTGGAGGGCCGATTGTCCCGCCGCGACCCCTGTGTGCTCGTCTACACCCGCACCACCGCCTACCGGCACGACTCGATCCCGGACGGCGTCCGGGCCCTCACCGAACTGGGCGCCGGGCACGGTTTCCGGGTCGACGCCACCGAACGCCCCGAGGACTTCGAGGGGACCCGTCTGCGCGCCTACGACGCCGTGGTGTTCCTGTCCACCAGCGGGGAGGTGCTCGGCGACGCCGGCCGGGCCGCCCTCGTGGCGCACCACGCGGACGGCGCCGGGTTCATGGGCGTCCACGCCGCGGCCTGCACGGAGTACGACTGGCCGTACTACGGGGAGCTGCTGGGCGCGCGCTTCACGGGGCATCCGCCCCTGCAGGCGGGCACGGTCCTGGTCGAGGACACCGCCCACCCGGCCACCGCGCACCTGGGCGCGACCTGGAAGGTCACCGACGAGTGGTACGACTTCGACCGCAGCCCCCGTCCCGGCGTGCGCGTGCTGGCCTCCGCCGACGAGTCCTCGTACGCGGGCGGCTCGATGGGCACCGACCATCCGCTGGCCTGGTGCCACGAGTACGGCGGGGGACCCGTCTTCTACACGGCGCTGGGGCACTCCGCACAGGCCTACCGGGACGCTGCCTTCCGGGCCCATCTGCTGGGCGGGCTGCGGTCGGTGCTGCCCGGGGCGGCGGACTGAGAGGGGGCGGCGGGTCCGGGTTCAGAGGCGTCGCAGCACGGCGACCACCTTGCCCAGGATGACCGCCTCCTCGCCGGGGATCGGGTCATAGGCGGGGTTGTGCGGCATGAGCCAGACCCGGTCGCCGTCGTGCTTGAGCCGCTTGACGGTGGCCTCCCCGTCGATCATCGCGGCCACGATGTCGCCGTGGTCGGCGGCGTCCTGACTGCGCACCGTGACCCAGTCGCCGTCGCAGATCGCGACACCCGTCATCGAGTCGCCGACCACCTTGAGGGCGAACAGCTCGCCCGCGCCGACGATCTGCCGGGGGAGCACGAAGACCTCGTCGACCTGCTCCTCCGCGAGGATCGGGGTGCCCGCCGCGATCCGGCCTATCACCGGCACGCGCGCGGACGGGGAGGCGCTGACGGGCTCGGAGCCCGGCTCGGACGCGTGCTGCGACGGCCAGGAGCACCGCACGCGGTAGGCGCGCGGCCGGTGCGGATCCTGCTCGAGCACGCCCTTGCGCTGCAGCACGGCCAGTTGGTGGGCGACCGAGGAGGTGCTGGCCAGGCCCACGGCCTCACCGATCTCGCGCATCGACGGCGGGAAACCGCGGTTCTCCACCGAGCTCAGGATCGCCTCGACGATGCGGGACTGACGGTTGGTCAGCCCGTCGGGGCCGGGGTTGTCCGAGCCCTGGGGTCGCCCACGGCGCACTGTCGTAGTGGTGGGCTCCATGCCCCGTCCCTCCCTGTGCGGATGCTGCTGCAATACGTAACGTTACCCTGTTCCACGGCATTTTTGGAACGCGTGTGCGAAATTCGGTGAAGATCCGCGCACACATCGCGCGGACCCGGCCGGGACGGCCCTTTGAATCCGGCAGTCACAAACGGATCCGCTGCCCGGTCTTCTTTGGGGGTCACGTGCGCCTGCGGGCCGGAAGGACCGGCAGGGAACCGGAATGCGGCAGGAATGCGACGGGAATTCGCCGCCCTGAGGAACGCACGACACAAGGGAGACGCCGTCCCGCACCACCGGGACCCGGCCCGGGCGCCGAGCGCCCCCCGGCCCGGGGGAAATCGCCCTCTGTGTACGCTGGAACGAGCAGGCGGCCCGAATGTGACGGTGGAGGAAAACGCGACGATGCAGCAAGGGGACGCGGAGCACGACGGCTCGCTCGACGAGGCCGCGAAGGTGTTCACGGCCCTGCGCCCCCGATTGTTCGGCATCGCCTACCGGATGCTCGGCAGTGCCGCGGAGGCCGAGGACGTCGTCCAGGACGTCTGGTTGCGATGGCAGGCGGCGGACCGCGACGTCGTGGAGAACCCGACCGCGTTCCTCACCACCGCGACGACCCGGCTGGCGATCAACGTCACCCAGTCCGCCCGGGTCCGGCGCGAGGGCTACGTCGGCCCCTGGCTGCCCGAACCCGTCGACACCCGCGCCGACCCGGCGCTGGGCGCCGAACGCGGCGAGGCGGTGGAGATCGCGGTGCTCTTCCTGCTGGAGCGTCTGACGCCCACCGAGCGCGCGGCATACGTGCTGCGCGAGGCGTTCGACTACCCGTACCGGGAGATCGCCGCCGTGCTCGACCTGAGCGAGGCCAACTCCCGCCAGCTCGTCAGCCGCGCCCGCAAGCACATCGCCGCCGGCCGCCGCGAGCAGGTGGACACGGCGGAGCACCGCCGGCTCCTCGAGGCGTTCGTGGCGGCGGCCAGGGCGGGCGACATGGCCGGCCTGGAGAAGCTGCTCGCCAGCGACGTGGTCAACTACGGCGACGGCGGTGGCGCCGTGCGCAACGCGGCCAAAATCCCCGTTTCCGGCGTCGCAAAGGTGGCGAAGTTCCTCGCCGCCTTCGCGCCGCGCTTCTGGCCCGACACCGAGGTGGTGTGGGTCGAGGCGAACGGCCGGCCCGCGGCGCTCGTCGTCCATGGCGGCGCGCCGATGGCGCTGCTGGCCATCAGCGCCACCGAACAGGGCATCGACCAGCTCATGTGGGTGCTCAACCCGGCGAAGCTGACCGGCTTCAGCGCCGTGGCGGCGGGCTCGGGCGCGCCGTCCGCCTGAGGCCGGCTCCGGGCGTCCTTCCTGTCCGTACGGGCCGGTGCCCTCCGTCGGGCATTGGAGATCAGCCGTCGGCCGCGGCGCGGCCCGGGGCTGCGTCGCCCGCGCGCAGCAGCCGCAGGAAGGCCTTCAGGCCCGTGATGATCTCCTCGTTGTCCGTGAGCCGGTCGATCGTGGCCTCGAACTCCCGCGCCAGCGCGGTGATCCGGCGGTCGGCGTCCTCGGCCCGCTCGTACACCGACACCCCCAGCGCGTCCACCGTGCGCCGCAGTTCGGCCAGGGCCCGGTACTGCTCCTCGGCCTTCCCCTCCAGGACCTTGACGCCGCTGTCCGTGCGCTCGACACGCTGCTTCAGCCCCACGACGTCGTCACGCGGATAGGTGACGTCCTTCAGTAGGGCGCCCAGCCGCCCGCGCAGCTGCCCGAACCACGCGCCCGCCGGGCGGAACACCGTGCTCAGCAGGAAGAACGCGGCGATCCAGTACCCCGCGCCGTGGCCGGTCGCCACCGTGACCGCCACCACCCCCGCCGCCGTGAGCAGATGGCCCGCCAGGGCGACCCGCAGCATCGTCCGGGCGATGCGCGTGGCCTCGGCGTCCCGCGCCTGCGGGACCGTCAGCCCCTTCCCCCGGCTCACCGAGATCTCGGCCAGCACCGTTTGCGCCCGGAAGTAGACGTTCCACGGCACCGTGAGCAGGACGAGCAGCCACAGCAGGCAGAGCACCCCGGCTCCCACGCCCAGGACCACCGGCAGCGGCGCCCCCACCGCGTAGACCAGGGCCAGCGCCCCCGCGGTCACCGCCAACGCCAGCACCGCGCCCAGGAATCTCCCCATGCCCGCCTCCAACCTCCCTCTCCGGCCGATCCGTTGGCTCCATCGTCCCGGCCGGCCGCGATGCGGGCATGAGTACGCCTACTCACTCCGCCTGCGCCCCGGTGCGGCGCTGTGCGGTGACGCACCGGCCGCCGTTCCGTACGCGGAAGGCGGCACCCGGTGCGCGGGCAACCGCGTGAATCCGCGCCCCCGCGACGCCCCCGTCGTGCTCCTGCCGCACGGCTTCCCCGCCGGCTCCCACGTGTTCCGGCACCTCATCCCGCTGCTCGCCGACCCCTACCGGGTGCTCGCCCGCCCTCGCCGACGTCACGGCCGCCCTGCTGGACCGGTTCGGCGTCGACCGGCACGCGCCGTACGCCCACGGCCACGCGGAGGCCAGCGGCCGGTGCCTGGCGCTGCGCGCCCCGGCGCGGATCACCGGGATCGTGACGCAGAACGGCAACGCGTGCCCGGACCGCTGCCGGCCGTGTGGGGTGCGGACGACGAGGTCTACGCCCCGGCCGGGGCCCGCGGCTTCCTCGGCCGCGTCGCGTCCCGACCCCCGTCCGCCCGGACGGGCGCTCAGCGGGGGCGGGTGATCGTCCGGTGCACGACGTACCCCTCGAGCCCGGTCGTCGCGTCCATGCCCGTCGCGGTCCCGTTGACGGGCACGGCGCCCGTGCGCAGCCGGCGCGCGACGGCGACGGCGCGCTCGGGGTCGGCGGACCACACGCCGCCGGAGAGGCGGTACTCCGAGTCGTTGGCCATCCGCACGGCGTCGTCGTCGCCGTCGTGGGCGATGACCGTGAGGACCGGGCCGGAGATCTCGTCCTGGGCGATGCGCATGCGGTGGTCGACGTCGGCGAGGACGGTCGGCGTCACGTAGTAGCCGTCCTCAAGGCCGGCGGGGGGCCGGGAGCCTCCGGTCACCAGGCGGGCGCCCTCCTCGACGCCGAGGTCGATGTACGACATCAGGCGCTGCTGCCGCTCCGGGCCTGCCCTCGGCCCGATCGAGGTGTCCGGGTCCGCGGGGTCGCCCACCTTCAGCGTCCCGACGGCGTCCGCGACGGCCGTGACGACCTCCTCGTACCGGCGGCGGGGCGCGAGGACGCGGGTCCGCGCGGCGCACATCCTGCCGTTGTCGCCGAGCGAGGCGAACAGCCCCCGCACCGTGCGCCCGAGGTCGGCGTCCTCCAGGACGATCGCGGCCGTCTTGCCGCCGAGTTCCAGGCGGACCGGCTTGAGTTGCTCCCCGGCGAGCGAGGCGACACGGCGCCCGGCCGCGGTGGAACCGGTGAAGGCGATCTCGTCCACGTCCGGGTGGGTCACCAGGTACTCGCCCGTGTCGCGGTCGGCGGGCAGCACGCTCAGCGTGCCCTCGGGCAGCCCCGCCTCCGCGTACAGCTCGGCCAGCAGCCCGACGGCCAGTGAGGTCTCCGGCGCGACCTTCAGGATGACGGTGTTGCCCGCCAGGAGGGCGGGCGTCAGCCGCGCCGTGGCGGTCGAGAACGGGCACTGCAGCGGGATCACCGCGGCGACGACGCCCACGGCCTCGCGCCGCACGATGGTGTCGTGGCCGGGGGTGGGGTCGCAGGGACGGACGGTCTCGTCCCAGCCCAGCTCCTCGGCGGCCTTGAGACAGGCGTCGACCCGGCGCGTGAGGGAGGCCTGCTCCGCGTCCGTGAACCGGCGGGGCGTCCCGGTCGCGGCGGACACCCGCGCGGCCGCCTCCGCCGCGCGTTCCTCGCGCAGCGCGTTCACCCGGCGGACGACCTCCTGCCGCTCCTTGGGGTCCGTGTGCGGCCACGGCCCGCTGTTGAAGGCCGCGCGCGCCGTGGCGACGGCGACATCGGCGTCACCGGGTGCGGCCTGGGCGGCGCGCCCGAGCAGGGAGCGGTCGTGGGGGGAGCGGATGTCCAGGGGGCCGGGATGCGCGGGCGCGGTCCAGACACCACCGATGAACAGCCTGTCGTACACGATCATCGAGTTTCCCTTCCGGTGTCCGGTGCTCCCTGTGTCCGGTGCGATGCGCCGGATCTCGCGGACTTCGCGCGGGTACGAAGAACGGAAGCCGCGCCCACCGGTCTCCCGTGGGCGCGGCTTCCGCTTCCGTGAGGTGCGCGACCGCCGAAACGCTGGTCAGAAGCCTGCTGCGGCCGGTCGCAGATTGTCCTGCTGGTACCGGGGAACGGTTGTGGACCGCTCCCTGGTGGAGGTGTTACCGGCCTCCGCCGCCGCCGCCACCGTGGCCGCCGCCACCGCCGCCGCCGTGGCCTCCGCCGCCACCGCCGTGACCGCCGCCGCCACCACCGTGGCCGCCGCCGCCACCACCGTGACCGCCACCGCCGCCACCCCAGCCGTAGTCGCTGTAGCCGCGGTCGTAACCGCCGCCCCAGCCGCCACCGTGGTCGCCGCCGCGGTCGTAACCGCCGTAGCCGCCGCCGCCGTAGCCGCCACCACCGTGACCGCCACCGCCGCCGCCGTGGCCACCGCCACCGCCGCCGCCACCGCCGTGCTCGGCGTAGCTGACCGCCGCTGAGGCCGGTGAGCTCGTCGGTGCCGCGACGGCCGAGGAGGCCGCACCCCCAAGGGCGAGCGCGAGGCCTGCCACTGCGGCGAGGGGCCACTTGGAAATACGCATGAGAACTCTCCTAGCCAGGTCGGTTCCTGGGCGTGGACGCGGTTCAAAGGCCACTGCGCCGCACGTTCCGGCCGGCGCCCCACCCCCGCCCGCGGACTGTGACGTCCTTCGGTCAAGTGGTGATGTTCGAAATGTTGCCTTTGCCACTATTTGTCCACAGCCCCCACGCTGCGACCGCCAGGTCGTGACGTCAAGGAGCGAGCCTGGTAGTGCCACTACCAGGCTCAGCGTTCAGCGGGCGGGAGGCCGACGGCCCGGGAGGCCGTACCGGCTCAGTCGCTCGGCGAGTCGTCGTCGAAGGGCTCGTCGCTCCACCGGAACCAGGCCTGGTCGTCCTCGATGTGCAGGAGGAACTCCGCCACGGGCCCCGAGGGCGAGGAGAGCGTGACCGCGCGCCGTACCTCCGCGTACGCCGCCTCCCACGCGGCCCAGGGCTCGTCATCCTCGGCCGGCGCGGTCATCGCGGTCTGCATCAGGTCCAGTTCGCGGGCGAACAGCGGCCCCACCCGGGCGAACGCCGGGGCGGGTGTGAACCGCCCCGACAGCCACGGGAAGTCGGCCTCCTCGACCGTGATGTCACCGACGGGCTCGCCGTCGCTCAGCACCCGCCAGGTCTCGCCAACGAAGCCCATCGTGTCCTCACCGGATCTCAGTGGCCCCCGGTGCCGGCCTGTGCCGGCTCCTCGTGCAGCGCCGAGTCGGCCGCGCCCCGCGTGAATCCGGTGAAGGCAACCCGCAGACCGGCACGTTCGGGGGAGCAGCAGAACGGTCCCGCGCCGGCGGCGGCGTCCGGGGCGAGCGGCGCGAGCCGTACCAGCCGCCAGGGGCCGTCGTCGCGGCGCGCGCGGATCGTCACCGCGTCCCCGGAACGGCTGGCGCGTACGGTGACGGAGCGCCCGGCCCAGTCCGGCACCGGCGCCAGCGACCAGTCGGAGACCCCGCGGGTGACGACCGCGCCGAGGTGCGGCACGCCGTCGGACATCTCGATCCCGGCCTTGATCCACGTCTCGGCGTCGACCCGGATCATCAGCCCGGCCTGGTCGTACAGCGTGTCGAAGTCCGCGCGGAAGGTCACCTCCACCGACGAGTCCGCCGGGAAGGCGGCGAGCAGGGCGTGGCCGTCGTCGCGGACGAAGCCGTAGCCGGTGGTGCGCCAGAAGTCGCTGCGGTCCCGGGTGGTGACCAGCAACCCGTATCCGTCCGCCTCGGCGTGCTGCGGGGCGTTGAGCCACGTGGCCTCGTCCCAGTCGATCGGGCGCTGCTCGTTCATGGACCGTCCTTCCGGTGGGGCGGGCCCCTGGGCGTGATGCCACGGGGCCGCCGCTGGCGTGGGCGGGCCCAGCGTAGATCAGCGCTCCGGCGGCGGAACACGGGCGGGGACGCCGGGACGCGGGGAGAGGTCATTCCCGTTCGGAGCCGAAGGGCGGCACGCGCGTGGAGGAACCGGGGTCGGGCCCCCCGGACAGGGCCGACGGCCCGTCGACCGCCGGCGGTCCGTGCGACAGCCCGATGCCCGCCGGCTCCCGGCACACGGTGATCAGCGCGGCGTCGTCCCCGAGCCGTCCACCGCTGTAGGCGAGGAGGTCCTCGCGCACGTGCCGCACCAGGTCCTCGGGGGTCCGGCGGCCCTGCCAGGACGCCACGCGCTCGGCGAGGGGGTAGAAGCGCCCCGACGGGTCACGCGCCTCCGTCACGCCGTCGGTGTACAGCAGCAGGACGTCGCCGGGGCCGAAGGCGAAGGTGTCCACGCCGGGGTGCGAGGGCTGCAGCAGGCCCAGGCCGATTGGCGGCGCCGGCTGGGTCGGGTCGAGCGCGGCGAGACCGTCCTCGGCCAGCCGCAGTGGCGACGGGTGGCCGCAGTTGAGGATGCGGACCTCGGGACGGTCGTCGGGGAAGTCGACCAGGATCGCGGTGATGAACGACTCGACCGCAGCGTCCTCCTGCAGCCCGTCGCCGCAGCCCTGCGCGGCCTTCCAGGACACCGTCGCCTCCAGGTGCGCGTACATCGCCGGCAGCGGCGGGGCGCGGTAGGCGACGCTGCGGAACGCCCCGAGCAGCAGGGAGGCGTCGCCGATCGCCGGCAGGCCCTTGCCGCGGACGTCCCCGATGAGCAGCCGGGTGCCGCCGGGCGTGCGCACCGCCGCGTACAGGTCGCCGCCGATCCGGGCCTGGTCCTCGGCGGCCTGGTAGTCGAAGGCGATCCGTAGCGGGCCGATGCGCTCCGGCAGGGGCTGCAGGACGACCTGCTGCGCGGCCTCCGCCACCGAGCGCACCTGCTGCAGCTCGGCCTGGTGCCGTTCGCGCAGCCTGACGAAGAGCACGGTGAAGGCGGAGACGAGGACCAGCGCGATGATCTCGCTCTGGCGGTACGAGGTGGTGATGGTGCCGTCGGCCACCGACACCACGGTGAGCGACGCCACCGCCAGCCCGCCGATCAGGGCGGTGAGCCGGAGCCCGCCGAACGACGCGGTCAGCGCCGGTGCCACGACCAGGAGCGGACCCAGGTGGCCCTCCGTGGGGATCACCAGGTCGCTGATGACGATCGCCACGATCAGCAGCACCGGGACCGCTATCAGGGCGGGATTCCGCTCCACGGACCAGTACGTGCGTGCGCGTGGTGCTGCAAGACGCATACCTCTTGCTTACACCTCTCCCGCCGACCCCGCCCGTGGCGGTACGTCGGCGGGAACGGGCAGCAGCAGCGCCGTCACGTTGTCGTGGCCGCCGGCGTCGAGCGCGTGACCGACCAGGGAACGGGCGCCGTCCAGCGACGTCGCGCCGGCCCCGGAGGCGGGCGTCGCGGTCAGCCCGGCGCGCAGTTCCTCCGCGCCGGGGAGGTACCGCCACAGCCCGTCGGTGCACAGCAGCAAGTGGCCGGGGACGGCCGGGCGGCCGCTGCGCACCCTTGGTACGGGGTCGCCGTTCCCGGCGCCGAGCCAGCCGGTCAGGGCCTCCAGCTCGCCCGTGTCGTCGTCGGTCAGCGCGAGGGCCAGGCCCTCGTCCGGCAGCCAGTACGCCCGGCTGTCACCGATCCACGCGCACCACAGCCCGCCGGGACCGGTGACGCCCGCGACGAAGGTGCAGGCCGGTGCCTCGTCCGGGGTGACGGCGAGTGCGGCGACCGCGCGTCCCGCGCGCCGCGTCGCGTCCTCCAGCGCGACCTCGGGCACGGTACCCGCGAGCAAGGCCGACGCCAGCGCGCCCGAGGCGACCTCCGCGGCGAGCCGTGCCGCCCGCTCGGAGCGCGGGGACATGGACACCCCGTCGCACACCACGCCGATCGTCCAGGCCCCGGCCGTGGTAACGGCCATCGCGTCGGCGTTCACCTCACGCCGCTTCCCCCGGTCGGTGACCCCGGCCGCGCCTCCCGCGACGGCCTCCACCCGCGACCTGTACCCGCTCTGAGCGACGCCGCAGTCCCAGCAGTGACCGTCCGGGGCCACCGTCCCACCGCACCGCTCGCACCCCGGCGTACCGCCCCCCTGTCGTCCGTCCATGGCAGGACCCTACGAGGGCGCCGCGGCGGGAGGGAACCCCGGGCGGGGGCAAGATCAGGACGGTGTACGGCGCAGTGGCGCCAGCGCGTCGCTCCAGGCCAGGACCTCGTCGAGGACGACCTCCAGCTCACCCGCCCGGCGCGGGCCGGGCTCGAAGCGGCTCATGTCGGCGAAGTCGCGGAAGAGGGAGAGCGCCACCTGCGCGCGGACGGTGGCCACCCGCAGCTCGGCCATCACCAGCCGCAGGTGCTCCACCGCGCGGGTCCCGCCGACACTGCCGTAGGCGACGAAGCCCGCCGCCTTGTTGTTCCACTCGGCGAAGAGGTAGTCGATGGCGTTCTTGAGCGCTCCGGGGATGGAGTGGTTGTACTCGGCCGTCACGAAGACGTAGCCGTCGAAGGAGCCGATCTTCTCCGCCCACGCGAAGGTGTGCGGACGGCTGTACTGCCCCATCGACGGCGGCACCGGCTCGTCGAGCAGCGGGAGGTCGTAGTCGTCGATGTCGACCAGTTCGTACTCGGCGTCGCCGCGCAGCGCGGCGTGTTCGTACACCCATTGCGCGACGGCCTCGCCGAGGCGCCGGGGGCGTGTGCTGCCGAGGATGACGGCGATCCTGGTCATGGTGCTGCTCCTGGACGGTCCTGTTCCGGTGGCCGGGCGGGGCGCCGGAAAGGCGGTCCGGCGCGTGAGGCACCTTCCATGCGCGCCCGGCGGTGAACCGGGCGGGCCGGGGGGTTCACCCGATCGCCGTCACGGCCGTGGAGCCGCGTGCCTCAGCGGACCCGGGGCTCCAGGGAGACGCGGACGGTGATCCGCTTGCCCACCGGCTGGCGCTGCACGTCGTAGCCCTCGCACAGCGCGAGGATGATCTCCAGGCCGTGCTGGCCGATCCGTCCCGGCTCGGCGGCGCGGGCCAGCGGGAGGGTGCTGCTGGTGTCCCACACGGACACCAGCAGGGTCGCCGTGTCGACGTCCACCTCGAGGTCGAGCAGGCCGGGGCCGGGTGCGTACTTGCAGGTGTTGGTGACCAGCTCGCTGACGACGAGCTGCGCGGTCTCGACCGTCTCGACCGGTACCGGGACGCCGTGCTCACCCTGGACGCGGGCGAGGAAGTCGGCGGCGAACCTGCGCGCCGCGGAGATCGCCTCCGAGTCGCCCTCGTGCGCGAATCCGGCGTGGATGCAGGGCCAGTCGGCCAAGTGGGCGGGGCGGCCGTCCAGCCTCGGTTCCATGGTGGTGCCTTTCGTACTGCTTCCCGGCCGGCCGCGCTCAGGCGCGGCCAGCCGTCCGTCTACCCCGTTTTCCGCCGGTGACTCATCGGCTCCCGGCCGGTTTCACCGGCGGGGCAGTTTGGTGACGGTGTCCAGGTAGAAGGCGTCGATGCTGTGCACGGCCCGCTCGAAGTCGTCCAGGTTGACGGGCTTGGTCACGTACGCGTTGGCGTGCTGCCGGTAGGCGCCGGTCACGTCGTCGGGCGCGGCCGAGGTGGTGAGCACGACCACGGGGATCGCGCGCAGTTCCTCGTCGCTCTTGAGGATGGCCAGCAGTTCGTGGCCGTTCATCCGCGGCATGTTGAGGTCCAGGACGATCAGGTCGGGCAGCCGGTTGGCCGGGTCGCGCAGGTACTCCAGCGCCGCGAGGCCGTCCTCGACCTGGGTGAGGTTGCGGGCGCCGCGCTCCGCGAGGGCGTCGCCGATGAGCATGGCGTCCGCGGGGTCGTCCTCGACCAGCAGCACGTCGTGGGGGCGGGCGGGGGCGATCATCATCATTGGCTCCGGGTCCGGTCGGTGCGCCGCGAAGGACGGTGGGGGGTGTCGCTGGTCACCAGGCCGGGCCAGCGGCGGCGGGCGCCCTGGCGGCTGATGTTGCAGGCTCGGCCGATCTGGGGGTATCCGGCACCTGCGGCGGCCGCCTGCTCGGCCGCGAGGTCCTCCAGGTGTGCGATCGCCTGCTGGAGGAGGTTGAGCATGTGCAGGTACGCCAGGGCCTCACCGCGGGCTTCGGTACCGTCGTCCGCGGTGGTCCCGGGGACGGTGAGCGGGCGGAGGGCACGGCGGGCCAGGCGCCCGGCGAGGTCGTCGACCGCGCCGATCGCCAGTGCGGCGAGTTCCTCCTCCGACAGGCGCGGAGCGAAGTGGGTGCCAGGCATGGCCCCCACCTTAGGACCTGCCACATCGCACGACAACAAGTGTTGTCGGGTGGCCGTTACAGTGGGTTCCGCCTTCGGGCGTCCGAACGGCGGAGAGGGAAGCGGAGGGTGTGCAGCGTGGCAACGGGCGAGGCGATCGTGCAGGGGGCCGGCGGCGGACCGGAGGCGGCGGCGCACGTCCCCGACGACGCCCGCGGCCCGGGCCGGATGTCGGCCTGGACCACCCGCCGGTGGCTCCGCGTCGGCGTCAGCCTCGCCCTCGCGGTGCTGGCCGCGCTGGGCGCGCTCGGGATATGGGCGCTGGACCGCAGCACCGCGCTGACCGACCAGCTGGTGGACCAGCGCTCCCCGGCGCTGGTCAACGCCATCCGGCTGGAGGCCGCGCTGGTGAACCAGGAGACCGGCGTCCGCGGCTACGGGCTGAGCGGGCAGCGGCAGTTCCTCGATCCGTACACCCAGGGCCTGACCGACGAGCGGACCGCCCTCGAGCGGCTGCGTCCCCTCGTCGAGGACGACCCGCGGGCGCGCGCCGACCTCGACGGCGTGGTGGACGCCGCCGAGGCCTGGCAGGGACTGATCGCGCGGCCCGTCGCCGCCGTCTCCGCCACGCCGGGGCAGCCGGTGCCGCTCGCCACCGAGCGGGCCGACGAGGGCAGGGCCGCCTTCGACCGGGTCCGCGGCGCCCTGAGCGGCCAGCAGGAGCACCTGCGGCAGGCCCGCGTCACCGCCGGTACCCAGCTCGACGCCGCCGTGCGGCTGCGCAACGGGGTGTTCACCGCCATCGCCGCGGTCATCGTGCTGCTGGCCGTCCTCGTCTTCGAGGGACTGCGCCGCGGCATCAACGGGCCGCTGGAGCGGCTCGGCAACGAGGTCCGGCACGTGACGCGCGGCCGCTTCGACCACCCCATCACCGCGACCGGCCCGGCGGACCTGCGGCGCCTGGGCGGCGACGTGGAGGCCATGCGCGGCAGGCTCGCGGAAGAGCTCTCCTTCGCCGAGCGGGCCCGGCGGATGCTCGACGAGCAGTCCGCCGAGCTGAAGCGCTCCAACGCCGAGCTGGAGCAGTTCGCCTACGTCGCCTCGCACGACCTCCAGGAACCGCTGCGGAAGGTGTCGAGCTTCACCCAGCTCCTGCAGCGCCGCTACGGGGACCAGCTGGACGAGCGCGCCGACCAGTACATCGCGTTCGCCGTCGACGGCGCCAACCGCATGCAGACCCTCATCAACGACCTGCTGGCCTTCTCCCGGGTGGGCCGGGTCCACAACCAGCAGAGCACCGTGGACCTCGAGCGGATCGCCGAGGACACGGAGGATGTGCTGAGCGTCGCCCTGGAGGAGTCCGGCGCCGGGATCACCCGCGACCCGCTGCCGACCGTCGTCGGCGACACCACGCAGCTGGGCATGCTCTGGCAGAACCTGATCTCCAACGCGGTGAAGTTCCGCCACCCCGAACGGGCGCCGCGGATCCACGTCGCGGCCCGGCGCGACGGCGACCTGTGGCGGTTCTCCGTCACGGACAACGGCATCGGCATCGACCCCGAGTTCGCCGAGAAGGTCTTCGTGATCTTCCAGCGGCTGCACACCAAGGACGCCTATCCCGGCAACGGCATCGGGCTGGCCATGTGCAAGAAGATCGTCGAGTTCCACGGCGGCACCATCGCCATCGACCCGGAGTACGGCCCCGGCACCCGCATCGCCTTCACCCTCCCCGCACAGCAGCAGCCCGACCCCGGGCTCGAGTCCGAGACCGTGCCCGAGACCGGGCCCGGGACCGCCACGGCGGATACCGACGGGGGCGCGGGGGAGCCCCGACCGTGACGACACCCCCCACCCCGCTCGCACCGGTCACGCACCACAGGATCCTGCTCGTCGAGGACGACGCCGGGGACGCCCTGCTGGTGACGGAACTGCTCGCCGACACCTCACTGCGGTACACCCTCGTCTGGCACAAGACCCTCGCCGACGCCTGCTTCGAGCTGTCCCAGCGGGCGGCCGACTGCGTACTGCTCGACCTGCACCTGCCCGATGCCACGGGCCTCGGCGCCGTCGCCGAGATCCAGCGCGCCGACCCCGGCACCGCGGTCATCGTGCTGACCGGCCTCGCGGAGGGGCAGGCCGGTTCCGGGGCCCTCGCCACCGGCGCCCAGGACTACCTCGTCAAGGGCAAGGTCGAGCCGGAACTCCTGCAGCGCGCCGTGCGCTACGCCGTGCAGCGCAAGCAGGTCGAACGGGCCGGGGCCGACCTGCAGGCCGGCCGGCTGCGGGCGCAGGAGAACGCCCGCCTCGAACGGGGCCTGCTGCCGCAGCCGCTGCTCACCACCCCCGCCGTCACCGCCACCAGCCGCTACCTCCCGGGACGGGAGAGCGCCCTGCTGGGCGGCGACTTCCTGGACGTGGTGCAGACCGACGACGGGCGCGTCCACGCCGTGATCGGCGACGTCAGCGGCCACGGCCCGGACGCCGCGGCACTGGGCGTCTGCCTGCGCATCGCCTGGCGCGCGCTGACCCTGGGCGGCCACCGCGGCCCGGAACTCCTGCGCCTGCTGGAGCGGATGCTCGTCGCGGAACGCTCGCACCCCGACCTGTTCACCACGTGCACGCTGCTCACCCTGGACCTCGCCGCTTCCCGGGCCACGGTGCACCTCGCCGGCCACCACGAGCCCCTGCTGACCACCGGCGGCGTGACGCGGCCGGCGGAGGCGGTGCACGGCGTCGCCCTCGGCATCGCCCCCGGCCTGGACCAGTGGCCCGCCACCGTGCTGGACCTGCCGGAGCGCGGCACCCTGACCCTCTACACCGACGGCCTCATCGAGGGCCACGCCGGCCCCGGCGGTGAGCGGCTCGGCTCGGAGGGGCTGCTGGGGCTGCTCGCCCGCACCCCCGTGACGGGGCCCGACGCCCACCTCGACGCGCTGATCCGGCAGGTCCGCGACCTCAACGAGGAACGCCACACCGACGACCTGGCGGTCCTGCGCCTGGACTGGGACGTCACGGCGGCCGCCGGCGCCGGGACGGGCGGGCCCCCGCGGACCGGCGACAGCTGACGCGGGAGCCCCGGGCCCGCCGGCCCCTTCAGACGGCGCGGTGGCGGCCGGCCGGGGCCGGCGACTCCAGGCGCTCCAGGAGCAGCCCCTCGCGGGTGGACCACGGGCAGATCTCCACGCTGTCCACCCCGCACATCTCCATCAGCGTCTCGGCCACCAGCGCCCCCGCCAGCGACTGACCGGCGCGGTGCCGGGAGATGCCCGGGAGCTTGGCGCGCCCCGCCGGGCCCATGGCCGCGAGCACCGGCACGATCTCCCGGACCTGCCGCAGCGACAGGCGGTCCGGGCCCTCGTCCGACACGCCGCGGGCGGCCGCGAGCCGCGCCAGCTGGGTGAACGTCTTCGAGGAGGCCAGCACCCGTCCGTCGCGCGGTGCCCGCGGCAGGGTGTCGCCGAGCTCGCCGACCGACGCGCGTAGACGGTCCCGGACCTCGTGCAGTCGCCGCTTCGAGCCGACGGCCTCCACCAGGTCCCACCGCCGGTTGACGGCGCGGGCCCCGAGGGGGAAGGAGTGGACCGCGCGGGGCTGCTGCCCGGTGCCGTCCGCGATCTCCACCGTGCCGCCGCCGATGTCCAGCACCAGCAGCGGCAGTCCTTCCTCCCCGGCCCAGCGGCGGGCGGCCACATAGGCGAGCCGGGCCTCCTCCTCGCCCGAGAGCACCCGCAGCCGTGTGCCGGTGGTCCGGGCGACCTGGGCGATGACCTCGTCACGGTTCGGCGCGTCCCGGATGACGGAGGTGGCGAACGCGTACACCGAGGGCAGCGAACGCCCACCGTCCGCCGCCAGGGTCCGGGCCACCGCGTGCTGGACGCTGCGCACCCCCGACCGGTCGAGCCGTCCCGCGGCGTCGAGCGTCTCGTGCAGCCGCAGCCGCACCTTGCGCGCCAGCACCGGCTCCAGCGGCGAGTCCTCCCGCCGCTCCACGATCGTCAGCAGGGCGCTGTGGCACCCGACGTCGAGCACTCCAGTTCTGCGTACCTTCCGTTGTGTCTTCAATCCGTACCTCCACCCCGTTGTGGCATCGCACCTTCCTCATTCCCCGGAGACGGCTGTTCCTCCCGGGGACGGGCAGCGCGCCGTCCTATTCACGGCCCGGCGCGCCGCCAAGTCAAGATCTTTTGACGAGATCGTTGCGCAGAGCACACAGCCGCTCACGGCACCTGACGGGGCGCCGGAGCGGGTGGAACGGCCAATTCCGCCCCGGTGGGGGGCCCTTGGTCCGTCACCTGAGCCGCGCCCGCCAGCTGGACCAGGGCCGCCGCTGTCAGCGCGGTGACGCCCGCCGGGACGGCGAGCCGGGGATCGGGACGGAACGCGGGGGAGTGGTTCGGCGGCAGCGCCGCCATCCTGGCCGCGGCGCCCGCACCCGGGGTCCGCGCCCACTGCTCCGGGCCGACGCACCCCAGCATCCAGTAGGCGGTGCGTACGTCGCCCACGCCGTGCAGCGCCGCCCCCGCCGGGCCGTACAGCGGGAAGTCCTCGGTGGCCGTGGACGCGGGCCAGACCGCCACCCGCCCCGCGCCGAGGGCCCGCTCGTGCGCCCGCCGCACGGCGGCGGCCGTACCGGGGTCCGCGAGCGTCGGATGCGACCGCGCGAGGACCCGGACGGAGGGTTCGCGGGGGCAGCCGGAGGCGGCGCACTCGGCGGTCACGATGCGGTGCACGGCCGCGGTCACCCGTTCCAGCGCCTCCTTGCCGAACGCGCGCACGGCGGTGCCCGGGGGAACCCGCCGCGAGGCGGTCCGTTGCGGCAGGGGGCGTACAGATGCGAGGACCCGGCGTAAAAACGCCCTGCATCGGGTAAAGAGGGCTCCGTGGCCGTCTCCGGCAGGAGACGACCGCGGGTCACGCAGTCGGCGTGGCTCTTCAGCTGGCACGTGAAGGATGGACGCGGTGGCGACAGGCGTCGTGAAGTGGTTCAACTCGGAAAAGGGCTTCGGCTTCATCGCACAGGACGGAGGTGGCCCCGATGTGTTCGCGCACTACTCGAACATCGCCGGCAACGGCTACCGCGAACTGGTCGAGGGTGAGGCCGTGACGTTCGACGTCACCCAGGGGCAGAAGGGCCCGCAGGCGGAGAACATCATCCGCAACTGATGGTCCGCGACCGGGGTGGCCGGGTCGTCGCCGGCAGCGCTCTCACCGCTGCCGGGGAGGCCCGGCCACCCCGTCTCCGTGTCCGGCCCCCGCCCTTCGCTGCCCCGCCCCACTTCCTGCGGGGCCCGCCGCCGGGCCCGGGCCAGGGGCGAGGACACTGGGCCGGTATGACGCACTGGTACGAGCAACGCGACGTCGAGGACGGCCTCGTCCGGATCAGCGAGCCCCGCGTCCACCAGATCGTGAAGGCCAACGTGTGGTGGCTGCGCGGCTCCGAGCGCGACCTCGTCGTCGACGCCGGGCTCGGGGTGGTGCCGCTGCGCCGGGAGATCCCGGACGTCCTCGCGCGCGACCCGCTGCTGCTCCTCACCCACGCGCACCTCGACCACGTCGGCGGGGCCCACGAGTTCACCGACCGTGCCGCCCACACCGCGGACGCCGCCGCCCTGGCGCGCGGGGTGCCGGCCAGCCTGTACGGGCCCGAACTCGCCGAGCGTCTGGGCGCCGAGGAGGTGGGCGACTCCTTCCCGGACCTGCTCCTGGACGCCCTGCCCGACCCCGGGTACGACCCCGGCGGCTACGGAATCGGCCCGGTGACGCTCACCCGCACCGTGAGCGGGGACGACCGGATCGACCTCGGCGACCGCGTCCTCACCGTCGTCCACCTGCCCGGCCACACGCCCGGCTCCGTCGGCCTGCTGGAGGAGCGCACCGGGGTGCTGTTCTCCGGCGACGCCGTCTACGACGGCCATCTCATCGACGACCTGCCCGAGTCCGACGTGCCGTCCTACCGGCGCACGGCGGCGTTCCTCGCCGGGCTCGACGTCTCCGTCGTCCACCCCGGCCACGGGCGCAGCTTCGGCCGTGACCGGCTGCGCGAGGTGGCGGAACGCTACCTGCGCCGCAGCGCGCCCGCGGACCGCTCCTGAGGCGCCGGCCGGGGCGGTCGGGGTTCAGGGCAGGCGCAGGGTGACGTAGGCGATGGTGTCGCCGGGCAGCACATAGCGTTCGACCTCGACGAAGCCCCGGGCCTCGGCGAAGCGCAACCCCGCGGTGTTGGACGCCAGGACGACGGTCTCCACCACCGCCGCGCCCATCTCGCGCGCCCGGTCCAGGCCCCGGGTGTAGAGCCGGGTGCCGAAGCCCCGTTGCCGGTGGGCGGGCAGCACGCGGGCGATGACCGTGGCCGTGGCGTCCTCGCCGGCGGGCGGCCGCACGGTGGTGCAGCCCACGACGGCGTCATCGAGGTACGCGACCTCCAGGTGGTTGCGCCGCGAGCGCTCCCGTACGTCGTCGAGGGAGAGCGGGCCGGTGGGGATGATCGTGTTGTGGACGAACCGCCAGTCCTCGAGCATGGCGTCGCCGTGGGGCCGTTCGATGCGAAGGGTCGACATCGCAGCAGGAAACCGGTGCACGGCGAGGGGCGTCAACCGCATTTGCCGGAGCCCGGCCGTGGCGCCGACGCGTCGTGCGGCCCGGCGGGGGCGGGCAGCGGTTAGCGTGGGCCGGGATCCGGAGGAGAGGCCTGGTGCAGACCACCCTTGCCGTGCTGTTCGCGCTGCTCGCGGCGGTCAGCAACGCCCTGGCCACCGTGCTCCAGCGCTACGCCGCCCGCACGGTGCCGCTCGCGGTGGGCCTGCGTCCGGCGCTCCTCGGCGAACTGCTGCGCAAGCCCGTCTGGCTGGCCGGGTTCGGCGCGGTGGTCGCGGCCGCCGCGTTCCAGGCCCTCGCGCTGCTGAACGGCGCGCTCTCGCTCGTCCAGCCGCTGTTCGTGCTGGAGTTGCCCTTCGCCCTGTTCATCGGCGGTCTGGTGCTGCGCCGCCGGCTCCCGCCGCGGGGCTGGGCCGCGGTCGCCGCCACGGTGGTGGGGCTGGGTGTGGGGCTGTGGGCCGCGGCGCCCAGCGGCGGGGTGGACCGGCCGCACACCGGTACGTGGGCCCTGGCGCTGCCCAGTTGTGCAGCCGCCGTCCTGGTGCTGGTCGGCACCGCCGTACGGCGTCCCGCGGGCCGGGTTCGCGCCGCCTGCTTCGGGCTCTCGGCGGCCGTCTGCTACGCGCTCACCGCCGGGCTGCTCAAGGACGCCACGCAGACGTGGGACACCGAGGGGCCGGCCGCCTTCTTCACCGCGTGGCAGACGTACGGCTTCGCCCTCGCCGGGGTCGCGGCCGTCTTCCTCCTGCAGAACGCCATGCAGTCCGGGCCCCTGGTGGCCTCCCAGCCCGCGCTGACGCTGGGGGACGCGGCCCTGAGCCTCACGCTGGGTGTGACGGTGTTCGAGGAGCACCTGCGCGGCGGCTGGTGGCGGGCGCCGATGATGGTGGGTGCGCTCCTGGTCGTGGCGGGGGCGTTCGTCCTGGTCCGGGTCCCGTTGGTGCGGACGCTGGTGGCGCCGGACGCGCCCCGCTGAGCGGCACCGGTCGGGCGCGTGGCGTTCACCCGCCGGGAACCCGCGATTCCGACCATGCTCCTGTCAACCGACTGTACTGGCCGCCATGAGCGGACACCACGCCGACACGGCGCACACGCACGCGCACGGACCCAGCCGACGTTCCCTCCTCGCCGGTGCGGGCGGCCTGCTGATCGCGGCCTCCCTGCCCGGCACCGCCCTCGCCGCGGGCACCCGTACCGCCGCGGACACCCCCGCCACCAACCGGCGCGGGGCGTCCCGCGCCTCGCTCGTCACCGAGGGCACCAGACTCGTCCACGCCGACCTGCACAACCACACCCTGATGTCGGACGGAGACGGTGACCCCGCCCTCGCGTTCGCCTCCATGCGGGACGCCGGGCTCGACGTGGCGGCGCTCACCGACCACACCACCCTCCTGTCGATCAACGGCCTCTCCAAGGGCGAGTGGGACCGCACCCGGCAGCTCGCCGACGCCGCGAACGTCCCCGGCGCCTACACCGCGATCCGCGGCTTCGAGTGGTCGCACCCGCTCCTCGGCCACGCCAACGTGTGGTTCACCGACCAGTAGGTCGACCTGGGCGGGGCCAGTTCGATGGGCTCCCTCTACAACTGGATCGCCGGCCGTGACGCCGTGGCGGGCTTCAACCACCCCGGCCGCGAGATCGGGCGCTTCAACGACTTCGCCTACTCGGCCGCCGTGCGCGACAAGATGGTCAGCGTCGAGATGTTCAACCGCGGCGACGACTACCTCTTCGACGGCTGGTCGGACCGCAAGTCCTCGCACCTCAACGCCGTCCTCAACGCCGGGTGGCGCACCGGGATCACCGGCTTGAGCGACCACCACGGAACCGAGTGGGGCAAGGTCGAGGGCGTCGGCCGCGCCGGGCTCTGGGTCACCGAGAACACCCGGGCCGGCGTGCTGGAGGCCATGCGCGCCCGCCGCTTCTTCGCCACCCGCTTCTCCGGGCTGCGGCTGGACGCCACCGCGGACGGCGTCCAGATGGGCGGCGTCCTGCCGCTCGCCGCCGGCGACGTCCGCTTCGCCGTGGACCTCGACCGCGGTCCCGACTGGCTGGGCAAGCCCCTGAACATCCAGGTGCTCCGCCCCGGTTCCAACGCGCCGACCGTGGTCGAGGTCGTCCCGGCCACGTCCGGCAGCCTGGCCGAGTTCACCGTGCCGCTCGACGCCGAGGACGGCGCCTGGGTGGTGCTGCGCGTCTCCGACCCCTCGCAGCCCAACGGGCAGCCGGGGCCGTCCGGACACCCCTGCAACGACCTGGGCGTCGCCTACTCCAGCCCCTGGTGGCTGCAGCCCTGACGGCGCACCGCGCCCGCCGTGCCTCCGGCCCGGCGGGCGCGACGCTCAGTCGAAGCCGAGGTCCCGCAGGTTGGTCCTCGCCAGCTCCACGATTTCGTCCGCCCGGCCCGAGAGGATCGTCCGCGTCGCGAAGAGCGTGAACCCCTTGATCTGGCCGTAGGTGATCTTCGGGGGCAGCGACAGCTCGTGGCGTGCGGTGCGCGCGTCGACCAGGGCCGGGCCGTCGTGCTCGAGCGCGGCCGGGAGCACCTCCTCCAGCTGCCCCGGCCGTTCGGCCCTGGCGCCGAACAGCCCCGCCGCACGCGCGACCTCAGCGTAGTCCGCCTCGCCCAGGTCGGTGCCGAAGTTGACGATGCCCGCGGCCTTCATCTCCAGCTCGACGAAGGACAGCGCGGTGTTGTTGAAGACCACGATCTTGACCGGCAGGTCCAGCCGGCGCAGCGTCAGCAGCTCGCCCATCAGCATGCTCAGGCCGCCGTCCCCGCACAGGGCCACGACCTGCCGCCCCGGATGGGCGGCCTGGACGCCGATGGCGTGCGGCAGCGCGTTGGCCATCGTGCCGTGGTTGAACGAACCGATCAGCCGCCTGCGGCCGTTCATCGTCAGGTAGCGCGCCGCCCACACGGTGGGGGTGCCGACGTCGGCCGTGAAGACGGCGTCCTCGGTGGCGAGCTTGTCGACGGCGGCGGCCACGTGCTGCGGGTGCATGGGGGAGTGCGACGGCCCGGCGGCCGCGAGGTGGTCGAGACGGCCGCGGACCTTGCGGTAGTGCCCGGTCATCCGGTCGGCGAACGACCGGTCGGTGCGCGGCCGCAGCAGCGGGAGCAGCGCGGCGGCGGTGTCCTTGACGGTGCCGACCAGCGGGACGTCGACATCGGTGCGCCGCCCGATGTGCTCACCGCGTACGTCGACCTGGACGACCGGCACGTCGGGACCCGGGTAGAACTGGCGGTAGGGGAAGTCGGTGCCCAGCATCAGCAGGGCGTCGCAGTGCTCCATCGCCCGGTAGCCGGAGCTGTAGCCGATCAGGCCGGTCAGTCCCACGTCGTAGGGGTTGTCGTGCTCCAGGAACTCCTTGCCGCGCAGGGCGTGCACCATCGGCGCCTTCAGCGCGTCGGCCAGCGCCACCGCCTCGTCGTGCGAGTCGTGGCAGCCCGCGCCGCCGAGGACGGTCACCCGTTCCGCCCGGTTGAGGACCTCCGCGGCGCGCGCCAGGTCCGCGTCGCCGGGCCGTACGTGCGAGGACGCCGCGACGACCGGCCGGGGCGGCACGGGCAGGTCGGCGTCGGCCAGGAACAGCTCGCCCGGGACGACCAGCACCGCGACGCCCCTGCGCTCCAGCGCCGAGCGCATCGCGATCCGCAGCAGCCGGGGGACCTGCTCCGGCAGGCTCGCCATCTCGCGGTAGACGCTGCACTCGCGGAACAGCTCCTGCGGGTGCGTCTCCTGGAAGTACTCGCCGCCGATCTCGGCCCGCGGGATGTGCGCGGCCACCGCCAGCACCGGCACGCGGCTGCGCTGGGCGTCGAACAGCCCGTTGATGAGGTGGAGGTTGCCCGGCCCGCAGCTGCCCGCCGCCACCGCGAGCCGCCCGGTGATCGCGGCTTCGCCCGCCGCGGCGAAGGCGGCGGTCTCCTCGTGCCGTACGTGGACCCACGAAACGGCCCCGTTGCGCCGCAGCGCGTCGGTGAAGCCGTTGAGCGAGTCCCCCGGCAGGCCGTACACCCGCTGTACGCCGGAGGCCGCGAGGGCCGCGACCATGACATCTGCGACGGTGGTACCCAAGAGGACTCCCTGGCGGCTCGTCGTCGGAACGCCTGCGGTGCCCGCGGCACCCCGGACATTTTGTGACATCCCGCTGGGTCCGGGGCAAGCGACACGGCGCGCGGTGCGTCACCGCGGCCCCGGTGGGGCCCCGGTGGACCGGCCTGACGCCGGACGCCCGACGCCGGCCGCACCGCGCCTCGGCAAGGTCACACGCGGATCGCCCACAGCGTGCCGCCGCCGTCGAGGACCGCGACGAAGTCGCCGCTCGCGGCGGGCGCGGGGACGGCGGCGCTGTCGAACTGCCCTGACCAGAGTGTGCCGCCGTGCTCCACCTCGACGACCCGTACGCTGCTCCAGCGCTGGAAGAGCCGTGCCCGCCCCGTCCCGGAGAGCAGGGCGTACGCGCCGGTGGTCTGCACCCGCCGCGGCTCGGCGTGCCAGCGTTCCGCGCCGTCCTCGGCGGCCAGGCACAACGATCCCGATCCCGTGGGCAGGACGAACCCGCCCGCGACGCTCCTGGTCGCCCGCTCCTCCAGACCGGCCGCCCGGTACGTGCCGCCCCAGGTCCAGGCGGGCTCGCCGGTGAGCCCGTTCAGCGCGGTCGGCTCCCGGCGGGAGCCGGCGGCCAGCGGGAGGAACACCGTGGTGCCCGACACCAGCTCGTCGAGCGACTGGTAGGCCCCGACGACGTAGGCCTCCGGCTTCGTCTTCTGGAACGGGCTCCGCCACATCACCTCGCCCGACTCCGCCGTGCGGCAGACGAGGTCGACCGGGTCCGTCCGGCCGGCCTCGTAGCAGAGCAGGCCCTTCCCCAGGGGCCGCGCCGAGTCGCCCTGCGGCTCGAAGTCCTTGCGTGTCCACACCTTCTCGCCGGTCCTGCCGGACAGGGCGATCCCGCGGCTGCACAGGATCAGGTCGCCGGCCAGGATCCAGGTGGCGGTGTACGGGGAGAACACGTCGGTCGACCAGCGCTCCTCGCCGGTGCGCGGATCGGTTCCGGTCACGTAACCGTCCTCACCGCTGATCAGCAGGCCGCTGGGGCGGTGCACATCCAGTCCCATGGCGCCGTAGGTCACCGACCTCCCCCACCGGCGCTCGCCGGTGGCGGCGTCGAAGGCGTCCACCCGTCCGCCCTTGCCGGCGGGGTCGCCGGTCAGGGCCAGCAGAGTGCCGCCGACGACCGTGAAGCGCGCCTCGCGGGACCAGGCCGACTCGAGGGACACGTTCCACAAAGGCCTGCCGGTGGCGAGGTCGAAGGTGTGGAGCGCGGCCGTGTTCTTCCAGTAGTGGCCCGCGGCCACATGGCACCGGCCGTCGGCCAGGACGACGTCGGGACCGTCGGAGTTGATCAGGTCGACGTTCGGGATCCGCTGCGACCAGGCGACCGGGTCCCGCTTCGGGTCGCCGGTCAGGTACATCGCCGCCGCCCCTCCGGCGACCGCTACCGCGGCGACGCCCGCGCCGCCCCGGAGGAGGGTGCGCCGGCTCATGGGCGCGCCGGCCGCCGGCCCCGCGGGCGCCAGGGGCATGGTCGCCGCCGCGTGCCCCTCCCGGTCGACGGCGGTGGGGGTGTACTGCCTGCGGGCGGCGGGTGCGGCCTGCCGCGCACCGCCCAGACGCCGCAGTTCGTCGGCGAGCACGGCGGCCGAATCGTGCCGCTCGCCCGGGTCCTTGGCCAGCAGCCGCCCGATCAGGCGGTCCCACGGAGCGGAGACGCCGGACATGAGACTGCTCGGCGCGGGGGGCGGGTCGTGAAGGTGGGCCGTGACGTAGCCGAGGGTGTCCGGGGCGTCGAACGGCAGCCGTCCGGTGAGCAGTTCGAACAGCACGCAGCCGAGGGAGTACAGGTCGCTGCGCTGCTCGGGACGCCCGCGGGCCTGCTCCGGGGCCATGTACGCGGCCGTGCCCACCATGAACCCGGTGTGGGTCAGCCGGTCACCGGTGGCCGAGGGGTCGGCGGCGCGGGCGATCCCGAAGTCCAGCACCTTCAGGCTGCCGGAGGCCGTGACGAACAGGTTCGCGGGCTTGATGTCGCGGTGCAGGACGCCGGCGCCGTGCGCCTCGGTCAGCGCGTCGCACACCTGCGCCCCCCACCGCGCCGCGTCCTCCTCGCCGACGGGCCCGCGCCGGACGACGGCGTCCAGGCCCTCGCCCCGCAGCAGTTCCATCACGAGGAACGGCGTGGTGCCCTCCTCGGTGGCCGCCTCACCGAGGTCGTGGACGGTCACGATGTGGGGGTGCTGGAGCGCGGCGGTGATCCGCGCCTCCCGCAGGAACCGGGCGCGCGCCTCGTCGGCGCGGCTGCCGCCGCCCGCGAGCACCGAGATCACCTTGACGGCGACCGGCCGCCGCAGGCTGACGTCCTGTGCCTCCCACACCTCCCCCATGCCGCCGCGCCCCAGCGGGCGCACCAGGCGGTAGCGGTCGGCGAGTATCGGATCCCGGTCGTCCACGGCCCCATGTCCCCCGGAGGTAAGCGGTCTTCACTCGGCAGCGTTGATCGTAGACCGTGCTCTCCGGGCGACACGGGCCCCCGTGGAGCGGCGGGGCCGTTCCTCACCGGTCCTTCACCGTCGCGCCGCCCCGACCTGTCAGATCCACCCGCGTCGGGTGGCCTCCATGGCGATCTGGAAACGCGTCTGCGCGCCGAAGCGCTGCATGAGCCGGGTGACATGGCGCTGGACGGTTCGTTCGCTCCAGCCCAGGGCGCGGCCGGCGGACTTGTCGGTGGCGCCCGCGGCGAGCAGCGTCAGGAGTTTCGCCTCCTCGGCGGTCAGCTCGTCGGGCGCCTGCTCCAGCCGCACCGAGGAGGCACCGGTCGCCGGCAGGCGCACCTGGACGCTGCGCTCCCACAGCGTCTCGAAGAGGGCGATGAGCGCGTCGAGCAGAGGCGAGGGGTGGATCAGGTAGGAGGCCGTCACCGCGTGGTCGCCGGGGCGCAGCAGGGGGATGATGGCGAGCCGGTCGTCGGAGATCGCCAGCTTCATCGGCAGGCCCGCCGCGACCCTGGCCTGCTCCCCGTGCCGGACGCCGACGGTGACGTCCGCGAGCCAGCCGGGCAGGGCGAGCACGGTGCTGTCGTAGATGACGCGGTAGGCGACGCCGCGCTTGAGCAGTTCGAGCTCGACCGGGTTGGGCTCGGTGTGTTCCTCGTGCGAGGCGTACGGCGGCCGGTCGAAGCCCCGCACCTGCGTGCGTGTGCTCTGCTGCAGCTGCGCCCAGCGGCGGTTGACATCGTCGCGTCCCGAGACGACCTCGACCAGCTCGCCGGGGTTCACGAAGCGCGTGCCCGCGCGGTAGAGGTCCATCAGGCCCGCGACATGGGAGCGCACGTCGTTCAACGCCCGTTCCCTGTCGCGCAGTACGGCCTCCAGCGCGCTGTCCGGGGAGACCGCGGCGTAGGTGACCGGGCGTCCCGTGGAGCGCACGGCGAGCCCGAGGGAGACCAGCGACCGCACGCTGCGGCGCGTCGCGGGAGCGGGCAGCCGGCAGTCGTGCGCCAGGTCCGCGACCGTGGCGTGCACCCTGCGCACGAGGGCCTCGTACACCGATTCGTCCTGCCGGCTCAGGCCGATGGATTCGAGCATGGTCCGTGGTCCGCCTTCGCGCTCTCTTCACGTGTCGTACTCCCGTCACCTGACGGGAAGTCGCCCTGCGATCATCTTGTCATTCCGGCGAAGCGGATGTCAGTGTTCCCCGCGGTACTTCGTCATTCCGGGTCCGCGTCCGCGGGCGGCGCCGTGCGCGGTGCGCGGTGCGCCGTGGTCCTGCTCGCGGACGCGGTCGAGCAGCGCAGTACGGTTCCGCGTCCGGGCCGGGCACGACGTTCGCGTCGACCTCACCGTGCGCCGGGGGACGGCCGGCACGGCGGCCTCCCGGGCGCGCGACCACCTTGCGGCCCGGCGATCGCCGGCGCCGCGCCTCGACCGCACCGGCCGGCCACCCTGTTCGGCCCGCCGGTCCGCGCCTCCGCGCGGCACCGGCGGAGCTGGCTCAGCAGGGCTGTTCGGCCCAGATGGTCTTGCCGTCCTCGGTGTGGCGGCAGCCCCAGCGCTGGGTGAGCTGGGCGACGATGAACAGCCCCCGGCCGCTCTCGTCGAGGGTGCGGGCCCGCCGCAGGTGCGGGGTGGTGCTGCTGCTGTCGGAGACCTCGCAGGTCAGCCCGTTGTCGTGGCGGATCAGGCGCAGCCGGAACGGCGGATGGGCGTAGCGGATGGCGTTGGTGACGAGTTCGCTGACGATGAGCTCGGTCGTCTGGGCCGCGTCCGGAAGGCCCCAGGCGGCGAGCTTGCCCGCCACGTGCTTGCGCGCGTTGGCGACCGCGGCGGGGTCGGGCGTCAGGTCCCAGGTGGCGACGGCGCCGCTGCCGAAGGTGCGGGTACGCGCGGCGAGGACCGCGGCGCCGGGCCGGTCGGCCTCGGGCAGGGCGCGCAGGACGGTGTGGCAGACGGTCTCGAGGGAGGGGAGGTCCTCCCCGGTGCGGGCGAGGCTGCTCAGGAGGGCCTCGTCGGCAGGCTCGCCCGGGCGGGTCCCGGTGTGCACCAGCAGGAGGCTGCCGGCGGGGAGTTCCACCTCGGTGGCCCCGGAGGAGGGCCGTGCCTTGCCCAGCGGCCGGGACGGCGGGAGCGCGATGGTCGTGACCTCGCCGTCGGGGCTGACGACGATGGGCGCCGGGTGCCCCGCGGCGGCGAGCGAACACCGGCCGGACACCGGGTCGTAGACCGCGTACAGGCAGGCGGCGCTGACCCCGGTGCCCGCGGGCCGCAGCCGCCCGAGCACGTCGTCGAGGTGGGTGAGCAGCTCCTCCGGCTGGAGGTCGATGTCGGCCAGCGTGCGCACCGCCGCCCGCAGTTCGGCGGCCGCCGCGCCCGTCACCGTCCCGACCTCCGCGGAGACCGAGCCCGCCACGAGCGCGACCCGGGCGCCGGGCAGCGGAATGGCGTCGAGCCAGTGGGCGCTGGGCCCGGAGTGGTCGCACGGGGTGGTGCAGCGCCCGACGACCTCCACGGCGGCCGACCCCGGCAGGGCCGTCACCAGCAGGTCGCCGGGGGCCGTCGGGGCGTTCATGCCGCCGCCCTCGAAGGGGTGCGCCGTGGTCGTGGCGTCGGGATCCCCGGTGAAGCAGGCGCCGGCCGCCGCGCACTGTCTGCGCTGCAGCCACAGCCGCGCCCGGCACAGCACGAGGCTGAGGGCGACGGAGAGCACGGCCGCCAGGATGACGACCGTCCGGCCGCCCGCCGACACCCCGCGGATCGCGAAGCCGTAGATCACCACGCTGGCGACGAGCGTCGCGGCGCCGATGACGAGGGTGCGCCGGACGGGCAGCAGAGCGGCGGCCACGAGGGGAGCGAACTCCGAGTACGGCGACCAGCGGACCAGTCCGCCCTCGGACGCCTCCAGCTGCACCGCGCAGACCGCGCCGAGGTAGCACAGCAGCAGCAGGGGGCCGAGGCCCCACGGGACGTGGAGCGAGATCATGCTCGCCAGCGTCCTTCCGTGACCGGTGCGTCCCTCCGGCGCCGCCGCGCGCCCGCCGTTCACGGGGCGGCCTCCGCCGGATGGGGCGACCGCGGGGAGGGCGGGCCCTGGCCGCTGCCCGGCACCGAGGGGCGCTGCACCGCGACCATCGCGAGGTCGTCGTCGAGGCGCCGTCCGGTGTGGGCGTCCAGGTCGTCGCCGACCTGCCGGAGCAGCTCTTCGGGACCCTCCCAGTCCCAGGTGCCGGCCCGTTCGCACAGGGGGTAGAAGCCGCCCGAGGCGTCGCGGGCCTCGATGGCGCCGTCGGTGTAGAGGAGGAGAGTGTCCCCGGCGCCGAAGTCGAAGGTGTCGAGGTGGAAGTCGTCCGGGGTGTCGCCCGCCAGCCCGAAGGGCGGTGCGGGGCGGTGTGCCTCCAGGGCGGTGACCCGGCCGTCGTGCCGGACCAGCGGCGGCGGATGACCGCAGCTGACCACCCGCACGGCGTCGGTGCCGTCGGGCACCTCCACCAGGAGGGCGGTGATGAAGCGTTCACCGGCCTCCGGGTCGGCCTCGGTCAGCTGGGCCAGGTGCCTTTGGACGCTGCGCTCCAGGGAGGCCGCCAGCTCCGTCAGCGTGTCGTGGTGGTGGGCGGCCTCGCGGAAGGCGCCCAGCAGTGCGGAGGCGTCCTCCACGGCCGGCAGCCCCTTGCCGCGCACGTCGCCGATGAGGAACCGCGTCGCGTGGTCGGTCCGGGTGGCGCCGAACAGGTCCCCGCCCACCAGGGCGTGCGCGGCGGCCGCGCGGTAGACGGAGGCGATGCGCAGCGGCCCCATGCGGGCCGGGATCGGCCGCAGCAGCACCCGTTGCGCCGCCTCGGACACCGCCCGCACCTCGTTGAGTTCCCTCAGGTCACGGTCGTGCAGGGTGCGCGCGGCGATGACGAAACCGGAGACCGCCAGCAGCGCGCCGATGTGGATGGGCAGGACGGACGAGTGCAGCAGCCCGTCGTGGCGGTCGACGAGCAGCATCGCCGCGCTGGCGACCAGGGCGACGCACGCGGTGAACCGGGCGCGGGCGAACGCGGCCGTTGAGGTGGGGGCGGCCACCAGCAGTGGTGACAGGTGGATGGCCACGGGCGCAAACGCCCCGGCCAGGGTGATCGCCGCGATCAGTCCGG
Organism: Streptomyces sp. NPDC008238; assembly: GCF_042956445.1. Taxonomy (NCBI): domain Bacteria; kingdom Bacillati; phylum Actinomycetota; class Actinomycetes; order Kitasatosporales; family Streptomycetaceae; genus Streptomyces; species Streptomyces sp. NPDC008238. Next base: position 6,379 of record NZ_JBIBGK010000022.1, on the reverse strand, counting down.
CCGGGAGGGACATCTGCGTGCGGATGCCCGCCCTCGGGACGCGTTCGCCGGCCCGGCCGGCGTGCCGTAGGTGCCTCCCCCGTCCGCCGGTGAGGCGCGCTCCCGAGGGGCGGACGTGGTGCCCTGCCCGCGCTGCTGCCGGGACGGGGGAAGAGAAGAGGTTCATGGGGGGTCCTGCGGGTGGTCGTACGCCGGGCGCAGACGGTACGCGTGCGGTACGCGTGCGCCCTCCGGCACGGTGGGAACGCCTGACCACGCACCTGCGGACGGACGGGACGTCACCCGGCCCGGTGGGGATCCGGCCGGTCGGCCGGAACGTTCAGGGGCGGCCTGCGCTGGGGGCCCGGGACACGGCCGCCGTCGCGGAACCGTGCGGGGTGGGCGGTAACACCGGCTGCCGCCGGTACGTGACGGGGCGTCCGGCATCGCCGGGTGCCAGGGGCGCCGGAGCAGGTCCGGCACCGGTTGCGTCCAGGCGCCGGGTGGTGCGCGGACTCGTGTGGATCATGGCTCCACCGTCCTCACCTTGCCGCATCGTGGAAGCCATTGCCGCAATGCGGTATCCACTGTGCGACCCGCATTCGGCATCGTCAAGGCAACCGGGTCGACGCCGGGACGCGGGGACGGTAATGCGCGACGCGGTCGCGCTCGTCGAACGGCCTCCGGGCCCGGCGGCAGGGTGCGCGCGCCGCGCGGGCCGGTCCGCGGCGCCGGGCGTCGGGCCGGTCCGAGGATGCGGCCCGGGCCGTGCCGTCACCCGGGCTCCCCGGTTCGCGCCGGGAGGTGCCCCCACCGTCCCGGAGGGCGGGCCCGGTGGCTCCCCTGGATGACGCCGTGGGCAGGTGACGACACGGCCCGGCTAGGCACGGCCACGCCACATCCGGCCCTCCGCGATGGCCAACGCGCACTCCATCGCCTGGGCGGCGAGGTCCTTGGCCCGGGCGGGGGTCAGGCGGTGGGACGGCCCCCCGACGCTGACCGCGGCGATCACCCGGCCGTCGCCCGAGCGGACCGGGACGGCCAACGAGTTCAGGCCCGGTTCGAGCTCCTGCTCGGAGAACGCCCAGCCCTGCTCCCTGACCTCCTCGAGCTGCCCGCGCAGCACCGCCGGGTCCACCACGGTCCGCGGGGTCCTGGCCGTCAGGCCCTCGTCCAGGACGCGGGCCAGCACCTCCGGGTCGAAGGCCATGAAGACCTTGCCCGCCGCGCTGGGCTGCAGGGGCATGACCTGGCCCTCGTGGCCCCGGTAGACGATCGAGTGCGTCGACTGCGCCCAGATCACGGTGATCCGCCTGCCGTCCTGCCGGACCTGCAGGCCGCAGCACTCGCCGCAGTGGTCGCGCAGCGCCGTCACGACGGGTCTCGCCCTGGCGATCAGGTCCGACGCGGCGGTGGCCGCCGCGGACCAGGCGATCACCCGCAGGCCGATGCTGTAGGCGGTCCCCTCGCGCTGGAGGAGGTTCTCCCGGACGAGCGTGCGCAGGATGCGCGCGACGGTGGAGGACGGCAGGCCGGTCCTGCGGACGATCTCCGAGGCCTGGAGGCGGGGGGTGGTCACCGAGAAGCAGTCCAGGATCTGGGCCGACTTCTGGACCACCTGGACGGAACCGTTGGCCGCCCCGTTGCGATCAGCGGTCATGGCCGCATCGCCTTCTCTCGTCCTCGCGCGGCGGGAAGCGCTCCCGCAGCGGCACCTCACCACTGTCGGTGGCGTGCCGCGAGGGGTCAAGCAAGGCGGCCCTTGCCGTACGGGGCGGTGGCGCCGCAGGTCATGACCGGTCGAAGGTCGGGGGCACCGGCAGCGTGGACCACCGCGGCACCGGCCAGGCGACGACGAAGGCGCGGCCGACGACGTCGTCCAGCGGCACGAAACCGCCGCCCGGTTCCTGGACATGGGCACGCGAGTCCCGCGAGGCGTCGCGGTGGTCGCCCATCACCCACAGGTGGTCCGCGGGGACGGTGACCTTCCCGACCGGCAGGTCGTCGCACGGCGTCGCGCCGGGGTAGACGTACGGCTCGTCCAGCGGCTTCCCGTTCACCGTCACCGGCTTGCCGCTCTCGCAGTCCACGGTGTCGCCGCCGACCGCGATCACGCGCTTGATGAGGTCCCGCTCGTCGGAGGAGGGCGCCAGTCCGACGAACGCGAGCGCCTTCGTGATCACGTTGCCGCCGGTCGGCTGCGGCTGGTCGTCCAGCCAGTTGCCCGGGTCGCGGAAGACGACCACCTCGCCGCGCTGCGGCGTCGCCCCGAACCACGGGGTGAGCTTGTCGACCAGCACCCGGTCGCCCACCTGCAGGGTGTTCTGCATCGAGCCCGAGGGGATGGAGAAGGCCTGCACGAGGAAGGTCTTGATCCCCAGGGCCATGACCAGCGCCACGACGACGAGGATCGGCAGCTCCTGCCACCAGGGGCGCTGCCCGCGGGTCCTCCGGGGCCGTCCACGGCGGGCCGCCGTCCCCGGCGCGTCCTCCCCGGCGTCGCGGACACCCGTCCGGCCGTCCTCCCCAGCGGTCATGGCTGCTCCTTCACGGTGTCGGTACGTCGGGCGCGTTACGTGCCCGTACACCTGAACGATCAGGAGTTCCCGCCCTCACCTTCCCGCGGCCGGGGGTCCCGGACCGGGGGGCGTGGAACCGGAGCGCCTGCTCGCGCGTGGTCACAGGACATGATCGGGAAGAAGGACGCCACCGCCGTGGGCGGGCATCTGGCGGCGGTCTGGCTGGCGGGCTGCGCCCTGACCGCCGTGCAGTTCCAGGTGGTGCTCGTCGCGCTGTTCCTCGGCAGGCCGGTGGTCCTGGCCGCCGCGCTCGCGTGCACCACGGCACTTGCGGCGGCGCTGCTCGCCGCGCTGGGCAGGGCCGCCCGCAGCGTCGTGCCGCTCACCCGCCGGACGGCGGGCCTGGCGGTCTGGACGGCCGGGGTCCACGCGTTCGGCACCGCCGGGGCGTTCGCCGTGGTGGTGGTGCTCCACCACGTCGGCGAACTCGGGTACCAGGTGCTCCTCCCCGCCGGGGGTACCTGTCACGCACTCGCGGCCGCGTTCTTCCTGCCCGGCGCCAGGGCCCGGCTCACCGCTCTGGGCGCGGCCGTCGTCCTCGCGGCGGGCGGCGCGTACGCCGCCTGGGACGCCGCACGCCCGCCCACCCTCGACGAGTGGCTGAGCGCCAACCGCGTGGACCACGCCCTGCTGCGCGTCGGCGACGCGCCGCCCGGTTACGTACTGCGCGTCGGGGGCGCGAGCGCCGACGGCTTCGGCGCCCGCTACGAGAGCGCCGCCCACGAGGGCGGCTCGGCGGCCCTCGGCCTCCGGGTCGAACGCGCCGGATACGACACCCGGCGCGTCGACGCGCGCGGCTGCCCCGTCCCGTTCGGCCAGGAGATCCAGTGCCGTGACGACGGCGGCGGGCGCCTGCTCGTCCTCTACGGCGGCGACCACCCCACCCGTGAACTGCGGCTGCCCCGCGACGGCCTGGTCGTCACCGTGTACCTGCAGGGGTCCGGCGAGGCCGGGCTCCCGGCCGCCCGCCACGTCCTTTCCACGCTGCGGCCGGCGACCCGCGCCGAACTCGCCGGCCTGGTCGAACTGCCGATGCCGCGCTGACGGAGCCCGAGCCGGGCGTGCGGGTGGGCCGGGCCGGAGTCCAGGACCCCGGCCCGGCCCACCCGGCGTACGGTCAGCCGCAGTCACCCGCCGGGCGGGAGCGGGTCACCAGGTCGAAGGACGTGGTGGTCGTGTCCAGCCAGAGCACCCGGCCGCCGGTGGCGGCCACCGCGTAGGTCTGCCGGCCCGGAGCGCACGAGACGCGGCCCAGCGGGGCACCCTTCGACGTGAACTGGACGAGCCTGGTGTCCAGGTACGGCAGGTCCGTCGGGGACAGCGGGTCGACGGTGAGGGTGACGGCCGTGTCCGACGCGGTCAGGGTCCAGGCCCCGAGGGCCGCGGTCGAGGTCTCCGGGATCACGTCCTTCGTGCCCGAGCCGTCGAGGCCGCTCCGGCGCAGGGCCGGCTGCCCCGCGTCGTAGGGGTCCGCGTCGGCGAGCCAGTACACCCCGGAGCCGGTCGCCACGGGCCGGCTGGTCCACACCGCGCGGCTCGGGGTGCCGAGCGAGGTCCTGCCCGTGCGGGTGTCGAAGACGTCGACGGCGGCGCGCCGGTGGTCCGGGTCGTCGCCCCACCAGCCGCTGACCGTGTAGGCGATGCGCCCGTCCTTCACGGAGGGGAACTCGGCCCGGACGTCGGCGCCGGCGGTGGTGGCGTCGGGGCGGTGCAGCGGGACCGTGTGCGGGACGGGGTCGGACCCCTGGAGGTACCGCAGGGTGGTGCGGCCCTCGTCGCCGTTCTCGTACCAGGCGACGGTGTCGCCGTCCATGCTCAGGCTGCCGATCCAGGCGGAGGAGGTGCTGTAGAGCCGCTTCGCGGGGCCGCCGGTCACGGGGGCGGACATGAGGTCGTAGGTGTCGCCGACGGCGAGCCACACCACGCGCCTGCCGTCGGTGACGGGGCTGAGGTGGTAGCGCCCGTCCTCCGGGGAGACCTGACGGGCCTTGCCCTTCCCGTCCAGTCGCCCGGTCCACACCGAGTACGGGGCCGCGCTGTCGGCGCTGGAGCGGGGGACCGCCCACCAGCCGCCGCCCGTGGCCGGACCGATGTCGTTGGCGACGCCGGTCTCCAGGGTGCCGAGGCGGCCGAGCAGGACGTCGCTGTCCAGGTTGAGGGCCTTTTCCCAGCCGGGGACGATGCCGTGCGCCTCGAAGGCGTGCTTGACCTTCGCCATGCGGTCGCCCTTGACGTGCAGCGACTTGGCGGCGGCGAGGACCGCGTCACGGCCTTCGGTGAAGCCGTCGAGGGGGGTGAGGTAGGAGGTGAGCGCCTTGTGGACGATCTTGTCGGCGAGTTCGCCGCCCAGGCTCTCGCGGATGTCCCACAGCGCGCCGCCGAAGATGTGCGAGTTGAGGTGGACGCCTCCCTGGTCGCTGCGCGACCCGAGCGGCATGCTGATGAAGTCCCCCGTGTCGGCGCCGTCGTTGAGGTCGCGGAAGGCGCAGTCCTTCGGCGCCAGCGTGCGGCAGAGGTCGCCGCCGATCAGGCCGGCGTCGGGGTCGGTCATCGGGGTGCGGTTGACGGTGACGTCGATGGCGTTGCCGAAGTAGTCGGCGATGGCCTCGTTCATGGCGCCGGACTGGCCGGCGTAGACCAGGTCGGCGGTGTGCTCGACCACGCCGTGGGTCATCTCGTGGCCGACGACGTCCAGGTCGGAGGCGAGCGAGCGGTACTCGTCGTCCCCGGTGCCGTAGACCATCTTGCTGCCGTCCCAGAAGGCGTTCACCCAGGGGTAGCCGAGTTCCGCGGTGACGCCGACGAGGGAGTTGAGGGCCATGCCCTTGTCGTCGAGGCTGTCGCGGTGGAAGGTGCCGCGGTAGAACTCGTAGACCTTCCCGGCCGCCCAGTGGGCGTCGACCGCGCCGCTGTCGGTCATCTCCTGCGGCGCCTTCGTGGTCGGCATCGCGAACGGCACGGCGCCCTCGGGCCACCGCTCGTCGAGGTCCATCCACCAGAGGCTGGAGCCGTCCCAGGTCTGGATGACGTTGTGGCTCCTGCTGCCGGCCATGTGCGCGCTGTCGCGCAGCAGGTACTGGCCGGTGGCGGCGTCCTTGGTGAGGTTCAGGGGCACCGTCGCGCCGTTCAGCAGCCTCCCGCTGCCGGTGACCTCCGTCGATCCGCCCGCGGGAGCGGCGGGCGTGCCGGACGCCGGCGAAGTCCCCCTCCCCGCAGCGCTGTTGACGGCCGCCGCGGCCGTGAGGGTGCGCAGCGCCCCGGCCTCGTAGCGGAGCACCCCGGTGGCGGCGTCGACGTATACCTCCTGGACCACGGGCGCGCCGGTGGCCGGGTCGGTGCCGCGCACGGTGACGTGGCGGGCCAGCACGCCCTTGCCGTTGGGCAGCACGGTCAGCCCGCGGTCCGTGCCGGTCAGGCCGGCCCCGTCCGCCGGACGGGAGGACGCGGCGGCCCCGCCGCCGGCGGTGACGCGCGGGCCGCGGGCGAGCGAGTCCTCGACCTGCCGTACGGCACGCTCCACGGCTGTGGGGGCGGGGAGGGTGGGGTGGGTGGTGTCGAGGTCGAGGGCGGTGAAGTAGGTGCCGGAGGTGCCGGTGACGGTGCGTTGGCCGTTCTTGTGGGTCATGCGGACGATGTACTGGGCGCCCAGGACGGGGATGCCGTGGTACTTCTGGGCGAGGCGGACGGTCTCGGTGCCGTCGGGGTCGGTGGTGACGGTGTCGGTGGCCAGGTCGCGGTCGGGGGCGGGGATGCGGTAGCGGTCCTGGTGGCCGGCGAGGTGGGCGCGGGCGGCGGTGGCGGCGGGTACGGAGGCGTCGGCG
>NZ_JBIBGK010000021.1:0-121122 GCF_042956445.1 Streptomyces sp. NPDC008238 | reverse complement strand
GTTCACCCGCACCGCGGCGCAGCCCGCGTCGATGGCCGCGAAGACGTACTTCGGCTGGAAGTGGATGTCCGCGATCACCGGGATCTGCGACTTCCGCGCGATCTGCGGCAGCGCGTCGGCGTCGTCCTGCGAGGGGCAGGCCACCCGGACGATCTGGCAACCGGCGGCCGTCAGTTCGGCGATCTGCTGCAGGGTCGCGTTGACGTCGGCGGTGAGCGTCGTCGTCATGGACTGGACCGAGACGGGGGCGTCGCCGCCCACCGCCACCGGCCCGACCTGGATGCGCCGCGAACGGCGGCGCTCCGCGAGCGGCCGGGCCGGTACGGAGGGCAGGCCGAGCGCAACGGGCTCGACAGCTGTCATCGCTACGTCACTTCCCGCGGTTGCCCGTGACGGTCTCCCGGGTGGCCCTGATGGACTCCTTGAGGGAGGTCATCGTGGCCAGGACGGCGGTCGGCTCGTAGCCGCAGTGCGCCATGCAGTTGGCGCAGCGCGGGTCCTTGCCGCGGCCGTACTTGCTCCAGTCGGTGTCCTCGACGAGCTCCTTGTACGTGGTCACGTATCCGTCGCTCATGAGGTAGCAGGGGCGCTGCCAGCCGAACAGGGAGTAGTTGGGGATCGCCCAGGCGGTGCAGGGGAAGTCGACCTTTCCCTCGAGGAAGTCCAGGAAGAGGGGGCTGTGGTTGAGCCGCCACTTCTTCCGGTTGCCCCCGGAGAAGGCCTTCTTGAACAATTCGCGGGTCTGCTCCACGCCCAGGAAGTGCTCCTGGTCGGGAGCCTTCTCGTAGGCGTATGCCGGCGAGATCATCATCTCGTCGACGTGCAGGTCGTCGTTGAGGAAGTTGAGCACCTCGATGACCGTCTGCGGGGTGTCGGTGTTGAAGAAGGTCGAATTGGTGGTGACCCGGAAACCGCGCCGCTTGGCCTCCTTGATCGCCTCCACCGCCTCGTCGAACACGCCTTCCTTGGCGACCGACTCGTCGTGCCGCTCGCGCAGTCCGTCGATGTGCACGGCGAAGGCGAAGTACGGCGAGGGGGTGAACTTCTCCATCTTCTTGCGCAGCAGCATGGCGTTGGTGCAGAGGAAGACGTACTTCTTCTTCGCCACCAGCTGCCGCACGATCTCGTCGATCTGCGGGTGCATCAGGGGTTCGCCGCCGGCGATCGACACCATCGGCGCGCCCGATTCCAGGACGGCTCCCACCGCCTGGGCCACCGGCATGCGCTGCTTCAGCACGCCCGCCGGGTGCTGGATCTTCCCGCACCCCTCGCATTTCAGGTTGCACGCGAAAAGTGGCTCGAGTTCGACGATGAGCGGGAACTTCTCACGCCTGCGGAGCATTTTCTGTTCGAAGAGATAGGTGCCGACCCTGATGGACTGTCGGAGCGGCATGGCCATCTAGCTCACCTCCAGGGGAGCGCAGTAGAGCGGTGCCAATCGAGAAAGGCAGGAAGAAGGTCCCTCAGCACGCGGAAAGCCTTGATCCCCGTGCGGAGCGTGCCGACCCGCACGAGCTCGAACTCGGGCGTGTCGACGACCACACGGGCCGCGGCGACCGGGCGTGAACCCCGGGCGAGCGCGGCCCGCATCATCGCCGCCGACTCCATGTCGACGGCGACGGCACCGGTGGCCCGGAGCGCCGCCCGCTCCGGGCCCCGTACGACGTGGTCCGACTCCGCGAGCCGGCCCACGTGCACGGTGTGTCCCGCCGCCTTGAGGGCGGCGGCGAGTGATTCCCCGTCGTGCGGCTCGTCCGCGACGACCACGTCGCCGGGCCGCATGCCGGGGGCCAGCCCGGCGCAGAAGCCGGTCGTGAGGACCGCCGCACGGTCGAGGGCGGGGTCGCGCAGCGCGGCGGTGACGGCGCGTTCCGCGGCCTGCGGCCCCATGCCCGTGCGGACGAAGGCGACCGGGCCGGCGGCGTGGCTGCGGTCGCCGCCGCGCAGGGCGAACCGTTCCACCCGCAGCGCGCAGACGATGAGCAGAGGTGGGCCGGAAGGCCCCATCAGGCCCCCTTCCGTAGCCCGCCGAACGGCTCGCCGCGCACGTAGCGCCCGAGGGCGGTGAGCGGGAAGACCATCCGGTAGAGGTGGTAGTTGATGGAGAAGTCCCTGGGGAAGCCCGTGCCGGTGAAGTACGGCTCGTCCCAGGACCCGTCCTCGTTCTGAGTCCGGGCCAGCCAGTGCACCCCGCGACGCACCGCCTCGCCGTCGCGTTCCCCGGCCGCCAGCAGCGCCAGCAGCGCCCAGGCCGTCTGGGAGGCGGTGGACTCGCCCCGCCCGATCCACTCGGCGGAGGAGTACGAGCGCAGGTCCTCGCCCCAGCCCCCGTCCTCGTTCTGCACGGTCTCCAGCCAGCCCACCGCCCGCCGGATCGCGGGGTGGCCCGCCGGGAGGCCGGCCGCCACGAGGGCCGGGACCACCGATCCCGTGCCGTAGATGTAGTTGACGCCCCAGCGGCCGAACCAGGCGCCGTTGCGCTCCTGTTCGGCGAGCAGCCAGTCGATCCCGCGCCGGGTGTGCGGGGCGTGCTCCAGGCCGAGGGCGGCCAGCATCTCGACCACGTGGGCCGTGACGTCGGCCGACGGCGGGTCGATGACCTCGCCGAAGTCGCAGAAGGGCAGCCGGTTGGGGAAGGCGCTGGTGTTGTCGGCGTCGAAGGCGCCCCAGGCGCCGTTCTTCGACTGCATCCCGACGTTCCAGCGCACCCCGCGGTCGACCGAGGCCTTCATCCGTTCCGGGTCCGGGTGGTCGACCCTGAGCAGGGCGAGGACGACCTCCGCGGTGTCGTCGATGTCGGGGTAGGTGTCGTTCTGGAACTCGAACGCCCAGCCGCCGGAGGGCAGCCCGGGCCGCTGCACAGCCCAGTCGCCGGACTTGGTGATCTGCTCCCCCAGCATCCACTCCGCCGCCTTGACCAGAGCCGGGTCGTCGGCGGGCACGCCCGCGTCGGCCAGCGCGATGGTGGCCAGGCAGGTGTCCCAGACCGGGGACTGGCACGCCTCGATCATCCGCGTGTCCTTGTCCGGCCAGACCGCGAACTCGTCCAGCGCCTTGAGTCCGGCGCGCAGCACGGGGTGGTCGAGGTCGTAGCCGAGCAGGTGGAGTGCGATGACGGAGTACACGGCGGGCGGCTGGATGCCGCCGAAGCAGCCGTCGTTCTCCTGGCGTTCGATGATCCAGCGCGCCGCCGAACGCATCGCGGCCCGCCGCAGCGGGCGCACGCTGACCTTGCGGTAGGCGTGCAGGGCCCGGTCGACCCGCTGGAAGAACCCGTCCCAGCTGGACAGCGGCGCCAGGGGAAGCGACGGGTTGGGCCGCGCGGGGTCGGTGTGCAGCTCGTCGAGGACGAACGGGGCGGGCCGTACCGGCCGGTGGGCGGCCACGATGGTCAGCGGCACGATGGTCTGCCGGGCCCAGCTGGCGAAGGAGTAGATGTTGAGCGGGACCCACTTGGGCAGGTAGATGAGCTCGGGCGGCAGTTCCGGCAGGTCCTCCCAGCGCCACCAGCCGAAGAGCGCGAGCCAGATCCGGGTGAAGACCCGTGCGCGGGCGATGCCGCCGCGCTCGCGGACGTGGGCCGCCGCGGCGGCCATCCACGGCTCCTCCGGGGCGTCGCCGGCGAGCCGCAGCGCGACGTAGGCCTCGACGGTGGCCGACAGGTCCGCGGGACCGCCGTGGAAGGTGGGCCAGGCCCCGTCCTCGCGCTGCTGGGACCTGATCCAGCGGGCGGCGGCCTCGGTGACCCTCTCGTCCTGGATGCCGAGGAACTGACGGAGCAGCAGGTCCTCGGCGTCCATCGTGACGTTGGTCTCGAGGTCGCCCTTCCACCAGCCGTCAGGATGCTGACGGGCCAGCAGGTGGCCGGTGGCCCGGCGCGCGGCCTCGGCCGCGAGCTCCTCGGTCCGGCCGGTGAGGCCGGGCCCGGCGCCTGACGCCGGTTCCGGGATCGCGCCCGCGGTCCTCGTTCTGGCCGAGGGTGTCCCGCGGGCCGCCTCGCCCCCGGGACCGCCGTCGGTCGTCGCTGTCATGGCTTCCCCTTTGCACAGTCGTTCTGTCTGCGGTGTTGGGGCTGCCGTCGGCCGTCACGCGCGCCCGGCCGGCGACGTACTGCGCTCCAGTTGTGTCGTTACTTCTCGCGAACCACCACGAAATCCGCCAGGCCCACGAGCTTACGGTGAACTTCTCCCGGCATGTCCATTTTGTCGAGTGCGGCGATGGCGGTGGCGTACTGCCGTCGGGCTTCCCGGGAGGTCCACTCCCGGCCGCCGGCCTCCTCGATCAACGCCGCGCGCGTCGCGAACTCTTCCTCGTCGAAGGACTCGATGTCATTACGGTCGGAGGAATCCGCGGCCTTCGCGTCCGCGGCGAGGAGTTCGGCCAGGCGCTGCGAGGCGGAGCCTCCCGCGGCCAGCGCCGCGACCACCGGGAGGGACTTCTTGCGCTGGCGCAGGTCGCTCCAGGTCTGCTTGCCGGTGGCGGCCGGGTCGCCCCAGATGCCGAGCAGGTCGTCGATGGCCTGGAAGGCCAGGCCGAGGTGGTAACCGTACTCCTCCAGGGCGTCGGCGTCGGCCTCGGAGGCCCCGCCGAGCACCGCCCCGATGGAGGAGGCGCAGGCCAGGAGGGCCCCGGTCTTGTTGCCCTCCATCTCCAGGCACTCCTCAACGGTGACCCGCTCGCGGTGCTCGAAGGAGATGTCCTGGGCCTGACCGTCAATCAGCTTCCGGGTGGCGGTGGTGATCCGGCGGGTGGCCCGGCCGGCCTCGACGGTGCCCTGCTCCAGCAGGATCTCGTTGGCGAGGGCGAAGAGCGCGTCGCCGACGAGGATGGCCTGGGCGGGGCCGTGCACCTTCCACACGGTGTCGCGGTGGCGGCGCTGCTCGTCACCGTCCATCAGGTCGTCGTGCAGCAGCGAGAAGTTGTGCACCAGTTCCACGGCGACCGCGCCGGGGACGCCCACCTCGGGGGCGGCGCCCGCCGCCTCGGCGGACAGCAGTGCGAGTGCGGGACGTACGGCCTTGCCGCTGTCGCCGTGGGTCGGGTTGCCCGCGGCGTCGATCCATCCGAAGTGGTAGGCGGCGACGGTGTCCATCGGGGGTGCGAGGCGGTCCACGGCGGCGCGCAGCACCGGCGTGGACAGCTCCCGGCCGCGCTCCAGGAGCGCGGTCACGGTCCCTCTGTCGACGCCCGCGGTCATCTGCTCGTTGCCAGCGGTCACATTCTCTCCTCTGATTGCACTGGTCATGCTCATACCGGCTCCAGGCCTTCGATTGCGAAGGTACGTGGGTCGAAGGGATGGCGGAGGGCGGTCAAAGCTGCTCGGGAGGCCTGCAAACCGCTGCGGACCGCACTTTCCATCGTCGCGGGCCAGCCGGTGGCGGTCCACGCGCCGGCGAGCCAGACGCCTTCCGCCCGGGTGCGGGAACCCGGGCGGAGGGCGCCGACACCGGGGGCGGGCGCGAAGGTCGCGGTCCGCTCCCTGGTGACGAAGAAGTCCAGTACGGCGGCTTCGCGCGCGGCCGGGAGCAGGCGCTCCAGCTCCGGCAGGTAGCGCTCCCGCAGTTCGGCCACGGGGAGGTCGATCTCCTCCTGGGCCGCCGACTGGGACAGGGCGACGTACTGGCCGCCGCCGGTCAGGCCGGAGTGCTCCGTGCGGTCGAAGACCCACTGCACGGGGCTGCCGAGGGCGGCGAAGAAGGGCTGCCGCATGACCTGGCGGTCGTACACCACGTGGACGTTGAGGATCGGCGCGGTGCCGATGCGCAGCAGCGCGTCCGGGTCGGCCATGGCGCCGGCGGGCAGCAGGCCGTGGGCCTCCTGCTGCGGCACGGCCAGGACGACGGCGTCGGCGGTGAAGCGTTCGGCGCGCCCCGGTCCGGTCTCGGCCTCGACCTCCCAGACCGGGCCGTGGTCGCCGCGGCCGCCGCCGGACCGTACCGGCTCGGGCGCGTCCGTGCGGGTGAGCGAGGTGGCGCGGGCGCGCAGCAGGGTGCGCACGCCGGCCTTGTCCAGGGCGGTGCGGGCACGGTCGTCGTGCAGTTCGCCGAGCGGCCGGGCGGCCCAGCCGATGTCCGCGGCGCCCGGCGCGGAGAGCAGACCGGTCTTGAAGACCTTGGCGGCCAGGGCCAGTGACGCCTCGCCCGCGGTGGCGTTGAGCGTGGCCACGCCGACCAGGTCCCACAGCGCCTCGACGGTCCGGTCCGACTGGCCGTGCTCGCGCAGCCAGGTACCGAAGTCCACGTCGTCGAGCGCCGGGTCGGCGGGGTCGAGCGAGCGCAGCGCGAGCGCGGCGCGCCCGACGGACGCCCGCTCGGCCAGGGACAGGTGCGGATAGGTGGCCAGGCTCGCGGCGAGGTGCAGCGGTACGGGAAGGCCCGCGCGGCGCAGCCGGCCGAGCCGGGGCCGCGGGGTCGCGACGTCCAGCACGGGCACGTCGAGCCGGTCCTGGACGGTGACCAGGTCGGCCGCGTCGATGCGGTCGAGGAACCGCAGGTAGGCGACGCAGCAGCGCAGGAAGACGTGCTGGCCGTTGTCGACCGTCAGGTCACCGCGCCGGAAGGAGAACGCGAGCCCGCCGAGCCGGGGCCGGGCCTCGAGCAGGGTGACGCGCAGCCCGGCGTCGGCCAGTGCCAGTGCCGCCGTCGTGCCCGCGAGCCCGCCGCCGATCACGACGGCCGTCCGCTCAGCCATGAGTCCTCCCCCGGGTGCGGCCGTGCGAGGCACGGCGCACCATTGCCGACAGTGACGCCTCCGGCCCGGCGGCGGTTGCCTCACGGCGGCGGAAAACAGCGGTTTTCCGCGACGCTGCCGCTCCCGTGCCGGTTGCGGTGCTTTTGCCGGTGCGGGCGAAGGGGCCCGCGGCCGGTGGAGCGGGTGTCACGCGCGCCCCCTGGCGGCACGACGGGCGTCGAGTCCGGCGAGGCCGCGCGCCGCGACGTACGCCTTCTGGTGACCGGGCAGCGAGACCCGGCCGCGCAGCACGGCCTCGGGGTCGGCGGCGATGCGCTCCAGGAGGCGGCGGTAGATGCCGGCCATGGCGGAGACGCAGGCACCGCTGCGGCGGTCCAGCATGGGCAGCAGCCGGTACCCCTCGGCGAACAGGGCGCGGGCCCGCTTCACCTCGTACTCGATCAGGCCCGCGAAGTCGGACCCGGGCGGCGGGGTGTCGCTGAGGAAGCCGCCGGAACAGCCGAACTTCGCGAGGTCGTCGGCGGGCAGGTAGGTGCGCCCGTTGGCGGCGTCCTCGCGCAGGTCCCGCAGGATGTTGGTGAGTTGCAGGGCGAGACCCAGGGTGTCCGCGTACTCCGCCGCGCGCTCCCGGCCGGGCGCGCCGGGCAGGGTGCCGAAGACGCCGAGCGAGAGCCGGCCGATGGCGCCGGCGACGCAGCGGCAGTAGGACGCGAGGTCGTCCCACGTCTCGTAGGTGTCGCCGCGCAGGTCCATCTGGACGCCGTCGATCAGCTCGTCGAGCCCGCCGAGCGGGAGCGGGAAGCGGCGGGCGGCGTCGGTGAGCGCGACGGCCACCGGGTCGGTGTCGTCCTCGGTGACCGCGCCCTCCTGTACCCGGGCGAGCAGGGCCCGGGTGCCGTCCAGCCGCTGCTGCTTCTCGGGGAGGTCGAGGTCGCCGTCGCCGATGTCGTCCACCCGCCGGGAGAAGGCGTAGAGGGCGGACATGGCCTGCCTCTTGGGGGTGGGCAGGAGCCGGATGCCGTAGGCGAAGTTCCGGGCCTCGTGGCCGGTGACGACCTCGCAGTAGCGGTAGGCCGCGAGCACGGGTCCGGACATGCGATCGGAGCCGTTCACAGTCCGGCTCACCCCTCTCTTCGCAATGTCGACCCCACCTCGCGCAGCAGGCTCAACCTGCCCGCCTTCGGCGGCCCGGGCAGCACGTCGTACCCCGCGTCCGCGATCGCCCGCAGGGCGGCGCGGCCTCCTCCGGCGAACCCGGCGAGCAACAGCCTGAGCCTGCCGTGGACGCTACCCACCAAGGGGGTGCCTTCATTCAGGAGGTCTCGGGCGCGTTCCGCTTCGTACGCAACCAGTGCGCGCACCTGTGCGCCCGCGGTCGCGGCGGTGAGATCGGTTTCGGTGACGCCGAAGCGCTTCATGTCCTCGGCGGGCAGGTAGATACGGTCGCGGCCGAGGTCCTCGGCCACGTCCTGGAGGTGTTCGACGATCTGCAGCGCGGTGCAGATCGCGTCCGAGCGGCGGATCCGCTCGGGGGTCGCGGTTCCGGTGATGCCGAGCACGAGCCGGCCGACCGGGTTCGCCGAGAGCTCGCAGTAGGCGAGCAGGTCCGCGTAGGTGGCGTAGCGGCGGACGGTCTGGTCCTGGCGGTTGGCCTCGACGAGGCCGAGGAAGGGGGCCGGCGTCAGGCCGTGGCGCCGGACGGTCGGCACCAGCGCCCGCAGCAGCGGGTGGCGGATGTCGTCGGGACCGGCATCGAAGACCCGGCGCAGGTCCGCCTCGAAGGCGTCGAGCATGGCGAGGCGGTCTCCGGCGGCCTCCGCCGGCAGTCCCAGGCGTACGGCGTCCGTGCGGCCGCCGTCGGCGAGGTCCCCGTCGCCGATGTCGTCGACGAGCCGGGCGAAGCCGTAGACCGCCATCAGGTCGGCGCGCCAGGAGCGGGGCAGGAAGAAGGGGGCGACGGGGAAGTTCTCGCGGGCCGCCTTGTCGAGCACGGCACGTGAATGGGGGTCCGGCACCGTGACCGCCCGCGCCTCGGGCTTCAGACCGGTCACCGTGGACGTCCCGGTGTGCGGGCGGTGGGTGCTTTCTCCCCAGGGGTCCACAGAGCCATTTCCGTCACATCCCCCGTTCTACACCGATAGCCCATTACACCCAATTTCGGACACGCCGCTCCTATAATTCCTGCTCCGGGCTGTCCCTGCACTCGAACCGACTCTCCGGACGTATCGCCCGAGATCCGGCGATTGAGTACCGCTACAGCTTACGGCGCGGACCCGCTCCGGCGTGCGCCGGGGGGCGGACCGATGTGGATCCGAAAGCAGCAACGCACAAACCGCGGGTTCCCGTCCCCGGTGTCTCGCAAAATCCCGGGAAAATCATCAGCCCCATTCGCCCCGCGAACCGCGCGCCGCGGATGCGCCGGGCGCGCGCCCACTCACTTGGCGTATCCGCGGGGAGCCCGGACGGCGTCCCGGCGCACGGCGACCGGGACGGGGCGGGGGCGCGGCCGAACGCCGCGCGGGGAGGGGAGAGTTCGCGGGACCGCGGGACCGCGGGGCCCGCGCGGCGCACCGGGGCGCCCGGCGGTCGCGTTCTCCGGCCCCGGACGTGCGCCGGCCCGCGCTCCCGGGTGGGGGCGCGGGCCGGTCCGCGGGGTCACTTCGCGGTGAATTCCTCGTACGCCTTCAGGACGACGCCCGTGGGGCCGTCCATGCGCAGCTCGCCCTTCTCCAGCCACAGCACGCGGTCGCAGGTGTCGCGGATCGACTTGTTGTTGTGGCTGACCAGGAAGACCGTGCCGGCCTCCTTGCGCAGCTCGCGGATCCGCGCCTCGGAACGCTTCTGGAAGGAGCGGTCACCGGTGGCGAGCGCCTCGTCGATCATCAGGACGTCGTGGCTCTTGGCCGCGGCGATGGAGAAGCGCAGGCGCGCCGCCATGCCGGAGGAGTACGTCCGCATCGGGAGCGAGATGAAGTCGCCCTTCTCGTTGATCCCGGAGAACTCGACGATCTCCTCGTAGCGCCGCCGCACCTCCTCCTGCGACATGCCCATCGCGAGGCCGCCGAGGATGATGTTGCGCTCGCCGGTCAGGTCGTTCATCAGGGCGGCGTTCACACCGAGCAGCGAGGGCTGGCCCTCGGTGAAGACCCTGCCGCTCTCGGCGGGCAGCAGGCCGGCGATGGCCCGCAGCATGGTCGACTTGCCCGAGCCGTTGGAGCCGATCAGACCGATCGCCTCGCCGCGGTAGGCGGTGAAGCTCACGCCGCGCACGGCGTGCACCTTGCGGACGTTCGGGTTGTCGCCCTTGCGGGTGACCAGCCGGGACAGGGCGCCGACGGCGCTGCCCTTGCCCGAGCCGGCGCCGTGCACCCGGTACACGATGTGCAGGTCGTCCACGATCACGGTGGGGATGCGCTCGCCGCCCACGGCGGTGTCGTCGTGCTCAGCCACGGCCGTACCTCTCCTCGGCCTTCCAGAAGTACACGAAGCCCCCGACGCCCATGACCACGGCCCAGCCCAGCGCCAGCGCCCACACGTGCGGGGGCAGCTGCTCGGAGGTGAAGCTGTCGATCAGCGCGAAACGCATCAGGTCGATGTAGACGGCCGCGGGGTTGACGTCCAGGAAGATCTTGACCGGGGCCGGCGCGTGCGCCGCGAAGTGGCTGATGCTGTACATGACACCGGAGGCGTACATCCAGGTCCGCAGGATGAACGGCATCAGCTGCGCGAGGTCGGTCATCTTGCTGCCGAGCCGCGCCATCACCAGCGCCAGGCCCGCGTTGAAGACGCACTGCAGGGCGAGCGCGGGCGCCACCAGCACCCACGACGGCCCGGGCACCTCGCCGGTCATCAGCACGATCGCCAGCAGCACGAACATCGACATCAGCAGCTGCTGCAACTGCACCAGGGTGAAGGCGATCGGCAGGCTCGCGCGCGGGAAGTGCAGCGCGCGGATCAGCCCGAGGTTGCCCGAGACCGCGCGCACCCCCGCGAGCACCGAGGACTGGGTGAAGGTGAAGATGAAGACGCCCGTGACCAGGAAGGCGATGAAGTTGTCGACACCCCGGTCGGTGCCCAGCAGCAGGCCGAAGATGAAGTAGTAGACCGCCGCGTTGAGCAGGGGCGTCAGCACCTGCCAGAGCTGGCCCAGCCGGGCCTGGGTGTACTGCGCCGACACGCGGGCCCGGGCGAACGCCGAGATGAAGTGACGGCGGCTCCACAGCTGCCGTACGTACTCGACGAGGCCCGGCCGTGCGCCGCTGACGGACAAGCCGTACCTGGCCGCCAGCTCGGACGGCGAGGGACCGCCGCCCGCCGGGGGCACTGCGCCCACGGCGACCGCACCGTCGTGCGTTGTCTCGCTCACAGTTGACACTTTCGTCCTCTTGGTGCGCCACGGGCCGGGGCCCGCCGCGCGGGGTCACTCTTCGTCCGAGCTTGTCAGATGATCGGGGGCCGGCCCAGTCGGGCGAGACGCCACACGGTCCGCCACCGCATGGGCCGGCGCGGGCCGCTCGGGGTCGTCCAGCCCTCCTTGAAACCGCCGAACCACGCTCTGAGCGCGGGGCCCGAGGGCCTGCGCAGGAGGGTCAGCAGCAACCACACGCCGAGGTAGACGGGGACCAGGGCCCACGGGAGGTTGCGGCGGGCCAGCCACACCCGGTTGCGGGCCACCATGCGGTGGTAGACCGCGTGCCGGGAGGGGGCGGTCAGCGGGTGGAACAGCACCATGTCGGCGCGGTAGTCGATCATCCAGCCCGCGTCGAGGGCCCGCCACGCGAGGTCGGTCTCCTCGTGGGCGTAGAAGAACTCGTCGGGCAGGCCGCCGACCTCCCGGAAGACCTCCGTGCGCACCGCGTTGGCACCGCCGAGGAAGGTGGTGACGCGTGAGGAGCGCAGGGGGTCGGAGGCCCGCAGCCGGGGGACGTGGCGGCGCTGGGTGGTCCCGGAGTCCGGGTCGGCGATCCGGAAGCTGACGATGCCGAGCGCGGGGTCCGCGGCGAAGGCCTGGCGGACCAGCTCCCCGGTGTCCTCGTTCGGCAGCAACCCGTCGTCGTCCAGGAAGAGCAGGACGTCCACCTCGCTGCCGCCGGGGCCGAAGGCCTCGATGCCGACGTTGCGGCCGCCGGGGATGCCCAGGTTCTCGGGCAGCTCGACGGACCGCACCCCGGCGGGCAGCTCGGGCAGTGGCGAACCGTTGCCGACCACGGCGACCTCGATCGCCGGGCCGCGCTGCTTGGCGACCGAGTCCAGCAGGTCGCGCAGCTCCTCGGGGCGGTTGCCCATGGTGATGATCACCGCGCCGAGGCGGATCGTTCCGGCCGACGTCCCCACGGCGCTCACCTCAGCCTGCTCGACGCGAGGATCGACACCAGGTGCAGCAGCGTCTGCAGCACGGCGATGGCGGCCAGGAGGCAGACGGCGACACGGGTGAACAGCAGGTCGCCGTGGACGGAGTCCGCGACGCCGGCGGCGAGGATCAGCAGCGAGGCCTCGACGCCGCCCACCAGCCGGTGGAACTTCAGCGCGGCCGCGGCCCTGCGGGCCACCGCCAGGCCGGACGAGCGGGGCACGGAGGCCTCGTCCTGCACGGCGGGCAGGCCGCTGCGGGTGCGGGCCACGTCCACCAGGTCCGTCTCGGCCTTGATCAGGATCGCGCCGAGCGCGGCCAGCGTCCCGAGGAAGGCCCAGCCCCACTGGGTGGTGGCGCCGTCGCGGTGGAAGACGTCGGCCGCGCGCACGCCGAAGCCGACCAGCAGCGCCGCCTCGGACAGGTAGTGCCCCACCCGGTCGAGGTAGACGCCGGTGATCGAGGTCTGCTTGCGCCAGCGCGCGACCTCGCCGTCGACGCAGTCCAGCAGCAGGTACAGCTGGATCAGCAGCGCACCCGCGACGGCACCGGCGAGGCCCGGCACCAGCAGCGCCGCGCCGGCCGCGATGCCCGCGACGATCATGAGGTACGTGAGCTGGTTGGGGGTCACCCGGCTGTTGACCAGGTGCCGGGTCCAGCGCAGCGAGATCTCGCGCATGTAGATGCGCCCGGCCCAGTGCTCACCGCTGCGACGGTCCTTCAGCCCGGAGGGGTGAACGACCGGCCGCAGCTCAGCTACCGATGGTTTTGGCATAGTCGGCGTATGCGTCCCTGATCTGGTCGGTGGAGAGCTCCAGGTGCTCCAGGATCGTGTAACGCCCGGGGCGGGTCTGCGGAGCGTAGGCGACGGCCGTGACGAACTCGGCCTCCGTGAAGCCGATTTCACCCGGCGTGGTGGGCAGCCCGTGGCGGTGCAGGACCTCCGCGAAGAGGCCGGCCTCGTCCTCGGCGCCGCGCAGGAACATGGCGAAGGCGGCACCGATGCCGACCTGCTCGCCGTGGGCGGCGGCCCGCTTGGGGTACAGCAGGTCGATGGCGTGGCTGATCTCGTGGCACGCCCCGGAGGCGGGGCGGCTGTCGCCGCTGACCGACATCGCGATGCCGGTGAGCACGAGCGCCTCGGACAGCACGGTCAGGAACTCGTCCTCGCCCGTGCCCCCGGGGTGCCGGAGCACCGACTCGCCGGCGGTACGCGCCATGGCGGCGGCCAGCCCGTCGATCGGCTCCCCGGTCTCGCGGTGGGACAGCTCCCAGTCCGCGATCGCCGAGATGTTGGACAGCGCGTCGCCGATGCCGGAGCGCACGTAGCGGACCGGGGCCTCGCGGATCACGTCGAGGTCGACGACGAGCCCGATCGGGGTCGGCACACCGTAGGAGCCGCGGCCGTTGTCGTTGTCCAGGGTGGACACCGGCGAGCAGATGCCGTCGTGCGACAGGTTGGTAGCGACCGCCACCAGCGGCAGGCCGACGCGCGCGGCGGCGTACTTGGCGGCGTCGATGATCTTGCCGCCGCCGAGCCCGACCACCGCGTCGTAACGGCTGCCGCGCATGGCGTCGGCCAGCTTCACCGCGCCGTCGATGGTGCCCCCGGCGACCTCGTACCAGTCCGCGCCCGGCAGCGCCGGGGCGAGCCGGTCGCGCAGTACGGCCCCGGAGCCGCCGCTTATCGCGATGGCGAGCCTGCCGGAACTGGAAATGCGCTGGTCGGCGAGTACGCCCGCCAGGTCGTCCAGGGCTCCGGCACGGATGTCGACGACGACCGGCGAGGGGATGAGCCTCGTCAGTACCGGCACGCGATCTCCCGGGCACGGTTCAGGTCGTCGTGGTTGTCGATCTCGACCCAGGAGACCTCGCCGATGGGGGCGACGTCGACCTGGAAGCCGCGGTTGACGAGCTCCTGGTAGCCGTCCTCGTAGTACAGCTGCGGGTCGCGCTCGAAGGTGGCCTTCAGCGCGTCGGCGAGCTCGGCGCCGGCCTCGCCCTCGATGAGGGTGACGCCGATGTACTCGCCGGTCGCGGAGGCCGGGTCCATCAGCTTGGTGATCCGCTGGACACCCTTGCCCTCGGCGGTGATCACCTTCATCTCCTCGTCGGCCAGCTGCTTGACCGAGTCGAGGGCGAGGATGATGCGCTGCCCGTCGCCGCGGGCGGCGAGCAGGGTCCGCTCCACCGAGACCGGGTGCACGGTGTCGCCGTTGGCCAGGATGACGCCTTCCTTGATGACGTCACGCGCGCACCACAGGGAGTAGGCGTTGTTCCACTCCTCGGCCTTGTCGTTCTCGACGAGGTGGAGCTTGAGGCCGTACTTGGCCTCCAACTCGGCCTGCCGCTCGTAGACGGCCTCCTTGCGGTAGCCCACGACGATGGCGGCCTCGGTCAGACCGACCTCGGCGAAGTTGCCCAGCGTGAGGTCCAGCACGGTGGTGGTGCCCTCACCCGCCGGGTCCACCGGCACCAGGGCCTTCGGCAGGGTGTCGGTGTAGGGGCGCAGTCGCCGTCCGGCGCCGGCCGCCAGCACGAGGCCGATCATGCAGGTCCTCCAGTTTCGTCGTGTACAGCGGGTGCTTGTGAGGACACCCAGAAGCCGATGCTCTCGGTGAGCACCACCACCGCCAGCGCGACGGCGAGGACCGTCAGCGCGACCGTGAAACCCGTGTTGTGCGCCAGGGCCGCGGCCGCCGCGGTGACCAGCAGTGCCCGGCCCTCGTGACCGCCCGTCGCGCGGACCAGGCCCCGCGGGGGCGCCCCGGTCCCGCCGCGGATGCGGTACACCGTGTCGTAGTGATGGTAGGCGACAGCGGCCACCAGCCCGAAAGCCGCGGGCAATGCCCCGTTCACATGGGAGACCGCCGCGAGCACCAGAATGGTTGCGTATTCGGCCGCGCGGAAGACCGGCGGCACGATCCAGTTGAGGGCCCCCTTGAGCGGCCGTGACACCGCGAGCGCCGACGTCACGGCGTAGCCGCCGGCCGCGACGAGCGGCCACGGACTGCCTGCCGGGGCGAGCATCGACGTGGCGATCATCACTGCCGCGCCCAGCAGCGCGGCGGCGGGGACGCCGCGGCCCCGGAAGAGACCGATGAGGCTCTCGCCGAGCGGCCCCGTGTCGGCGAGGTCGGTCAGCGCGCGAGCGGCGGCATCACCGGAGGGCGTCCTGCGGCGCAGCGAGCGCAGCACGCGGCCCGCGGTGGTGTAGCAGGCCGCGAGCCCGGAGGCGGCGATGAGCACGATGAAGGTGACGCGCGGCGTGGTCGCCGCCGTGAGCACCGCGATCAGCGCCCAGCGTTCGCCGATGGGCAGCACGATCATGCGGCGCAGCCACACCGTCCAGCCGACGTGGTCGAGCTTCCGGGAGAGCACCGCGGCGCCGGTCCCGGCGTCCTGGCTGGTCTCGGCGAAGGCGAAGTCCACGACGTGGCGGCAGGTCTGCAGCACCATGGCGCCGAGCGCCAGCGCCCAGACGTCGTCGCGGCCGCGGGCCGCGCCGAGCGCGAGGCCCGCGTAGTAGGCGTACTCCTTGGCGCGGTCGAAGGTGGCGTCCAGCCAGGCGCCGAGCGTGGAGTACTGCAGCGAGTACCGGGCCAGCTGGCCGTCGGTGCAGTCCAGGACGAACGACGTGAGCAGCAGCACACCCGCGGCGACGAAGCCCGGCCGGGTGCCGGTGGCCGCGCAGCCGGCCGCGATCAGGGCCACGAGCAGCGAGGCGGTGGTCACCTGGTTCGGGGTGAGCCCGCGGCGGGCGCACCAGCGCGCGATGTAGCGGGAGTAGGGGCTGATGAAGAACGTGGTGAAGAAGCCGTCGCGGGACTTCACGGCGCTGCGCAGCCGCACCGCCTCGTCGTCGACGGCGGCGACGGCCGCCTCCGCGCCCGCCCGCGCCGCGGCGTCGGCGGGGACGGTCGCGACCAGGACGCCCAGCTCGGGGCGGTGGACGGGCACGCCGTCCTTGTCCATGCGGGCGGCGAGCCGGTCGGCGAGGGTCTCGCCCTCACCCCCCTCGTCCCCGTTCCCGTTCTCCGCGACGGCCCGCACCAGGGCGGCGCGGGCGGCGGGGCGCACCGAGACGGCACCAGGCAGGGCGGAGGCGTCGAAGCGGGGGTCGGTCAGCCCGAGGCGCAGCGCGTGCACGTGCCCGACGAAGCGCGGGTCGACCACGGCGACGGGCTCGGCCGCGGGGACGGCCCGCAGGCGGCCGGCGAGCGAGGCGGCGTCCTCCGCGGTGACGACCTCGAAGCCGAGCTGCCGCAGGTCGCCCTCGATCGGCGACGACGCGACCCGCGGACCGGTGAGGATGGCGGTCGACAGAAGGACTCATCTCCCTGGACGTGCGTGTGTGCCCGGCGCCTTCCGGGGACGCCGCCGCACGGGTGCGTGACGCACCGCGCGGGGCTGTGTCGGCAGAGGCTATCGGATTCCCGGAAGGCTCCGTTCACCGGCCGTTTCCCCTGCGGTGGGCCACCGGGCGTGATCATCATCGCCGATCGCGGAGGCCCCGACAACGCCCGGTACGCCTCGTATGCGGGACGTCACGGTGGGTGTCCGTACGCCGGTCTCCCTCCTGCCCGGAAGGAGCCGCCCGGGGCTTCCGTCGGGGGCTCTCCGCGGCCGCGATGTGTCGGCCACGCGCCACCGTGCGCGACGCCTCCCCGGGGTCGCGCCCCACAGCGATGCCCCGGCGGGGTGCGGCCCCGCGCTCCGCTGCCGCGTGCCCTGCCCCGGGTCCCGCTGACCCTCCCCAGCTGACGCCGCGTGCGGCCCGGCCGCTCGGCGGCCGACTACGGCGACGACGCGGACGGCCCCGGCCCGAGCCCCAGCGGCAGCCCAAGGGAGCGGGTCCCCACTCCCGCCGACGCAGAGCGGCTCCGGGGGTGTGAGACCCTCCCCTGCGGTGCTGCAGCCGGAGCTCCATCACCGGCGACCGCCCGGAACCAGCACCCCGCCGGGCGCCGCTCGGCGAACGCCCGCGGCGGCAACGCGGACGGCCCCGGCCCGAGCCCCGCCCGGGGCTCGACACCGCCCCGGTCCTGCGCCTGGAAGCGCGACACCTCCCCCGGGTCGAGCCCCGCCGGCAGCCCAAGAGAGCCGGCCCGCACTCCAGCCGACCCGGCCCGAGCCCCACCCGGCGGCTCGACACCGCTCGGGTCTTGCGCCCGGAGCGCGGCACCGGGCCGAGGCCCCAGCGCGAGCCCACGTAAGCGGGCCCGCACTCCCGCCGCCGCGGAGCGGCTTCGGGCGCGCAGGGCCTTCCCCTGCGGTGCTGCAGCCGGAGCCGCTTCGCCGGTGACCCGCCGCGTACTCCGCGACGGCCCGGCCGTTCGGCGATCGCCCACGGCGCCGACGCGGCCGCAGGCCGAGCCCCCGGCGGGAGCCCAAGGAAGCGAGCCCGCACTCCCGGCTGACGCGGAGGGGTTTCGGGGCGCGCAGCGCAGGGCCTCCTCCCCCACAGCGCTGCCGCCGAGCCGCACGTCGCCGGTGACCGGCCGGAAGCAGCACCCCCCGGCGCGCGGGCGGCCCGGCACCGCAGGGGAGCCGGGGCGTCGGGCAGCGGCCAGGGGGAGGCCCGAGGAGGCGGGGGCCGCCGGCGGAGCCACTAGGGTGGCGGCCATGACTTGGTTGATCACCGGCGGGGCCGGCTTCATCGGATCTCACGTGGTGCGGGCGATGAGCCGCGCGGGCGAGCGCGTGGTCGTGCTCGACGACGGCTCGGCCGGTGTGCCGGCCAGGGTGCCCGCGGACGTCCCGGTGGTGACCGGTTCCGTGCTGGACCGGGCCGTGCTGGACGAGGCGATCGCCGCGCACGCGGTCACGGGTGTCGTGCACCTGGCCGCCCGGAAGCAGGTCGGCGAGTCGGTGGAGCAGCCGCTGCGCTACTACCGGGAGAACCTCGGCGGCCTCGGGACGCTGCTGGAGGCGGTGGCGGAGGCCGGCATCGGCCGCTTCGTCTTCTCCTCCTCCGCCGCCGTTTACGGCCTGCCCGACGTGCCGTTGGTGACGGAGTCCACGCCGTGCCTGCCGATCAGCCCGTACGGCGAGACGAAGCTGGCCGGCGAGTGGCTGGTCCGGGCGGCCGGGCGGGCGCACGGGATCTCCACCGCGTGCCTGCGCTACTTCAACGTCGCGGGGGCGGCCGAGCCCCGGCTGGCCGACACCGGGGTGTTCAACATCGTCCCGATGGTCTTCGACAGGCTGACCCGCGGCGAGGCCCCGCAGATCTTCGGGGACGACTACCCGACCCCCGACGGCACGTGCGTGCGGGACTACATCCACGTCGAGGACCTCGCCGACGCCCACCTCGCGGCGGCCCGCTGGGTCGGTGAGCGGGACGGCGCCGCCGACCTGACGGTGAACATCGGACGCGGCGAGGGCGTCTCCGTCCGGGAGCTGATCGACGTCGTCCTGGAGGTCACCGGCCGCAAGGACGTCGAGCCGGTGATCCTGCCGCGGCGCGCGGGCGACCCGGCGAGCGTGGTCGCCTCGTCCGAGCTGATCCGCCGGGAGCTGGGCTGGACGGCGAGCCGCGGGGTCCGCGAGATGGTCGAGTCGGCGTGGGACGGCTGGTGCCTGAACCACCCGGAGGCGCGGGGCGCCTGACCACCGGCGTTCCCCCGCGGCCGTGACGCGGTCCATCGCCGCAGGTCACCACGGCTGACGGCGGTCACCCGTCGGCGAGTTGCCCACGGACGGTGACCGTTGTTCACTGGGCTCGCCGGTCTCCGCGCGCGGGCACGCCGTCGCGCGGAGGGCGTCGGACGGGAGTGTCGGGCGATGGGCGCAGGGCACGCGCACGGCCACGGCCACCCGCACGGGCCGCGGTCGGCGACCACGGGCACGGCGGCCGCCGCGTACCGCGGGCGGCTGCGCACGGCCCTCGGCATCACCCTGCTCGTCCTGGTGGCGGAGGCCGCGGGCGGCGCGCTCACCGGTTCGCTGGCCCTGCTCGCCGACGCCGGGCACATGGCGACCGACGCGGCGGGCCTGGCGATGGCGCTGGTGGCCATCCACTTCGCCAACCGTCCGCCGAGCGAGCGCCGCACCTTCGGTCTGGCGCGCGCCGAGATCCTGTCGGCCGTGGCCAACGCGGTGCTGCTGTTCGGCGTGGGCGCCTTCATCTTCTACGAGGCGGTCCGCCGGCTGATCACGCCCACCGAGGTCGAGGGCGGGCTGACCGTCGTCTTCGGTGCGGTCGGCCTGGTGGCGAACTCGGTGTCCCTGGTGCTGCTGATGGGCGGGCAGCGCGAGAGCCTGAACGTCCGGGGCGCCTTCCTGGAGGTCGCGGCGGACGCGCTGGGCTCGCTGGCCGTGGTCGTGGCGGCGCTGGTGATCCTGGCCACGGGCTGGCAGCGGGCGGACCCGGTGGCCTCGATCCTGATCGGCCTGATGATCGTCCCGCGGACGTGGCGGCTGCTGCGCGAGGCGATCGACGTCCTGCTGGAGGCGGCGCCCAAGGACGTGGACATGGCCGACGTGCGCGCGCACATCCTGGCGCTGCCCGGGGTGGCGGGGCTGCACGACCTGCACGTGTGGACGATCACCTCCGGGATGCCGGTGCTCTCCGCCCACGTCGTGGTCAGCCGGGACGTCCTGGACGCGGTCGGCCACGAGAAGATGCTGCACGACCTGCAGAGCTGCCTCGGCACCCACTTCGACGTGAAGCACTGCACCTTCCAGCTGGAGCCGGTGGGACACGCGGAGCACGAGGCGCGGCTGTGCCACTGAGGGCACGCCACGGCCGCGACGAAGTGTCACCATACGACAACTCGCTGCAACCGCACCGTGCGTCCCCGCGTGAGGCAAACTGAGGTCTTGTCGTCGAAGCAAAGGATGGCCATGCCCACGAGCCCCGCCGCCGACCGGCCCCGCACCCCCGCCGCGGACCCCTCCTCCAACGGTGCCCCGGCACCGATCCTCCTCGAGCTGGTCGACGAGACCGGTGCGACGATCGGCACCGCGGAGAAGCTGTCGGCACACCTGCCGCCGGGGCGGCTCCATAGGGCGTTCTCGGTCTTCCTCTTCGACGGCGAGGGCAGGCTGCTGCTGCAGCGCCGGGCGGCCGGGAAGTACCACTCCCCCGGCGTCTGGTCGAACACCTGCTGCGGCCACCCCTACCCGGGTGAGGCGCCCTTCGTCGCCGCCGCGCGCCGCACCGCCGAGGAGCTCGGCGTGGCGCCCGCGCTGATGCGGGAGGCCGGTACGGTCCGCTACAACCACCCGGACCCCGCGTCGGGCCTGGTCGAGCAGGAGTACAACCACCTCTTCGTCGGCCTGGTGACCGCGCCGCTGGACCCGGACCCGGAGGAGATCGGCGAGACCGCGTTCGTGTCGCCCGCCGGGCTCGCCGCGCTCCGCGCCGAAGGACCGTTCTCGGCCTGGTTCCCGACCGTGCTCGACGCCGCGCTGCCCGCGGTCCGCGAGCTGACGGGCGACGCGGGCTGGTAGTCCCGTCCGCGCCGTCCGTGCGGTCAGTGCACCAGGCCGGGCGGCAGCGGGAGCGCGGCCCAGATGACCTTGCCGCCGGTCGTCGTCTGCTGGACGTCGCACATCCCGCCCGCCTCCGCGGTGACCGTCTTGACCAGCAGCAGGCCGCGCCCGCCGGTGTCGGCGTCGTCGACCTGGAGGGCCTTGGGCCGGTACGGGTGGTTGTCCTCGACGGCCACCCGTACCCAGTCCACGCCCGCGGCGAACTCCACCGCGATCTCCGGCGAGAGCAGCGCGGCGTGCCGCACCGCGTTGGTGACCAGCTCGGAGACGATCAGCAGCAGGCCGTGCAGCAGCTCCTCGGTGACCGGCACGCCCTGGCGGACGATCAGCTCCCGTACGGCGTGCCGGGCCTGCGGCACGGAGGAGTCCAGTGCGGGGGCGGTGAAGCGCCACACGCCCTCGTACGGGCGCGGGACATCCGGCGCCACCGGGGGCACCGGATCGGGGGGCGGGACGCTCCCGCGTACGTCCATGGCGGTCTTCACCCTCGCATTCGCGCGATGCACCCCGCGGTCCCCACGGGCCGCCCACGGCGGCGGCGGGGTCCGCCTCACGGATCGAGTGTCGGCAGGTGGAGGGCCCACCCCGAGCCGCTGACCGTAAATCCGCATCTTTCGACCACGTCCGACCCGGGACGACCGGACGTGTCGGACCGGTGAACCCTCCTGATCCGGCCGTTCCGGTTCACTGACGCGTCAGCGGGGCGTCCCGGGCGTCGGCGACCATGCCGACGATCCGCCGGCCGCCGAGACCGGCGCCGAGCAGCCCCAGCCCGTCGAAGAGCAGCGCCAGCGAGAAGAAGGCGCCGATGACGTAGACGCTGCTGTCCGGCCAGTCGGCGAGGACCAGGATCGCCAGCAGGATGCCGACGGCGCCCTGGATGAGCGTCCAGACCATGTGCGGCCCGCGCACCACCATGCCGCCGAAGAGCCGGAAGATCCCGCCGGTCAGGAAGAGCAGCGCGGCGAACATGGTGAGGGCGGCCGCCGTCTGTTCGGGATTGCGGATCACGACGACCCCGGCGGCGATGTAGAGGGCCGCGACGACCAGGGCGAGCCAGAAGAAGTTGCTGTTGCGGTTCTGCACCGCCTGCACCAGGCCGACGACGCCGCCGACCAGCAGCAGCCAGCCGAAGAGCAGCATCGAGGTGATGGTCGCGAAGCCCACGTAGCACAGCCCGACCAGGCCGCCCACGACCAGGACCGCCCCGAGGGCGGCGACCCAGCCGAAACTGCGCTTGATCCCGGCCTCCGGGGGCTCCGGGCGCCTCTTCCGTCCCTTGAACGGTGCCATGACCGCCGCCTCCTTGCGCTCGTCGGGAGCCAGTCGGGAGCTACAGCTCGTATACCCGATTTGCCGTGGCACGGACCGGGATAGGATCCCCGTCCGGCGGCCTCCGCGATCTCCGCCGCCGGCCGGACGACGACGAGATGAGGGATGCGGGCATGTCCGAGCCGTCCGGACCCGGCCTGCTGGTGCGCACGGTGGGCGCCACCGCCACGGTGACCATCAGCCACCCGGCCAAGCGCAACGCGATGACGGTGGCGATGTGGCGGGAGCTGCCCGCCCTGCTCGACGGCCTCGCGGCGGACCCGGCCGTACGCGTCCTGGTGCTCACCGGGGCCGGTGACACCTTCTGCGCCGGCGCCGACATCTCCGACCTGCGCGACCCGGCGAGTGGTTCCGGCGCTGCGCAGAGCGCGGCCGTGGGCGCGGAGGAGGCCCTCGCGGCGTTCCCCAAGCCGACGCTGGCCGCGATCCGCGGCTCCTGCGTTGGCGGCGGCTGCCAGCTCGCGGCCGCCTGCGACCTGCGGTTCGCCGCGGAGGGGGCGCGCTTCGGGGTCACCCCGGCACGGCTGGGCATCGTCTACCCGGCGTCCTCCACGCGGCGGCTGGTCGGCCTGGTGGGACCGTCGGCGGCGAAGCACCTGCTGTTCTCCGCGGAGCTGATCGACCACGAACGGGCGCTGCGGACCGGGCTGGTGGACGAGGTGCTGGCGGAGGACGCGCTGGACAAGCGGGTCGAGGAGTTCGCTGGGGTGCTGGCCTCCCGTTCGCTGCTGACGCAGGCGGCGGCCAAGGAGTTCACCGCGCCGGAACCCGACCCGGGGCGGGTCGCCCACTGGGCCCGCCAGGCGGAGCGCAGCGAGGAGACGGCCGAGGGCGTGGCGGCGTTCCTGGGGCGCCGCGAGCCCCGCTTCACCTGGACGGTGGGACGCGGCTGAACGCGCCCTGGTGACGCCGGCTCAACGACTCGACACGTGCCCTCCGGGTGTCAGGACCGGTAGCGGATGGCGCGACCGCCGAGCAGCTCCACGACCACCCGCGGGTGGGGCCGACCCGGCTGCCGCGCTGGTCGCCCTGGTTCGCCCGGGCCATCGCGTCGTCGTGGACGACGAAGAGCCGTGGGAACCGGCGATGCGCTCCATCCCCCGAGGGCACCGCCTGCGCGCTGATCGCGCCGGGCCTCGACCTGGTCTGCGACCAGGCGGTCGTGCTCGACCGGCCCTCGCGGCTCCCCGAGCGCCTCGTCACCGCCGGAAGGGGCCGGCGTCTCTACCTGCACGCGATGCACGGCGTCGTCGACTGGCTGGCTTTCGCCGTCTGGGACGACGGGAAGCTCGTCCCCTCCCTGAGCCTGTCCCCGGCGGCGGCGTCATCGAGGACATCGGCGCACCGCTCCCGTTCGAGGTGCCCTACTGCGAAGGGCGGCACCCGGTGGTGCTCTCCCCGCCCTTCGAGGACGACCAGCCGTACCCCCTCCCCTTCCATCCGCTCGCACTGGGCGAGCGGGCGATGCTGGAGTTCTTCGGCTTCTACGTCGAGGGCTTCGCCGACGAGGACGGTCTCCCGGAGCCGGCGGTGGACATCTGGGACGTCGAACCGCACGGCTTCCGGGTCACCGCGACGGCACAGGCCGGGGCCACGGGCTGACGTGCGTCAGCTGCCGGGACCCGGGCCGGCGGGGTCCGACAGGTGCGGAGGCAGGGGCACGCCCGGGCGCAGGGCCGGGTCGGGGACGGGGGTGCCCCGGGTGGTGGTGAGGGGCAGGACGCCCGCCCACACGGGGAGCGCGGCGTCGGGCCCGTCGCCGTCGTCGGGCGGGCCCGTGCGGAGCTTGACCGAGGCCTCGTCGGTGGCCAGCGCGAGCAGGGTCGTCGCGGCGAGTTCGCGACGGTCCGGCCGGCGGGCGTGGTCCCACTGCCCGGGGGCGCACTGCTCGGTCAGCACGCGCAGTCCGTGCAGCTTCTCCTCGGGGTCGGTGACGGTGCGGGGCGTGCCGAGGACCATCGCGCTGCGGTAGTTGACCCCGTGCTCGAAGACGGAACGGGCCAGGACCAGGCCGTCGACGTGGGTCACGGTGACGCACACCGGGGCGCCCGGGGCCTGGCGCAGACTGCGGCTCGCCACGGAGCCGTGCAGGTAGAGGGTGCCCGCGGCGGCGTCGTACCCGTAGACGGTGGGCAGTGGCAGCGGCGTGCCGTCGACGACGACGGCGAGGTGGCAGACGAAGCCCGCGCCCAGCACGGCGTCCAGGTCGTCACGGGCGACGCTGCCCTGCTCGCGGAGGCGGCGGTGGCGGGTGCGGTCGGTTACGCGGAGGGTGCGGTCGGGGGCTGGCACGGGGCCTCCGGGGGTCGTGGCTACTGGGCGCCGAGGCTAGCCATATCGGCATCCCGCCGCCACACTTTCCGCGGAATCGGTGGCAGTATCCGTCCGAGCGACGGATTCGGTGTTTCACGGAGCCGGGCCTCGGCGACATGCCGACCGGTCGGTAACCTGCTGTCATGACCGCCACCGTCCCCGCCCCCGCGCTGGAACCGCGCGCGGGCCGGCGCTGCCACAACAGCCTCAACCCCCTGCACTCGGTCGTGTACTTCTCACCCGAGTACGACCGCGAGCTCACGGCACTCGGCCTGGAGCGCGGCGCCATGGCCTACTTCGCCGGGCGGGCCGCCCCGCTGGGCGCCGTCGCGGCGGGGACGGTCACCGCCACCTTCTACAACTTCAACCACGCGATCATCGCCCCGGTCATCCCGCGCGCCTGGGACGTCGCGACCCCGGAGGTGGTCCTCGCGGCCCGGCTGCGCGTCGCGGACGCCGTCCTGACGCGGCTGCTGGGGCTGGAGATCATCGGTTCCGCCGACCTCGCCGACGCCGCACGCCTGGCGCTGCGGGCCACCGAGGCCTGCACGCGTGAGGCCAGGCCGCTGTACGCCGCGAACGCGGACCTGACCGTGCCGGAGCCGCCGCACCTGACGCTGTGGCACGCCGCCACCCTGCTGCGGGAGCACCGGGGCGACGGGCACCTCGCCGCCCTGGCCGCGGCCGGCCTGAACGGGCTGGAGGCCCTGGTGACCCACACGGCCACCGGCAAGGGCTTCAGCCCCGGCTTCGTCCAGCGCAGCCGCGGCTGGTCCGCCGAGGACTCGGCCGCGGCCCAGGACGGGCTCCGCGAGCGGGGCCTCCTCGACGCGGCGGGCGAGCTCACGGACCGCGGCGTCGAACTGCGCCGTGAGATCGAGGGCGTGACCGACCACCTCGACCGCGCCCCCTACGAGCACCTCGGCGCCGCCGCGGTCGACCGCCTCACCTCCCTCGCCGGCGCCCTCACCCACCGCGTCCTGGGCAACGGCGGCTTCCCCCTGCAGCACTTCGGCAAGGGCTGACGGCACGGCTCACCCCGAGCCCGGCGCCGTGGAGGCTGTCGACGGGCGGTGTCGACACATCGACACAACACCGGGGTCAGGGCGCGGGGGCCGCCGGGGCGGGGTCGGGTGTCCCGCTGCGGGTGACCTCGCGGGCGGGGTGGTCCGCCGCGCGTTTCTCGCCCCGGGCGGCGCCGATCCCGGCGACGACGACCAGAGCCGTCCCCGCCGCCTGCAGGCCGGTGGGGACCTGCGAGACCAGCACCATCGCGGCGAGCAGACTGACCGCGGGTTCCATGCCCGCGAGGGTTCCGTATGCGGTCGTGCCGATCCGCTGGAGGGCCTTCATCTCCAGCAGGAAGGGCACCAGCGGCATCAGGACGGCGATGCCCGCGACCGCCGCCACGACCGGCCACGTGGCGCCCGACACCACGCCAGGCGCGCCGAAGGGCGCGGTGAACACCGTGGCGACGCCGAGGGAGACGGCGAGGCCGTGCTGCGCCGGGAAGCGGCTTCCGACGTGCTGGGTGCCGATCACGTACAGCGCCCAGCACCCGCCTGAGGCGACGCCGAAGAGGACGCCCACCACGTCGGCGCCGCCCTGCCACGGGGAGGTGAGGCACAGGACGCCGACTGCCGCGAGCAGCAGCCAGGCGAGTTCGCGGCGCTGCCGCAGCGAGGCGACGGCGACGGCCAGCGGCCCGAGGAACTCCAGGGCGGTCGCCGTGCCCAGGGGGATGCGTGCGGCGGCCTCCGAGAAGAGCAGCATCATGGCGCCGCTGACCGCGCCGAGCAGGACGACCGCCGCCAGGTCGCGGCGCGGTGCGGCACGCAGCGCGGGCCAGAGCGAGCGGCCGGTGAAGGCGAGCAGCAGCAGGGCGGCGAAGCCGACGCGCAGCCACGTGGTGCCGGCCGGGCCGATGTCGTCGAAGAGTTCCGTCGTCAGGGCGCTGCCGGTGTGCAGGACGGTCATCGCGGCCAGGATCAGCACGGCACCAGGTATGCGGTGCGACGTAAAATTATGCGGCGGGAACACGGCACCCATTGGATACGGCGCCGGTTGTTTCTGTCCACGAGTCATTGGCGGACGCATTGTTTACGATCGGTGGATGATCGAGACGTCCGGCCAGCTCCCCGACCTCGGCCGGCTGCGCCTGCTGGTGGAGCTGAGCCGCCTGGGCACCATGGCGGCCGTCGCCGAGCGCACCGGGTACGGCACCTCGGCGGTCTCCAAGCACCTCGCCGTCCTGGAGCAGGAGGTCGGCACGCGGCTGCTCACCCCGGTCGGCCGCCGTGTGCGGCTGACGCCGGCGGGCGAGCGCCTGGTCGCGCACGCCGTGGGGATCCTCGCGGCGGTCGAGGAGGCCCGGGCCGAGCTGCGCGGGGAGTCCGGCCCGGCCGGCCGGGTGCGGCTGGCGAGCTTCGTCAGCGCCGTCGAGCCCACGGTCGTGCCCGCGATCGGGCGGCTGCGCGCGGAGCACCCGCGCGTCGAGGTGCAGCTGTACGAGCACGAGCCGGAGCAGACCCTCGCGCTGCTGCTGTCCGGGGACGTCGACCTCGGCATCGTCTACGACTACAGCCTGGTGCCGCGCCCGGTGCCGGACGGCCTCGGCGCCCGGCAGTTCGCCACGCAGCCGATGGTGCTGCTGCTGCCGGACGGGCACCCCGGCGACCCGGGACCGGGCGGGCCGGTGCCGCTGTCCGGGCTGGGCAGGCTGTCCGGGGCGGGGTGGATCACCAACTCGCGCGGCAGCGACGACGACGAGCTGGTGCAGCGGGTGTGCGCGATGGCCGGCTTCACCCCGCGGATCGTCCACCGGGTCGACAGCCTGCACCTGGTCAACCTGCTCACCGGAGCGGGGCTCGGTGTGGCGCTGCTCGCCGAGTCGGGGGTGGAACGGCAGCGCGACGACGTGGTGACCCGGCCGCTGGACCCGCTGGTGGGCACGCGGCGGCACTTCCTGGTGGCGCGTGCCGGTCAGTGGTCGTGGCCCCCCATCGCGACGGTCGCCCGGCTGCTCACGGGGTGAGCGGGCCGGGCGACCGGTGAACGGGGATCAAGGGGTCAGCGGACGACCCTGACGGGTTCCTCGCCGGATCCGCCGGCGGAGCCCGCCGCGTCCTTCCGGGACGTACCGTGCGCGCACGGCATCGCCGGATGGCGGCCGAGCAGCACGACGCCCACCGCGATCGCGGCGAGCCCCGCCGCCTCCCAGGCCAGCGCGCCGGGCGTGACGCGTACGCGGTCGCCGAGGAAGCCGACGCCGCAGGCGATCCCGGCCAGCGGCTGGGCGGCGGTCAGCGCGGGCAGCGACATGCGCAGCGGGGCCGTCTCGAAGGCGCTCTGCACGAGCATCAGCCCGGTCAGGCCCATGACGACGACGGCGTACGGCTGCCAGTGCACGAGGAGCGAGCCGACGCCCTCGTCCTGGGCGACCTGGCCGGAGATCCGGGTCAGGGCGTCCTGGAGGCCGTAGAGCAGGCCCGCGGCGAGCGCGAGGACCGTCGCCTCGGGTGACGGGCGCAGCCGGCGTGCGCAGGCGACCAGGAGCAGCGCCAGGCCGACGACGACGCCGACCACCAGCCAGTGGCGCAGCGCCCCCGCGGGTGGCCCGCCGCCGGAGGGACGGCCGGCCACGATGAACGCCGTCACTCCGAGCGCCAGCAGCGCCACGCCCGACCAGCCGTGCCACCCGAGTCTCTGCCCGGTGAGGCGGCGCGAGAGCGCCATCGCGAACAGCAGGTTGGTCGCGGTCAGCGGCTCGACGAGGGAGACCTCGCCCTTGGTGAGCGCGAGTGCGCTGAGCAGCATGCCGCAGATCATCAGGAGGACGCCGAGCAGCCACTGTGGCATCCGCATGAGGTCCAGCAGCAGTCTGAAGGAGAGGAAGTCGGACAGCGGAGCGCGCTGGGCGGCGAGCTGCTGGAGGACGAAGCCGAGCCCCAGACAGCAAGCGGCCCCCACCCCGAGCAGGAATACGGCCACCTCGTCAACCTCCCGGTGTCGCCGACTGGCCCGACCTTAGCCCCTCACCCGTCTTGATCGCGACGATTGTCCGCCCCTGGTTCCCGGCCGCCGGCGGGCACGGTCACGGCGGGGTGCCCCGTGGTGCCCCCGCCCCGCGCGGGCAGGGGCAGGAGCGCCACGAGGCGGCGGATGAGGTGCAGCTCGGTGACGACGTCGGTGACGGTCTCGCACTCCGGGGCCGCGGGGAGCTCCGGGAAGTCCGTGAACGCGCCCCGGCCGTCGAGGGTGTCGGCGACCGCCGTCAGCGCGGCGACCACCTGGGCTCCCTCGCGGGGCGAGGGACGCGGGGCGCCTTGCTCCATTCGGACGACGCATGCGGTGGTCGCGTCCACGATCCGTTCGGAGGCGGCGACCACCCGGAACCAGTCGCCGTTCCCGCCGTGCCGGGAGGGCAGCTCGGCGGCGAGGGTCTCGGCGGCGGCGCGGGCCTCGCCCAGGGCGCTGTAGGCCGCCCGGCGCAGCACCCTGCGTTCCTCGGGCCGCTCGCCTGCGGGCACGGTCAGGACGTGCTCGAGGTAGTCGCGCGTGCGCCGCTGGGCGACGGCCAGCAGGTGACCGACCCGTGCGGTGGGGTCGGTGAGCCGTGGCAGGTGGCCCACGACGACGACGATGGCGCAGGCGATCGCGGTGTCCAGCAGCCTGGTCAGGGCCGCCTGGGTGTCGCCTCCGACCCAGACGAAGGCCAGCACCATGATCGTGACGACGGTGGTCTGCAGCGCGAAGTGGCGGGCCGCGAAGGGCAGGAGCGCGCCCGCCACGCAGGCGCAGACCGCGGTCCACCAGATCCCGCCGCCCAGGGGCGCGGCGAGCGCGGCGAAGACCAGGACGCCGAGGACCGTGCCGAGGAAGCGGTTGACGACCCGGGAGAACAGCGGGCCGATGTCGGGCTTCACGAGGAACGCGGCCGTGAGCGGCAGCCAGTACCAGTGGTCCGCGCGCAGGGCCAGGGCCACGGCCGCACTCGCGGTGACGCACACCGCGACCTTCAGTCCGTACTCGCGGCCCACGGGTCCGAGGACGCGCCGGCGCAGCATCGGGACCGACCCGCGGGCGGGGAGCGGCGCGGCGTCCTCGGGGCGGTCCGCGGCGGGAACCGTACGGGCGAAGACGGCGGCGGCGTGCTGCGTCATGGCGTCGAACGCGGCGCGGGCCGCGGTGGTCGTCCCCGGCGCCGGGAGCGGGCCGGGCGGCGTTCCCGTCCGCACCGCCAGGGCCAGCCGCCGGGGGCCGTCCCCGGTGCGGGGCGGCAGGGGCCGGGCCTCCCAGAGCAGGGCCGCGGCGGCGTCCGTCAGCTCGGTGGCCACGCCGAAGCGCTCCGCGAGCAGCACTTCCTCGGGGCTCGCCGTCCGGCGCAGCAGCCGCCGGCTCAGCCGGCGCAGCCGGACGGCCTCGTCGCCGCGGTCCAGGGCGGCGCTGAGCCGCCGCCGCGCGGCCTCCGCGCCAGGGCCGCCGACGGCGTCGAGGGCGTCCGCGAGGGCGTCGAAGATCCGGGCCAGCGAGGCGCGCTCGCCGTCCAGCGCGCCGACCGCCGAACGGGGCGGGCGCAGGACGAGCCGCAGCAGGAGCAGCCAGCCCGCCCCGGCGAGGAAGCACAGCGCCTTGAAACCGGGGCCGCCGGGCAAGGACAGTCCCATCCCGAGCACGGTGGCGGCCAGCCCCTGCATGGCGGCCCGCGAGCAGACCGGGCCGACCACGCTGACCGCGCCCGAGGCCGCGCCCGCGGCGAACAGCACCGGCAGCACCCACCAGCCGGTCAGCGCCTGCTGCGTCAGAGCCCCCACCAGCACCCCGAGCGCGGCCACGAGGGCGGGCAGCCCGATGTGGACGACGCCCGTCCTGCGGGTGCCCGGCAGGTCGTTGAAGCCCGCGAACAGCGCCCCGAGCCCGGCCATCACCCCGATCTCGACGTGTCCCAGCCCGATCCCCACCGCGAGCAGCGGCCCCGCCGCGAGTCCCCCGCGCAGCACGGCCGGCCAGGGCACCGGCCCCCGCTGCCAGCGCAGTGGATGGGCCAGCCAGGACGGCAGGGCGACGGGTCGGCGGCCGGGGCCACGGGGCAGCACGGGCATCCTCACGGGACGAGAACGATCTCGGCGGCGGGCAAAGACACAGGCGGGCGGGGGTGTCGCGCCGTCGCCTCCGCTTCCTCAGCCTATCGGCCGCGGCCTCCCCGGTCCGGCCCCGGGCCCTGGCGGCCCGCGTGCGGGTCCCCCGGGCCGCGGCACTCCCCCGGCCGCCGGACCGGGAAGGGCCGCATCGTCCGGGCAGCCCGCGGTACGGAAGGGCGCGGGCCGAGCCGCGGAGCCGCTCCGGCGACAGGCGACCGGCGACCGGCCTAGTAGCGCGTGACCGCGGTCGCGCCCGACTCGGTGCCGATGGCGATGTGGGGGTACCGGTCCGGGTCGGCCCAGGCCAGGACGCGACGCATGGCGTCCGCCGGGACGGAGACGCAACCCGCCGTGGCGGCGCGGCCGTTCACGTGGAGGAAGATCCCGGCGCCGCGTCCGCGGACCGGGGTGCGGTAGTTGAAGCCGATGACGAGGGCGTGCGCGTACTGCTTCCCGAAGTCGGCGAGGTGCTCGGACTCCTCGGGGGCGCAGTCCTCGGGCAGGGGTTCGGCCCAGCGGTTGTAGGAGTCCGAGGCGTTGTCCTGGCACCACCAGGAGTCCTCGG
This sequence comes from Streptomyces sp. NPDC008238, assembly GCF_042956445.1. Taxonomy (NCBI): domain Bacteria; kingdom Bacillati; phylum Actinomycetota; class Actinomycetes; order Kitasatosporales; family Streptomycetaceae; genus Streptomyces; species Streptomyces sp. NPDC008238. The sequence goes on along the minus strand of NZ_JBIBGK010000021.1, from coordinate 90,233 downwards.
TGACCGGCAGGTACCGGGTCGTCGTACCGGGAGGCGCCGGTTCGGTGCCGAACGCGAACGGCAGGTCGTACAGGCCGGTCGGGGTGGTCGAGGTGTCCTGCACCCGGTTCCCGCCCTCGACGAGGCCGCCCCCGCCGAAGCGGGCGGCCGCGGATCCCGCGGCGGCCCAGCGGCCGTCGCGGCGGTCCCACCAGGTCAGGGTCCCGGTGGTGGCCCCCGGGGAGGCAGCGACGGCGGTGATCAGTTGGGTGCCGCCGCCGGTGTCCGTCATCCGGTCCGGCAGCGCGGGCGGTGCCCAGGGCACCGCTGCCGCCGTGCCGGCCACGACGGCCGGCACGGCGAGGCGCGTCAGTGCCGCGCGCAGGCTCAAGCGGGGAGGTGCGCCTCGATGGCGGCGACGACCTCGTCGGCCTCGGGCTCGGTGCGGGGGCGGAAGCGGCCCACCACCCGGCCGTCGGCGGCGACGAGGAACTTCTCGAAGTTCCACTGCACGTCGCCCGCCTGGCCCTCGGCGTCGGCGGTCTCGGCCAGCGCCGCGTACAGCGGGTGCCGGTCGTCACCGTTGACGTCGGACTTCTCGAAGAGCGGGAAGCTCACGCCGTAGGTCGCGGAGCAGAAGGTGGCGATCTCCTCGGCCGTGCCCGGCTCCTGGCCCGCGAACTGGTTGCTGGGGACGCCCAGGACGGTGAACCCGCGGTCGGCATACCGCTTCTGCAGCCGCTCCAGGCCCTCGTACTGCGGGGTCAGACCGCACTTGGAGGCCACGTTGACGATCAGCAAAGCCTTGCCCCGGTGGTCGCCGAGGGAGGCGGGCTCCCCGGTGAGGGTCCGCAGCGGGATGTCGTAGATGCTCACGTCGTTGTCTCTCCTCGTTCGGGCGTGGACTGACCACAGGTCGTCCATTCAACCCCGGTCACGTTGCCGATCTTCCCACGGGAGGGGGCTCCGGGCGCGACCGCGACCGCCGTCCGGCGTCAGTGCTCGGTGACGCGGCCGGAGTCGACCCGGATGCGGCGGGTGGTGCGCACGGCCTCCAGCATGCGGCGGTCGTGGGTGACCAGCAGCAGGGTGCCGTCGTAGGAGGCGAGCGCCGACTCCAGCTGCTCGATGGCGGGCAGGTCGAGGTGGTTGGTGGGCTCGTCCAGGACGAGGAGGTTGACGCCGCGGCCCTGCAGGAGGGCGAGCGCGGCCCGGGTGCGCTCCCCGGGGGAGAGGGTGGCGGCGGGACGCAGTACGTGGGCGGCCTTGAGGCCGAACTTGGCCAGCAGCGTGCGCACGTCGGCGGGGGCCGTGTCGGGGACCTCGGCGCCGAAGGCGTCCATCAGCGACTCGCCGCCGTGGAACAGCTTGCGGGCCTGGTCGACCTCGCCGACGACGACGCCGGGGCCGAGGTGGGACGCGCCCGCGTCGAGGGGCACCCGGCCCAGGAGGGCGGCCAGGAGGGTCGACTTGCCGGAGCCGTTGGCGCCGGTGATGGCGACCCGGTCCGCCCAGTCGACCTGCAGGTCGACCGGCCCGAGGGTGAACTCCGGGCCGCGGCGGACCTCCGCGCCGCGCAGCGTGGCGACGACCGCGCCCGCGCGGGGCGCGGCGGCGATCTCCATGCGCAGCTCCCACTCCTTGCGGGGCTCCTCGACGACGTCGAGCCGTTCGATCATGCGCTGGGTCTGCCGGGCCTTGGCGGCCTGCTTCTCCGTTGACTCCGAGCGCAGCTTGCGACCGATCTTGTCGTTGTCGGTCGCCTTGCGGCGGGCGTTGCGGACGCCGTGCTCCATCCAGTTGCGCTGCATGCGGGCACGGGACTCCAGGCCCGCCTTGGTGTCGGCGTAGTCCTCGTAGGCCTCGCGGGCGTGCCGCCGGGCGGTCTCGCGCTCCTCCAGGTAGGAGGCGTAGCCGCCGCCGTAGGTGTTGACCTCCTGCTGGGCGAGGTCGAGTTCGACGACGCGGTTGACGGTGCGGGTCAGGAACTCGCGGTCGTGGCTGACCAGGACGGTGCCCGCCTTGAGGCCCCTGACGAAGGTCTCCAGGCGCTCCAGGCCGTCCAGGTCGAGGTCGTTGGTGGGCTCGTCCAGCAGGAAGACGTCGTACCGGCTCAGCAGCAGGGACGCCAGGCCCGCGCGGGCGGCCTGCCCGCCGGAAAGGGCCGTCATGGGCGTGTCGAGGCCGACGCCGAGGCCGAGCCCCTCGCCCACCTCCTCGGCCCGTTCGTCGATGTCCGCGCCGCCGAGGGCGAGCCAGCGCTCCAGGCCGTCGTTGTAGGCGTCGTCCGCGCCGGGCGTCCCGTCGACCAGCGCCTGGGTGGCGGTATCGAGCGCGGCCTGGGCGGCGGCCACTCCGGTGCGCCGGGCGAGGAAGGCCCGTACGGTCTCGCCCGGGCGGCGATCGGGTTCCTGCGGGAGGTGGCCGACGGTCGCGGTGGGCGGGCTGAGCCGCAGCTGCCCCTGCTCGGGCGCGCTCAGGCCCGCGAGCAGGCGCAGCAGCGTCGACTTACCGGCACCGTTGGCCCCGACCAGACCGATGACGTCGCCGGGGGCGACGACGAGGTCGAGTCCGGAGAACAGGACGCGGTCCCCGTGGCCTGCGGCGAGATCCTTGACGACAAGAGTGGCACTCATCAGGCTGCTGATGCTATCGCCCCGCAGGCCCGCGCCCCGCGGCCCGGACCCACCGCGGCCGCTGCGCACCGCCCGGTGCGGCCGGGGGCCGCCCCGTCCAGGGAGGGAACGTACCGTGCCGAGCAGGAAGGCCCTCGTCCGCCCTCCCGGCCCGCGGCTCGCCGAAGGGCTGGTGACCCACCTCGCGCGCTCCCCTGTCGATCCCGGGCTCGCCGTGCGCCAGTGGGAGGGGTACGTGGCGGCGCTGTGCGCCCACGGCTGGGAGACGGTGGAGGTGCCGGCGGCCGACGACTGCCCGGACGCCGTCTTCGTGGAGGACGCGGTGGTCGTCTTCCGCGGCGTCGCGCTGCTGGCCCGGTCCGGTGCCCCCTCCCGGCGCCCGGAGACGGCCGGGGCCGAGGAGGCGGTCACGGCGCTGGGGCTCCGGGTCGAGCGGGTGCGCGCGCCGGGCACGCTGGACGGCGGGGACGTGCTCAAGTCCGGCGACACCGTGTACGTGGGGCGGGGCGGGCGGACCGACGCCGAGGGGGTGCGGCAGCTGCGGTCGGCGTTCGAGCCCCTGGGAGCCCGGGTGGTGGCCGTACCCGTCACCAAGGTGCTGCACCTGAAGTCCGCGGTGACGGCGCTGCCCGACGGCACGGTCATCGGGTACCCGCCGCTGGTTGACGACCCGTCGGCTTTCTCCAGGCTCCTTCCGGTTCCGGAGGAGCCGGGCGCGCACGTGGTGCTGCTCGGCGGCGGCCGGCTGCTGATGGCGGCGAGCGCGCCGCGCACCGCGGAACTCCTGGCCGGCATGGGATATGAGCCCGTTTTGGTGGACATCGGCGAGTTCGAGAAGCTCGAGGGATGTGTGACCTGCCTGTCCGTCCGCCTGCGGGAGCCGTACGTCTGACGGCGGGTTGCCTTTTGAGTGGCACCTAACCTACGGTTTCGTAACTTACGATTCCGTAGGCACCCTCAGCGAGCCCTCAGGAGCCCAGCGTGACCATTGCCCCGTCCCAGAGCACCGGATCGGAAGCATGGAGCGACACCAGGCTGCTGTACGCCTTGGAAGAGGTCGTCGAGACCGAGATCAACCGTCACCTGACGGCGGCCAAGGAGTGGATGCCCCACGAGTACGTTCCGTGGAGCCAGGGGCGTGACTTCGACGGGCTGATGGGCGGCGAGGCCTGGGCGCCCGAGCAGTCGAAGGTCACCGAGATCGGCCGGATATCGCTGGTGGTCAACCTCCTCACGGAGGACAACCTTCCCAGCTACCACCACGAGATCGCCACCCTCTTCGGCCGGGACGGCGCGTGGGGCACCTGGGTCCACCGCTGGACCGCGGAGGAGGGCCGGCACGCCATCGTCATGCGCGACTACCTGCTCACCACGCGGGCGGTCGACCCGGTGGAGCTGGAGCGGCTGCGGATGCGTCACATGTCGGACGGCTTCGAGTCCGACAACGCGCACAGCATGCTGCACTCGGTGGCGTACGTGGCCTTCCAGGAACTGGCCACCCGCATCTCGCACCGCAACACCGGCCGCGAGTCGGGCGACCCGTTGTGCGAGCGCATGCTGGCGCGGATCGCGACCGACGAGAACCTGCACATGGTCTTCTACCGCAACCTGCTGGCGGCGGCGCTGCAACTGGCGCCGGACCAGACGATGCAGGCCATCCGCGACGTGGTCGTCGGCTTCCGGATGCCGGGGCACGGAATGCCCGGTTTCGAGCGTTCCGCGGCGCGGATCGCCATCGGTGGCATCTACAACCTCCGCATCCACCACGACGACGTGCTCCAGCCCGTGCTGCGGCACCTGAAGGTGCTGGAGACGCCGGGACTGGGCGCCGAGGGCCTGAAGGCACAGGAGGAGCTGGGCTTCTTCATGGGCGAACTGGACAGCCAGGCCCGCAAGTTCGAGGAGCGCAGGGACGCGCTGCTGGCCCGGCGGGCCGCCCGCGCCTGACCGGCCCGTCCGCACGGTGGGCGCCTCCCTGGAGGCGCCCACCGTCGCGGGGCGGTCAGCCCGCCACCATGGCGACGTCCGACACCATCCAGATCAGGCGCTCCCCGTCGTGCTCGAACCCGTGCCGGCTCACCATGCCCATTCGCAGGTAGAACCCCTCGGCCCGCGGGTCCGCGCCGACCCCGAGCAGACGCGCCTCCAGCGCGACCGCCCGCCGTACCAGGTCGTCCCACAGCAGGCGCCCGACCCCGGTGCCGATGAACGGGCGGTCGACGAACAGCAGCCCGATCCCCAGGTAGTCCGCGTGCTCGTTGAACGTGTAGAAGCCGATGGGCACCCCGCCCCTCGCGGCGACCGTGACGTGCCGTGCGGCGATGTCCGTCGCCTGGAGCCTCGGCGTCACATCGGGGACGTCCGCCACGCGGCCACCCACCCAGTGCGACCTCGACCGCAGCACCAGCGCGTCCAGGAACAACAGTTCCTCCGGGCGCGCCGGGCGGACCACGACGCCTTCCATGCCACGAGCGTGCCAGGACGGAGGCCGTGAGCCACCGGTTTTCCCGCTCCCCACGCGCGCGGGCGCCGGCGGCGGCGCTTAGTTCCAGGCGTGCGCAGGGCCGAGGATCCAGGCCGCGGCGGAGAGCGTCACCATCGAGAGCAGCGTGGAGACCATGACCGCGTCGCGGGCGAGGGCCGTGCTCAGGTCGTACTGGCGGGCGTAGACGAAGACGTTCTGGGCGCTCGGCAGCGCGGAGAGGATCACCACCGCGAAGAGCTGATGCGCCGGCAGGTGCAGGACGAGGCTGCCGACCGCGAACGCGGCCAGGGGCTGGACGAGGGTTTTGATCAGGACGGTGGCACCGACCTCCGCCCGGAACGCCGTGCCCGTGGCGGGCGGGCGGCCGTGCAGCGACATGCCCAGGGTGATCAGCGCGGTCGGCACGCCCGCCCCGCCGAGCAGCCCGATCGAGTGACCGAGCGCGGTGGGCAGCCGCCAGCCGGCCGCGGACACCACGCAGCCGAGGGCGGCGCCCAGGATGACCGGGGTGCGCAGCGGCACCAGGAGCAGGCGGGCGGCACCGCCGCCTCCCCGCCGCCGCCCGGCGGCACCACCGGTGCCCGCGTCGAGGACGGTCAGGATCACCGGGGTCACCAGCAGCACCTGGAACAGCAGCACCGGGGCGACGAACGAGGCGTCGCCGAGCAACTGCACCGCGACCGGGATGCCGAGGTTGGCGGAGTTGACGTATCCGGCCGCCATGCCACCGATCGCCTGGTCGGGCAGACGCCGTCCGAAGAGCCACCGGCTGACGGCGAACCCGAGCAGGCACGCCAGGGCCGTGCCGGCCGCGAAGGCGATCACGGACGTGTTCGCGAAGGCGTCCAGGGGCGTGCCGGCGACCATGGTGAACAGGGCGGCCGGCATCGCGACGTGGAAGACGAACCGCCCCAGCACGGACTCCGCCTGCGGTCCCAGCAGTCCGGTGCGGCCCACCACGTAGCCTGTCGCACTGAGCGCCCATATGGGGACGAAACCGGATAGCAGTGGTGGCAGGGCGTGCATGGGACCTCGGGTTGTCCGGTGGGCCGTCGGGCGCCGTCCCGGGGTCTCCGGGGCGGCCCGGAGCAGTCAACCAGGTGGTCGCACGCCCGCCGCCCGGCCCGTGCGAAAAATCATGCAAGCACGCTTGATTGTTTCCGGTCGCGGTGCCAGCCTGTGACGCGCACGGCTTCGCTGACGCTGCGTCATTCAGGGGGACCCTTGTCCGACCCCACACCCGTACTGGACGACCTTCGGGACGAGAGCGAGGGCCTGGACGCCCTGGTCGCGCCGCTCCCGCAGAACGCCTGGGCGACGCCGACGCCCGCCCCGGGCTGGACGGTGGCGCACCAGATCGCCCATCTGGCCTGGACCGACCGGCAGTCCGTGCTGGCGGTCACCGATCCGGAGGGCTTCGGCTCCGTGGTGGAGAAGGCCGCCGCCGCGATCGGCACCTTCGTCGACGACGGCGCCGCGGAGGGGGCGGCGCTCCCGCCAGCCGAACTGCTCGCGCGGTGGCGCTCGGGGCGGGCGGAACTGCAGGCCGCGCTGCGGGCGCAGCCGCCCGGGACGCGGTTCCCGTGGTTCGGGCCGCCGATGAGCGCCGCCTCCATGGCCTCGGCCCGGCTCATGGAGAGCTGGGCGCACGGCGAGGACGTCGCGGACGCCCTCGGCGTACGGCGTGCGCCGAGCGCGCGCCTGCGGCACGTGGCACGGATCGCCGTACGGGCCCGCGACTACGCGTACGCCGTCAACGGGCTGACCCCGCCCGCCGGGGAGTTCCGGGTGGAACTGACCGCCCCCGACGGCACGCTGTGGGCGTACGGCCCGCAGGACGCCGCGCAGCGCGTCACAGGCCCGGCGCTCGACCTGTGCCTGCTGGCGACCCGCCGCAGGCACCGTGCCGACCTGGCCGTGCGCGCCGAGGGCGTGGACGCCGACCGCTGGCTGGACATCGCCCAGGCGTTCGCCGGACCGCCGGGGGCGGGGCGCGCACCGGGCCAGGGAGGAACGGCGTGAACACCGAGAACCGCACGACCATGCTGGAGCGCCTCGCCGAACTGTCGGCCGAGCACGAGAAGGCGCTCGCCGGCGGCGGCCCCAAGTACGTGGACCGACACCGGTCGCGCGGGAAGCTGACCGCGCGCGAGCGGGTGGAGCTGCTGCTGGACCAGGACAGCCCGTTCCTGGAGCTGTCGCCGCTCGCGGCCTGGGGCAGCGACTACCCGGTGGGCGCGTCGCTGGTGACCGGGATCGGCGTGATCGAGGGCACCGAGTGCGTGATCACCGCCAACGACCCCACGGTGCGCGGCGGGGCGAGCAACCCGTGGACGCTGAAGAAGGCCCTGCGGGCCAACGAGATCGCGCTCGCCAACCGGCTCCCGCTGGTCAACCTCGTGGAGTCGGGCGGCGCGGACCTGCCCAGCCAGAAGGAGATCTTCATCCCGGGCGGCGCGCTCTTCCGCGACCTGACCCGGCTGTCGGCGGCCGGCATCCCCACCGTCGCCGTCGTGTTCGGCAACTCGACGGCCGGCGGCGCGTACGTCCCCGGGATGTCCGACCACGTGATCATGGTCAAGGAGCGCTCCAAGGTGTTCCTCGGCGGCCCGCCGCTGGTGAAGATGGCCACCGGCGAGGAGAGCGACGACGAGTCGCTGGGCGGCGCCGACATGCACGCGCGGGTCTCCGGGCTCGCGGACTACTTCGCGCCGGACGAGCCCGGCGCGCTGCGCACCGCCCGGCGGGTGGTGGCACGCCTCAACTGGCGCAAGCAGGGCCCCGCCCCGGCCGCCGCATACGAGCCGCCGCGCCACGACGAGGACGGGCTGCTGGACATCGTCCCCGCCGACCTGAAGACGCCCTTCGACCCGAGGGACGTCATCGCGCGGGTCGTGGACGGCTCGGAGTTCGACGAGTTCAAGCCGCTGTACGGGCCGAGCCTGGCCACCGGCTGGGCGCAGGTGCACGGCTATCCCGTCGGGATCCTGGCCAACGCCCAGGGAGTGCTGTTCAGCGCCGAGTCGCAGAAGGCGGCGCAGTTCATCCAGCTCGCCAACCAGCGCGACGTCCCGCTGCTGTTCCTGCACAACACCACCGGCTACATGGTGGGGCGCGAGTACGAGCAGGGCGGCATCATCAAGCACGGCGCCATGATGATCAACGCGGTGTCCAACTCGCGGGTGCCGCACATCTCGGTGCTGATGGGCGCCAGTTACGGTGCCGGGCACTACGGCATGTGCGGCCGGGCGTACGACCCGCGCTTCCTGTTCGCCTGGCCCAGCGCCAAGTCGGCCGTCATGGGGCCCGCGCAACTCGCGGGCGTGCTGTCCATCGTGGCGCGGCAGTCGGCGGCCGCCCGGGGCCTGCCCTTCGACGAGGAGGCCGCCGCCGGGCTGCGGGCGATGGTGGAGCAGCAGATCGAGTCCGAGTCCCTGCCGATGTTCCTGTCGGGGCGGCTGTACGACGACGGGGTGATCGACCCGCGCGACACCCGCACGGTGCTCGGCCTGTGCCTGTCGGCGGTCCACAGCGCACCGGTCGAGGGCGCCCGCGGCGGCTTCGGCGTCTTCCGGATGTGAGGAGCACCTGACCGTGATCGCATCAGTGCTGGTGGCCAACCGCGGCGAGATCGCCCGCCGTGTCTTCCGCACCTGCCGCGACCTGGGCATCGCCACGGTCGCCGTCCACTCGGACGCGGACGCCTCCGCCCCGCACGTACGGGAGGCGGACGCCGCCGTGCGGCTGCCGGGGGACGCGCCCGCCGACACCTATCTGCGCGGCGACCTCATCGTGAAGGCCGCCCTCGCGGCGGGCGCGGACGCCGTCCATCCCGGCTACGGATTCCTGTCGGAGAACGCCGGGTTCGCCAGGGACGTCATCGCGGCGGGCCTGACCTGGATCGGGCCCTCGCCGGAGGCCATCGAGGCGATGGGCTCCAAGACCCGCGCCAAGCGGCTGATGGCCGAGGCCGGCGTCCCCGTCCTTGAGGCCGGGCCGGACGACCTGCCCCTGCTGGTGAAGGCGGCGGCGGGCGGCGGCGGCCGCGGCATGCGCGTCGTCCGGGACGCGGCCGCGCTGGAGCGGGAACTGGCCGCCGCCCGTGCGGAGGCGCTGTCCGCCTTCGGGGACGGCGAGGTGTTCCTGGAGCCGTACGTCGAGGACGGCCGGCACATCGAGGTGCAGGTGCTGGCGGACACCCACGGCACCGTGTGGACGCTCGGCGAGCGCGACTGCTCGGTGCAGCGCCGGCACCAGAAGGTGATCGAGGAGACCCCGGCGCCCGGCGTCGGCGACGAGTTGCGCCGGACGCTGCACGAGGCGGCGGAGGCGGCGGCGCGGGCCATCGGCTACGTCGGCGCGGGGACCGTGGAGTTCCTGGTGTCGCCGGCCGGCCGGCCGTACTTCCTGGAGATGAACACCCGCCTCCAGGTGGAGCACCCCGTGACCGAGTGCGTCTTCGCGATGGACCTCGTCGCGCTGCAACTGGACGTCGCCGAGGGCGGGCGGCTCCCGGCCGCTCCCCCGGTGCCGTCCGGGCACGCGGTCGAGGCCCGGCTGTACGCCGAGGACCCGGCCCGCGACTGGCAGCCGCAGACCGGGGTCCTGCACCGCTTCCAGGTGCCGCCGGCGCCGGGACTGCGGGTGGACGCGGGCTTCGGGGACGGCGACCGGATCGGGGTGCACTACGACGCGATGCTCGCCAAGGTCGTCGCCCACGCCCCCACCCGCCCGCAGGCGCTGCGGCTGCTCGCCGGCGCCCTGGAGCGGGCCCGGGTGCACGGCCCGGTGACCAACCGCGACCTGCTCGTACGGGTGCTGCGCGACCCGGACTTCGCCGCCGGAGGGGTGTCCACGGCCTTCCTGGGACGTCTGGGCCCGGCCCCCGACGGGGACGAGGGCGCGGCGCGGCTGGCGGCCCTGGCGGCCGCTCTCGCCGACGCCTGCGGCCGCCACCCGCTGGGCGGCTGGCGCAACCTGCCGTCGGCGCCGCAGTCCAAGACCTACCGCGCCGAGCCCGCGGGCGCGGAGTACGAGGTCCGCTACCGGCTCGGCCGTGACGGCCTGACCGCCGAGGGCCACCCGGACGTCCGCCTGCTGGAGCGGACGCCGGAGCGGGTCGTGCTGGAGGTGGCCGGAGTGCGCCGCGCCTTCGACGTCGCGGTCCACGGGGACGAGGTGTACGTCGACGTGCCCCCTGCCTCCGGCAGCGGGCTCGCCCCCGGCTCCCACCGCTTCACCGCGCTGCCGCGCTTCCCCGACCCGGTCGCGCAGCTCGCGCCGGGCTCGCTGCTGGCCCCGATGCCGGGGACGGTGGTCCGCGTCGCGGAGGTCGCCGTCGGCGACAAGGTGACGGCCGGGCAGCCGCTGCTGTGGCTGGAGGCCATGAAGATGGAGCACCGCGTCGCCGCCCCGGCGGACGGTGTGCTCACCGCACTGCACGCCGAGGCCGGCCGCCAGGTCGACGTCGGCACCGTACTCGCCGTCGTCCAGGAGGAGGACTCCCCATGAGCGCCACGCCCGCCGGGAACGGACCGACCGGCACCTTCGACAACATCCTGCTGGAGAGCGAGGAGCGCCGCGCGCTGCGCAAGGCCGTCTCCGACCTGGGCCGCCGCTACGGGCGTTCCTATTTCCTCGACGCCGTGCGCGAGGGCCGGCACACCGACAAGCTGTGGCAGGAGGCCGGGGCGCTGGGCTACCTCGGCGTCAACCTGCCGGAGGAGCACGGCGGCGGGGGCGGAGGCCTGGCCGAGCTCTCCATCGTGCTGGAGGAACTGGGCGCCGCGGGCTGCCCGCTGCTGCTGCTCATCGTCTCCCCCGCGATCTGCGGCACGGTCATCGCGCGCTTCGGCACCGAGGAACAGAAGCGCCGCTGGCTGCCCGGCCTGGCGGACGGCTCCCTGCGCATGGCGTTCGGCATCACGGAGCCGGACGCCGGCTCCAACTCGCACCGGCTGACGACCACGGCCCGCCGGGACGGCTCGAACTGGCTGCTCACGGGCCGCAAGGTCTTCGTCTCCGGCGTCGACATCGCCGACGCCACGCTCGTCGTGGGCCGCACCGAGGACGCACGCACGGGCAAGCTCAAGCCGTGCCTGTTCGTCGTGGAGCGGGAGACGCCCGGCTTCGAGTTCCGGCCGATCGACATGGAACTGTCGGCGCCCGAGAAGCAGTTCCACCTCTACATGGACGACGTGCGGCTGCCCGCGGACGCCCTGGTCGGCGACGAGGACGCGGGGCTGCTGCAGCTGTTCGCAGGCCTCAACCCCGAGCGCGTCATGACGGCCGCCTTCTCGATCGGCATGGGCCGCTTCGCCCTCTCGGCGGCCGTGGACTACGCCCGCACGCGGCAGGTGTGGAAGGCCCCGATCGGCTCGCACCAGGCCATCGCCCACCCGCTGGCACAGGCCCACATCGAACTGGAACTGGCCCGGCTGATGATGCAGAAGGCCGCGTTCCTGTACGACGCGGGGGACGACACGGCGGCGGGCGAGGCCGCCAACATGGCGAAGTACGCGGCGGCCGAGGCCGGCGCGAAGGCCGTCGACCAGGCCGTGCACACCCTGGGCGGCAACGGGCTGACGGCCGAGTACGGGCTGGCCTCCCTCCTCACGGCCTCGCGCGTGGGTCGCATCGCGCCGGTCAGCCGGGAGATGATTCTCAACTACGTCTCGCACCACACGCTGGGTCTGCCCAAGTCCTACTGAGCACGTCCTACCCAGGAGGGGGGAACGGCCATGGCACAGCCGGCCGTGTTCCACAGCGAGTACCCCGCGGTTCCCGCCATCGACCTGCCGATCCACGAGGCCGTGCTGGGCCACGCCGCCGAGTTCGGCGACCGGCCCGCGCTCGTGGACGGGGTGGAGGGCACGACGCTCACCTACGCGCAGCTCGACGCCTTCACCCGTCGCATCGCGGCGGCACTGGCGGAGTCGGGGCTGCGCAAGGGTGACGTCCTCGCCCTGCACAGTCCGAACACCATCGCCTACCCGCCGGTCTTCTACGGCGCCACGCGCGCCGGCGCGGCCGTCACCACGGTGCATCCGCTCGCCACCGCCGAGGAGTTCGCGCGGCAGCTGCGGGACAGCGGCGCCTCGTGGATCGTCACCGTCTCACCCCTGCTGGAGACCGCCCGCAAGGCCGCCGACCAGGTGGGCGGCATCAAGGAGATCCTGGTCTGCGACAGCGCCGAGGGCCACCGCTCGGTCCTCGACCTGCTGGGATCCACGGCCCCCGAGCCGGACATCGCGTTCGACCCGGGCGAGGACGTGGCCGCGCTGCCCTACTCCTCGGGCACCACCGGCGTGCCCAAGGGCGTGATGCTGACCCACCGCAACATCGCCACCAACCTGGCCCAGCTGGACCCGACCCTGTCGATGGGACCGGGGCACCGCATCCTGGCCGTGCTCCCGTTCTTCCACATCTACGGTCTCACCGCGCTCATGAACGCCCCGCTGCGCAAGGGCGCCACGGTCGTCGTGCTGCCGCGCTTCGACCTGGAGCAGTTCCTGAAGGCGGTGGCGACCCACCGGGTACAGGGGCTGTTCGTGGCCCCGCCGATCGTGCTGGCCCTCGCCAAGCACCCCGCGGTCGCCGCGCACGACCTCAGCTCGCTGGAGTACGTGCTGTGCTCGGCGGCCCCGCTCGACGCGGAGCTGGCCCGGGCCTGCTCGAAGCGGCTGGGACTGCCGCCGATCCTTCAGGCGTACGGGATGACCGAACTCTCCCCGGGCACCCATGTGGTGCCGCTGGACGCGCGCGACGCGCCGCCCGGCGCGGTCGGCAAGCTGCTGCCCGGCACGGAGATGCGCATCGTGCCGCTCGACGACGAGGACGGCGACGACGGCTCCGGGGAGATCCACATCCGTGGTCCGCAGGTCATGAAGGGCTACCTCGGGCGGCCCGAGGAGACCGCCGCCATGATCGACGACGAGGGGTGGCTGCACACCGGCGACGTCGGCCGGGTGGACGCCGGCGGGTGGCTGCACGTCGTCGACCGCGTCAAGGAGCTGATCAAGTACAAGGGCTACCAGGTGCCGCCCGCCGAGCTGGAGGCCGTGCTGCTCACCGACCCGAGGGTGGCCGACGCCGCCGTCATCGGGGTGGTGGACGAGGACGGCAACGAGGTCCCGAAGGCGTACGTGGTGCCGCAGCCGGGCGCGGCGCTCACCGCGGACGAGGTGATCGCGCACGTGGCGGCGCAGGTCGCGCCGTACAAGAAGGTGCGCCGGGTGGAGTTCACCGACGCCATACCGAGGGCCGCCAGCGGCAAGATCCTCCGGCGTGAACTGCGCGACCGGGAAAGGGGAACGGCCTGATGACCGGCGACGCCGCGGCACCCTTCGTGCGGAGCGCGCACGACCGGGGGATCACCACGCTGACGCTGGACTCCCCGCACAACCGCAACGCGCTCTCCGCACGCATGGTCGACGAGCTGTCCGACGCGCTGGCCCGGGCCGCCAAGGACCCGGCCACGCGGGCGGTGCTGCTCACGCACACCGGCGGCACCTTCTGCGCGGGCGCGGACCTGAAGGAGGCGGCGTCGCCGGAGGGGCCGGGGCGGCTCGTGGCCCTGCTGCGGGCGGTCGTGGAGCTGCCCAAGCCGGTCGTGGCGCACGTGACGGGCCATGTGCGCGCCGGCGGCCTCGGGCTGCTGGCGGCCTGTGACGTCCCCGTAGCGGGTCCGGGGGCGAGCTTCGCCTTCACCGAGGCGCGGCTCGGCCTCGCCCCGGCCGTCATCTCGCTGACAGTGCTGCCGCGCATGGACGCCAGGGCCGCCGCCCGCCACTACCTGACGGGCGAGGTCTTCGACACCGCCGAGGCCGTGCGCACCGGCCTGGTCGCCGCACCGGAAGAGGCCCTGGAGGGCATCCTCGCGGGGCTGCGCGCCGCGTCGCCGCAGGGGCTCGCCGAGTCCAAGGCGCTGACGACCGCGGCGGTGCTGCGCGTCTTCGACCGGGACGCGTCGGCGCTCACCGAGCGGTCGGCCCGGCTGTTCGGTTCGCCCGAGGCGGCGGAGGGGATGCGCGCGTTCCTCGAACGGCGGGCCGCGCCATGGGCGCTGTGAGCGCCGGCACCCGTACACCCAAGCAGGACCGCAGCCGCGCCACCCGGCAGCGGCTGCTGGAGGCGGCCGTCGCCTGCCTGGCCGAACACGGCTGGGCGGGCAGCACGGTGACGGTGGTCGCGGAGCGGGCCGGGGTGTCGCGGGGCGCGGCGCAGCACCACTTCCCCACCCGCGAGGACCTGTTCACCGGGGCGATCGAGTTCGTCGCCGAGCAGTGGCTGGTGGCCCTGCGGGAGCACGCGCACGCCCTCCCCGGCGAGGGCGTGCACCGCACGCACGCCGTGGTCGGCATGGTCGTCGACCTCTACACGGGACCGATCTTCCGGGCGGCGCTCCACCTGTGGGTGGCGGCCGCCAACGAGGAGCAACTGCGGCCCCGGGTTACGGCGCTGGAGGCGCGCATCGGGCGGGAGGCGCACCGGCTCGCCGTGGAGATGCTCGACGCGGACGAGGCGGTGGCCGGGGTCAGGGAGACCGTGCAGGCCACCCTCGACATGGCACGCGGCCTGGGGCTGGCGAACCTGCTCAGCGACGACAGCGGCCGCCGCGCGGGCATCGTCCGCGCGTGGTCGGCGGTCCTGGACGAGGTGCTGCGCCGCGGAATCTGAGTCGCCCGCTGTCGGTGGCCGGTGAGAAGATCGCGGCATGCTGAACGAGGCGGTGTCCGCCGGCGAACTGGGCTTCCTGCTGGGTCTCGTGGACCCGGCGCTCGCCGCGCGTGCGCGGAGCCGGACGGGGGTCCCGGAGGAGGATCCGGCGACGGCCGCGAGGCGACCGGAGCACTCGGTGTGGAGCTGGGGCCGTTGGTTCAACGACATGCCCACGTCGGTGCTCTGGTGGATGCTCCAGGAGGACGATCCCGAGGTCAACGTGGCGGTGTACCACCACTGGCGCACCGACGAGCGGGTGCGGTACGACATCCTCAAGGGCATTCCGTACGGGCCGGATCGCTCCGGTCGTCTGGAGGTTCCGGAGGACCTCTCGGGGTATCCGGCGCCGGAGCTCGCCCTGCCGTCCGGTCCGGAGGCGCTGGTCGCCGCGCTGCGTGCGGTCACGGGCATGTCCGCCGGCCGCGCCGCCGCGCGGATGGTGGGGCGGGACGAGTGGGCGTCGGTCGCCGCGGCCGACCTCGAGCAGCCGCTGCCCGGCTACGCCCGCTGGGCGCTGGCGATCCGCCCCGACTGCCCGCCGGCGCTGCGCACGCAGTTCGGGACACACCGCAAGTTCACCAACCGGCTGCGTGACGCGGGCGTCGTGGACGGCCCCGCGGCGTACGCGACCGGCACCCGCCCGGCTCACGATGTCCTGCGCGTCCTGGCCATGGGCCGCTGGGGGTTCCCGCGGCGGTTGCCGGAGGCGGCCGGGGCGCTGCGCCCGCTGGTGCGCGCGGAACTGGGGGCGAACACCGAGGCGTGGGCGGTACTGGTGCAGCTCCTGCCGACGTTCACGGGCACGTTGCCGGAGCTGGTCCGGACGGCGGGGGCGATCGCGGGGGGCGCCGGGGAGGACGCCGGTGACCCGTTGTCAGTGGCCTCTGGTAACACTGAGTCACCAGGGGAACCGGAGGGTTCGGGGCACGGAAGTGGGGGGCTGACATGGGATTCGACGAGCGGTCACGACGACGACCCGTGGTCGACCTCGCCGACCGGCGGGCGCTGGAGCGGTGGCGTCCGGCGGATCCGGACGTCGTGGCGGAGGCGGAGCGGCTGAAGGAGGCCGCGCTGCTCGACTTCGGGCTGACCGAGTCGGCGGTGGCGTCCTGGCTGTACGCCAAGTGCCCGCACCAGATCGCGACCACGGCCGTGGACACCGCGGCGGTGGTGGCCTCGGGGGACGGCTCGGTGCTGCTGCTGTACAACCCCGGGTTCTTCGTCGACCTCGGGCTGGAGGGGGTCAAGTTCGTCCTCTTCCACGAGGCCCGGCACGTGGTGCACCGGCATCTGCTCGCGGAGCCGGTGCTGCGGGACGACCCGGTCTTCACCACGGCGGCCGAGGTGGCCATCAACCACGTGGCGCTGGTCCGCCTGCGGCGGGACGGGATGCCGCTGCGGGGCGGCCGCCCGACCGGGGTGGACCCGCACGAGGTCCACGCCGCGTACGAGCGGGATCTGACGGAGCAGGGGCTGACGCCGCTGCCCTACCCGGAGTTCGTCGAGACCGACATGGGCGTCTACACCGAGCTCAAGCGGATGAAGCACCCGCCGGTGCCTCCGGGGGCGCTGTGCGTGCACCTGGCGGGAGAGGGCGTGCCGGGCGACCAGGGGACGATCGACGAGCTGGTCTCCTCGTCCCTGCTCAACGCGTTGCTGGCCGCGCGGCGCGGGCACACCGGTGCCGAGCGGGAGTTGCTGGACCTGATGGACCGCACGCAGGGCGCCTCGGAGCGCACGGACCGGCTGTGGGGCCGGCTGGGCGCCGGTGCGCTGCGGGGCGAGACGGCCAGGACGGGGCGGGTGGACTGGTGGCAGCGGTGGCTGGTCGACGTGGTCGCCTCGAAGCTGCGGGAGGGCGAGCGGCTGGTCTACCCGAAGAAGCGGGGTGCGCTGCTGGCGGCGCTCGGGCACGACCCGATGCTGTCGCGGCGCGGCCCGGTCCGTGACAAGGTCCTGGTCATCGCCTACGACACCTCGGGGTCGATGCCGGGTTCCGTGATCACCTGGCTGACCGAACTGGTGGGGCGCATCGAGGGCGTGGAGGCGCACTGGCTCTCCTTCGACGGCGTGGTGATGCCCTTCGTCCCCGGGGAGCGGGTCTACGGCGGCGGGGGCACGAGCTTCCAGGCCGTGGCCGACTACGTGGAGGGGCGCACGGAGGTCCGGGGCCGGCGCTTCGAGGAGCGTCCCGACGCGGTGATCGTGCTGACCGACGGCTACGCCCCGCACATCACGCCGCGGGATCCCGACAGGTGGATATGGCTGATCACCGAGGGCGGCGACGACTGGCCCGACGCCCACACCCCGCCCATGGCCTGCCACCGCGTCACGACAGGAGCGAAATGACCACCACCGCGGCGACCGCCACGGCCGGCCCCCGGCCCTGGCGGCCCAACGCCACCTATCCACGACCGCCCGAGGGCGGCCCCGAGGTCTCCCGGCTGGAGTCGTTCATCGACGCGATGATCGACATGGGCCAGACCGGGCAGGTCTTCGGCGAGCACGGCATCGGCAAGACGTCGACGTTCTTCTCACACGTCGCCGAGGCCCATCCGCACGCCGAACTGGTCTACGTGCCGGCCGCCAACCTCACCCCGGACGACCTCCTGGTCAACGCCCCGGTCCGTGATCCGCACACGGACGAACTGGTGCTGCGCCAGCTGGTGATGAGCCAGCTGCGGCCGGGGCGCCCGTTCGTGCTGCTCATCGACGACTCGCTGCAGGCCGGCGAGACGATCCAGTCGCAGCTGATGCAGATCGCCTGCAACTGGACGCTCGGCGAGTACGACCTGCGGGCACTGGGCTGCGTCGGGGTGTTCCTCAGCGACAACGAGTCACTGTCCGAGACGGCCGCTCGCCGCGGCGACCTGGCCGTCCTCGACCGCATGGTCACGGTGCGGGTGACCGCCAACGACACGGCGTGGCGGCGCAAGCTGGCCGAGAAGTACCGGGACCGGGACCTGAACGGGGTCTTCGCCGTGTGGGCGTCGCTCGGTCCCGCTGTGCGCGAGCTGCTCTCCCCGCGCACCCTGGACCACGTCCTCGCCAACGCGCGGGAGGGCTTCCCGCTGCGCTGGGGGCTGCCCCTGGTCAACGGCGAGCGGCTGCGCCTGGCCGAGCCCCGGCCGGACGGCGGACCGGGGCAGGACCGGACGGCGGAGATCCTCGACCGGATCGCCGCGGAGCTCGGTGTGCCCAATCCGGCCACCGTGCCGGACCCGGTGCGCTCGGTGGTGCGCGCGGCGCTGCGCAACCGGTGGTCGGTGCTGCTCCAGGGGCCGCCGGGTTGCGGCAAGACCGAGGTGGTGCGCGAGACGCTGCGCGAGGACCTCGGCCGGGACCCGCTGTACTTCTCGCTGCCGGTGACGAACGTCGAGGACCTGTGCGCGCCCGTCCCGGACCGCAACGGCTCGCTGGACACCCTGCTGGCGCTGAAGTTCACGGGGAGCGAGCCGAAGGCGATCGTCTGGGACGAGTACAACCGGCCCAAGGACAAGGCGGCGTTCGCCAAGCTGATGGAGATCACCCAGGAGTGGTCGCTGGCCGGGCGCCCGATCGAGAACCTGCGCGCCCAGATAGCGGTGCAGAACCCGCCCTACCATCTGGGCCGCCGGCTGATGGTGTCCCGCAACAACATCGCCCAGGCGACCCGCTTCACCGCCTCGCTCACCGTGGAGCCGGGCGACATCCCGGCCAACGAGTGGCTGATCGCGCGGTACGGCGGCCTGGCCGAGACGGTGCTGGAGTGGTGGAAGCACGACATCGACGAGGACGGCCGCGCCTGGATCACCAAACGCACCATCGAGCGGCTGATCAAGCTGCACCAGCGGGGCCTGCCCCTGCAAATGGCCACCGTCTACCTGGGCGACGGCGAGTACGCCCCGGTGCCGCTGACCGCCCTGGTCGACCGGCTGGCGAACCGCTCGGTGACGGGGCTGCGCGAGCTGGCACGGGACGTGGACGCCTGGGAGTCCCGGCTCAGACGGGCCCGGGATGAGTCCGGGGAGGGCAACGACGAGACCGACGTCGTCCACCAGGTGATCGCCAACGCGGAGCTGTCCCAGCTCAAGCGGCACCGCAAGGCGGTCGCCCGGCTGGTGGCGCTGCTGCCGCCCAAGCTGCGCTCCACCTACCTGATGGGGGCCTCGGAGCAGACGCAGCGCTTCTGGATCGAGACCTTCGCCCGTATGCCCCGCTGATCAGCCGCCAGTGCGGTGGACGCTGTGCACGGCGGCCACGTCCGCGGGGACGGCCGGCGGCGGCAGGTGCGCGCTGAGCGCGTCGAGCCGCCGCCGGACACTGGTCGCGATGCCCTTGCCGAGGACGTAGCGGGTCGCGGTCGCGGCCGCCGGGGCGGTGTCGAGCAGACGGTGCGCCTCGCGGCTGCGCATCCCGGTGTGGGCCAGCACGAGATGGGTCAGCCGGTGCGGCGTCGCGCTCAGTGCCGCGCCCATCGCCGTGGCCGCCTCGGTGTCGACCCGGTTGTCCGCGGCGCCCAGGACCCGGGCGGCCTTGACCCGTCCCAGGTCCAGGAGTTCCACGCCCGCGGCCGTCGCGGCCGCGACCAGCCGGGCGCAGGCAGCCGGCCCGATGCCGTTGCTGGCCACGGAGAGCCGGACGAGCCGGCCGTACGGTGCACGGGCGAGGGCCTCGGCGAGCAGGAGCGCACCATCGTCGCCGAGGCGGGCGGCCGACACGTACAGTTCGGCGACCGCTCCGGTGGTGACGAGGGTCGTCAGGCAGGCCGCGCCGGCCGTGCCGAGCGCGTTGCCGCCGACGAACAGCCGCTTCACGGCGCGTCCCGAGCGGGCCGCGACGACGAGCGCGTCGGCCAGCACGGCGAGGCCCGCCGGGTCGAGGCCGGTCTGCACCAGGTCCAGGGTGCGCAACGACCGTGCGGCCTCGACGAGTCCGGCGCCCGCCTCGCCGGCGCCGCCGCCGAGCGGGTTGCGCTTCAGCCAGACCCCGGTGACGGCCTGCGGGGAGGCCCGCAGGTTGTCGGCGATGCGGCAGGCGCCGCCCGCCGTGATGCCGTTGCAGCCGAGGTAGAGCGTCCGGACGCCGGTGTCCCGGGTGCGTTCGGCGACGGCGGCGGCACCCTCGTCGCCGAGCCCGTCGGTGCCGAGCAGCAGATGGCGCACGGCGCCGGTGGCCGGTGCCTGGCGCAGGGCCTCGGCGACCGCCGCGGCGCCCTCCGGGCCCAGCGCCTGCTTGCAGAGGTCGAGGCGCCCGTCGGGCAGGGCGGTCCCGGCCGGGAAGTCCCGGCGTTCGGCCACCGTCTCCCCGCCGCGCAGCCAGCCCAGCAGCGGCTCGAGGTCGGCGGCCGGACGTGGCACGACCTCGGGGACACCCGCGTACGGCGGCCGGTCGTCCGTCATGTCACCACTCGGCTTCCTGGTAGTCCTTGAGGAAGACGCCGGAGAACGGGTGCCCGGCCTCTCCGCGCACGATCGGGTCGTAGACCCGGGCCGCGCCGTCCACGACGTCCAGTGGGGTGCGGAAGCCCTGACCGGCCAGCCGGTTCTTCTTCGGCAGCGGGTTCTCGTCGGTGATCCAGCCGGTGTCGACGCTGCACATGTGGACCCCCTGCTCGGCGAGCGCCGGCCCGCTGGTGCGGGTCAGCATGTTCAGGGCGGCCTTGGCCATGTTGGTGTGCGGATGACCGGCGGTCTTGTTGCGCACCGCGAAGCGGCCCTCGACGGCGGTGACGTTGACGATGTAGCGGCGCGGCCGCGGGGAGGCCAGCAGCAGGGGCAGCAGGCGGTTGCAGAGCAGCGCGGGGGCGAGGGAGTTGACGAGCTGGGTCTCCAGCACCTCGGCGGGGTCGAGGCCGCCGAGCTCGGCCGACCAGGAGTTCTCGGGGGCCGTGTCGGGCAGCAGCCCGGCCTCGTCGGTCCCGGTCAGCAGGAGTTCGGCGGTGGGCCCGGCGGCGGCCGGCAGCGCGTGGACGGTGCCGAACCCGGGCGCGGTGAGCATCCCCCCGTTCCGCGGCCCGGCGGGCAGCGGGGCCCGTTCGCCCGCGGTGAGCGCCGCGTACGACTCGGGGGGCCGCCGGACCGTCTGGGCGGCGTTGTTGACCAGGATGTCCAGCGGCTCGCCGCTCTCGCGGAGCCGTTCGCACAGGCCGACCACCTGGCGGGGGTCGCGCAGGTCGACGGCGACGACGGTGAGCCGGTGCAGCCACCGCTCGCTGCCGGGCGCCTCGGTGAAACGGCGCAGCGTGTCGCGCGGGAAGCGGCTGGTGACCAGGAGTTCGGCCCCGTCCCGCAGCATCATCAGGGCCAGCTGGAAGCCGATCTTGACGCGGCCGCCGGTCAGCAGCGCGCGCCGGCCGGTGAGGTCGGTCCCGGCCCGCCGCCGCGCGGTGTTGTCCACGGCGCAGTCGGGGCACAGCAGGTGGTAGAAGGCGTCCGCCCGCCGGTAGGGGGACTTGCACACGTAGCAGCGGCGGGGCCTGGTGAACTCCCCCGCCGCGCCGCCCTGCGGCGTCTCGGCCAGGGGTGCGTCCTCGCGGCGTTCGCGTGCGCCGGTCGCCGTGGCGGCCACGACCTCCGCGTCCGCCGTGGCGCGGTCCTCGCGCCGGGACTTCCTGCGTCGCAGCCGGCCGTCGCGCGCGAAGGAGGCGGCCACCTGCTCGGCGCGCAGCCGTACCGGGTCGTCGGCGGGCAGTTCGCGCAGCTTGCCGACCACCGCGTCGAAGGCGGCGAGTTCCGCCTCCGTGATGTCGCCCGTGTCCCCCATGACTCCCACCGATGTCCCGCCGTCGCGCAGGGGGATGGATCCGGCCGGATTCGAACCGGCGTATCCGATCTTGCGGAGTCGGCGCGCCTGCCTCTGCGCTACGGACCCGTGCTCCCCCGGCTGCCCGGACGGCCGGATTCGAACCGGCGTGATCCCTCCTTGAGGGGAGGGGCGCCTGCCTCTGCGCTACGTCCGGGCATTGCGATGATCCTATCGGGGGCCCGGCCGGATTCGAACCGGCGTATCCGCCTTGACAGGGCGGCGGGTCTGCCTCTGCCCTACGGGCCCGTGTGCCCCGACTGCCCGGACGGCCGGATTCGAACCGGCGTGTTACGCCTACGCAAGGCGGTGCGCCTGCCTCTGCGCTACGTCCGGGCATTGCCGCGATCCTACCGGCGCCGCGGCTCCCGCTCCGGACGGGCCCCACCGGCCAATCCACCGGAGGATTCCGGGCGTTCACCGCCGAAGCACGCATTCCTCATTGACGAGGTCATGCCATTTACGCACGATCGGTCCGCACTCCTGCGCCACCCCCACATCCAGGAGGACGACCATGCGCATCCCCCGGACCGGCAGACGGGCGGCGGTCACCGCCGCGCTGCTCGCCTGCGCCCTCGCCACCTCGCTCGCCGTGCAGGCCGACGCCTCACCCGCCACCGCCGGCGGCCGTCCCGTCGCGGCCGCCGCCGACGAGGTCGTCCGGCAGTACGAGGTGGCCGGCACCGGCAGCGTCGCAGCCCGTACGGCCCTCGCCGCCCACGGCGTGTCGATCGACGCGGCCCGCAGCCACTCCACCGTCGTCACCGCGAACGCCGCCCAGGCCGCCGCGCTGCGCTCCGCCGGCTACCGCCTCACCGCGCTCCCCGCACCGCCCGCGGCGAGCGCCGCGGGCCGCGGCGTCGAGGGCGACACCTCGCTGCTGGACTTCCCCGGCTCCGACTCCGGCTACCACAACTACGCGGAGATGACCGCGGACATCAACTCCCTGGTCGCCGCGCACCCCGGCATCATGCGGCAGCAGGTCATCGGCACCTCCTACAGCGGACGGAACATCGTCGCCGTCAAGATCAGCGACAACGTCGGCACCGACGAGGCCGAGCCCGAGGTGCTCTTCACCCACCACCAGCACGCCCGTGAGCACCTCACCGTCGAGATGGCGCTCTACCTGCTGCACCAGTTCGGGGACGGCTACGCGACCGACAACCGCGTCAAGAACATCGTCGACTCCCGCGAGATCTGGATCATCCCGGACCTCAACCCGGACGGCGGCGAGTACGACATCGCGACCGGCGCCTACCGCAGCTGGCGCAAGAACCGCCAGCCCAACTCCGGCACCTCGGCCGTCGGCACGGACCTCAACCGCAACTGGAACTACCGCTGGGGCTGCTGCGGCGGCTCCTCGGCCTCGAAGTCGAGCGAGACCTACCGCGGTGCGTCCGCGGAGTCCGCACCCGAGGTCAGGCTGGTCGCGGACTTCGTGCGCGGGCGGGTCGTCGGCGGCAAGCAGCAGATCACCGCGGGCATCGACTTCCACACCTACAGCCAGCTCGTGCTGTGGCCCTTCGGCTACACCACCGCGAACACCACCACCGGCATGACGGCCGACCAGTACAACACCTTCGCCACCTTCGGCCGCACCATGGCGGCCACCAACGGCTACACCCCCGAACAGGCCAGCGACCTCTACATCACCGACGGGTCGATCGACGACTGGCTCTGGGGCACCCAGGGGATCTGGGCGTACACCTTCGAGATGTACCCGGGCCCGAACGGCTCCTCGGGCTTCTACCCGCCCGACGAGGTGATCCCCGCGCAGACCAGCCGCAACCGCGAGGCGGTGCTGCTGCTCCTGGAGAACGCGGACTGCATGTACCGCGCCATCGGCAAGCAGGCGCAGTACTGCTCCTGACCGGGACGGCCCGGCGGGCCCCGCGGCGCCCCGCGCGCCGCGGGGCCCGCCTGCCGGGGAACAGGGGCGGCACCCGCCTACGATCAGGCGTACGCGTGCCCGTCGACCGCCGTCCGCGTCCGCCCGGGAGGCCCCGTGACCACCGTCCACGACCCGCTCGCCGTGCGCGCGAAGGTACGCGCCTTCGCGCTCACGCTGCCCGGCGCCGCCGAGGAGTTCCCGTGGGGCGAGAGCGTCGTCAAGGTCAACAGGAAGGTCTTCGTCTTCCTCGGTGCCGGCGACGGCAGCCACCCGCCCGGCATCAACGTCAAGCTGAAGGACCCCCAGCTCCACGAGCACGCGATGTCGGTCCCCGGTGCGCGGCCCTCCGGCTACGGCCTCGGCAGGGCCGGCTGGGTCTCCGTCCCCCTCACCGGGGAGACGCCCGCCGCCGAGGTGCTGTGCGACTGGGTGGAGGAGAGCTACCGCGCGGTCGCCCCGAAACGGCTCGTCGCGGAGCTGGACGGCGGTTAGGCGGGCCCCGTCGTCGCGCCGATCACGGCGGCGGTCGCCGCGTCCAGCGAATAGGGCCGCTCCCGCGGCAGCAGCGCGGCGGCGGCCTCGCGGTCGCCGGAACGGACGAGCTCGTGGACGCGGTGGGCGAGTCCGGTGACGTCCCTGATGCGGACGATCCAGTGGTCGGCGTAGTCGCGGGTCGCCCGGCCGGTGAGCCCGACCTGCAGCGAGCGGTACGGCAGCGCGTTCAGCGCGAGGTCGCGCTCCGGGTCCCACTGGACGCGGACCTCCGTCGCGCGCACCCGCTCGGCCCAGGTCTCGCGGTCCGGGTACACCGAACGGTCGAAGTGCGACAGGCAGGCCCGGCGGAGCGCGGAGTCGAAGCCCTCACGGCTGACGTCCAGGGCGAGCACCCGCTCCTGCCCCTCCTTCCGGCCCCAGCCGCTGCGGTACATCATCCACAGGAAGGACGGCTTGATCCACGTCATCCGGGAGCGGCTCCAGCTCCCGGGGAAGCGGCCGTGGAGCACCGCGGGATCGCCGATCCCCGAGCGGTAGGCCTGATAGACCGTCACGATGTCGTCGGTGTGCGCGGCCCTGATCATCCGGTACGGCGTCTCGGTGTTCTCCATGCTGCGGGCATCCTGCCCGCCGTGGCCCGACGTCCGCCACGGGTTTTCCGCCGGGCCTCCCGCCCCTTCCGCCCACCCCTTCCGACCGCCCCTTCCGCCCGCCTCCCCCGCCCGCCCCGGCGAGCCGTGCCGTGCGGGCCACGGGCACCTCGCCTAGCCTGGAATCCCGAGCCGACATCGGTATGCCGGGCCCGGTGACCGCACCGCACCCAGGTGGGAGGTATGCGGTGGGCTCTGTCTCCTTTCTCATCATCGTCGTCATCGTCACGGCTCTCGCCTTCGACTTCACCAACGGGTTCCACGACACCGCCAACTCCATGGCCACGTCGATCGCCACGGGTGCGCTCACGCCCCGGGTGGCCGTGGCGGTGGCGGGCGTGCTGAACCTGCTGGGCGCCTTCCTCTCCACGGAGGTCGCCAAGACCATCTCCAACGGCATCGTCAACGACGCCAAGGTGTCCGCCGTGATGATCTTCGCCGGGCTGGTGGGGGCCATCCTGTGGAACCTCGTGACCTGGCTGCTCGGTCTGCCCTCCAGTTCCTCGCACGCGCTGTTCGGCGGGCTCATCGGCGCGGTCTGGGTGGGCGCGGGCGCGTCCGCGGTCAACGCGGGAGAGGTCCTGGAGAAGATCGTCATCCCGGCGGTCGCCTCACCCGTCGTGGCCTGCGTGGTGGCGATGCTGGCCACCTACCTGGCCTACGTGATCACCAGGCGGACCCGGGGCGACAAGGTGAAGCGGGGCTTCCGGGCCGGCCAGGTCGGCTCCGCCTCGCTCGTGGCGCTCGCCCACGGCACCAACGACGCGCAGAAGACGATGGGGGTCATCACGCTGACGCTCATCTCGGGGGGCCTGCTCGCGCCCGGCACCGGTCCGCCGTGGTGGGTGGTGCTCAGCGCCGGGCTGGCGATCGCACTCGGCACGTACATGGGCGGCTGGCGGATCATCCGCACCATGGGCAGGGGGCTGACGGACATCCAGACGCCGCAGGGCTTCGCCGCCGAGACCAGCGCGACCTCCGTGATCCTCGCGTCCTCGCACCTGGGTTTCGCGCTGTCCACCACCCAGGTCTGCACGGGCAGCATCCTGGGCGCCGGCCTCGGCCGCAGGCTCGCGCAGGTGCGCTGGGGGGTCGCCGGGCGGATCGCGGTGTCCTGGGTGCTGACGCTCCCCGCCGCGGCGGCCGTCGGCGGGGTGGCGGCCTGGGTCGCGGACCACGGCGACCTCGGCGTCGCGCTCGTGGCGGGCGTGGCGGTCGCCGCCGCCGCGGGCTTCTACCTGCTGTCGCGCCGCCGTCCGGTCAACGCGGACAACGTCAACGACTCCCGGTCGGGTGTGCAGGAACCGAGCCCCGCCGGCCAGTCGGCCCGGTGACGGTCAGGAGCGGATGCGCATGGACATCGAATGGGGCAACCTCGGCGCCGTGTTCGGGGCCAGCCTCGGCATCACGATCGCCCTGGTGGTGATGTTCTCGCTGGGCGTCGCCGCGTGGGACCGCGCCGGCGGCGGCCCGCGCGACGGGCAGCCGCGCGACGGCCTGGAGAAGGCGGCCCTGGCCGTGGCGGCCGTGTGCTTCGCCGCGTGCCTGGCGGTGGCGGCGTACGGGATCGACCTGATCGTTCCCGGCTGAGACCGGGACCGAGGCGGTCGGGGCCGGCCCGCCCGACCGGCCGCTACCTCGGGTAGACCTGGAACGCCACCGCAGGGCGCTCGCCGTAGCGCCGGGCCGCGAGCTCCAGGTTGCGGCCGAGGAATTCGCGCGCGTAGTCGGCCGGTTCCTGGTCGGTGAGCGCCCGGATGTACGCCTGGTGCTCGGCGAGGGAGGCGACGGCCCGCTCGACGTCGGCGTCGCCGACCTCGACCGCGTGCGTGGGGTACGGCGATCCGGCGACCGCCGCCCAGCGGACGCCGCCCCAGGGCTCCAGTCCCTCGTCCTCGATCAGTTCCGGGAAGATCCACCGGTTTCCGGCGTCACCGGCGGCGTCCAGGGCGGCCCGGCCGACGGCCCGGTGGTCCGGGGTGTTCCAGACCGTGCCGCCCCAGGTGTCGTGGTGGTTGAACGTGATCAGCAGCTCGGGGCGGTGCCGGCGGATCGCGGCGGCGATCTCGCGGCGCAGGGCCGGTCCCTCCTCTATGACGCCGTCGCGGTGCCCGAGGAACTCCACGGTCCGCACGCCGACCACCTTCGCGCTCGCGCGCTGCTCCGCCTCGCGTATCCGCGCCGCGTCCTGCGGGCGTACGCCGTCGATGCCGGCCTCGCCGCGGGTCGCCAGCAGGTAGCCGATCTCGCGGCCCGCCTCCGTCCAGCGGGCGATGGCCGCGGCGGCGCCGTACTCCAGGTCGTCCGGGTGGGCGACGACGGCGAGCGCCCGCTGCCAGTCCTCGGGCATGGTGTCGAGGTGCTGCTCGGGCACGGGGGGCCGCCTCCTTTGATCCGCAACGGGCGCGTCGAAGCCCTGATCATGGCACGCCCTCCCCGGCCCCCTGGCGTGGGGTCCCCCGGCCCCCGCACGGCCGCGGCCGGCGGTTCCACCACGGGGCCCGGAGGGCCGGGTGCCGGTCAGGCGGGGTCGCCGGTCAGGCCGGGCTGCCGTCCGCCACGGGG
The DNA here is from genome assembly GCF_042956445.1 of Streptomyces sp. NPDC008238. NCBI lineage: Bacteria > Bacillati > Actinomycetota > Actinomycetes > Kitasatosporales > Streptomycetaceae > Streptomyces > Streptomyces sp. NPDC008238. The sequence continues at coordinate 63,029 of NZ_JBIBGK010000021.1, read as the reverse complement.
GTGGGAGCGGGCAGCGGGGTGACCGTGGCGCCGTCGTCGACGACGGGCTCCGGAGACGGGGCGGCGGCGGGCGCCTGCCCCGCGGTGTGCTTCTTCTCGACGACCTTCTCCGCGGTCTTGCCGCCGAAGTAGAAGCCCACCATCACGATCATGAAGGTGTTGAAGCTGCCGTAGACGTCGTCGAGGAAGCCGGACGTGTCGGCCATGGCCCGGGCGACCTCGCTGTTGAACGAGGCCGCGACGAAGCCGAAGTAGAGGACCGTGAAGGCGGACATCACGGCGGTGCGCACGTCGCGGGAGTCGGTGAAGAGCACCAGGAAGGTGCACAGGCTCATCGCGGGCAGCGCCACGGACAGGCCCGCGATGCCGATGTCCTGCCCGAAGAACCAGAAGGTGGAGGCCACGCCCAGCGCGAGCAGCAGCACGTTGACGACGACGAGCAGCAGGCCCACCTGCCAGTTGATCCGGCCGTCGCCGATGCGGCCGGAGAACCTGTCCGGCGGCCTCTCCCCGTTCACGGCGCTCAGGGTACACCGGGGTCCTGCGAAGTGGCCTCCTCCGCAAGGCGTTTGATGGCCGACAGCCGGGCGTCCCAGCGGGCGGCGACGCGGTCCATCCACCGCGCCGCCGCGACCAGCCGCTCGGGCCGTACGGCGTAGCGCATCTCGCGCCCAGCGCGCCGCCCCGCGACGAGCCCGGCGTGGTCGAGCACGGTGAGGTGCTTGACGATCGCCTGGCGGGACACGGGGAGTTCGGCCGCGAGCACGGTGGCGGTGGCGTCGCCGTGCTCGGCGACGGCGTCCAGGATGCGCCGCCGCATGGGGTCGGCCAGCGCGGCGAAGACGTCCTCCTCGCCGCTGGTGGGGGTCTGCGTCATGCGGGCAGCTTCTCCACGTACGCGGCGAGTCCGGCCGTGACCTCCACCCAGCCCTGCGAGTGGCTCTCGTGGCCGGCGTAGGGGACGCGCTCCTCGGGGATGTCGAGGGCCGCGAAGCCGCTCTCGACCACCCGCAGCCGGGTGCCGTCCCCGTCGGGGGTGAGGGTGAACTCGACCAGGGTGGAGTTGTCCTCCGCGGCCTCCGAGCCGGGGAAGGCGGTGGCCCAGCGGTACGCGAAGTAGCGCGGCGGCTCCACGCCCACGACGCGGCTGGGGTAGACGCCGAAGCCGTGGTCGATCTCGAAGGCGCCGCCGGGCCGCAGGTCGACGTCCGCGGGCGCACCGCTGCCGCCGAGGTCCGCGCCGAACCAGCGGCCGATGTGTTCCGGCCGGGTCAGGACGTCCCACACGCGCTCGACCGGCGCCGCGATGCTGATCTCCCGCTCGATCCGGTCCGGGGTCTGGGTGCTCATGGTGGTTCCTCCGTCGCTGGACAGCATTACGTGCAACTCCAGGGTTGCACGTGAGGACGCCTCGCGCAACCAAGGGGTTGCACGTTGCGGGGTTCCGTCCGGGATCAGTCGGTGAGCAGCGCCCCCCGCAGGGCGGTGAGCAGGGCGTCGTCCGTGCCGAGCCGTGCGCGGGCGTACCCCTCGACGGAACCGTGCTCGGCGGCCAGCCCGGCGAGGAAGATCCGCATCGCGTCGGCGGGCGCCCTCCCCCAGCCGGGCCACCGCAGACTCCGCTCCGGATTGGCCGCCGTCCAGTCCGCGAGCAGACGGGCGGTCGCCAGCTCGCTCAGCGCGTAGTCGGCGACGACGTCCTCCTCCGGCACCCCCAGCAGCCCGAGCACCAGCGCCGCCAGCAGTCCCGTGCGGTCCTTGCCGGCCGCGCAGTGGAAGACCAGCGGCCCGCTGGTTCCGGCGGCGATCACCTCCAGCGCGCGGGCCAGTTCCTCGACGCCGTCGGCCGCGACCTCGGCGTGCAGCCGTGCGTAGAAGGCGGTCGTGTCGACCTCCGGCCCGAACGCGGTCTGGTCCACGGGCCGGTGCTCGATGCTGAGGTTGTGGTACGCGACCCCGGTGGCGGCCGGGACGCGCCCCTTGGCCTCGATCTCGAACGGGTAGCGCAGGTCGATGACCGTACGCACGCCGAGGGCTGCGAACCGCTCCAGGTCCGCGCCCCCGAGCTTCGAGAGCGCGTCGGAACGGTAGAGCCGCCCCCAGCGGACCGTACGGCCGCCGGCCGTGCGGTAGCCGCCCAGGTCACGGAAGTTGTGCAGTCGCTCGAACGCGATATGTCTCCCCATGGGGGGACCTTACGGGGCCGCCGTCCCGCTTCAGAAGATCCCCTGACCGGGGACGAGGACCCCCCGGGGGTCGTAGCGCCGCCGGGCCGCCGCCAGCGCGGGCCACGCGGGACCGAAGTGGGTCCGCCAGTCGGCCCGGCCGAAGGGGACGGAGCCGACCGGGTACTGCGTGCCGCCCGCCGCACGGGTGGCCTCGAACCCGGCCCGGTTGGCGGCCAGGAGACGGTCGATCGTCGCGGTGTCCTGCGGCGGGGTGGTGCGCAGCACCGCGAGCAGGTACGGGACCGGGTCCGCGCCGGCCCGCAGCAGGGGACGGTGCAGGCGCTCGCGCAGCAGCGGGTACAGCAGCACGACACCAGGGCCGAGGTCGGCGGGCGTGAGGGCGTCGAGGATGCCCCCGGCGACGGCGACGGCCGCGTCGCCGGGGATGAGCAGGTTCAGCCAGGGATGGGCGAAGTCCCACAGACCGGCGGCCTTCAGCGCCTCCACCGAGGCGGCGAGCCGGTCGAGGAAGGCGAAGTAGCCGAGGTCCTCGATCTGCACGCCCGCGGTGTCGTGGCGCAGCCCGGCGAGCAGCGCGGCGTCGTCGGGCGCGGCGTCGTAGGAGACGGCCTCCAGCACGTAGCCGCGGAAGGAGCCGTCGGCGTCGGGGACGACCTGGCCCTCGACGTAGCCGAACCGGCCGTCGGTGACCAGCGTTCGCTGGTCGGCGAGGAAGGTGCCGAGGTCGTGGTACGGCAGCAGGTAGTGCCGGACCGTCGTCGGGGCCGTGACCAGGCGCAGCGTGGCCGAGACGATGACGGCGCACTGGCCCAGGCCCGCCAGCACCGCCTCGAACAGGTCCCGGTGCCGCGACGCCGAGCAGCGGACCAGCTCGCCCGCGCCCGTGACGACCTGCAGTTCGGTGACGTTGTCGACCTGCGCGCCGTGGTGGTGGCTCTGGCCGCCGAGTCCGCCCACGGACAGCGTGCCGCCGACGGAGAGTTCGAGGTAGTCGGTGAACACGGGCGGCGTGAGGCCGTGCGCCAGGGTGGCCCTGGTGACGTCGCTCCACTTGGCCCCCGCGCCGACGGTGACGGTGCGGCTGCGCGGTCCGACCGGACCGATCTGCGCCAGGGGCGTGGTCTCGACGACCAGTCCGCCGTCCACCTGCGCCTGGCCGGAGGTCCCGTGGCCCTGGCCGCGCGGCGCCACCTTCAGTCCGTGCCGGTTGCAGAAGCGCACCATGGCGACGACGTCGTCCACCGACCCCGGGCGCAGCACGGCGACCGGCCTGCGGTGCACGACGTGCCCGAAGTCGTCCGCAGCGGCGCCGAGGGAGGCGTCGTCGGTGAGCAGCGTCCCGTCCAGCCGGGGAAGGCCCACCAGCGCGCCGTCCGCCCGCTCCGCGGCGTCCGCCGCCACGGCCCAGCTCCTGCCGACCGGGTCGAACCCGACCGCCACGGCGCCGGCAGCCGTCGCCGCCGTTCGCAACATGGCACGCCTGGACGGGAGTTGGGACATGCGCGCTCCCCTGAACGGGTCGGTGGACGGTACGACAGTCCGGGATTCTAGGCCCGCCGTCCCCGCGTCGACAGCGGCTCGGGAAATCCCGTGCGACCACGGGCGACGCTAACCGGCCCGCGGCCGGGCGGCCCGCCGGACGGGCCGCCCGGGTGATCATCCGAGCGAGTTCCACCGGGAGTCGGTGGCGGCCGCCACGAGCTGGTCCATGGTGAGGGCGGGTGCGGACCGGGTGGGGGGCCGGTGGTAGCCGCCGGAGTTGAGTTCCGCGACGACGACACGCAACCCGTCGGGGCGCACGGTGTCGGCGATCCACTGCCTGATCCCCGCCCCGCCCTTGTCGCCCGGCCCTTGGCGGGTCTGCACCTCGGTCCCGTCGGGCAGCTTCTTGGGGTCCGTGAACCGCAGCGCCGCGGTTTGCTCCGGGTCCCAGTGCTGGACGTTGACCTCGACCAGCGTTGCCCCGTGGCCGTCGTCCACGGTGATGTGGGCGTAGCCGTCCTCGGCGACCGGCTCCGTGATCTTCAGCCCTGACGGCATGACGGCCTTGAGGCGCTTGAGGATCTCCTTTCCGCTCACCTCGCCGGATCCGGCGGCGGGTTCCTCGGGCGTGGCCGACGGGTCGGGGAACGAGGCAAGCACACGCTTCCAGTCCGCCGCGCCCACCACGGCGCCGAGTTGGGCCGTGCTGAGCGGCGGGTCCTCCCGGGTGGTGTGCTCTGCCTTCTGCTCGGTGGCGTTCCACTCGTCGACCGCGATCTCGAAGCCCTCCAGGGTGGTCAGGACGGCCCGCCAGTTCTTGGGCCCCATGCGCTCGTCCTGGTACTCCCAGGTCTTGAGGACCACCAGCACCGACCCGTTCGCGAGTTTCGTGCGCGCGCAGGCGCTGCCTTCCCTCAAGGTCGTGAGGTCGGGACAGCGCGTGCGGTCCTGACCGGGCGTGGCCCGCTTGATGTCGACGGCGATGGTCGAGGCGCCGCGGCCGTCGTCCCACACGACCTGGGCCCTGGGCCACATGTCCGCCGCGGGCCGCGTGTCGGTGGCGTGCCCGCTGAGGATCCTGCCCTCGGGGAGGAGGCCCTCGAACAGGGCGAGCATCTTCCGGTCGGAGTCCGTCTCGGGACCCCATCCGGTGTTCCGGTCCACCGCCACCGCGGCGGGGCCGGCGCTCCGCGCGCCCTCGCGCGGTACGACCACCGCGGCCGTCACCCCCGCGGCCGCCACCGCCGTGACCGTGCCGACGACGGCGGCCGTACGGCGGCGGCGGAATCGCCGGCCACGGGTGAGTCCGACCGCGGCCAGTGCGCTGCCGTCGGTGCTGAAGGTGTCGCCGGTGCGCCGCAGCGCGGCGCCGAGGTCGTCTTCGAAGGGCATGGTGGACCACCGTCCGGAGGAGAAGCGGAAGAAGCAGGGAGGAAAGGGGCTGAGGGGAGAGGGGTGGGTTCAATAGGAGGAGACGAGTTCCGCGAGGCTGTCGCCGAGCAGTTCACGGAGCCTGGCGAGGGCCCGCACCGACCGGCTGCGCACGGCACTGGAGCTGACCCGCATCGCGTCGGCGGTCTCCTCGATGCTGCGGTCCTCCCAGTAGCGGAGGACCACGACCGCGCGGTCCTTGGGCGCCAGCCGGGCGAGCGCGTCGAGGAGGGTCAGCCGCAGCAGCGCGGTGTCGCTGTCGGAGCCGTCGGCGGCCGCGGGCACGTCGGGGAGTTCGCCCGTGGGCGCCTCGCCGCTGCTGCGCCGCCGCCGGTGGGTGAGGAAGGTGCGGACGAGCACGGTCTGCGCGTAGCCGGAGGGGTTGCCCACCCGGGACACCCGCCGCCAGGTGACGTACAGCTTGCCGAGGGTCTCCTGCACGAGGTCCTCGGCGAGGTGGGTGTCACCGCCGGTGAGCAGGCAGGCCGACCGGAAGAGGTGTGCCGCGCGGGTCCTCGCGAAGTCCAGGTAGTCCTTCGTACGGTCCTCGTGCATGCCCCACCCCGTTGTCGTCCGGCACCGCCTTCACCTCACTGACGTCGTGGGGGTGCGGAAATGTTGCACCGCGAGAGCAGGATCACGGGAAGCAGGAGCGGAAGGGCCGCCAGGGCGAACAGCGGCCCCGGCCCCGACCAGTGCGAGCCCAGGGCCCACAGGCCGAAGAGGAGCAGGGAGCCGGCCTCGGAGCCCAGGCCCGCCAGGGAGGTGACCGTGGCGCGGGTGCGGTCGGTGATGCGCTCCTGGAGGCGGGCGTCGGCGGCCGTCGTCGCCCAGTCGAGGAGGCCGAAGGCCACGGCCACCAGGACCAGGCCCGCCGGGTGCGTGCCCGCCGCGCCCGCGGCCAGGCAGGCGGCGGCCACCGCCGGCGCGAGCGGCGCCCAGCGGGTGCCACGGCCCGCGAGCCAGCCCCCGGCCGTGGAACCCGCGGTCACCAGGAGCACCAGCAGCGGAACGAAGGACGCCCGGACGCCGGTCGCCTGCGCGAGCAGCGGGACGTACTCGTCCAGCGCGGTCGCGCCGGCCAGCAGGGAGACGACGGCCACCATGCGCCCCGCGCCGGGGGCGTGCCGGGCCTGGGCGAGGGCCTCGCGCAGCAGCCCGGCGCCGGACGCCGCGGGGTCGTCGTCCTCCGCGGCGGCCCTGCGGCCCCGGGGCTCGGGCAGGGCGAGGGCGGCCGGCGCGGTCAGTACGGTGACCGCGACACTGGCCAGCCCGACCGCCCGGTCACCACCGGCCGCGAGGAGCGGGCCGGCCAGCGCGGTCGCGGCGAGGGCCGCCGTGGTGCCGATGGCCTGCGCCCGGCCGGTGAGACGGGCGTACGCGTGGGGGGCGCCGACGCGGGTCAGCTCCTCGTGGACCAGGGCCTGCAGCGCACCGGACCGCAGGGCGGAACCGGCGCCCCACAGCACGAAGCCTGCGGCGAAGGAGGCGTAGCACGGCCACAGGGTCCACAGCGTGAAGCCCGCCCCGGCGAGCAGAGGCGCGAGCGTGAGCAGGGCGCGCCGCGAGAAGCGGTCGGCCCACACGCCCGAGGGCACCTCGAGCAGGAACGCCGTGAGTGACCACACGGCGAAGAGCGAGGAGATCCCGGCCTCCGACAGCCCGGCGTCGGCGAAGAGCACCGCGTACACCGGGTAGAGCGGGATCAGGTCCTCGAGGAACGCGTAGGCGCAGAGCCTGCGCGCCAGTGGTGACTCCGGTGAGGATCAATGTCGCCATGTCATGGGAAGAGCGTAGCCGGGTACGAACCGGTTGAGGAGGCGTTTTCCATGCGCATGGGACGTACCGGCAACGAACCCCTGCGGGCTCGCAGCGCTCTGCGGATGCGGCTCGCGCTGGCGGCCTTCGGCCTGGTCTGGGCGATCGCAGGGACGGTGCTCTTCGCGGACCTCGGAAGCACCGGGTGGGCCGTCTTCTTCGGTGTGCTGGCACTCGCCGCGGCCGTGGACCTGGTCGTGGTCGTCCGGCACATCCGCCAGGGCCCGCACTGGCAGCCCGGTCGCGACGTGCCGCCCTACGAACCGGTCCGCAAACGCTGAGGCGGACGCCGGGGTGGCCGCGGGGGCCCATCAGGGTTGCCCGCGGGGGCGACACGGCGCGCACGGCCGGACACGTACGGGTACCGGAACGGGAAGGGGAACGCCGAAGGCCCGGTGCAGATGCACCGGGCCTTCGGATCCAGTAGCGGGGACAGGATTTGAACCTGCGACCTCTGGGTTATGAGCCCAGCGAGCTACCGAGCTGCTCCACCCCGCGTCGGTGAACATCACTCTACGGGGTGTCGGCGCCAGGACCAAATCCATTTGCGGTCAGCCCCCGCCGGCGCGGACCCCGGCCTCGGCGGTGGCCACCGCCGGCGCGCCCGCCGGCACCGCGACGGGCCGGGCCGGATCGCCCCGGAGGCCACGACCGCGCCGAGCTGCGGGCGGCACCAACGCGATGGTCGCCGCGCCGGGGCCGGGGACGACCACGTGGTGCGCCCGCAGGGGCGGGACGAGGCGGTGCGGGAGCTGCTGCGGACGGCGGCGCCGCGCATGAAGGAGCAGGTCGGCGAAGTGTCGGAGCGGGTCATGGCCCGGCTGCACGCCGAGGTCCCTGGTTTTGTGGACCGCGCCGACGATCCCGACTGCTCCCTGGACGGCTTCGCGAGGATGATTCACCACGTACCTCGACCGGCTCGCCGACCCGGAGCGCGCCGTGGCGCCGGGGGTGGCGGACACCGCCGGAGGGCCGGTCGGCACGACCGACGGGAACGCCGCGGGCGGCCAGGAGCGCCCGGAGCGGGCCCACGGGGGCGCCCGGTAAATGCGTTGCCGGGTGCCCGGTCCCGGCGTAGTTTCTGCTCCGGCCCTGTCACCGCCCGATTGGAGAAGGCCGTTGCTCTTCTGAGGTCAGGGACACCGTGCCCGCGGCGCCGAACCGGCGTCCGCGTGGGCCGTGTACGACCTCGGCCGTGAGCAGCCGCCTCCGCGCAGCGCCCGCCTTCCGGTGTCCCCGTGTGCCGACCCCGTCGACATCCACGAGCACCCCGGAGGACCGCATGGGACATCCCACCCTTTCCATCACCTGCACCGACCTCTCCTTCGCCTGGCCGGACGGCACTCCCGTCCTGGACGACTTCCAGCTCGCCGTCGGCCCCGGCCGTACGGGCCTGATCGGGCTCAACGGCTCGGGGAAGTCCACCCTGTTGAAACTCATCGCGAGCGAACTGGCGCCCGTGGACGGCACGGTGCGCGTCGCGGGCGAGATCGGGTACCTGCCGCAGGACGCCGTCCTCGACACCGCGCTGCGGGTGGACGAGGCCCTGGGTGTCGCGGATGCCCGGGCCGCCCTGCGCGCCATCGAGGCCGGCGACGTACGCGAGGAGCACTTCGCGGCGGTCGGCGACGACTGGGACGTGGAGGAGCGGGCACGCGCCGCGCTCGACGGCATCGGGCTGGACCACGTCGGCCTCGACCGGGTCGTCGGGGAGCTGTCCGGCGGCGAGGGCGTCCTGCTGCGGCTGGCGGCCCTGCTGTTGCGCCGTCCGGACGTGCTGCTGCTCGACGAGCCGACCAACAACCTGGACCTGGCGGCCCGGCGGCGGCTCCACGAGGCGGTCGCGGGCTGGAACGGCGTGCTGGTGGTCGTCTCCCACGACCGCGAGCTGCTCCGGCACGTCGACCGGATCGCCGAGCTGCGCGACGGCGGGGTCCGCTGGTACGGGGGCGACATCGAGGCCTACGAGGAGGCCCTGGCCGCCGAACAGGAGGCAGCCGAGCGGATGCTGCGCGTGGCGGAGGCCGACGTGCGCCGCCAGAAGCGGGAACTGGCGGACGCCCACGTCAAGCTGGCCCGCCGGGTGCGGTACGGGCAGAAGATGTACGACTCCAAGCGGGAGCCGCGCGCCGTGATGAAACTGCGCAAGCGCAGCGCGGAGGTGTCGGCGGGCAAGCACCGCGTCCTGCACACCGAGCGGCTGGCGGAGGCGAGAAACGGCTGGACGAGGCCGTCGACGCGGTGCGGGACGACGACGAGATCCGCGTCGACCTGCCGCACACCGCGGTCCCGGCCGGCCGGACGGTGCTGACGCTGCGTGCGCTGCGGACGGCGTACGGGGCGCCGGCCGGGGACCTGGAACTGCGGGGCCCGGAACGGATCGCGCTGATCGGCCGGAACGGCGCCGGCAAGACGACGCTGCTGCGGACGATCACCGGTGAACTGCCCCCGGCGGCGGGCGAGGCGGTGGCGCACGTGCCGTTGCGCTTCCTGCCGCAGCGGCTGGACGTCCTGGACGACGAGCTGTCGGTGGTGGCCAACGTGGCGCGGTTCGCCCCGGAGGCCACGGGCAACCGCATCCGCGCGTCGCTCGCCCGCTTCCTGTTCCGCGGCGGGCGGGCCGACCAGGCGGCCGGTTCGCTGTCGGGCGGGGAGCGGTTCCGGGCGTCGCTCGCGGCGCTGATGCTCGCCCAGCCGGCGCCGCAACTGCTCCTGCTGGACGAGCCGACGAACAGCCTGGACATGGCGAGCGTGCGGCAGTTGACGACGGCGCTGGCCTCCTACGAGGGGGCGCTGGTCGTGGCGAGCCACGACCTGCCGTTCCTGCGGGACATCGGCGTCACGCGCTGGCTGCGGCTCGACGCGGAAGGCCTGACCCGCGTCGAGCCGCTGTGACGGGTACGGTGCCGCTCCGGCGGCGGGGCTCCCCCCGGGGCCCCGCCGCCGGTGTCCGTGGGCCGCTCGGCGGCGTCAGCGGTAGAGCTTGTTCACGGCGGTCCGGGTGGTCTTCTTGAAGGCCTTCAGCGGGATCCGGTCGAGGGTGCCCATCTGGCCCCACTCGACGACGGTGACGGTGCGGCCGTCGCGCCCGATGCCGTAGAGCCGGACGTTGTGCTCGGACTCGGGGGGCGCCACGTGCACGCCGTAGACGTGCGCGCCCTCCTCCACGGCGAGGCCGCCGAAGTCCTTCCAGTCGGCCTGGGAGCCCGGGTTCTGCTCCATGAAGCGGGCGACGCAGCCCCGCACGGACGAGCGGAGCTCGGCGGCCAGGTCGCGCGCGGCCTTGGTGTTCTTGGCCGTGAAGGTGACCTGCTGGGCGTTGGTGTCGAGTTCGGTCCAGAACGAGCGGTAGGAGACGCCCTTGCGGGGCAGGCCGCTCAGGGCGCAGGCGACGCCGCCCTCGGGCAGGCCGGCGCGGACCCGGTCGGCGTACCAGGGCGAGAAGGAGTAGGGCGGCAGTTCCTTCGGCGCGAGGAACCTCGGCGCCTTCGTGGACGCGGCGGCCCCGGCCTCGGCGGAGCCGGCGGCGAGGAGCGAGGTGGCGGCGACCGTGGCGAGCGCGGTCGCGGCGGCGCGGCGGACGGCGGTGCGGTTCAAGGTGGATCCCCCGTGGTCAGGTCGTGGACGAGGACCGTCGCCGGACGGCGGCGGTGCTGCACCCCAGCCTGTGCGGCGCCGTCACGGCCCGGCAACAGCCGAGGCCGCTTCCGGGACGCCGGAACGGTTGCGCGTACCCTGGCCTGGGGAGACGTGAGCGCCCTGGAACGGGCGGCCGGGACACGGGAAGGCGTCGGGGGCGCGGGACATGGGTGGTACGGCGGCGGGCAGTGAGCACTTCGCCCGGAACTTACGGGAGCTGAAGGACCGTTCGGGGCTGAGCTACGGGCAGCTGGCGACCCGGTTGCACGTCAGCACGTCGACCCTGCACCGCTATTGCAACGGTGACGCGGTGCCGGCCGACTACGCGGTCGTGGAGCGTCTGGCGCGGCTGTGCGGCGCGGGACCGGACGAGCTGGTCGAGCTGCACCGCCGCTGGGTGCTCGCGGACGCGGTCCGCCGGGTGGGCAACCGCGGCGGCGCCGCGGGGGCGGCGGAGCGGCGTGAAGAGGGCGACGGCTCCGGGGAAGGCGATCCGGACGGCGGCACGGACACGGCCCCCGACGGGAACGCGCCCGCGCGCGACGGCCTGCGGCCGGAGGTCGACGTGGCTCCGGAGGCGGCACCTGGGACGGCTCCGGGCGCTGCTCCCGGGACGGCACCGCAGCCGCCCGCCGGGGAACTCGAGCCGATCGGCACCGTCCCGGCACCGCGGCGGCCGCGCTCCTGGCGCCGCCGCTTGTCCCGGCCCGCCGTCGCCGGATCGGTGGCCGCGCTGGTGCTCACCGGCGCCGCGCTGGCGATGACCGACGGCACCGGCGGCGAGGACCCGCCGGCCCGCGCCGCCTCCTCGCCCTCCACGCGCTCCGGCGACGCGGTGGGCGCCTCTCCCTCGACGGCTGTCACGGGCAAGGCCCCGGCGTCGCCGGGCGCGTCCCCCTCGCGGCGGGCGCCGTCCACCGAGCCGGGGGTGACGGGCTCGAAGGCGGTTCCGCGTCCACCCGGCGGGGTGGGCACCACCTCCCGCGCCCCGGTGCCGGCGCAGCCACTGGTCTGGAGCGTGCGCTCGCACGTCTGGGAGAACGGTTGCAGCCACCGCTACCTCATCGACCGGCCGCCCGCGGACGTCCCTCCCCCGCCGGTCTCCCAGGACGCGCGCGCCTGGGCCGGTGCCCTGGGCGCCGTGCACGGCGCCACGACCGTCGTCGAGGCCACGATCCGCGGGAAGGGCGCGGCACCTGTGGTGGTGCAGGCCCTGCACATCCGCGTCGTCGACCGCCGGAGCCCGCTGCGCTGGTCCACGTACTCGATGGACAACGGCTGCGGCGGGGCGCTGTCGCCCGCCGAGTACGCGGTGGACCTCGACGCCGCCCGCCCGCAGCCGCAACCGCGGGACGGCAACGACAGCGAGCACACCATCCCCGTCGTCCGGCTGCCCTACCAGGTCTCCGACCGGGACCCGCTCGTGCTCCGGGTGCACGCCCGCACGCTGCGCTGCGACTGCGACTGGTTCCTGGAACTGGAGTGGAGCGCCGGCGGCCGCTCGGGCACCGTCCGGCTCGACGACGGCGGACGCCCCTTCCGCACCAGCGGCGTCAAGGGCCGTCCCGAGTACGGCTACTGGTCCCCTTCCGGCTGGACCCTGAACTAGCACCGCGGCAAGGGGGTCAGCCCGCGCGGCCGGGGAGCATGGCCAGGGCCTTGGAGCGCTGTGCGACGAGCCCGTCGTAGGTGCCGTCGCGCTCGGCCCAGCGGTGCGTCAGGACGCGCTTCACGAGGACTTCGCGGGGGGTGGGGTCCTGCGAGAGCAGCTGCAGGACCTCGGTGGCGAAGTCGTCGAGCGGCAGCGCGTGCGGGTTCACCTTCTCCTGGCCGGCCGTGGCGACGGCCGGGGGGACGAGTTCGACGACGTCGACACCGGTGCCGTCGAGCTGCGCGCGCAGTGCCTCGGAGTAGGCGTGCACGGCGGCCTTCGACGCGGCGTAGCTGGGCATGGGCGGGAACGGCAGGAAGGCGATGCCGGAGGTGACGGTGACGAAGGTGCCCTCGCCCCGCCGGACCAGGTGCGGGGTGAAGGCGTCGACGACGCGGACGGTGCCGAGCAGGTTGGTGTCGATCGTCGTGCGTGCGGTCTCGAAGTGCGCGGGGTCGCGCAGGTCCTCGACGAGCATGACGCCCGACGTGACGACGACGGTGTCCAGCCCGGGGTGGCGGACGAGGACCGCGTCACGGAGGGAGGCGACGGAGGAGCCGTCGGTGACGTCGACGGCGAACGTGCCGAAGCCCTCTCCGGCGAGTTCCGCGAGGGCCCGGGTGCTGCGGCCGGCGACGGCCACGGTGCTGCCCGCCGCGGCGAACCGGCGGGCCAGCTCCCGGCCGATTCCCGAGGTCCCGCCGACGACGAGGACGGTGCGGTTGGAGAGATCCACGAGATCTTCCCTTCGGATCGGAACGCCGAGGGGGTTCGGACCCGCGGCGCAGACTGTGTTGTCGGTTCCGAAGTCTCGAACGTGTCCGCCGGACCCGGCAGAGCCCCCGTCCTCCCTGGTCCTGCCAGGTCCCCCTTCGCGGCGCGCGGACCGCATTACGGTGGCGGTATGAACGACGAGGAATCCGGCAACCGGCTCGGCGGCTACCTCCGCGCCCGGCGCGAGCTGGTCTCCCCGGCCCAGGCGGGCCTCCCGCCCGGCGGCAACCGGCGCGTGCCCGGGCTGCGCCGTGAGGAGGTCGCCCTGCTCGCCGGGATCAGCCCGGACTACCACCTGCGCCTGGAGCGGGGCCGGGACAAGAACCCCTCGCCGCAGGTCCTCGAGGCGCTCGCGCGGGTGCTGCGGCTCGACGACGTCGAGCGCGCCTATCTGCTCGGCCTGACGGCGGCACGCCCGAGGGCGCCGCGCCGCAGGCGGCCCGAGCACGTACCGCAGCGGGTGCACGAGCTGCTCGCGCACCTGCAGATCCCCGCGTTCGTGGAGGGGCGCGCCTTCGACGTGCTGGCCTCCAACCCGATGGCGGTCGCGCTCTCCCCCCGTCTGCGGCCGGGCGAGAACCGGCTTCGTTCCCTCCTCCTCGATCCCGAGGAGCAGGCCTTCCAGCAGGACTGGACGAGAGCCACCGCCGATTTCGTGGCCGCCTTGCGCACGACCATCGGGGACGACACCGACGACCCACGGTTCGTCGAGCTGGTCGGGGAGCTCGCGCTGTCCAGTCAGCGGTTCCGCACCCTGTGGGCCCGGCACGACGTCCGCACGCTGGACGGCGGCACGACCACGGTGAACCACCCCGTCGTCGGCGAACTGCGCCTCCACCGCGAGAAACTCGCCATCGACGACGTCATCCTCGTCCTCTATTACCCCGACAAGGGCAGCGACAGCGACGAGAAGCTGCGGCTCCTCGCCGCGCTCTCACCCGCCGGGTCCGACGCCACGGCGCCCGACGGGCCGAAGGGCACCCCCCGCGGGAAGGCACCCCGACGTCCCTGACCCCCGCGGTCAGAGGCCGAACGGCCAGATGAAGCCGCGGTTCATGGTGATGAGCACGACCAGCACCATCAGGTCGGCCGCGCCGAGCACCAGACCGGCGATCGCCCGTACGGGACGCCGGGTGCCCCGGACGAGCGCGACGCCGCCGAGGATCAGGGCGAAGGGGCCGAGCACGATGTTGAAGGCCAGCAGTCCGACCAGGCCCAGCACGAACGCGGCGACGGCCATGCCGTCGGAGCCGTCCGAGCCCGACTGGGCCTTCGCTGCGCGCAGTTCGCGCTCGTGGGCGGATGCGTAGGAGTCCATGGGTGGGTTCCCCCCTGGGAGACGTGGGATCAGCGGTGGCGGTGGTGTGCGACGCGCTCGCGGACGTAGAACGTGAGCAGCCAGGCACCGACCACGCCCACCGCGACGAAGAAGACGGGCAACGGGGTGTACGAGACGGTGCCCAGGAGGATCCCCATGGCGACCAGGACGACGAGGAGGGTCACGGGCGGGTGCCTTTCTCGGTTGCCGGATGGCACTGCGGGCTGCGGACGTCGGCCGACGGGTGCGGACGTCGACTCAGTGAACAACTGAAATAACAGTTGTTCACTGAGTCGGAAGTCTACTGTCGCGCAACTCGGCGAACAGCTGTTTACTGGATGACATGAGTCACACCCTCGGGGCCCGTGAGGCCCAGAAGCAGCAGACCCGGCGGGCCCTCCTCGACGCGGGCCTGCGCCTGCTGGAGAACCAGAGCCTGAGCAGCCTGGGACTGCGCGAGGTCACCCGCGAAGTGGGCGTCGCGCCCGCCGGGTTCTACCGGCACTTCCGCGACATGGGCGACCTCGGGGTGGCCCTGGTCGCCGAGTCGCTGGGCAGTCTGCACGGCATGATCCAGGCGATCATGGCCGAGCAGGACGACGCGGAGGAGGTCATCGCCCGCTCCGTCCGGCTGATCGCCCTGCACGTGCGCGACCACCGGCCGCACATCCGCTTCATCGCCCGCGAGCGGCACGGCGGCGTGCAGGCCGTCCGCGAGGCCATCGCCACCGAACTCTCGCTGTTCGCCCGGGAGGTGGCCGAGGCGCTCGGCGCGCAGCCCGTCGCGCACGGCTGGGCGCCCGAGGACGTCCGCATGCTCGCCGAACTGTACGTCGACCGCATGCTGATGACGGCGATCGCCTTCATGGAGGCACCGGCCGGCGACACCGCGACCGAGGAGCGGGTCGGCGAGCGGGCCCGCAAAGAGCTGTACCTGATCCACCTGGGACGACGGCACTGGCTGGACACCTGAGGGCGAATTGACACTTGCGTGGATTCACCATCTAAGGTGATCGCATGGTTTTCGCACTCTTTCGGCGCAATCGCACGGTCAACGGCGGCACGAATCCCGGGCTGTTGCCACCGATCGCCGAGGGTGCGGGACTGATCAGCTGTCAGGTGCTCGACCCCTCGGGCCGGCCGTTGGACGGTGCCGAGGTCACGGTGTCCGAAGCCCGCACCCGCCTCCCGCGCGTGACGGCCACCACCGATCCCTACGGGACGTTCCTGGCCACCCTGCCGCCCGGGCACTACACCGTGATGATCGGCGCGGACGGCATGCAGCCCTACCGGGGCACCGTGCAGATCGCGCAGGGGCTCCAGTCCCCCGTCGGCGCGGTGCGGTTGACGCCCTCGCCGGAGCGCGAACTGCCGCCGCCGGGCGCCTGGTTCTTCGACCCGCCGCACACGGCCGTCCGGTTCATCGCCAAGCACGTCGGCATGGCCCATGTGCACGGCCGCTTCGACCGCTTCACGGGCGGGATACGCGTCGCGGAGCGCATGGAGGACTCCCACGTCGAGATCACCATCGACGCGGCGAGCATCAACACCGGAAACCGGACCCGGGACGGCCACCTGCGCTCCGCGGACTTCCTCGACGTGGCCGCCCACCCCTGGATCCGCTTCGCGAGCGACCGCTTCGTGCACCAGGGCGGCTCGCGGTGGGCCGTCCAGGGCCACCTCAGCATGCACGGCGTCAGTCGGTCGGTGACCCTGGACACCGACTACCTGGGCATGGCCACCGGCGGCTACGGTGAGGAGCTGCGCTGCGCGGCCCTCGCCACCGCCGAACTGCACCGCGACGACTACACCCTGAACTGGCAGAGCATGCTGGCGCGGGGCATCGCGGTGGTGGGCCCGACCATCAAGCTGGAGCTCGACGTCCAGGCCATGTTCTCCCGCCACGACACCCCGACACCGCCGGAGTAGCCGCCGCGCGCGCCCTCAGGCCGCGGTCGGCGCGGGCGTGATGACGGCGAACGCCGCGCCCTGCGGGTCGACGACCTGCGCGAAGCGCCCGACCTCCGGCACGTCCACCGCGGGGAGGCGCACCGTGCCGCCCGCCGCGACGGCCTTGGCCAGCGTCCCGTCGCAGTCGGCCACCGCGAAGTACGGCAGCCAGTGCGCGCCGGCGCCCGCGGCGAGCATCTCCTCGTCGAGCTGCATGACGCCGCCGTGGGCGTCGCTCTCGCCGCCGCCCGCCGGGGAGACCAGGGTGTAGACCATGCCGGGCATCCGGGAGTCCTCGGTCCTCCAGTCGAAGACCGCGCGGTAGAAGGCCAGTGCCGAGGGCGCGTCGGGGGTGAAGAGCTCCGTCCAGTACAGCGAGCCGGGCTCGTCGACGACGTCCAGGCCCTTGTTGGCGCCCGGCTGCCACACGCAGAACCGGGCCCCGGTCGGGTCGGCGTAGGCCGCCATCCGCCCGAGGTCGAAGACGTCCATGGCGGAGAACCGCACGGCTCCGCCGGCCTGTTCGACGGACTTGGTGGTGGCGTCGGCGTCGGCCGTCTGGAAGAACGGCTCCCAGGCCGCGGCGGTGGCGCCGGGTTGGTTGTTCGGTCCGATGCCGGCGACGGTGCGGTCGCCGATCCGGAACATCCCGTAGCCGCCCGCTTCAGGTCCGGCCGACCGGAAGTCCCAGCCGAAGACCTCGCGGTAGTAGGCCGCCGAGGCCTCGACGTCGGGAGTGCCCAGGTCGAGCCAGTTGGGGGCGCCGGGTACGTAGTTGGTGTTGAGCATGGTGTGCTCCTTCGACGGGGTGCTGTGCCCTGGTCGCTCCCAGTCTTGCAGCGGGCACTGACAGTGGCCCCGTACCGCCCCGTCGCCGCCCCCGGCGCGGCCCTGTCACCGGCTCCTGCCGCGCCGTCAGCTCCGCCGCGGCTGGCTGGTGATGACCGCGAACAGCGCGCCGAAGGGGTCCGCGAGGTGCGCGAAGCGCCCGACGCCCTCGGCGTGCTGGGGTGCCTTGACGACCTTCCCGCCGAGCTGCGCGGCCTCGGCGACCACCGCGTCGGCGTCCTCGACCTCGAAGTAGGGCAGCCAGTGCGGGGTGACACCGGCGGCCCTCATCGCGTCGGTGATCTCCACGATCCCGCCCAGGGACGCCTCCCGGCCGCCGCCCGAGGTCGACAGCACGCTGTAGCGGGTCGTGCCGAGCGGCACGTCCTGCGCCTGCCACTCGAGGACCGCGCCGTAGAAGGCGCCGGCGGCGGCCGCGTCGGGCGCGTACAACTCCGCCCATCCGAAGCTGCCCGGCTCGGTGACCACGTCGAGGCCCTTGGTGTCGCGGGGCTGCCACACGGCGAACTCGGCTCCCCCGGGGTCGGTGAAGCCGGCCATCCGGCCGTTGGTGAAGACGTCGAAGGGCGGGAGGCGCACCGTCCCGCCCGCCTGCTCGACCGCCTTGGCGGTGGCGTCGGCGTCGGCCGTCTGGAAGTACAGCGTCCAGGAGGACCGCACGCCCTCCTCGCTGAGCGGGCCGAAGGCGGCCACGGTCTTCCCGCCGAGGCGGAAGAAGCCGTAGCCGCCGGCCTCGGGCCCGAGGGACTGCGCCTCCCAGGAGAAGAGCCCGGTGTAGAAGGAGACCGCCGCCCCGGGGTCCGGGCTGCCCAGGTCGATCCAGTTCGGGGCGCCGTTGACGTACTGGGTGGTGAGCATGGCGGTCTCCTTGGCCTGCGTGCGTGCCCGGTGCTGCCGTGGTCCCGGTGTCCGTTCCTCAGTCTGGCACCGGTGCCCGGCTCGCGCCGGGCGGCGTCACTTCCCCTGGGTGAACGCGTCGTAGGCCTTGAGCACCTCGTCGGTCGGGCCGTCCATCCGCAGCGTGCCGTGCTCCAGCCAGATGGCGCGGTCGCAGGTGTCGCGGATCGACTTGTTGTTGTGGCTGACCAGGAAGACGGTGCCGGCCTCCTTGCGCAGCTCGCGGATCCGCGCCTCCGAGCGCTTGCGGAACCGGTTGTCACCGGTCGCCAGCGCCTCGTCGATCATGAGGACGTCGTGGCTCCTGGCCGCGGCGATCGAGAAGCGCAACCGGGCCGCCATGCCGGAGGAGTAGGTGCGCATCGGGAGGGAGATGAAGTCCCCCTTCTCGTTGATGCCGGAGAACTCGACGATCTGCTCGTAGCGCTCCTTGACCTCGTCCTGCGACATGCCCATCGCGAGGCCGCCGAGCATGACGTTGCGCTCGCCGGTCA
Organism: Streptomyces sp. NPDC008238; assembly: GCF_042956445.1. Lineage (NCBI taxonomy): Bacteria > Bacillati > Actinomycetota > Actinomycetes > Kitasatosporales > Streptomycetaceae > Streptomyces > Streptomyces sp. NPDC008238. The sequence goes on along the minus strand of NZ_JBIBGK010000021.1, from coordinate 44,537 downwards.
GGTCGTTCATCAGGGCGGCGTTGACGCCGAGCAGCGAGGGCTGCCCCTGGGTGTACACCTTGCCGCTCTCCGCGGGCAGCAGCCCCGCGACGGCCTTGAGCAGGGTGGACTTGCCCGAGCCGTTGGAGCCGATGAGCCCGATGGACTCGCCGCGGTAGGCGGTGAAGCTCACGCCGCGCACGGCGTGCACCGTGCGGACGTTCGGGTTGCCGCCCTTGCGGCGGACCAGCCGCGTCAGGGCGTTGACCGCGGTGCCGCGGCCGGCGCCCGCGCCGTGCACCCGGTACACGATGTGCAGGTCGTCCACGATCACGGTGGGGATGCGCTCAGCCACGGCCGTACCTCTCCTCAGCCTTCCAGAACCAGACGAAGCCCCCGATGCCCATGACCAGGGCCCAGCCCAGGGCGACCGCCCACACGTGCGGCGGCAGCTGCTCGGAGGTGAAGCTGTCGATCAGCGCGAAGCGCATCAGGTCGATGTAGACCGCCGCCGGGTTCAGTCCGAGCAGGATCTTCACGGCCTGCGGCGCGTGCGCCGCCACGTGGCTGATGCTGTACATGACGCCGGAGGTGTACATCCAGGTGCGCAGGATGAACGGCATCAGCTGCGCGAGGTCGGTCATCTTGCTGCCGAGCCGCGCCATCACCAGCGCCAAACCCGCGTTGAAGACCGACTGCAGCAGGAGCGCCGGGAACACCAGCAGCCAGGACGGCCCCGGCACCTCGCCGGTCATGAGCACGATGGCGACGAGCACGAGCATCGACATCAGCAGCTGCTGCAGCTGCATGATCGTCTGCGCGATCGGCAGGCTGGCCCGGGGGAAGTGCAGGGCCCGCACCAGGCCGAGGTTGCCGGAGATCGCACGGACGCCCGCCATCACCGAGGACTGGGTGAAGGTGTAGACGAAGATGCCGGTGACCAGGAACGCGATGTAGTTGTCGACGCCGCGGTCGGTGCCCAGCAGCAGGCCGAAGATCAGGTAGTACACTGCCGCGTTGAGCAGCGGGGTCAGCACCTGCCACAGTTGCCCCAGGCGCGCACGCGTGTACTGGGCCGACACACGGGCGGTGGCGTACGAGGTGATGAAGTGCCGGCGTCCCCACAGCTGCCGCACGTAGGCGCCCAGCCCGGGACGGGCCCCGCTGACCGTGAGGCCGTGCTTGGCCGCCAGTTCTGCGGGGGACGGCGCCGGGGCGCCGGGCGGCGCGGGCGCCGCTGAGGAGGACTCGATGTCAAGGCTCACGAGGGGGGCGCTTCCGTTCGGGGGGTGATGCGCGAGGGGGCCGTTTGTGCGCGGACGGAACGAAACCGTATCGTCGTTACCAGGACGTTAGACCACACGGGCGCTGGAACGCAACCGTTCCGTCCCGTCGTCGCGTAGGCTGCCGGACATGGCACCGGACACCGCACCCCCACGACGCGCCCCCGCCGGGGCGGCAGTGCTCCGAGACGATGTCACGGAGGCGATCCGGGCGGCCGTCTTCGAGGAGCTCGCCGCGGTCGGGTACGGGCGGATGTCCATCGAGGGCATCGCACGCCGCGCGGGCGTCGGCAAGGCCGCGGTCTACCGGCGCTGGCGCTCCAAGCTGCCGCTCGTGCTCGACGTGGTGTCCGCCGTCGCGGCCGTCGGCGTCCCGGCGCCCGCCACGGGCAGCCTGCTGGGCGACATCCGGATGCTGCTGGAGGTGACGGCGCGGGCGCTGCGGCACCCCGTCGCCTCGCAGATCATCCCCGACCTGCTGGCGGAGGCCTCCCGCAACCCCGAGATCGCCGCGACACTGCAGACCGCGCTGCGCGACACCCAGCGCGGCATCGCCACCGCCATCGTCGACGCCGCCGCCGAGCGCGGCGAGCTGCCCGCCGGCACGGACCGCGACCTCGCCCTCGACCTCATCGCCGGCCCCCTCTACTGGCGCCTCGCGGTCCTCCGCTCCCCTCTCACCCCCCGCTACCTCGACCGCCTCGCGGTCGCGACGACCGCCGCGCTGGCGGCCTCGGCCTAGGGACGGGGCCCGGGCGGTCGACGCCACGGCGCCGGTGGCACCTCCGGCAGCGCGGGCAGTACGCCCCCGGCACACCGTGACCCGCCGCAGCGGCGCCACGACGCTTCACCTGCGCACCGCGAGCCGGGCGGCGGAGGAGGCCACCCGAGCCGGGCCCGCCAGCCGGGACACCCGCCGCCCGAGACAGCCGCCGCCGCGCACGCGGCTCCCGGGCTGGGGTGACCCGCGCGGATGCGGTTGCCACGCCACCGCCGCCGCGGCACGTTGTCCCCGTCACACGGCGGGCGAAGCAGCCGGACGAGCCGCGCGCCCCTCCCCCGCAGCCTCCGGGGATCAGCCGCGGGGGACGGCGAAGTCCTCGAGGCGGGCGCGTTCCGGGGCGAGGGCGGACCACGGCTCGGACCAGGTGAGGACGGCCAGGGCGGACGTCGGGAACTTGTCGGCGGCTCGCAGCAGGGCGTCGGCGCGGGCCTGGCCCGTCAGGCGGAGGACGAGGTCCTGGACCCCCGGGTTGTGGCCGACCAGCACCAGGGACCCGGCGTCCTCGGGGGCCTCGCGCAGGACGTCGAGCAGGGCGCGGGCGGTGGCGGCGTAGACCCGCTCGTCCAGGCGAACGGGCACGGACCGCTTGGCGCCCAGGGCCGCGGCGGCGAGTTCCCAGGTCTCCTGGGTGCGCCGGGAGGTCGAGCAGATCACCAGGTCGGGGGTGTGTCCGCTCTCCCGCAGCCAGCGGCCGACGGCGGGGGCGTCGCGGCGGCCGCGGGGGCCGAGCGGGCGGTCGTGGTCCGGGACGTCCGGGGGCCAGGCGGACTTGGCGTGCCGCAGCACGACGAGGCGTCGCGGACCGGCCTCCGCGCGTCGCTTCACGACCGCACCCCGCCGACCTCGGCGCTCAGCTCCAGGGCCAGCACCCGGTCCGCCCGGGCGAACGTCTCGAAGCGGGAGCCGTCGGGCAGGGCGGCCTCCTCCTCCAGCCGGTCGAGGACGGCCAGGTGGGCGGCGGTGTCGAGGTCCGCGTCCAGGGCGGCCTGGAGGCGTTCGACGTACTGCGCGCACATCGGCTTCGACGGCGACTCGGCCCAGCGGGCCACCGCGCCGCGCCACCGCCGCAGACCGGCGTCGGCCCCGTCGAGTACCGGCGCGGACAGGTCCGCGGGCGCCCTGCGGTCGAGCCGGAGCAGCGCGAGCCGTACGGCGGGGCCGGGCGCGGCTACTTCGTCCGGGTGAACCTGCGCGACGTCGAGACGGAGGCCGCCGGTCCCGGTGCCCGTCGGGGCGACGTGCACCCGGGCCGGGCCCGCGAGCGCCGCCTCCGCCTCGCGGACGTCGTCCCCGCGCGCCGCGCGGGGCCCGATGCCCAGCGCCGCGGCGGCAGCGTCCAGTGCGGGATCGGCCGGGCCGACCGAGGCGACCAGCACCTGCCCGCCATGGGTCTCCACGGCACGGGCCAGCACGTCCGCCACCAGCAGCACCCGCAGCGCCGTCGTCCTCCCGCCCGCGGCGCCGGTGTGCGCCAGCACCCGAAGCGGCACGCGCCGCCCCGGGTCGAGTTCCACGGGCTCCCCGCTCCTGCCGTCCACGATGCGCAGCACGCCTTTGAATCTAACCCGTACGGCCCACGGGCGCAGGTGCCCCTCCCGGGTGACGGGCTCTCCCACGGCGCTCCGGCTGCGTGGGGGACGACGCGGCCGCCCGCCCTCCCCGGCGCCCGAACCACCCACCAGGGCACCGCCCTTCGGGGCAATCGGGTCCCCGGCGGGCCCGCGGCCGGCCTCGGGCCCCGCGTCGCACGCCCCCTCGTCGGGGCCGGGCGGTCAGTCGTCCTCGGCGGGCGGCGCGGCGCGGTCCGGGCCCTGGGCGCGGACGCGCTGGACCTGCTCCAGGGAGTCGCGCAGGTCGCCGAGCCAGGTGTCGGTGTTGGCGCGGACGAGGCGCACGCACCAGGCGAGGGCCTCGCTGCGGCTGCGGGCGACGCCGCCCGCGACGAGGGTGTCGAGGACCTGGCGCTCGGGCTGGCGGAGCCGGGTCATGACGGGGACGGAGACGGTGGTGTACAGGGCCCGGCGCCCGCCGCACTCCACGCCCCAGGAGACCTTGCGCCCGAAGCGGTGCTCGGCCTCGCGGGCGACGGCGACGCGGTCCTCGCGGGTGCGCTCCCGGAACTCGGCGACGCGTCCGTCGAACGCGGCCTCGCGTTCGACGGGTGACGCGCCGACGGCGACCTCCGGTGCGGGGATGCGGCCGACGACGGTGATCTCCTCGCGGTCGACCGTGACCTCCACGAGCGCCTCGAACAGTCCGTCGGGGAGCCGCCCGGCGAGCCAGCCACGCAGGGCTTCCAACTGTTCGGTCGTAATCATGTAATTAACATTACACCTCGGATATCCGAGCACAAGAGGCCCGTGGAACTCGCGTCCGAGGCGTCGCGTTGTCCCCGGGCGCGACTTACAGTTGCGCGTATCGGAGCAGAACGGGGGAATCGCCACGCGGCGCCTCTGGGAGGCCTCATGACCCGCATCTCGGTGAAGGTGGACGGCACGGCCTACGAGGACGAGGCGGAGCCCCGCCTCCTGCTCGTCCATTACCTGCGGGACCGGCTCGGCCTGACCGGTACCCCCATCGGGTGCGACACCACGAACTGCGGCGCCTGCACGGTGGACCTCGACGGCGCGAGCGTGAAGAGCTGTTCCGTGCTCGCCGTACAGGCCGACGGCGGCGAGGTGACGACGATCCAGGGGCTGGCCTCCCCCGACGGCGAGTGGCACCCCCTGCAGCGGGCGTTCCACGAGCAGCACGCGCTGCAGTGCGGCTTCTGCACGCCCGGCATGATCATGGCCGCCCGCGACCTGCTGCGGGAGAACCCCGACCCCACGCCCGAGGAGGTCCGCGAGGGTCTGGAGGGCAACCTGTGCCGCTGCACGGGTTACATGAACATCGTGCGCGCCGTGCTGGCGGCCGCCGCCGAGGAAGGCCGCCACCAGGCGCCGGAGCCCGGCGCCGTGGCCGAGCACGCCGCGCCGAGCCCGGCCGGGAGCGGGGCGCCGGTATGACCGACCAGCTGACCGGACGCGAACCCGAGGTCGGCCGGGCCCGGGTCCGCAAGGAGGACGCCCGGCTGGTGACCGGCCGGACGACCTGGACCGACAACATCAGCGTCCCGGGGCTGCTGCACATCGCGATCCTGCGCAGCCCGATGGCGCACGCCCGCATCGAGCGGATCGACGTCACCCCGGCCCTCGAACGGCCGGGGGTCGTCGCCGCCTACAGCGGCCGCGACCTGGCCGAGGGGCTCGGGTCGCTGCCCTGCGCCTGGCCCGTCACCGAGGACATCGTGCTGCCCGAGCACCCGCCGGTCGCCGTCGACGAGGTCCGCCACACCGGCGACCCGGTCGCGGTCGTCGTCGCCCGCGACCGCTACGCGGCGGCCGACGCGCTGGAGGCGATCGACGTCGACTACGAGCCGCTGCCCCCGGTCCTCGACATGGAGGCGGCGCTCGCCGAGGGCGCCCCGCTGGTCCACGCCGACAAGGGCACCAACCGCTGCTACACCTGGCCGCTGGCCACCGGCGAGGACTACGCCACCGTGCGCGAGCGGGCCGACGTGGTGCTGCGCCGGCGCTTCGTGCAGCAGCGGCTCATCCCCAACGCCATGGAGCCGCGGGCCGTCGTGGCGGTCCCGCCGGACACCTCGGACCAGTACACCCTCTACTCCGCGACGCAGATCCCGCACATCGTGCGGGTGATGATGGCCGTCGTCACCGGCATCCCCGAGCAGCGGCTGCGGGTCGTCGCGCCGGACGTCGGCGGCGGCTTCGGCTCCAAGCTCCAGGTCTACGGCGAGGAGGCGATCGGCCTGGCCGTCGCCCGGAAGCTGGGCCGCCCGGTGAAGTGGACGGAGTCCCGTTCGGAGGGGTACCTGGCCACCCACCACGGACGTGACCAGATCCAGGACCTCGAACTCGCCGCGACGCGCGACGGCAGGCTGCTGGGCCTGAAGGTGGACCTGCTCGCCGACATGGGCGCGTACCTGATGATCGTGACGCCGGGCGTCCCGCTGCTCGGGGCGTTCATGTTCCCCGGCATCTACAAGATGGACGCCTACGACTTCACCTGCACGGGCGTCTTCACCACCAAGACCCCCACCGACGCGTACCGCGGCGCGGGCCGCCCCGAGGCGACGTTCGCGATCGAGCGCATGATGGACGAACTCGCCGCCGAACTCGGCATGGACCCGGTGGAGGTGCGCCGCCGCAACTGGATCGGCCACGACGAGTTCCCCTACACCACCATCGGCGGGCTCACCTACGACAGCGGGGACTACGAGTCGGCGACGGACAAGGCGCTCGCCCTCTTCGGCTACGCCGACCTGCGGTCCGAGCAGCGCGAGCGGCAGGAACGCGGCGACCCGGTGCGGCTGGGCATCGGCGTGTCGACGTACACGGAGATGTGCGGGCTCGCGCCCAGCCGGATCCTGCGCGACCTGCGCTACGGCGCGGGCGGCTGGGAGGCGGCGTCGATCCGCATGCTGCCGACGGGCAAGGTGGAGGTGCTGACCGGCACCAGCCCGCACGGGCAGGGCCATGTGACGAGCTGGAGCCAGATCGCGGCGGACGTGCTCGGCGTGCCCTTCGAGGACGTCGAGGTGCTGCACGGCGACACCCGCACGGTGCCGCAGGGCATGGACACCTACGGCTCGCGCTCGCTGGTCGTCGGCGGCGTCGCCGTGCACCGCGCCGCGCGGAAGGTGGTCGACAAGGCCCGCAAGGTCGCCGCGCACCTGCTGGAGGCGAGCGAGGACGACCTGGACTTCGCCGGCGGCGTCTTCTCGGTGAAGGGCTCGCCGGACGCGCGCCGGACCATCCAGGAGGTGGCCTTCGCGACGTTCACCTCGCACGACCTGCCCGACGGGCTGGAGCCGACGATCAACGCCGAGCACGTGGAGGACCCCGAGGCCTTCTCCTACCCGCACGGCACGCACCTGTGCGCGGTGGACGTGGACACCGAGACCGGGCGGGCGCGCATCCGCAGTTACGTGTGCGTGGACGACGTCGGCAAGGTCGTCAACCCGATGATCGTGGAGGGCCAGGTGCACGGCGGGCTCGCCCAGGGCATCGCCCAGGCCCTGTTCGAGGAGGCGGTCTACGACGAGGAGGGCAACCTGGTCTCCGGCACCATGGCCGACTACCTGGTGCCCTGCGCGGCCGACCTGCCCGACTTCCTCACCGACCGCACCGAGACGCCGGCGACCACCAACCCGCTGGGCGTCAAAGGCGTCGGCGAGGCCGGGACGATCGCCTCGACCCCCGCGGTGGTCAACGCCGTGGTCGACGCCCTGCGGCCGCTGGGCGTCACGGACGTGCCGATGCCGTGCACGCCGGAACGGATCTGGCGGGCCCTGCGGGACGCGCGGCGCTCCGCACGGCCGGAGGAGGACGGCTCATGATCCCCGCGTCGTTCGAGTACGCCAGGCCCCGCACCGTGGAGGAGGCGGTGCGGCAGCTCGCCCTCGCCGGGGAGGACGCGAAGGTGCTGGCGGGCGGTCAGAGCCTGCTGCCGATCCTGCGGATGCGGCTCGCCTTCCCCGAACTGCTCGTGGACGTCGGCCGGATCCCCGGCCTGCGCGGGGTGCGGGTCGACGGGGACGACCTCGTCATCGGCGCCCTGACCTCGCACCACGACGTCGTGCACGACCCCCTGGTGCGGCGGCACGCCGGGCTGCTGGCCGCCGCCACGGCCACGGTGGCCGATCCGGCGGTACGCCACCGGGGCACGATCGGCGGCTCGATCGCCCACGCCGACCCGGCCGGGGACGTGCCCGCGGCCGTCCTCGCCCTCGACGCCGAACTGGTCGTCCAGGGTCCGGACGGACAACGGACCCTCCCGGCGCGGGAGTTCTTCACCGACTACCTGCAGACGGCGCTGCGGCCCGACGAACTGCTGGTGGAGGTGCGGGTGCCCAAGGCGGACGCCTGGGGCTTCCACTACGAGAAGTTCCAGCTCAGCGCCCAGGCCTGGGCCGTGGTGGGGGTGGCGGCGCTGGTGCGGCGCGACGACGGCCACATCGTCGAGTGCCGTGTCGGGCTGTCGAACATGGGGCCCACGCCGGTGCGCGCCACCGCCTGCGAGGCCGCGCTCGCGGGCGCCGACGCCGCCCCGGAGGCGGTGGCCTCGGCCGCCGGCAGCGCCGCGGATGGCACCCGGCCCGCCTCCGACCTGTCGGCGTCCGCCGAGTACCGGGAGCACCTGGTGCGGGTGCTCACCCGCAGGGCGGTCCTCGCCGCCGCGGAGCTGACATGAGGAGCGGACGCAGCGCATGACCTGGCCGGCGCACGGGAATCCGCCGGGGTGGACCACCCCGGCGGGCGCCGCCTGCGGGCCGCTCCCCCTGGCGACGGCCCGCGCCGGGGCGGTGGGTCCGCACGGCCCCGGCACTCCGGCTCCCGCCCCCGGCGCCGGACCGGCCGGCGGACCGGCCGCCGCTGCCACCGGACCGGCTTCCGCGCCGTACCGTGCCGCCCGCGCCGCCGACCGGGCCGACGAGGCGGTCGGGGCGGTGCCGGCGATCTCCGGCCCCGAGGAGATCCGGTCCCGGCTGGAGGAGACCGGCTACCTGGTCGACGACGGCCTCGCGGTCGCCTGCTACCTGGCGCTGACGCTGCACCGCCCGATCTTCTGCGAGGGCGACGCAGGCGTCGGCAAGACGGCCCTGGCGCACGCGCTCGCCGGAGCCCTCGGCGCGCCGTTGATCCGGCTGCAGTGCTACGAGGGCATCGACGCCTCGCAGGCGCTGTACGACTGGGACTTCCCCCGGCAGTTGCTGCACCTGCGGGCGGCCGAGGCCGCGGGCGTCAGCGACCCGGAGACGCTGGAGGGCGAGCTCTACAGCCGGCGGTTCCTGCTGGCACGGCCACTGCTGCGGGCCCTGGAGACCAGCCCCTCGGTGCTGCTGGTCGACGAGGTCGACCGCGCGGACGACGAGTTCGAGGCCTTCCTGCTCGAACTGCTTTCGGAGTACTCCGTCACCGTCCCCGAACTGGGCACCCTGCGGGCGCAGTCGCCGCCCGTGGTGGTGCTGACGTCCAACCGGACGCGCGAGGTGCACGACGCCCTGAAACGGCGCTGCCTCTACCACTGGTTCGAACACCCCGGCTTCGAGCGGGAGCTGGCGATCGTACAGCGCAGGCAGCCGCATGTGGCGGCGCGCCTCGCGGCGCAGGTGACGGCCGTGGTGCAGTGCCTGCGCGAGCAGGACCTGGTGCGGCCGCCCGGGGTGGCGGAGACCATCGACTGGGCGGAGGCGCTCGCCGCGCTGGGGGCGACGGAACTCGACGCGGACCTGGCGATGACCACCCTCGGCTCGGTGCTCAAGTACCGCGAGGACGCCCAGCGGGCACGCTCGCTGGACCTGTCGGGGATCCTCGCCGCGCGGGCGGACGGGGCGCGGTGAGCACGATGCGCACGGTCACGGCGGACGGCACGGCGGGGGTGGTGGGCTTCGCCCGCGCCCTGCGGGCCGCAGGGGTGCCGGCCGGCCCCGACCGGGTCGCCTCGTTCCTGGCCGCGCTCGGCCGGCTCGACCCGTCGCGGCGCCGCGACGTGTACTGGGCGGGACGCCTGACGCTCTGCGGCGGCCCGGACGACCTGGAGCGCTACGACCGGGTCTTCGCGGCCTTCTTCGACGGCGAGCGGCCGCCGCCCCGCCGGGTGCGTCCGGCGGTCCGGCCCCCGCGCCCGCCCGCGGTGCCGTGGGCCGGCGCCGGGGAGCCCGCCACCGATGCGGAGGGCGGTGCGGGGCCCACCGCGGTCGCGCTCGCCAGCGCGACGGAGGTGCTGCGGCACCGTGACGTCGCCGCGCTGACCGCCGCCGAACGGGCCCAGCTGAACCGGCTGCTGGCGGTGTTCGCGCTCGACGGCGAACCGCGCCGCACCTCCCGGCGCCGTCCGGCGCGCCGCGGGACGGTGGATCCACGGCGCACCGTGCGGGAGTTGCTGCGGCGGGGCGGCGAGCCGGCCGCGCTCCTGCGGCGCGCCCCGGCCCGCACGCCGCGCCGGGTGGTGCTGCTGCTGGACGTCAGCGGGTCGATGGCCCCGTACGCGGACGCGCTGCTGCGCTTCGCGCACGCCGCCGCGCACGGTTCTCGCGGCCGTACGCCCACCGAGGTCTTCACCCTCGGCACCCGGCTGACCCGGGTCACCCGCGAGATGGCGCGCCGGGACCCGGACGCGGCGCTGGCCGCGGTCGCGACGGCGGTGCCCGACTGGAGCGGCGGGACGCGGCTCGGGGAGACGCTGCGGGCGTTCCTGGACCGCTGGGGCGCGCGGGGGACGGCGCGCGGCGCGGTCGTCGTGGTGCTGTCCGACGGCTGGGAGCGCGGCGACCCCGCCCTGCTGGCCGGGCAGATGCGGCGACTGGCACGGCTGGCGCACCGCGTGGTGTGGGCCAACCCGCGCAAGGCCGGGCCGGGGTACGCCCCGCTGGCGGCGGGCATGGCGGCGGCGCTGCCGAGCGTCGACGCCTTCGTCGAGGGGCACAGTCTGGGCGCGCTGGAACGTCTGGCCGCCGTGGTGAGAGGAGCCGACGGTGCGTGAGATCCTTCCGGCGCTGGACGACTGGTACGCCTCGGAAACTCCCTTCGGACTGGCCACGGTCGTCGCGGTGAGCCGCAGCGCGCCGCGCGGACCGGGCGCGGCCATGGCGGTGGGGCCCGGCGACGAGGTCGTGGGAAGCGTCTCCGGGGGCTGCGTGGAGGGCGCGGTCTTCGAACTGGCCAAGGAGGTCGTCGAGTCGGGCGAGGCCCGGCTGCACACCTTCGGCTACAGCGACGCCGACGCCTTCGAGGTGGGCCTGACCTGCGGGGGTGAGATCACCCTGCTGGTCCGTCCGGTGTCCCGGGCCACCGACGCGGGCTTCGGCGAGGTGGCGGCCTCGGTCGCCGCGCACCGGCCGGTGGTCACCGCGACGGTGCTCGACGGTCCCGCCCCGCGCGGCGCGACGCTCACGGTGTGGCCGGACCGGGTCGCCGGCACCCTCGGCTCGGAGGGCCTCGACGCGGCCGTCACGGACGACGCCCGCGGCGAGCTGGCCCAGGGCGCCACCGGGCAGCGCCACTACGGCCGCCACGGCGAACGGCGCGAGGACGACGTGACGGTGTTCCTGCAGTCCTTCGCCCCGCCGCCGCGGATGCTGGTGTTCGGCGCCATCGACTTCGCGGCGGCGGTGGCGCGCATCGGGCTGTTCCTGGGCTACCGGGTGACCGTCTGCGACGCGCGTCCGGTGTTCGCGACCCCGAAGCGCTTCCCCGAGGGCGTGGAGGTCGTCGTCGACTGGCCGCACCGCTACCTGGGCGGCACGGAGACCGACGACCGCACGGTGGTGTGCGTCCTCACCCACGACCCCAAGTTCGACGTGCCGCTGCTGGAGGTCGCGCTGCGCCGGCCGGCCGCGTACATCGGTGTGATGGGCAGCCGGCGCACGCACGACGACCGGCTCAAGCGGCTGCGCGACACGACGCTCGCACCGGCCGAACTGGCCCGGCTGCGTTCGCCGATCGGGCTGGACCTGGGCGCGCGCACCCCCGAGGAGGTCGCGGTGTCGATCGCCGCCGAGATCATCGCGCTGCGCTGGGGCGGCAGCGGCACCCCGCTGTCGGGTACGGCCGGCGCGATCCACCCTCCGGTGCTCAGGCCGGTGTGACGAGGAGTAGATCATGGAACTGCACCACGAGTTCACGGTCCCCGTCCCGGTGGCGGAGGCCTGGCCGGCGCTGCTGGACATCGAGCGCGTCGCACCGTGCATGCCGGGCGCGACGGTGGACGAGTACGACGGCGAGACCGTCATGGGCACGGTGCGGGTCAAGGTCGGCCCGGTGACGGTGACGTACCGCGGCACCGCGGTCTTCGAGGAGCGGGACGGGACCGCGCACCGCGTCGTGCTGGCCGCCCGCGGCAAGGAGGTCCGCGGCCAGGGCACGGCGCGGGCGACGGTGACCGGCACCCTGACGGAGAAGGACGGCGCGACGGTCGTCTCGGTCACGACCGACCTCGCCGTGACGGGCCGGCCCGCGCAGTTCGGCCGCGGTGTGATGGCCGAGGTCGGCGACCGGATCATCGGCCGGTTCGCCGACTGCCTCGCCTCCCGGCTCGCCGCCCCGCAGCCCGCCGCCGTCGGCGAGGACGCCGCGGAGACCACGCCCCCGGCGCCGGCCGGCCCCGAGGACGAGCCCCTCGACCTCCTCCGCATCGCCGGCGCCCCCGTCGCCCGACGCGCCGCGGTGGCGGGTCTGGCGGCTGCGGCTGCCGCGGCGGCGGTCGTCGTCCTCCTGCGGCGCCGCAGGCGCTGAGGGGGGTAGGGGTGGGGTGGGGTGGGGGTGGGGTGGTCGTTCGGCTGTCCCGTCGTCTCGCGCCCTTCGGGCGCAAAGCGGCCGGCTGCGGAGGGGAGGTTGGGGGCTCGGGGCTTGTCGGCAGTGTGCGGGGCGGTGCGTGGCTGGGGTTCAGGCGCCGGAGCGGGCCTGGTTGTTCGTCTGGCTCGGGTCTCGTTGCCGTCCGCGGGTGCAGATGGCCGGTGACCACGCCCACCCTCCGTGGGTGGCGCGCCCGCCGTAACCGGCGTCTGCGGGTGCTTCCCCGATCCGAGGATCGGGCTCTGTTTCGACGGCTATACCGCTGAAAGAGAGCCCGATCTCCGTCCGGGCAAAGATCGGGCTCTGTTCCGACGTATATACCGTCGAAAGCGGGCCCGATCTCCCGACAGCACCTCGAAGCAGCCGCAGACGCGGGTTACGGCGGGCGCGCCCAGCACCGGGAGTAGGCGTGGAAGCGGCCATCTATACCCGCTGACGGCAACGAGACCCCAGGCCAGCGGAAAGGCAACCCGCTCCGGCGCCTGAACCCCAGCCCCGCATCAACCCGCACACTGCCGACAAGCCCCGGCCCCCCACCCTCCCCTCCGCAGCCGGCATCTTTGCGCCCGCAGGGCGCGAGACGGCGCGACAGCCGAACGCCGCCCGCGGGCTCAGAAGTTGATCATGTGGCCGGCCAGCCCGTGGACCGCCTCCTGCACGGCCTCGCTGAGCGTCGGATGACCGTGGACGTTGCGGGCCAGTTCGGCCGCGGTGAGGTCCCACTTCTGGGCCAGCGTCAGTTCCGGCAGCAGCTCGGTGACCTCGGGGCCGATCAGGTGGCCGCCCAGGATCTCGCCGTACTTCGCGTCGCTGATGAGCTTCACGAAACCGCTCGCGTCACCGAGGCCGTGCGCCTTGCCGTTGGCGGTGAAGGGGAACTTGGCCACGCGCACGTCGAGCCCGCGCTCGCGGACCTGCGCCTCCGTCCACCCGAAACTGGCGATCTGCGGCTGGCAGAAGGTGACGCGCGGGATCATCACGTACTCGAGCGCCATCGTCTCGGCCTCGGCGATGGTCTCGGCGGCGACCACGCCCATGGCCTCGGCGGCGTGCGCGAGCATCAGCTTCGCGGTGACGTCGCCGATGGCGTAGATGTGCGGGACGCTGGTGCGGCAGAACTCGTCGACGTCGATGGCGCCGCGCTCGGTGAGCCGGACGCCGGTCTGTTCCAGGCCGTAGCCGGAGATCCGCGGCTGGAAGCCGATGGCCTGCAGCACCTTGTCGGCCTCGAGCGTCTGCCGCTGGCCGCCGGTGGTCACCATGACCTTCACCGAGTCGCCCGCGTCGTTGATCGCCTCCACCCGGGTCGAGGTGAGCACGTCGATGCCGAGCTTGCGGTACTGGCGGGAGAGTTCGGCCGACACCTCCTCGTCCTCCAGCGGCACGATCCGGTCCAGGAACTCCACGAGGGTCACCTTCACCCCGTAGTTGTGCAGGACGTACGCGAACTCCACACCGATCGCGCCGGCGCCCGCGATGAGGATGCTCCCCGGGAGGGTGTCCGTCATGATCTGCTCCTCGTACGTCACGACCCGCTCGCTGAGCGAGGTGCCGGGGAGCAGCCGGGTGGTGGCGCCGGTGGCGATGATGCAGTGGTCGAAGGTGACGGTCTCGCTGCCGCCGGAGCCCAGCGCGACGTGCAGGGTGTGGTCGTCGGTGAAGGTGCCGTGGCCCTCGAACTTCGTGATGTCGTTCTTCTTCATCAGGAAGTGGACGCCCCTGACGCGGCCGTCGGCGACCTTGCGGCTGCGCGTGAAGGCCTCGCGGTAGTCGAAGCTGAGCTCGCCGTTCACCCGAATGCCGAAGGTCTTGGCCTCCTTGGTGAAGATGTGCGCCAGTTCCGCGTTGCGCAGCAGGGCCTTGGAGGGGATGCACCCGACGTTGAGGCAGACCCCGCCCCAGTAGCGCTCCTCGACGATCGCCGTGCGCAGCCCCAGCTGGGCGGCCCTGATGGCGGCGACGTACCCGCCGGGTCCCGCGCCCAGGACGACGACGTCAACGTGTGTGCTCATGCGGCGACCCCTGTGTGGACCACGGTGCGGAAGCCCGAGCGGGCCGGAGTGTCCCTCGGCCCACGATCACGTGCCGGGGGCGGCCGCGCAACACGGAGGGGGCGTCCGCCGCGTCGCATCGGCCGCCCGGCGTACGTCGGCGCCGACGGCGGGTCAGTTGTCCGCGAGGAACCGGCGGGCGAGCGTGTCGCCGAGGGAGACCGCCTGGGCGTGGCTCTCGATCGGCGTGACGGAGGAGTTCTTGAAGAGGATGTACGTCACGCCGGACTCGGCCCCGCCGGTCTCCGGGTCGGGGTCGATGCCGAGGGCCTGCGCGGTGGCGTAGGAGGCCTCGCCGATGATCGCGGTGGGGCCGGTGTCGCCGACGACGGCGTACTCGACCTTGCCGCCGTACACGACGGCGACGACGCCGCCGCCCTTGATGCCGGCGCCGCGGTAGTCCCAGGTGCCGCTGGGGCTGGGGACGACGACGTAGGGGAGCGTCTCGGCGTTGAGCGGGCGGCCGTCCGACTGGTGGAAGGCCGTGTCGTCCTGGAACCAGGGGTCGGTGTCCCAGTTGCAGCGGGCGGTGACCTGGCCGTCGCAGTCGATGTCCATGTCGGCCTTCCAGAAGACGGCGCCGTTGGCGCCGCAGACCGGGACGGTGGCGGAGGTCTCCTCGTCGGTGCGGTACCTGCTGTGGGAGATCTGGGTGCAGCCGTTCACCTTGGCGAGTAACTGGGAGGCGGTGACGGAGCCCTCCTGGGGGCTGCGGGGCGCGGACCCGGCCGTCCCGGCGGCGCCGGCGGCGGGGGTGAGGAGGGCGGCCAGCAGGGTGGCTCCGGCACCGGCGGTGGCGAGTGCGAGGCGCTTGCGCACGATGGACTCCTTCCGTTAGGAAACTTTCCTGTCCTGTAGCCTGGCACCTTGTCGCGCGCATGCCAATAGGACCAAGGTCCCGCCGACGAAGGACCCGAAGATGACCGAAAGACCGGGGGCGCGCCGCCGCGCGCCCCCTACGGTGGGGGGCTGATCCGCATGCCCGGCATGCCGGCAGCCGGCCCCAGGAGGTACCACCGTGGCACTGACGACCCGCGCGACCCGAGCCCTCGGAGCGGCCGCGGCGGCGACGCTCGCCGGAGCCGCGCTCGCCGCCTGTGGCACGGAGCACATGATGAGCAGCGCCGGTGCGACCGCCTCCGTGCCCTCCGTCCGTGCCTCCGCCCCCGCCGCGCCCTCGTCCGCCCCCGCCGCGAAGCCCTCCACGACACCCGGCACCCCGTCCGGCACCCCGTCCGATGCACCGGGCGCGGCCCGTACCCCGGCGGGCACCGGGCACCACGGCACCGCGCACCACGGCACCACCGCCCCGGGGACCGGCCGGCCGCAGGCACCGGGCCACGGCGCGCAGGCCCCCCACGGCACGGGGGCCCACGGGACCGCCGTCCAGGCCCCCGCCCGTGGCACGACGGTGACCGCGGCCTCGATCCAGCACGGCGTGGAGGCACCCGGCAGGTCGGTGGCGCTCACCTTCGACGACGGCCCGGACCCGGTGTGGACCCCCGAGGTCCTCGACGTCCTCGCCCGGCACCACGCCAAGGCCACCTTCTGCGAGATAGGCCCCAACGCCCGGGCCCACCCCGACCTGGTGCGGCGGATCGCCGCCGCGGGCCACCGGCTGTGCGACCACTCCGTCCACCACGACGAGGCGCAGAGCGGCAAGTCGGAGGAGTACAACCGCCACGAGATACTCGACGCCCGGGACGAGATATCCCGAGCGGCCGGCTCCGGCGACACGCCGCTGTGGTACTACCGCGCCCCCGGCGGCGACTTCTCCCCCGCGATCCGCGCCATCGCCGCCGGTCACGGGCTGCGCCCGCTCGGGTGGACCGTCGACTCCGACGACTGGCGCCGCCCCGGCGCGGACGCCATCCTCGCGACCGTGAACCGCGAGCTGAAGCCGGGCGCCATCGTGCTCATGCACGACGGCGGCGGCGACCGCAGCCAGACCGTGCAGGCGCTGGAGACGCTGCTCGACCGCCTCGACGCGGCCGGCTACACGTACACCTTCCCCCAGCGCTGACCCCTGCGCGCGGGCCCTTCCGCCACGGTCCCGTCCGGCGCTGGAGGGCGCCGGATCGCGGCGCCCGCGCGCCCGTCGCACCGCGGACGGAGAGCCCGGCCCCCGTTCCTCTCACGCCGCGTGACGATTCCCCGCACACGGGCTGCGCCGGGGCCCCGGAGGCGGTGTAATGACCACGTGGTCAGCGACGGCGCGAAAGGACGCAGAGTACGGGCGCTGTCCGCCGAGCTCGCGCTCAAGACGCTCCGATCCGACCTCGGCCGTTCCGCCCGCCTGCGAGCCGTCATCGAACAGGCACTGGTCTTCACCGGTGCGACCCATGTCGCGGTGTACGCACCCTCGGAGACGGGCGGCGAGTTGTGCCTGGTCGCCTCGGCCGGGGTGCCGCGCGCCCTGCACGGGCTGCGCCAGAGCTACGCGACGGACGGCGCTTCCCCCATGGCCGTCGCCGTGCGCCAGGACCGCGTGGTGACGGCGGGACCCGCGGAGGTCGCCAGGCTGGTGGGCAACGGGACCCCGGAACCGCTGGAGGTCTCGCTGACCGCCCTGCCGCTGCGGGCGGACCACGTGAGCGTCGGCTGCCTGGTGGCGGTCACGGACCGGCCCGGCGGCTTCGACGCGGAGGACCGGCAGGACCTCGAACTGTTCGCCACCGCGATCGGCCATCCCGGCCCCACCCCCGGCGACGCGTGCGCGGACACCGATCCGATGGCCGGGGCGGAGTCGCGCGGCACCGGCTTCACCCTCGACATGGACACCGGCTGGATCAACGTCGGCGACGACGTGCTCGCCCTCTTCGGGCTGGAACCCGCGGGGTTCGACGGCCGGGTGGAGACCCTGCTCGCGCAGACGGTGCCCGAGGACCTCCCCGCGCTGATGTCGGTGGTCGAGGCCGGGCACATGGCCACCGGCGACCGCGAGCTGGAGTTCCGCATCCGCCGGCCCTCCGGGGAACTGCGCTGGCTGCGGCTGCGCGGGCGGGTCCTGTTCGCCCCCGACGGCCGCCCCGTGCGGCTGCTCGGCACGGTCGGCGACGCCTCGCGGATGCGGGCCGGGGTCAACGACGTGGGCCGGGTGCAGCAGCTCGCCGCCGACCTGGCCAACGCCTCGACCGTGCGTGACGTCAGCACGGTGGTGGTGACCTCGCTGCGCCGCCCGCTGAACGCCGACCGGATCGCGCTCGCCGAACTGGAGAACGACCGGCTGGTGGTCACCGTCCTCGACCCGGCGGACCCCTCGGCGTGGCCGGAGGTGTGGCGCACCGAATGGCGTTCGGAATGGCCGGACGCGCCGACCCGGGCCATGCCCACGCTGGCGACCGCGCTCCGCGAGGGCCGGGTCGGCTTCTGGCCGGCCGGGGCGCCGCTGGAGTCCACGCTGGCCGGGGTCGGCCCCGGCGGCCTCGCGGTGCTGCCGCTGCCCGCGGCCGGCCGGGTCGTCGGATGCTGCATCATCGGCTGGGACGAGCCCCACGAGTTCGGCGCGGACGAACGGGCCGTGCTGACCGCCGCGGCCGGCCTGGTCGGCCAGGCGCTGGTGCGCGTGAGGGCCTTCGACGCCGAGCACGAACTGGTGGGCACCCTCCAGCGCACCCTGCTGCCGCGTCGGCTCCCGGTGCTGCCGGGCGGCGTCGCGGTCGCCCGGTACCTGCCGACTACCGGCGGGCTGGAGGTCGGCGGCGACTGGTACGACGTCATACCCCTGCACGACCACCACGTCGCGCTGGTCATCGGCGACGTCCAGGGCCACAACGCCGGGGCGGCCACGCTCATGGGCCAGATGCGCACCGCGATCCGCGCGTACGCCGTGGAGGGCCACTCCCCCGACGTCGTCGTCTCGCACGCCAACCGCCTGCTCGTGGGCATGGAGACCGACCTCTTCGCGACCTGCTGCTACGTCAGCATCGACATGGAGGAGGGCAGCGCCTGGTGCGTGCGCGCCGGACATCTGCCCCCGGTGCTGCGGCTGCCCGACGGCAGCACCCGGACCGTGGAGGGCGACGGCGGGCCCCCGCTGGGCGTCGTCGACGACGCGGACTTCCCGCTGATCCCGCTGCGGCTGCAGATCGGCGCGGTCCTCGCGCTCACCACGGACGGCCTGGTGGAGTCGGCCGAACTCCCCCTGGACGAGGGCATGCAGAGAATGTCGCGCGAACTGTCCGAGGCCGATCCCTCCCACCTGGGCCGCATGGCCGACGCCCTGCTCAGCGCCGCCACCCGCAGTGACGACGTGGCGCTGCTGCTCATGCGCTACGACGGCATGGCCGTCAAGCCCGTGCGCGAGAGCTGGACGGTGTGGCGGCTCCCCGACGCCGCCTCGCACGCCCGCCGCTTCACCGCCCGCACCCTGCGCGCGTGGGGGCTCGGCGAGGCGGCCGACACGGTGCTGCTGGTCGTCTCGGAGCTGGTCACCAACGCCCTGGTGCACACCGAGGGCCAGGTCCGGCTGGACCTCACGCTCACCGGGGACCGACTGCGGATCGCGGTCGGCGACGCCTCCCCGCGGACGCCGGTCAAGCCGGCGATCATCAACTGGCACGACACCGGCGGCCGCGGCATCCTCCTCGTCGAGGCCATGTCCGCCGCCTGGGGCACGATGCCGCTCAGCGGCGGCAAGCAGGTGTGGTGCGAGGTCCCCGTCCACCCCCCGTACCCCGAGACAACCGGCTGACGCGGCCTTCCGCCCCGCGGTGGTTGACGCGGAGTCGCCGCGCGCCCGAGGACCCGCGCCGAGGCCCCTCCGACCGTCCGCGGGCCCGCGGACGGCGGTTGCGCCGCCAAGAGGCAGCTCCCGCGAGGTCGAGCCCCTGAAGCCGACGGGGGCGCGACCCCGGCCCCCGGGGTACCGGGTGGGAGCCACCCCATCCCGTGACGCTGCCCGCGAGGGCCGGCACCGGGAACGCAACCGAGGAGCATGGCGGTTGGACCGATCCGGCTATCGCGGACGCGACCCCGGACTCGCGCCCGTGCCGTCCCGCCGCGAGCTGCCCCCGCAGGCGTGCGGCTCCAAACCGCACCCAGCGCAGGGCAGTTTCCCTCAGCCCGGTCGGGCCCGGGCTCGGCGGACCCGGCGCCCGGCCGGGTAGCCACGCCCCCGCCGCAAGGTGCGCCCACCGGTCCGCGCGGCTCCCATCCGCGCTCAGCGCCACGACAGGTCCATCCCGTGACGCTGCCCGCGAGGGCCGGGACCTGAAACTCGACCGAGGCGCACGGCGGTTGGACCGATCCGGCTGTCGCGGACGCGACCCCGGGCCCGGGCACGTGTCGTCCCGCCGCGAGCTGCCCCCGCGGGCGTGCGGCTACAAACCGCCTTCAGCACAGGGCAGTTGCCCTCAACCCGGTCGGGCTGCGCGGGTCCACGCAGGCGTCCCCGGACCGGGACGCCCTGGTCCGGGGGCGGGTCGGACGGCCTGGACGTGCCGGTTCCGCATCCCTGTCTCGAGCGCCTGCCGGTCCCGTGAAACCGTCCCGGAAATGCGGGAGTCGGGCCCCGATCGGGGGCAGGACCGGGGCCTGGGCGGGCCCCGTCCGGCGCCCGGGCACGCGGTGCTCCAACCGTGACCTGCAGCACCTCTTCCCGACATGCCGACCAGTCGGTATCGTGCGGCCACTCCGGGGCACCGACGCCCCGGGGCGTCCGGCCGAACCTGCCCGTCCCCCACCGCGCCCGCACACCCCTCGCCACGCAAGCCGCTTGGAGACCGCGCGATGACGTACCACGGCGACACCTGGCACCACCGGCAACCACCGCCACCCGGCGGGACGCTGCTGTCCTCCGTGTCGGGGCTGACCCTGGCCGCCGCGTCGCCCCTGGCGCACGACCTGTTCGGGCACGCGATGCGCGACGGGCGCGCCGGCCCGCGACCGGAGCCGGCGGTGGCCCGGTGGGCGGCCGTGGGGGTCGGCGCGGCGGCGGTGGCACCGGCCCTCACGTACGCGTTGTTCTGGCGGGGCTTCGGCCGTACGGGCCTGCCGGCCGCGCTCTACGGGGGAACGGCGTGCGTCCTGCTGCTGACGGTGTTCCCGACGGCGGTGGCCGGCGGTCCCACGGCGCTCTTCCCCGGCCGTGACTTCCACTGGTTCCCGCTGCAGACCGCCGGGTTGGTGTCCATCCCCTTCGGCTTCCTCGCCGGCCGGCTCGGCAGCCGCTGGGACCGGCGGCGCCGCGACGGGACGGCCGCCGAGAGCCGACGGCTCTACGAGGCCGGCGAGGCACGGCTGCTCGCGGGCGCCGGCTAGCCGGACTCCCCGTCACCGGGGGCTTGTCAGCGCTTCGGACAGGGGTCACCCTCAGTCGGAACCGAATCCGATTCTGATTCGGTCGGGCTGGGAGGAGCCCTCCCGAACGGCAGGCCACCGAGCCGCCGGAGCGCCGGGCGGCCCGCACGATCCGACCCCGATCCCGATCCCCGACCCCGCCCCTCTCGTCCCGTACCAACCCGCCGAACTCCCAAGGAAGGGTGACTGGTGGAAAGCCTCCTGCGCATCGACGGACTCGAGGTCTCCTTCGGAGGCCTGTCCGCACTCGATGCGGTGTCCCTGTCGGTCCGGCCGGGCGAAGTGCTCGGCGTCATCGGCCCCAACGGGGCCGGAAAGACGACCCTGTTCAACGCCGTGTGCGGCTTCGTGCGCCCGGCCGCCGGGACGCTGCACTGGCAGGACCGGCCGCTGCCCTGGCCCCGACCGCACCAGCTGGCCCGGCTCGGCATCGCCAGGACCCTGCAGGGCCTGGGGCTCTTCCCCCGGCTCACCGTGCTGGAGAACGTCATGGTCGGGGCGACCCGGCACGCGCGGGCGGGCTTCGCCTCCGCGCTGCTGGGCCTGCCCCGTTCGGACCGCGACGAGCGGCTGCTGCGGCACCGCTCGCTGGCCGTCCTGCGGGAGCTCGGCGCGGAGGACGCCGCCGGCCGGCTCCCCGGCGAACTCCCCTACGGGGTGCAGAAGCAGGTCGCGCTCGCCCGGGCGCTGGTCGGCGAGCCGCGCCTGCTGCTGCTCGACGAACCCGCCTCGGGGCTGTCCGAGGAGGGCATGCGCGAGCTCGGCGAGGTCATCTCCGGGCTGCGCGAACGGATGGCGGTCGTCCTCGTCGAGCACCACATGGACCTGGTCATGCGGGTCTGCGACCGGGTCCTCGTCCTCGACTTCGGCAAGGCGATCGCCTACGGCACCCCGGACGAGGTGCGCGACGACCCGCTGGTGACCGAGGCGTACCTCGGCGACGAGGTCACCGCGGGGACACCCGCACCGGGCGGCACCACGACGCCGGCCGCCCCCGGGACGCGAGAGGGGTCCGCCCGTGCTTGAGGTCCGCGAACTCGTCGTCTCCTACGGCATGGTGCGGGCCCTGGACGAGGTGTCCCTCACCGTCGAGCGGGGCAGCATCACGGCCGTGCTCGGCGCCAACGGCGCCGGCAAGACCACGCTGCTGCGCACCGTCAACGGGCTCGTGCGGCCCCGTTCCGGCAGCGTCCTGCTCGACGGCACCGACATCGCCGGGCTGCCCGTCGAGGAGGTCGTGCGGCTGGGGCTGGCCCACGTGCCGGAGGGCCGCGGGGTCATCACCGAGCTGACCGTCCACGACAACCTGCGGCTGGGCGTCCTGTGGCGGGACCGGCGCGAGCGCAGGGCGCTGCAGTCGGCCGGCCTGGAGGAGGTGTACGCCCTCTTCCCCGCGCTGGCCGAGCGGCGCGCGCGGACCGCCGAGACCCTCTCGGGCGGGGAGCGGCAGATGCTCGCCATCGGCAGGGCGCTGATGACCCGGCCTCGGCTGCTGCTGCTCGACGAACCGTCGCTGGGGCTCGCGCCCCGGATCACCGCGCAGATCCTCGCCGTCCTGCGGGACCTGCGGGAGCGGCAGGGGCTCACCGTGCTCCTGGTGGAGCAGAACGCGCGCAGCGCCCTGTCCGTCGCGGACCAGGGCGTCGTGCTGAACCTGGGGCGGGTGGTCGCGGCCGACGCGGCCGCGCGCCTCGCCACCGCGGACGACCTCCGCCACGCCTACCTGGGGTTCTGACATGTACTTCATCAATCTGACACTGGGCGGGGTGACCAGCGGCATCGTCTACGCGGCGGTCGCGCTGGCCCTGGTGCTCATCTGGCGGGCGACCCGGATCGTCAACTTCGCCCAGGGCGGGATGCTGATGGTCACCAGCTTCATCGCCCTCGGCGTGATCCACGCGACCGGTTCGTACTGGCTCGGGCTGCTGGCCGCCCTCGCCTCCGGCTTCGTCCTGGGGGCGGTCGTGGAACGGGTGCTGGTCCGCCCGGTGGAGAACGGGCCGCCGATGAACGCGGTGATCGTCACCCTCGGGCTGCTGCTGTTCCTGCAGGCGGTGGCCGGGATGGTGTGGGGCGGCTCGCCGCGCTCCTTCCCGCCGCTGCTGGGCATCAAGGGCTTCACGGTGGGCGACGCCCGGCTGCTGCTGTCGCCGTCGGACCTGTTCGTCATCGGTGCCGTGCTGGTGGTGATGGCGCTGCTCGTGCTGCTCTTCCGGGTCACCCCGGTGGGGCTGCGGATGCGGGCGGCGGCGTTCTCCCCCGAGGTGGCCCGGATGTTCGGGGTGCGGGTCGGGCGGGTGCTCACGCTGGGCTGGGCGCTGGCGGGGGCGGTCGGGGCGCTCGCCGGGGTGCTGGTGGCGCCGGCGACCTTCGTCGGTCCCAACCAGTTCGACGCGGTGCTGGTGTTCGGCTTCGCCGCCGCGGTCGTCGGGGGGCTGGACAGCCCGCCAGGTGCGGTGGTCGGCGGGCTCGTGGTCGGGCTCACCCTCTCCTACGTCTCCGGGTACCTGGGGTCGGAGGTCGCGCTGCTGGGCGCGCTGGCGGTGCTGATGACGGTGCTGATGATCAGGCCCAACGGCCTGTTCTCGGGCACCTCCGTGCGACGGGTGTGAGGGGCAGATGACCGACACGACCGACACCACGAAGGACCTGGGCTCGCCCCTCGGCGGCCCGGGCGCCGCGGGCCTGCGGGCCCGGCTGCGGGGACCGGCGGACCGCACCGTGGTACGGCACCTGGTGCCCGCGCTGCTCGGACTGCTGGTGGTCTGCGGCCTGAGCGCGCTGCTGTCGCCGTTCCAGAACCTGGAGGTCGCCACCGTCGCCACGTACGTGTGCGCGGTCGCCGGGCTGACCGTCCTCACCGGCACCAACGGCCAGATCTCGCTGGGGCACGGCGCGCTGATGGCGGTCGGCGCCTACGGGACCGGCCTGTTCCTCACCGAACTCGGCTGGTCGCTGGGCGTCTCGCTGGTGGCCGGCACCGCGGTCACCGCCGCCCTCGGCACTCTGGTGGGGGCGGCGGCGGCGCGGCTGCAGGGCCCGTACCTGGCCGGTGCCACGCTCACCCTGGCCGTCGGGCTGCCGGCGCTGGCGAACTACCGGCACCTGACCGATCTGCTCGGCGGCGAGAACGGCCTCGTGGTGGCGTCGCCCCCGCCGCCCGAGGCGCTGGGCGCGTACTTCCCGCTGGAGCGCTGGCAGGCCTGGGTCTGCGTGCTGTGCGCGGTGGTCGTGCTGGTGCTCCTCGCGGACCTCGGGCGCAGCCGGGTGGGCCGGTCGTGGCGGGCGATCCGGGACGACGAGGTCTCCGCGGCGCTGGCCGGCATCCACGTGGCGCGGCTGCGGGTGCTCGCCTTCGTCGTCAGCGCGGCCTGCGCGGGCCTGGGCGGCGGGCTCCTCGCGGTGGTCAGCTCGCTGGCCGCGCCCGGGGCCTTCCCGCTGGCGCTCTCGCTGTCCCTGCTGACCGCGGCGGTGCTCGGCGGCCTCGGCAGCCTGGCGGGCGCCGTGTACGGCTCGGTGCTGCTCGTACTGCTGCCCAACTGGACGGGTGACGTAGCGGACGCGCTGCACCTGTCCCGGGGCTTCTACGCCAACCTGCCACTCGCCCTGTACGGCCTCGCCCTCGTCCTGTCGATGCTGCTGTTCCCGCAGGGCATCCAGGGGGCCCTCATCCGTCTGGTCCGGCGGCTCCGCACCCGGGGCTCCGGTACCTGACCGTCCACGTCCCGTTCCCTCGACCAGCGTCACCCCACGTGAAATCCGTTCAGAACCCACCGAATCAGATTCGGTTCCAGGAGGGGTCATGAGAAGAAGTCACCGACACGGCCTGCGCCTGCGCGGCGGCGCCGCGCTGGCCGTGCTGGCCCTGGTGCTCACCGCGTGTTCCGGCGGCTCCGGAGGCGGTTCCGCCGCGCCGGGCGTCACCAAGGACAAGATCGTCATCGGCAGCCACCAGCCGCTGACCGGGCCCGCGGCGCCGGGCTACAGCAACGTCTCGGCGGGCGCCAAGGCGTACTTCGACCACGTCAACGCCAACGGCGGGGTCAACGGCCGGAAGATCGAGTTCCGGTACAAGGACGACGCGTACAACCCGACCCAGACGGTGAAGGTCACCAAGGAGCTCGTCCTGGAGGACAAGATCTTCGCGATGGTGGGCGGGCTCGGCACGCCGACCCACACCAAGGTGGTCGACTTCCTCAACACCCGCCGCGTGCCCGACCTGTTCGTGGCCTCCGGCTGCCGCTGCTGGGACGAGCCCGACAAGCACCCGCAGACCTTCGGCTGGCAGCCGGACTACCTCGTCGAGGGCAAGATCCTCGGCCAGTACATCAAGGAGAACTTCGCGGGCAAGAAGGTCGCCTACTTCTACCAGGGCGACGACTTCGGCAAGGACGGCGTCGAGGGCCTGGACCAGTACATCCCCAAGGAGTCGGTGGTCAGCCGGCAGAGCTACCAGCCCGGCGGCACCGACATCGCCCCGCAGGTCACGGCCATCGCCCAGTCCAAGGCGGACGTGGTGGTGCTGTTCACCATCCCGACGTACACGGCGCTGTTCAAGCTCACCTCGCTCAAGCTCCAGTACAACCCGCAGATGGTGGTGACCAACGTCGGTTCCGACCCGACGACCCTGGCGGGCCTGCTGCAGTCCTTCGCCAAGCAGGCGGGCGGCACGGCCGACCCGGCGGCGCTCATGGACGGCATCATCACCGACACCTACATGCCGCCCACCAGCGACACGTCCAACAGCTGGATCAAGCTGTTCCGCGAGGTCCACGACAAGTACATCCCGAAGCTGCCCTTCGACGGCAACGTCGAGTTCGGGATGTCCATGGCCTACACCTTCGTGCAGGCGCTGCAGGGCGCCGGGAAGGACCCCACGCGGGAGTCGCTGGTGAAGGCCGTGGAGAAGGGCGGCTTCACCGGGCCCGGGCTGGTGCCGTTCCGGTTCAGCGGGGACTCGCACGCGGGCTACACCGGCGTCCAGATCGGCATCCTGAAGGGGAGCACCGACGTCGTCCTGCAGGGCACGCCGCTGGTGACGGACGACGAGCAGGGCGCCATCACGCCGTACACCACGGCGCCGCCGGAGGCCCCGGCAGGCGGCATCCCGGCGTCCTGAACGACCAGGGGTAGTGTGCTGCCCCGCCAGGCAGTGGGTTCACGGCGCCACGCCGCCGTGACGGACGGAAGGTCCCGGGATGGGCGACACACGCGGTGACGAGCTGCTCATCGGCGATCCCGCGGACCTCCCCACGACCGGTGGGGCGTCCGGGCCGGCCCCGGCCCGGACGCCCGGCCGGGCGGCGACCACCCGGCAGGCGCTGCTCGCGGCGGCCCGCGAGGTCTTCGGGGAGTCGGGGTACGCGGCGGCGGGCATCGCCGAGGTGGTCCGCCGCGCGGACGCCAGCGTCGGCGGGCTCTACCACCACTTCGACGGCAAGGTGGACCTCTTCCTGGCCCTGTGGGAGGAGTTCCGCACCGCGCAGGCGCAGACCACGGCGCGGGCGGTGGCCCGGCTCCGGGCGAGCGGCGAGGACCGCCCGCGTGCCCTCTTCCTCACCGGCACCCGCGCCTACCTGGAACACACCAGGGCGCGGCGCGAGATGGCCGGGCTCTTCTACACCGGGGACACCCCGCCGGGCTTCGACCTGCTGGGCCGGCAGAACCTGAGGACCTGGATCAGCCACAACGCGACCCTGCTCGGCATCACCCACGAGCGGCCGGGCGACCGCGCCCTGCTGATCGCGCTCACGACGACGATCGCCGAGATCGGCCGGGAGCTCGTCGCCTGCGACGACGCGCGGGAGGCCGCCGTCCTGACCGACACCGCCCTGGAACTCATCGGCAGGCTCTGCGACTTCGGACTTTCCGACGCCCAGGACGGCGCTCAGGACGGCGCCCGGCATGGCGCCGGGGACAGCGCCGCGGGCTGAGTCCGCCCCCTCCACCGTTCCCGCCGTACGGCCGCCGGACCCGTGTGCCGCGCGCCGCGGATCAGCCCTGCTCAGGGCGCGGCGGGACGGGCCCGAGCCCAGGGCCGAACATTACCTCCGGTAAATCTGCACACCGCACACGCGGGCGACATACGCCCGCACGTCCGCACGCGAACCGAGCCGCCGGTGCGCGCGGTTTGATCCGGAGTGCCCGGTTCCGCCACCACGGAACGACCCCGGGCTGTGAAGGAATTGCCACCGGGGCGTGGGAAATCCGGCACACCGGTGAAGCCGGGAATCCGAACCCAATTCGAACGCACCGGTCGGCAATTGGCCGTCCCAGCTGCTCCCATGCTTGTATCCCGTGCCGTGGCGAAGAGGTTGCCCCCCTGATGATTCGCCACACGAAATGTGTTCACACGAAGGGAAACCCCCCATGGACTTCACCTCCCAGGTCGAGACCCGCGAGATCTCCGACGCGGACCTGGACAACGTCTCCGGCGGTCTCGTGGGCGGTCTCGTGGCCAACGCCACCGGCACCGTCGAGTCGATCGCCCCCGTCGCCGGCACCGTGTCCGGTGTCGTCGGCACCGTCGAGGGCATCTCGGGCGTCAACACCGGCGCCGTGACCGGCCTGGCCACCGGCCTGATCGCGGGTCTCTGAGACTGATCGATCCGCGGGCCCCGGATACCTCCCTTCCGGGGCCCGCGGACGCCATTGCGGCCTTGGGCCCCAATGGCGGGGGATGCGGCCGAGGAAAGAGTCCGTGCAGTTTCGCCAAAAGGCCCTTGCCAAGCTCCAGTCACCGGAAGAACTCGATCTCCCGGTGCGTTTCGCGCGCCCGCAGGGCCGTCTCGTGCTCTCCGTCGCCATTCTCGTGATGGCCGCCGCGGCTTCCTGGGCGGTAAACGGTTCCGTGTCCTCGAAAATGAGCGCACCCGGAATTGTCGGCTACGGGCAGGGCAGTTACGTCCTGCAGAGTCCGGTCGCCGGACAGGTCACCCGGGTCCTCGCCGACGAAGGGGAACGCCTGCCCGCCGACGCCCCGCTGCTCAGCGTGCGCACAGCGGACGGCGACACCGTCGTCCGCACCGTGGCCGCGGGCCGGGTCAGCGCCCTGGTGGCCACGATCGGCACCGTCGTCACCGTCGGAGCGGACGTGGCGACCGTGGAACGCGCCGCCCGCCCGGGCGACCCGCTCGTCGCCACCCTCTACGTCCCGGCGTCGGGCGCCTCCTCGGTGCCGGTGGGCGCCGCGGTGGACCTCGCCGTCGAGTCCGCGCCGCAGGCCCGGTACGGGGTGCTGCGCGGCCATGTGAAGGCCGTCGGCCGCACCTCGCGCACCGCCCGGCAGCTCGCCGCCGACCTCGGCGACCCGCAGCTCGCCGAGCAACTCACGCGCGCGGGACGCCCGGTGGCCGTCGTCGTGACGCTGGACGCCTCCTCCCGCACCCCGACCGGCTACCGCTGGTCCAAGGGCGACGGCCCCTCGTACGAGCTGGACTCCATGACCCTGGCCACCGGCGCCGTCCACCTGGCCGCACAGCGCCCGATCGATTGGCTGCTCCCTTGACCGCGCCCGCCCGGACCCAGCAGCGGCCGCTGCCGCCCGCCGGCCGCCGCAGACACCGCCCCGAGCCCGCGCGCACCCGCCGGCAGCGTCCGCGCCGCAGGCCGCGCACCGTCCGCACGCCGACCGTGCTGCAGATGGAGGCCGTGGAGTGCGGCGCCGCCTCCCTGGCGATGGTGCTGGGCCACCACGGCCGGCACGTGCCGCTGGAGGAACTGCGCATCGCCTGCGGCGTCTCCCGCGACGGCTCCCGGGCCAGCAACCTGCTGAAGGCCGCCCGCGGCTACGGCCTGCAGGCCAAGGGCATGCAGATGGAGACCGCGGCCCTCACCGAGGTGCAGGCGCCCGCCATCCTCTTCTGGGAGTTCAACCACTACGTCGTCTACGACGGCACGGGCCGCCGCCTCGGCCGGCGCGGCGTGCACGTCAACGACCCCGACAAGGGGCGGCGTTTCGTGCCCCTGGAGGACTTCGACACCAGCTTCACCGGTGTCGTGCTGACCTTCGAACCGGGCCCGGACTTCCACCGCGGCGGCCGCCGCCCCGGCGTCCTGCGCGCCCTGCCGGCCCGGCTGCGCGGCACCAGCGGCACCATGCTCGCCGCACTGGTGGCCAGCCTCCTGCTGGTCGCGGTCGGGGCCGCGCTGCCCGCGCTCAGCCGCACCTACATCGACCTGTTCCTGATCGGCGACCAGACCTCGCTGCTGGGTGTGCTGTTCGCGTCGATGGCGGCGATGGTGGCGCTCACCGCGGCGCTCACCGCGGTCCAGCAGTCCAACCTGCTGCGCGGCCGCATCATCTCCTCCACCCTCGGCAGCGCCCGCTTCCTGCGCCACCTGCTGCGGCTGCCGGTCACCTTCTTCACCCAGCGCAGCCCGGCCGACCTCGTCCAGCGCCTGCAGTCCAACGACGCGGTCGCTGAGACGCTCGCCCGCGACCTGGCGGCGGCCGCCGTCGACGGCGTCGTCGTCGTGCTCTACGCGCTGCTGATGTGGACGTACGACCCGCAGCTCACCGTGCTCGGGGTGGGCATCGCCCTGCTCAACGCCGTCGCCATGCGCGTCGTGACCCGGCTGCGGGCCACCCGCACGCAGAAGCTGCGCGCCGACAGCGCACGGCTCACCAACACCTCGTACACCGGCCTGCAGTCGATCGAGACGATGAAGGCCACCGGCGGCGAGAACGGCTACTTCCGCCGCTGGGCCGGGCAGCACGCCTCCACCCTGGAGGAACAGCAGCGGCTCGGCGTGCCCAGCGCCTGGCTGTCGGTCGTCGCCCCGACCCTCGCGACGCTCAACAGCGCGCTGATCCTGTGGATCGGCGGTCTGCGGGCGGTGGAGGGGCACATCTCGATCGGTCTGCTCGTCGCCTTCCAGGCGCTGGTCACCCGGTTCACCGCGCCCATCACCCGGCTCAACGGCGTCGCCGGCCGCATCCAGGACTTCGCCGCCGACGTGGTGCGCCTCAAGGACGTCGAGAACTTCCCCGTCGACTCCCTGTACACGCGCCCCGGCTCCGGGGCGGACAACCGCCGTCTGAAGGGCCACGTCACGCTGGAGGGCGTCACCTTCGGCTACAGCCCCCTCGACAAGCCGCTGCTGTCCGGCTTCTCGCTGTCCGTCGCCCCGGGCCGGCAGGTCGCGCTGGTCGGCGGCTCCGGGAGCGGCAAGTCCACCGTCTCCCGGCTCATCGCCGGGCTCTACAGCCCGTGGGAGGGCGCGATCCGCATCGACGGGCAGCGCCTGGAGGACATCCCGCGCGGCGCGCTGGCCGCCTCCGTCTCCTTCGTCGACCAGGACGTCTTCCTCTTCGAGGGCACGGTCCGCGACAACGTGGCGCTGTGGGACCCCTCCATCCCCGACGCGGACGTGGAGGCCGCGCTGCGCGACGCCTGCCTGTACGAGGTCGTCGCCCGCCGCCCCGGCGGCGTCCACAGCCGGGTCGAGCAGGACGGCCGCAACTTCTCGGGCGGCCAGCGGCAGCGGCTGGAGATCGCCCGGGCCCTGGTCCGGCGGCCCAGCGTGCTGGTGCTCGACGAGGTGACCAGCGCCCTCGACGCGGAGACCGAACAGGTCATCATCGACAACCTGCGGCGCCGCGGTTGCGCCTGCGTGGTGATCGCGCACCGGCTCAGCACGGTCCGCGACAGCGACGAGATCGTCGTCCTCGACCACGGCACGGTCGTCGAGCGCGGCCGCCACGAGGAGCTGATCGCGGCGGGCGGCGCGTACGCCGCACTGGTCAAGGAGCACTGAGGTGATCCCCGTACAGCCCGGCACCGCCGCCGGCGACCCGGTCCTGACCGCCCTCGGCGGGCTGGGCGGCCCCGTCGACTGCGCCGGCCTGCGCAGCATCCCCCTGGAGGGGCCGCACGTGCTGTGGCTCGTGGTGGCGGGCTCCCTCGACCTGTTCGCGGTCGACGCGGCCCAGCAGGGCCACTGGCACTACCTGGGCCGCCTGGAACCCGGCACCCTCCTGCTCGGCCCCGTGGAGGGCCCCCGGCACACCCTCGTCGGCCGCCCCCTGCAGGGCTGCCACCTGCGCCGCGTGCCGCTGCGCGAGCTGTACCGGCCGCCGCAGCCGCACCCGGCGGCGTACGGCGACGGCTGGGACGGGCAGGGCCCGTACGGTGCCGGGCACGGCACCCGGGAGCTCGCCCTCAGCCTCCTCGAGCACGCCTTCGCGCTCGGCGTCGGGCGCAGCCAGCGCGTGCTGTACGAGGCCCCGTTGACCGGCCGCACCACGGACGGCGAACACGTCGCCGACGACGACATCCTGTGGCTGCCGGTCCTGCCGGGCAGCGTGCAGTACGGGGCCGCGTACTCCGCGGAGGCGGCGGGCGACCTGCTCCTCGACGGCGCGATGTGGCAGAGCATGGTCAACCAGCAGTACCGGCTGCTGTCGACCCTGGACGGCTGGATCGAGGGCCTGGAACGCGCCCACGAGGACCGCACCGCCGCGGGCATCAAGGCCGGGGAGGCCGTCCGCGAACAGGCCGACCGCGATCTGCTGGCCTCCATCGGCACCTCCCGCAAGGCCGCCTCGCGTTCTGCCGCGGCCGCGTCCGACGACGCGACGTACGCCGTCTGCCGGCAGGTCGCCGAGGCCGCCGGCATCACCCTCGTCCCGCCGTCGCGCGGCGGCGCCGTCAGCGACCGCATGGACCCCGTCGAGCGGGTCGCCGTCACTTCGGGCATCCGCACCCGCCCGGTGCGGCTCGACGGCGAATGGTGGCGGGAGAACACCGGCCCCCTGGTGGGGCGGCGCGCCGCGTCCGGCGCGCCCGTGGCCCTGCTGTGGCGGCGCGGCGGCTACGAGGCGGTGGGGCCAGGCGGCAGCAGCCGCGTCCGGGTCGCGGAGTACAACGCGGAGGACTTCGAGCAGCGTGCCGACATGCTCTACCGGCCGCTGCCCGAGCGGGGCACCGGCCTGGCGGGTCTGCTGCGCTTCAGCCTCCGGGGCTCCGCGGGCGACCTGCGGAACCTCGTGCTGAGCAGCCTGGTCACCGTCGGCCTCGGCGCGCTCGTGCCGATCGCGACCGGCCAGGTGCTGGGCACCTTCGTGCCCGACGCGGAGACCGGGCTCATCGTCCGGGCCGCGCTGGCCGTCGCCGTCACCGGCCTGGTGTGCGCCGCGTTCATGCTGACGCAGAACCTCACCGTGCTGCGCATCGAGGGCCGCATCGAGGCCACCTTGCAACCGGCCGTGTGGGACCGGCTGCTGCGCCTGCCGACCGGGTTCTTCGCCGGGCGCTCCACGGGCGAACTGGCCAGTGCCGCGATGGGCATCAGCGCCATCCGCCGGGTGCTCGCGGGGGTGGGCCCGGTCGCCGTCCAGGCGACGACGGTCGGCGCGATGAACCTCGTCCTGCTGCTCCTGTACAGCGTCCCGCTCGCGCTCGCCGCCCTCGGCATGCTGGTCGTCATCGGCGCCGCGCTCCTCGGCCTCGGCCTGTGGGAACTGCGCTGGCAGCGACGGCTGGTGCGGCTCGGCAACAAGCTCAACAACGAGGCCTTCCAGACCCTGCGCGGGCTGCCCAAGCTCCGCGTCGCGGCCGCCGAGAGCTTCGCGTACGCCGCGTGGGCCCGCCGGTTCGCCCGCAGCCGCGAACTCCAGCAGCGCGCCGGCCGCGTCAAGAACGTCACGACCGTCCTCAACGCGGTCTACCTGCCGCTCTGTTCG
Organism: Streptomyces sp. NPDC008238; assembly: GCF_042956445.1. Classification (NCBI taxonomy): domain Bacteria; kingdom Bacillati; phylum Actinomycetota; class Actinomycetes; order Kitasatosporales; family Streptomycetaceae; genus Streptomyces; species Streptomyces sp. NPDC008238. Next base: position 12,096 of record NZ_JBIBGK010000021.1, on the reverse strand, counting down.
CTCATCATGTTCATGTTGCTGGCCGGCCCGGCCCGGGGCGCGCTGTCGGCGTCCGGATTCCTCACCTTCAGCACCGCCATGACCATGCTGCTGACCTCGGTCACCCAGCTCACCGGGGCGCTGCTGTCGGCGGCCGCGGTGCTCCCGATGTACGAGCAGGTCAGGCCGATCCTCGACGAGGCGCCCGAGGTGCGCGGCGGCAGCACCCAGCCCGGCGTCCTCTCCGGCGCGATCGAGGCCCGCAACCTCTCCTTCCGCTACTCCGACGACGGCCCGCTCGTCCTGGACGACGTCTCCCTGCGGGTCGGGCCCGAGGAGTTCGTGGCGATCGTCGGCCCCAGCGGCTGCGGCAAGTCCACGCTGCTGCGCCTGCTCATCGGCTTCGACCGGCCCGCGTCGGGCAGCGTCCTCTACGACGGCCAGGACCTGGCCGCCCTCGACCAGGGCGCGGTCCGCCGCCAGTGCGGCGTCGTACTGCAGAACGCCCAGCCGTTCACCGGCTCGATCCTCGACTGCATCTGCGGCGCGGAGGCGTACACGCAGGACGAGGCGATGGAGGCCGCCGCCATGGCCGGTCTGGCCGAGGACATCCAGCGCATGCCCATGGGCCTGCACACCATGATCGCGGGCGGCAGCACCGTCTCCGGCGGGCAGCGCCAGCGCCTGATGATCGCCCAGGCGCTGATCCGCCGGCCACGCGTGCTCTTCCTCGACGAGGCCACCAGCGCCCTGGACAACGAGACCCAGCGCATCGTCATCGACAGCACCCGGCGGCTGCGGGCCAGCCGTGTGGTCATCGCCCACCGGCTCTCCACCGTCATGGACGCCGACCGCGTCGTGGTGATGGAGGACGGCCGGGTCGTGGAGGAGGGCCGCCCCGCCGACCTCCTGGCGGACCCCGGCGGACGGCTGCACGAGCTGGTCCGGCGCCAGATGAGTTAGGGCCGGGGGGACGACACCCCTGTACCGTGCGGACGCCGCGTACGGCTGACGCGGCGTCCCGGTGAACTTCCGCTGCCCTGGGCGTCGTCGGCGGCGGCTGTCCGGCGTCGACGGCAGCTGCCGGGGCTCGCCTGTGCGTCCCCGGCCCGAACACACCGGCCGGGGTTCGGCGGTGGTGCGCGTGGCGCCCCGCTGGTGCGCTCGGTCAACCGCGAACGTGCTCAAGGGTGTCGGCATCCCGACACCTGTCCGCAAGACGCCAGACAGGTGGGTGCCCACGTCGCACAGGGCTTCTGCAGGATGCCGCCTCCCCGGAACCCCGCGTTGAGCGCCCGGGAGCACGGACCGAACCACGTCCACCCGTGGGCGAGTTTGCGCTGGTCAGCGTCCCGACAGGCACAACTCCGCCCGCACCTGGGGATGGACCGGACACCGTTCCCGGCGCGGGGGACTCATCGCGCCGTGGCGGCGGAACATCCCCGACGGGCCGCCGCGACAACACCGGGTGCGACGGATCGTCATACGAACGTGATCTTCCCGTGATCGATTGGGGGTTGGGTGTGACGGACATTCACACCGTTCACTTCATGGGAGGAGACTCGTGGTCACGAGCGCGAGCCTTCGACGACGACGCCGCATAGTCGTGGCGTCGGCAATCACCGTCCTAGCCACCCTGTTCAGCGGCCTGGGGACCACCGGGCCGGCCGCGGCACAGACCGGCACCCCGCTGCCGGACCTGAAGCTGGGCCGGTACGACCACACCCGGGCCGCCCTCACGGGCGGTGGCGCCCTGCACACCGCCGCGCAGCCCGACACCATCAAGGGGCAGTACGTCGTGCGGCTGCGGGAAGCGCCCGTCACTTCGTACACGGGCGGCGTCAAGGGACTCGCGGCGACGAAGCCGGCGGCCGGGCAGGATCTCCAGCCGCACTCGTCCGCGGCCGAGAAGTACCGGCAGCACCTCGGCGAAGCGCAGCGTGACGTACTCGGCGACTTCGGTGTACGGGCTGAGCGGACGTACACGACCGCCTTCAACGGCTTCGCCGCCGAACTGACCGGCGCGCAGGCCGGCAAGCTGTCCAAGGACCCGCGTGTCGAGGCGGTCACCCCGGCCCAACTCGTGAAGGCCGACGCGGCGACGACCCTCACCACGCAGGCGGCGCAGCACACCGCGCAGGCGCCGGCGCGGACGGCGGCACAGACGGCGGCGCAGACCAAGCCGGCCCACGGCTCGGATGTGGTCATCGGCGTCATCGACACCGGGATCTGGCCCGAGAGCGCCTCCTTCGCCACCACCATGGCGCCGCCCGCGGGCTGGCACGGCACCTGCCAGACCGGCAGGGACTTCCCCGCCACCGCCTGCAACGGCAAGATCGTCGGGGCGCGGTACTTCGCCGACGGGTGGCTCAGCGCCTACGGCTCGCTGCCCGACGGTGAGAGCCTCTCGCCCCGGGACATGAGCGGACACGGCACCCACACCGCCTCCACCGCGGCGGGTCTTCCCGTCAAGCACGCGATGGTCCTCGGGCACGACTACGGCGCGATCTCCGGAGTGGCGCCCGACGCGCGGATCGCCGTGTACAAGGCCCTGTGGGGCGGCTCGGGCACGGACGCCGACATCATCGCGGCGATCGACGCGGCCGTGGCCGACGGCGTCCAGGTGATCAACTACTCGATCGGCAACTCGATGGGGGACTACCAGCCGAACAGCCCGATCGGGAACGCCTTCCTGAACGCGTACCTCGCCGGGGTCTTCGTCGCGGCGTCCGCCGGCAACGACGGCATGTCCGGAATGATCAGCAACGCCGAGCCCTGGGTCACCACGGTCGGTGCGACGGTGGAGCGGTCCCACGAGGCGACCGTACGGCTCGGCGACGGCACCCGCATCGTCGGCACCTCCATGGACCGACTGCCGTCCCGTCGCAGCACGCCGATCGTCTTCGCCGACCAGGCCGGTTCGCTTGACGACGGCGCGCAGTACTGCTGGTCCGGAAGCCTCGACCCCGCCAAGGTCAAGGGCAAGATCGTGGCCTGCGACTTCATCGACTCCGTCGACGCGGTGGCGACGGTCAAGGCCGCCGGCGGTGTCGGCGTGGTGCTGTTCCAGTCGACCGGCAACACCCGCCTCAACGTGATCTACGACTTCCCGACCGTCTACCTGTGGAGCGCCGAGCAGGCGGGCAAGCTCTTCAACTACCTGTGGGCGCACCGTACCGACGGGACCGCTTCGCTGGCCGAGGGCGGGGACGGCAGCAGCGTCGTGGGACTGCCGAGCGTGGCGAGCCTCTCGTCCTACGGCCCCGACCAGCAGCACACCGGGCTCCAGAAGCCCGACCTCGTCGCTGACGGCATCGACGTGGTCGCGGCGGTGTCGCCGATGGCCGGCGGGCGCCTCTTCGACGCCTACTCCGGCACCTCGATGGCGGCCCCGCACGTGGCCGGCATGGCCGCGCTGCTGCGCACCCGGCACCCGAAGTGGTCGCCCGGCGCGACCGCCTCGGCACTGCGCACCACCGCCACCGACACCCGGGGCACGACCAGCCCGCTCCGCCAGGGCTCCGGCCTGCCGCGGACCTCGTCGGCCGACGACCCCGGCCTGGTGGTCGAGCCCTCGGCGGCCGAACTGACCGCCTTCGCGGCCGCGGCGACCCCCGACGGCAAGGAGATCAACCTGCCGTCGATCGCGCTGCGCGAGTACGACGGGACGAAGCCGGTACGGCTCACGCGACGGCTGACCAACGTCGGCACGCGGACCGAGACGTACACGGCGCACGTCGACGGGCTCGCCGGGATGAAGGTGACGGTCAGCCCCCGGACGATCTCGGTGAAGCCGGGAGCCACCGCCACGGTGACCATCACCCTGGAGCGCGGCACCGCGACCTGGGACCGCTACACCACCGGCTCGCTCGTCTTCAGCAGCGCCAAGCACCGCGTGCGCCTGACGGTCGCCGGCCGGCCGTGGGGCTTCACGCCGCGGCCGTACGACGACACGGGCATCGAGTTCGGCCGCACCGGCGGCCAGGGCCAGGGATACCTGGAGCCCGGCTTCACCGGCCCGCTGACCGGCCGCACCACCGGGTACACCCCCGTGACCTGGACGGACAAGCAGCTCACGACCTCCGTCAGCGGCGGCGTGTTCTCCCCCGGCGGGGTGGGCACCCAAGGCACGAAGATCGTCGTGCCGCGCGGCTCGGCCGGACTGATCGTGCAGACCGCCTCCGACGACCCGGACACGAACCTGGACCTCTACCTCTACAAGGACGGCGAACTCGTCGACCGGAGCTGGGCGTCCTGGCACAGCAGCGAGCGCAGCGCCCGGTTCTTCCCCGAACCCGGCGTCTACACCGCCTACGTGCATGCCCGGACGGCGACCTCGGCCCAGGTTCCCTACCGGCTCGGGGTGACCGTCGTCCCCGAGAAGGGCGACCGGCACAACGCCACCTTGACCACACCGTCCCAGGCGGAGCGGGGCGGGTACTCCCCGGTGACGCTGGACCCCGTGGGCCCGCAGCCCGACGTCGAGCAGTGGGCGTACACCGAGTTCCGCACCGGCCGAACGGTCGTGCCCGGCCTGCTGATCAGTTCCCGCTGACCGCGGACCGCACACCGACGCGCTGACCGGCTCACGCCGGACCGGGGCCGGCCTTCCCGACGGAAGGCCGGCCCTCCGCCGTCGGGTGCGCTCCCCCGCCGGGCGGTCCGCGCAGGGGCCCCGGCGGCCGCCGTCAGGGGACGACGATCACCGGGCGCTGGGCGCCGCGCGCCAGGCGGTCGGAGATCGAGCGGAAGAGCCGGAGGCCGGCCGCGCGCCCGCTCCCCACGATGATGGCGTTCGCCCGGTAGGTGCGGCCGGCCTTCTCCAGTTCGTCCGCGACGGCGCCCCTGCGGTGGATGAGCGTCCAGGGCAGCCCCGACAGGTGGTCCTCACGCGCGAGTTGCCGCAGGAGCGCGCGCCTGCCGTCGCCGTGCGTCCCGCACCCGCCGGCCACGTCGTAGTAGCCGAGCAGCGACGCGACGGGGTTCTCCCGCGCGACGTGGACGATGAGGAGCGCCGCACCGGTGCGCCGGGCCATCCCGGCGGCGTAGGACAGCGCCCGCCTGCTGGTGGCGGAGCCGCTGTAGCCGACGAGCACCCCGTACTCGTCGACGTTCGCGTGGACGCCGCGGGTGACGGGAACCGGCTCCCCGGCGGTGGAGGACCGCGGCAGGGGGTCGTCGCCGAGGGGGCCGGGGTCGCGGTGGCCTGCCATGGGAAACCTTTCGGGCTGTGCTGGACGGAGGACGGCCCCCGGGAAACCGGAGGGGGCCGCCCGAGGACGTGCGGGCATCCACCGTTACCGACCGGCGCCACCCGCGAAGTGTGACAAGCCCGGCACCGCGGGACAGGACGGCGCGCCCGGCGGCGCCGGGTTCCCCGGGGTGTGTCACACGCGCGTGGGACGTCCGGTCTCAGTGGGGGAAGCAGAGCCTTGTCGCCGGGAATGCGAGGAACGTGACGTGAGCGAGGAAGGGGTTCCCGTCCGGTGCGGCACGGGGTACGCCGCGGGGACGGGAGCGGGGTGAGCGCGCCGCAGACCGCCGCCACGGCGTGGCGGCGGCGGATGGTCGCCCGCGTCGCCGACGAGAAGCACCGCACCGCCACCACGCTGGAGCTCTTCTTCGACCTCTGCTTCGTCGTGGCCGTCGCCCAGACGTCCGCCGCGTTCGAGGAGGAACTGGCCGCGGGGCACGTCGGCAGCGGCGTCCTCGGCTACGCGCTGGTGTTCTTCGCGATCTGGTGGGCGTGGATGAACTTCACGTGGTTCGCCTCCGCCTACGACACCGACGACATCCCGTACCGGCTGCTCACCGTCGTGCAGATCACCGGCGCCCTCGTCATGTCGGCGGGCACGTCGGCCGCCCTGCAGCACGGCGACTACACCGTCATCACCTGGGGTTACGTCCTCATGCGGCTCGCCATGGTGAGCCAGTGGCTGCGGGCCGCCGGTTCGGACCCCGAGCGGCGCAGGAGCTGCCTGCGGTACGCGGCGGGCATCCTGGTGGTGCAGACGGGCTGGCTGGCGCACCTCGTGGTGCCCGGGTCCTTCCGTCTGACGTCGCACGTCGTGCTCGCCCTGGCGGAGCTCGCGATCCCCGTGTGGGCCGAGCGGGCGGCCAACACGACCTGGCACCCGCGTCACATAGCCGAGCGCTTCGGCCTGTTCACGCTCATCGTGCTGGGCGAGTCCATCACGGCCGCCGCCGGGGCCGTGCGCGCCGCCCTCGACACCGACGCGACCTTCGGCGGCATCGCCACGCTGGTGGTGGGCGGCACCCTCACGGTCTGCGCGCTGTGGTGGCTGTACTTCGCCCAGAACGCCTCCCGCCGCCTGGGCGGCTTCGCCACGGCCACGCTGTGGGGCTACGGCCACTACGCGGTCTTCGCCTGCGCCGCGGCGGTGGGCGCCGGACTCGCCGTCAACGTCGCCCGGTCCACCGGGCACGGCCACCTGACCGCCTACGGCGCGGCGGCCGCGTACACGGTGCCCGTCGCCGGGTTCGTGCTGTCCGTATGGCTGCTGCACCGCGGCGCCGCCGGGCACTCCACCGCGCCCGACGCGGTGCACGCGCTCGCCGTCGCGGCGCTCCTCGCCGCCACGTTCGCCCCCGCCCCGGTCCTGGTGACGGGCCTGGTCTGCGCGCTCCTGGTCGCCGCGACCTGCGTACCGCGCGGGCGGCGCACCGGCGTACGGCCCGCGGCCGCCTGAGGGGGCCGCGGACGGAACCCGGCCCGCGGCGGGCACGTCCAACGGCCATGAGCAGCAGGCACTCCGCACGCGCCACCGCCCTCGCGGCCACCGTCGCCGCCGTCGCTGCCGCCCTCACCGGCTGCGCCGACCGGAACGACCCCGAGCCTCCCCGCGTGGTGTTCCCCACCGCGCCGGCCCCGACCACCATCCCCTACGAGCTCTACACCCACTGCGGCATCGACGAGGCCCTGATCGGGTCCACGTACTTCGAGGCCGAGACCCCGCTCACCGGCGACGCCTTCAACCCACCGCCGGGCTGGGACAATCCCACGCAGCGGGGCACGATGACGCTGCTGTCGCCGACGGCGGCGGTCTTCACCGACGCCAAGGGCCACGAGGTCCGCTTCCGCGCGCGGGTGGGAGCGGACGGCCCCAAGCGCGTCTGCGAGTGACCGCCGCGGTCCGTCACCGCACGGTCCAGGTCGAGAAGACGTGGAGCGCCGCCTCGATCCGGGCCTCCTCCCCCGCGCCGGGTCGTCCCGCGAACCGGACGAAGACCACGGAGGAACCGGGGTCGCGCGCGACGAGCAGGGCCAACGGGACGCGGCCGGAAAGCGGGTACGCGTACCAGCCGTCTCGGTGTCCGGCGTCGGTCGCCGGGAGGGCTCCCTCGACGGCCTGCCAGTCCCAGTCGTCGAACGCGTATCCCGTGAAGTACGACACCGCCTCGCACAGCGGCCGCAGATTGGCCTCGAAGACCCAGTGACCGGTGAAGACCCGGTCTTCGTCCCCGGTGTTCACTTCGGCTGCTCCCCTGCACCCGGACCGACCTCACTCAGGGCACCATTGTCGGTCCGTGGGGATCGGGGCGGTGTGCGGGGCCGGCTCAGCAGTAGGAGTTCCAGCCGGAGCGGTAGCCGTCGCGGTAGCCGCGGCGGTATTCGGAGTTCCAGCTCCGGGGGCGGAAGGAGTCCCACTGGTTGCGGCAGCGTGGGCGGGAGCGGGCGTCGCGGCGTCCGTCGTCGCGTCCGTCGCGGAAACCGCGCCAGTACCGGTTGCTCACCTGCGGGGCGAGGGCGCCCGCGGCCTGGGCCTGGACCGTGCCCGCCGTGACGTGGCCGGCGGTCGCGGCCTGTGCGGGCGCCGCCGGCAGGACCGCCAGGGCTCCTACGGCTACCGGGCCTGCGAGCAGTGCGAGGAATCGCTGTGCGCGCATGGCTGTTCGTCCTCTCGGATGCGTACGGGGTGGGTGCCTCGTCCCTGGTCAGGCCCAAATCCATGCGTGAGGTGCGGCCTTGGGGAGCGGCGGGGCACCGGCTCGAGGGGCGGATCGCGCCCACCCCCGACCGTAGCGAGCCGGGTCCAGCATGTCCACCTTTGGAGTAATTTGCCACGGATTGATACTTTCGCGCACCGTCCGTGCCTCCTCCGTCACCTTCGGCGCCCCCCGCCGGGCACGCACCCCTCGGCGCGTGCCCGGCGGGCCGGCCGTCAGGTGCCGGGGGTGCGGTCCGGCGCGGGGACCGTGCGCTGGTGCGGCAGCGTTATCGCGTCGGGCTGCTCCTGACGCAGCACCACGTTCCGCGTCGGGAAGGCGATCTCGATGCCCTCCTCCTGGTAGCGGCGGTGCAGGCGCTTGATGAACTCGTGCTTGATCCGGTACTGCTCCCCGTACTCCGAGGTCCGCAGGATCACCGAGAAGTCGATCCGCGACTCGCCGAAGGTGTGGAAGCGGACGACCGAGTCGTGCTCGGGGATGCCGCCCTCGACGTGCGCCATGACCTCCCCCGCGACCTCTATGGTCACCCGCTCCACGTGCTCGAGGTCGTTGCCGTAGCCGACGCCCGCCTGGACGATCAGCGACATCTGCTGCTCGGGCTGGTGGAAGTTGGTGGCGATCGCGCTCGCGAGCTTGGCGTTGGGGATGATCACCAGGTTGTCCGACAGCTGGCGGACCACGGTGTTGCGCCAGTTGATGTCGACGACGTAGCCCTCCTCACCGCTGCTGAGGCGTATGTAGTCGCCGGGCTGCACGGTCTTGGACGCCAGGATGTGCACGCCCGCGAAGAGGTTGGCCAGCGTGTCCTGCAGGGCCAGGGCGACGGCGAGACCGCCGACGCCGAGGGCGGTGATCAGGGGCGTCACGGAGATGCCCAGGGTCTGCAACAGGACCAGGAAGCCCACCGCCATCACGGCGACACGGCTGATGTTGACGAAGATCGTCGCGGAGGCGGCGACCCCGGACCGGGACAGCGCCAGCGACCGCACCGTCTCGGCGACCATGCGGCCCGCGGCTATCGTGGCCGCCAGGATCAGCACTGCGACGAGTACCTGGTTGACCGTCCGGTCCACGACGCGGGTCAGCGGCAGCGCCGCGGCCCCCACCCAGGCACCGGCCGCCAGCGCGGCCCACGGCACGACGGTGCGCAGCGCGGCGACGACGATGTCGTCGCCGCCCCACCGGGTGCTCCTGGCCCGCTCGCCCAGCCACTTCAGGGCCAGCCGCAGCAGCAGCCCCGCCAGGGCGCCGGCGGCGATCGCCGCACCGGCGACGATCAGGTCGTGCAGCGTGAGGGCGCGGTTCACCGGTCGCCTCCCCACGTGCGTACGGATTCACCCACGGGGCGCGGGGGATGCTGTGTCGTCACTGGTCGCCTCATCGTTCGGGGGACGTTCGGGGGACGTTCTGGAGTCGCGCCGAACAGGCGTTGTCCTGGCGCGATCTGACACATCCTGCCGCAGCGGCGGCGCACTCCGCATACGGCCCCCGCCTCCTCCGCCCGATCCGGCGGGGCTCACCCCGGCCGGGCCCGGTGGCGGCGGTCGTGCCGGTATCCTTCCTGGTCACGATGCCCGTCCCCGGCCGGGGATCGGGGCGTTCCCGGTGAGGACCCCACCCCTTGGCCCCACGTTTCGACACCGCCCGCTTCCATGTGGCCACCGGCCCCGCGGCGCTGTTCGCACGGGTGCGGCACGTCCTGCGCGAACCCGCACGGCTCACCGCGCGCGGGCCCCACGTGACGGAGCGCCTCGAGCGCCGGGGAGCACCGGTCGAGGCGCTCCTCGCCTTCGCCCCCGCGTCCTGGGAACCGGTCTCGGCGGAGGTGCGGACCGACACCGGGAAGTGGGTGAAGGCGACATGGCGGGTGCGCTTGGCCGGACAGGACTGGTGGGCGGTGATCGGCTTCGGCGACACCCTCGTCACCGTCGTCGACGTGGCGCCGCACCGGCAGGGCCTCGGGGACGACATCGTGCGGGAGGGTCCGCTGTACGAGCGCGTGGCGGCCGTCAACGAGGCCCTCATGGCGGGGGGCTGAGCCGCCCGACGGGGTCCGGCCCCGCTCCCCGCAGCACGTGCGGGGAGCGGGGCCGGGCGCGCCGTTCAGCGGGTCGCCGTGCCCGCCGGTGCCGGGGCGTACCCCGCGGGGCGGGTGGTGAACGTGCCCCGCCCCTGCGTGCGGCCGCGCAACCGGGTCGCGTAGCCGAACAGTTCGGCCAGCGGCACCGTCGCCGTGACGACCGCCGTGCCCGAGCGCGCCGTGGAGCCGGTGACGCGGCCGCGACGGGCGGCGAGGTCGCCGAGGACGGTGCCCACGGCGTCGTCGGGGACGGTGACCGTGAGCTCGACGACCGGTTCCAGCAGGGCCATCACGCCGCCGCGCAGGGCCTCCCGCAGGCCGAGGCGGCCCGCGGTGCGGAAGGCCGTCTCGGAGGAGTCGCGGGAGTGCGTGGCGCCGTCGGTGAGCGTGACCCGCACACCCGTGACGGGGTGGCCGCCGAGGGGGCCCTCGGCGAGGGCGTCCCGGCAGCCGGCCTCGACCGCGCGCACGAACTCCTTCGGCACCCGCCCGCCGACGACCGTCGAGGCGAACGCGAACGCGGCCTCCTCGTACGGCTCGACGTCCAGGACGACGTGCGCGAACTGGCCCGCGCCGCCCTCCTGCTTGACGTGCCGGTGGACCAGGCCCCGCACACCGCGCACGAGCGTCTCCCGGTAGGCGACCCGCGGCCGCCCGACGCGGACGTCCAGCCCCCGCTCCCGGCGGATCCTCTCCACCGCCACCTCCAGGTGCAGTTCGCCCATGCCGGACAGGACCGTCTGACCGGTCTCGGGGTCGGTCCGCACGGCCAGCGAGGGATCCTCCTCGGCCACCCGGGCCAGCGCCACCGCCAGCCGGTCGGTGTCGATGGTGCGGGCGGCCTCGACCGCGGCGAAGACGACGGGCTCGGCCACCGACGGCGGTTCGAGGACCAGGGGCGCCTCCGGGGCGCACAGGGTCGCGCCCGCTGCCGCCGACCTCACCCCGACGACCGCGACGATGTCCCCGGCGACCGCGGCGTCGACGTCGGCGTGCCGGTCCGCGCGGACCCGCAGGATCCGGCCGATCCGCTCGGTGCGTCCGGCGCGCGCGTCGAGCACCGTGTCCCCCTTCCTGATCGTCCCCTCGTACACCCGCAGGTAGGTGAGCCGCCCGGAGGCGGTCACGGTCACCTTGAACACCAGCGCGGCGAACGGCGCCGCCGGGTCGGCCGCCTCCCGTACCGCCGGGACGTCCAGCGGTGACGGCAGGTAGTCCACGACGGCCTCCAGCAGCGGCTCGATGCCGCGGTTGCGGTACGCCGAGCCGCACAGCACCACGACGCCGTCGCCCGACAGCGTCAGGTCGCGCAGCGCGGAGCGCAGGGTCGCCTCCGACAGCGCCGACCGTTCGCAGAACTCCTCGAGCGCGGCCGAGTGCAGTTCCGCCACCGCCTCCTCCAGCGCACGGCGGCGGCGCAGCGCGTCCTCGCGCAGGGCGTCGGGCACGGGACCCTCGGCGTAGGTGCCGTGGCCGTCGGCCCACACCAGGGCGCGCATGCGCAGCAGGTCCACGACGCCCGTGAAGCCGTCCTCCCGCCCGATCGGCGACTGGACGACGAGCGGCACGGTGTCTAGACGAGTAGTTCCGATGTGGTCAGTGGTCGAAGGCGATCAGTGACCTGGTGGTGGGTGCGTTGGTGTGGTGGTTGTGCCAGATGGCTGCTGCCATCGCCAGGATTCGTTGGGCGACGCGGACTGCCACGCCCTCGAAGGTGCGGCCGCCGTGCTGTTCCAGGCCGAGCTGTCCCTTGAGGGTGTCGTTGACTGACTCGATGAGCTGGCGGACCGACTTCAGCAGCGGTTCGCCCGGTCGGGTCTTCTCCCGTTTGAACGATGGCCTCAGGAGCGTGACGCCGCGCGTTGCCAGGTCGGCTTCGAACTCCTTGGACGCGAAGCCTTTGTCCGCGATCAGCAGCAGTCCCGGCCGGTCGGTGGCCAGATGCGGCTCGCGGTCGAGCATCGCGGCCAAGACCTCGCGTTCGTCGATTTTCGGGCTGGCCAGGGCCCAGGTGATGGGCATTCCGGCCGGGGTGCAGATCAGGAACAGTCGCAGTCCCCAGTACC